>CAZHTJ010000077.1:0-17490 GCA_964535525.1 uncultured Acidobacterium sp. | reverse complement strand
ACGGTTGCGAGGTGGCAGCGTTGTCGAAGGTAACGCCATGCGAACTCAGTTGCGCAAGAGTCGATTGCGGGTGGCTGCTGACATAGTTGGTAAGGTCGAGAGCGTGCAAGCCGTCGACGCTGATAAGCAAAACGTGCCTGACCCTGTGTCTGGAATCGTTGTCTTCGGCCTGCAAAGTCGCAGAGATGGATAGAACGATCAGAAGCAGCGGGAGGCAGCGCGCAAATAATCTCATAGTTTGTTCCTCATGGGGAATTGATCTACGGTGCAATTAGTTGCCCTGAGGATGAAAACCCCGTGACCGCAGTTTGAAAAAGAGATAAACAATGACGATGGCCTGCGAATATGGAACATTGAAGGGGCGTGAGCTTTAGCGGCGCTGTTTTCCGCGCCGGTTCGAAATCGGCAGAGACGAAAAAAATGCGGACGCCCCACACCCTGGCCTGAACAAGCGCATAGCGAGTCGAATGGCTCTCCCCGGAGTTGGGAAGTCGGTGTCGCACAAAGCGCGATCCCTCGGGAAGACGGTTCCCGTCGGCGCCTCGGGGAAGCAAACAAACAGCGAAACCTGGACCGGTGCTCAGGAGCACCGGTCCGGCAAGTCAGGCTAGTAAGGAACGGCAACGCGATACGCGTATCCATTCCGGTAGACGATGACCGTCCTTGGAAGCATCGCGATGACCGGCGGCGGCGGAGCCACGTACACCACACGCGGTGGAGGCGGCGGTTCCACATAAGTGATCTGCTGGGGTGGGGGTGGCGGGGCGGGCGCCGGCTGCTCGTACGCGCTTGGCCGGCGGTAGAGGCCGGAGGGATCCTGCTGATAGGGCTGGGGGTTGCCGGAGGGCACGCCAAGGTCGTCCATGACCTTCAGGGTCAGGCGCGTTTCTTCTTTCAGCGTGGGCCGCGGACCGCGGCGGGGAAGGTTGATGAGGTCGATGGGCCAGAGAATCGGAATCAGCCATGTAACCGTGTCGCGGGTCGCGTGGCCTTTGCCGAGGATGCGGCCGTAGCGGTCGACGTTATAGCCGGGAACGTCGACGACTTTGGCGTCGATGGGGATGACGGTATCCGGCTCAATCACCATGCGGTCGAAGCGGAGTTCCATCCAGCCCTTGCCGACGAAGTGGCCTGGGTCTTTGTAGTCTTCGAAGCGGCCGACGAGGTAACTGTCAAAGGGCAGCACCGAACGGCCATAGCGTTCGGAGTGGCCGACCTGGCAGAGGACGGGGTCGCCGATAGCGGTGTTTTTGGAGTTGAGCCTGGGTTCTGACAGGGTGCACGAAATGAGAGAACCGGCTGGGATCAACTGTTCGGCGGCGTAGCTCGAAAGCGGCGCGGCGAGCAGAAGCGTGAGCAGAGATACAGCTTTGCCCTTCATGAAAAGGCCTCCTGGGTGGGTCAGGTTCACGGCAAGAACACGGTCCCTTGCCGGTAGTTGCGCGGAATCGGCCGGCGCCGATGCGCAAAGTAACGGGATGCCCCTCGGAAGGACAGCTTCAAAGGACAGCTCGAAGCTGGGTGAGTCATGATGGCGGGGTGAAGTGAAAAATGTCAAGGGCGGATCGGTCCTCACGGATCTCGCACTCTTTTCGCCTCACCCGGCGATTTGCACCTTTATTGAGGCAAAAGGTCGGCAGACGTCTCCGCGAGAACCCATTCGCCGTGCGTCCTGGACTCAGCCCTCGACCGCATTCGAAGAAGCAGTTGGCGCTCAGCCGACCGCCTCTTCGGAGAAGTCGTCCATTTCGTCTAACACGGGTTCGAGGTCTTCTTCAGGCGACAGCAGGCCGAGCGCCTGGCGTTCGAAAAGGCGGCGGTAGATGCCTTCGGATTTGCGGACCAGGTCGTCGTGGCGGCCTTCTTCGACCACTTCGCCGCGATCGAAGACGAGGATCCGGTCGAGCATGCGAACCGTCGCCAGCCGGTGCGCGATGACAATGGCCGTGCGGCCGGCGATGAGCCGCTGCATCGCCTCCTGGATGAGGGCCTCGGACTCGGAATCGAGACTCGAGGTGGCCTCGTCGAGGACGAGCACCGGAGCGTTGGCGAGAAACGCGCGGGCCAAAGCAACACGCTGACGCTCGCCGCCGGAGAGCTTGACGCCGCGCTCACCGACCAGCGTGGCATAGCCCTTCGCCTGGCGCTCGATGAACTCGTGCGCGTTGGCGAGGCGCGCGGCCTCTTCGATCTCCCAGGGCTTCGCGCCGGGGCGGCCGTAGGCAATGTTCTCGGCGAGCGAGCGATGGAAGAGGATCGGCTCCTGCGGGACGAGGGCGAGTTGCGCGCGCAGCGAATCCTGCGTGACGTGCGCGATGTCCTGCCCGTCGACGACGATGCGGCCTCCGGTGACGTCGTAGAGACGATGCAGCAGCTTGACGAACGTGGTTTTGCCGGAGCCCGAATGGCCGACGAGACCGACGCGCTCGCCGGGCTCGATGCGGATGGAGAAATCGCGGAAGAGCGGGACGGTCTGCATGGAGTAGCGGAAGGTGACGCGGTCGTAGAAGATCTCGCCCGCAGGGACGCGAATGGGGCGCGCGTCGGGGAGATCGGCCACGCCGAGGGGCTGGGACTCGAAACCGACCATGTCCTCCATCTCGTTGACGGCGCGCTGCAGGTTGGCGATGTGCTGGCCTGTGTCGCGGAGATAGCCGTGGACGATGAAGTAGCTGGTGAGCACAAAGGTGACGTCGCCGGCCGAGGCGCGGCCGCGCCACCAGAGCCAGATGGCGGAGCCGACGACGAGGGTGCGCAGAGCAAGAAGCGCAATCATCTGCGCCAGGCCGCTGTGGGAGGCGAAGAGCCAGGTGCGGCGGGTGCGCTGGCCCCACTTGGCGAGGACTTTGCCGAGGCGCGCGTCCTCACGGCCTTCTGCGCCGAAGGATTTGACCGCGGTGTTGCAGGTGATGGCGTCGGCGAGCGCGCCGCCCATGCGCGTGTCCTGGGCATTGGAGAGGCGGGCCGCGGGGGCGATCAGACCCAGCGATAGCGCGACGGAGATGGCCACGTAGGCGAGCGCGCCGGCACCGACGAACAGACCCATGGTGGGCCAGCGGAAGCCCAACAGCAACGGGCAACCGATGAGCACGAGCAGCGAGGGCAGCAGGGCGAGGAGCAGCGTGTCGTTCATCATGTCGACGGCCCAGATGCCGCGCGTGATGCGGCGGACGATGGAGCCGGCGAAGTTGTTGGCGTGCCAGTCGGTAGAGAAGCGCTGCACGCGCCAGAAGGCATCGCCGGCCATGCGCGTCATCAGACGCACAGTGAGGCGCACGATGCCGAGGAAGGCGAGATAGCGCGCGGCCGCGAGGACCGCGCCCAGCGAGGCCATGGCGAGGATGGCGTAGCCGGCCGCGCGCAGAGCGATGAGGCGAGGGCCGCCTTTGGCGACCGCGTCGACGAGGTGGCCGGAGTAGACCGGCAGGAGGAGGTCGGCACCTGTTGCTATGGCCATGCCGAGCGCGATGCCGGTGACACACCACGCCTCGCGGCGCCAGTGGCGCCTGAGGAATGCGAGGACATCGCGGACTACGTTCGTGGAGTTGCGTTCGATGGAACGGCTCATAGGATCCTCAACGGAGGCGCCGCAGACAGCGCGGGGCGTCCTGGCTGAAGTTGGGAGTCGGTTCGTCGGGAACGGCTACGACGGGCGCTTGAGAGACGGGTCCTCTGCGGAGGTGGCCTTGCGGAGGCGGTCTATCTGGTGTCCGGTTGTCAGGTTCGGAGTCCGGTCGGAACTAATGACGCGATCGGACGAGAAAGGGACTGACAAGAGGGGCACCGACAAGCGCCGAGCTGACGAGCGAGTCACCGGGCCGCTGCGCTTTGGGGTCGCTGACCGCGTGATTCACCATCATGGATGCCTTCCTTTCCTGAAAGTCGATGAGCTAGATTAGCACGGTTTTTTGTTTACGCTGCGGCGAGGAGGTGGACAGTGGGCGGGATTTTGCTCAGAAAAGTGACGAACGGGCCTGCTCGGGATCAGGCTTGGCTCGGCTAGTTTGCTGGCTTGAGGAGTGCTTCGATTTGGGTGGTTAGTTCGGTTTCGAGGGGCTCGCCATCGTTGTAGCCGGTCTGTTCCAGGCGAATGTGGCCCTGGCGGTCGATGAGGATCAGGGTGGGGAGGCCGTCGATCTTGAGTTTGCCGGTTGCGTTTTCCGGATCGAGTGCAACGGGGATGTCGAGATGCTTCCGCTGGACGAAGGTGCGGACCACGTCGGGCGTATCTCCCTGCCAGCCCGAGTTCACCGCGAGGAAGATGACGTCCTGGTTCGACGCGAACTGGCGGTGGAGATTGACCATCTTCGGCATCTCGGCGAGGCAGGGTGCGCACCAGGTTCCCCAGAAATCCAGCAGCACGACATGGCCCTGGAGCGAGTCGGGGGTGACGCGTGTGCCGTCCAGACGGGTGAGTGTGAACTCCGGCGCGGGCCGATTCATGGTGCGGGTTCCCAGTGGCAAAGCGAGGCGCGGGGCGACATACTTTCCGGCGAGGAACAGAATCGAAACGAGCACGACGACCGTGGCAACGCTGGCAAGGGGAAGACGGCGTTTCCAGAAGCGCTGGGTTTGCGCGCCTGCGCCGCAGACCAGGGGGAGCGCAAGCGCGGCGCCCCAGAGGCTGAGGCTGCCGCTACGGGCCGCGACGACAGCGATCAGCATCGAGGGAAAAACTGCGCCCATGGCGATCGCAAAGCCTTCCGTCCAGGGATTGGTTCTCGACCCGATGGAGCGAACCAGCGCGGCCACGAAGAAGAGGCCGGCCACCAGAGGCGGGATGATGTGCAGCTTGAGTACGAGGCAGAGGACAGCGAGAATTCCTGCGACGACCAGGGTGCCGAAACCAACGGCGAGGTCCAACACAAGGCCGATCATCCGGGCGACGATGCGGTCCGCTTCCGCCGTGGCTGCTGCTTCTGCCCTGGCTGCTGCTTCCGCAGTGGCTCCGGGGTCGATGATGGCTGCGGTTTCCACTGCGATGCCGTTTTCGGTCGTCGTACTCTGGTTGCTGTCCACCTTCACCCTGTTGAGCTCGTTGCCGTTGTTTTTTTTAGCTGCCCGCATGCCGCATAGATATCGCGCCCGCGGGGCTTTCGCACGAAGGCCGGCACGCCCTGCTCACGGAGGCGCGCCCGGAACCGCGCAACGTCGTCCTCACCCGGCATTTTGAACGGTACCCCGGGCCCCGGGTTCCACGCAATCAGATTTATTTTGGCCGGAAACTGCGCGCGGCGAACCAGCTTCACAACTTCATCGGCATGTTCGGGCTGGTCGTTCACTCCGGCGAGCAGTACATACTCGAAGGTGACGCGCTCGCGCTGGCGGAGCGGCACCTGCCGCACGGCTTGGATGACTTCGGCGATGCTCCACTTGCGGGTGACGGGCATGATGCCTTCGCGGACCTGGTCGTTGGGGGCGTTCAACGAGATGGCCAGCTTCGGGCGGATTTTTTCGTTCGCGAACCGGAGGATGCCGGGTACGATGCCCGAGGTCGAGACGGTCATGCGCGACTCGGGGATTTCCATGGGCCCCGCGAGCAGGCGCACCGCGGCCATGAAGGCGTCGTAGTTGAGAAAGGGCTCCCCCATCCCCATGAAGACGAGGTTAATGCGGTCGCGGCCGGGCTCGGCGTCGTGACGCTTGAGGACCGCGGCTACCTGGCCGGCAATCTCGCCAGCGGTGAGGTTGCGGATGATGCCGAGCTTGGCGGTGAGGCAGAACTGGCAGTTGACCGCGCAGCCGATCTGACTGGAGACGCAGATGGTCGCTCTGGACCAGGGTTTTTTCGGGGCTGAAAGGGCCGCGGACGCTGGGGCTCCTTCGTGGTCTTCCCTGCCCACGGTGTCGCCTTCTTCGCCGCCGTCGCCTTCGGGCATCCACACCGTCTCGACGGTTTGGCCGTCGTTGCCGGCGATCAGATAGCGCTCCGTGCCGTCTTCGGAGCGGAAGGTTTCCACGATCGCGGGCAAACCGATAGGGAATCCCGCTGCTGCGACCTTTTCGCGGAGGTCTTTGGGCCAGGTCGTGACCTCGTCGAGGTCTGCGACTTTCTGCCGGTAGAGGGCGGTTTCGAGCTGGTGGACGCGGTACGGCAGTAACCCAAATTCCCGCAAAGCACAGCTAAGTTCCTCATTCCAAAGACCAAAAAGGCCTCGATCCAGAGGCGCCTTTCGAGCGTCTAAAATGGGGGTAAGCCGTTGCCCGCCAGTAGTCATCTATTCATCCGAGAATAGCGCATCTAAAATCGGTCGTAGATTGCCGGCCCGGCAGGACCCCGTCTGAAAACTGCAATGACCAGCGAACGCAACATCCGCCGTACTGTCCTTCCCAGCGGTCTCATCGTGCTTACCGAGCGCATGGAGCACGTGCGCTCCGTCGCCATGGGTGTGTGGATGCGCGCCGGCTCGCGTCACGAAGTGCCGGAGCTGAATGGCATCTCCCACTTCGTCGAGCACATGGTGTTCAAGGGAACCAAATCGCGATCGGCGCAGCGCATTGCGCGCGAGGTGGACGCGATCGGCGGCAATCTGGACGCCTTCACGGGCAAGGAGACAGTCTGCTTCAACATTAAGGTGCTCGACGAGCACGTTGCGACGGCGCTCGATGTACTTTCGGACCTGGTGCTCAATCCGGTCTTCGCCAGCGAAGAGATCGCGCGAGAGCGCGGCGTTATCCTCGAAGAGATCAAGATGGACGAAGACAATCCGGACACGCTCGTCCATGAAATTTTCATGCAGAATTTCTGGAAAGGGCACCCGCTGGGCAAGCCGATTTTAGGCACGCGGGAGACGGTGCGTAGTTTCGAGCAGAATACGCTGGTGCGATTCTTTGAACAGCGGTTCCAGTCCGGCAACATGGTGTTTTCAGCCGCCGGCAACCTGGAGCACGACGGCTTTGTCGAGATGGTCGCGCGCCACTTCAGCTCGCTCGCGCCGGGCAACGTTCTCAGCGCCGACTCGGCGCCGACTGTGACGCCGCGCATTCATCTGCGTAACAAGAAATCCCTCGAGCAGGTTCAGCTTTGTCTCGGCGTTCCCGCTCCGCCGATCGGGGACGAGTCGCGTTACACAACGTTACTGCTGAACACCATTCTCGGCGGGGGCATGAGCTCGCGGCTGTTCCAGACTGTCCGGGAAGAACGGGGCCTTGTCTACGCGATCTACTCGGACCTTGCGCCGTACCGCGATACGGGCTCACTGTGCGTCTACGCGGGAACGTCGTCGGACCGGGCCCTCCAGGTCATCGACCTGATCATGGAGGAATTTCGGCGCCTGAAGACTGAGCCGCTGCAGCCCGGCGAGCTTCGGCGGGCGCAGGATCAGCTGAAGGGCAATCTGCTGCTTTCGCTGGAGAGCTCGATGTCGCGGATGTCGAACCTGGCGCGCCAGCAGATGTACTTCGAGCGCTTCTTCGACCTGGACGAGATCATCGAACGGGTCGAGGCGGTCACCGAAGAAGAGGTGATGGCGATGGCAGCGAGTCTGTTCCATCCCGATCGCGTCGCGCTCACTTTGCTCGGGCGGCTGGACGGCCTCCACCTGACACGCGGCCATCTGGTTTGCTAGCTGCCGGAACGCGGAGTGCTCAGCGCCCGGCGTCAGCTGATCCCGGCAGCGTTGAGGGGCTCCGAGTACTGTTTGTCGGTCTTCAGAATGTGGTTGAGCAGCCAGTCGCGAAGCATGTTCAGCACCTGGATTGAGTTCGCGGCCTTGCCCTGCTGCGCCTGGTCTTGAAGCGCCACAATGTCAGAGACAAATTTCTTGTGCAGCTCCTGATGCGGCGCCAGTTGCGGATAGTTCGCCTTTTTCATCAGCGCTTCTTCCTCCTGGAAGTGGGTCTGCGTGTAGGTGAGCAGATCGGCCACGATCTTGCTGACGACTTCCTGCCCCTGGCCTATACGCATTGCGTCAGCCAGCTCGTTGATGATCTCGAATAGCTTCTTGTGCTGCCGATCGCAAATCGCGACCTTCACGCTGTAGGATTCGTTCCATGTAAACAGGGCCATACCATCTCTCCCGCCCGACTTATTGCACTCGACAGACCATGGGCCCAGGTGGGGAGATTAGGTTTTTCTAACTGAGGGGGGCCGACATAGGGGCCAGCGGGATCTTATCCTGACGCGTCGCCGTCGCCGTGGTGTGAAGTCACGGTCTTGCGCGGAGCGGAGTTTTTTCCTCGGGCGCTGGATGCTCGGCCACGTGATCTGCGGCCGATATGTACACGAGGTGGCTACCTTTCGGTGTTGACGAGGTGGTGGGCGATGGCGAACATGGCCAGCTCGAGGCGGGTAGAGACGCCGGTTTTGTCAAAGATGTTCGACAGGTGGCGCTTGACCGTCTCTTCGCTGAGGCCGAATTGTTTCGCGATGTCGCGGTTGGAACAGCCTTCGACGATGCAGCCGACGACTTCCATTTCGCGCGGGGTGAGGCCGAAGGTTTTGCGGTCGGGGACGGCGGCCTGCTGCATGAGCTCATGGAGCGCGCCGACGAGGTTGACGACGCGGCGTCCACCGATCCAGTAATCGCCGCCGGAGACAGCGCGAATGGCGGCGGTGATGTGCTCGGCGACGGCGTCTTTGATGACGATGCCGCGGGCGCCGATCTGGAGGGCCTCGATGACCTGCTGGGTGCTGATGGTGCTGGTGAGCAGGATGATTTTGACGGAGGGCGAACCATTCATGATGGCGCGCATGGCCTCAATACCGGGCAGGCGCGGCATGTAGACGTCGAGCAGGAGGATGTCGGGGAGCAGCTCAAGGGTTTGGGTGATGGCCTCATCGCCATCGGAGCATTCGCCGACCACTTCAAGGCCCTGCTCGTTCTGGAGCATGTTACGGACGCCTATCCGGATGACCGGATGGTCGTCGGCAAGGAGGATGCGGATAGCCGGTGAGGCGGTCTTCGCCGGACGCGTGGGCGGTGCGGGACGAGCTGACCTGGTAGGGGAGTTCATACTTTGAGCCTCTGTTTGAGGATAATCGTGGCGAAACGGCAATGGGCTTCTAACTCATCGAGTTTGCGACGGCGATCATCAGGATCGTCAATACCCGATTCGAGGGATGCGGCGGTCCGGGAGATCTGGAGAGCGCCCACCATGGAGGCTCCGCCTTTGACGGTGTGGGCCTCTTTGCGGATGGTAGCAGGATCGGCGGTGCGCATCACAGCAATGCGCTCGCTGGTATCGCGGAGAAAGACGGAAAAGACCTCTTCGAGGCCATCGGGGTCGATGGCACGGCGGAGACGCTCGAAGATGTCAGGGTCGATGACGAGGTCGTCTTTAGGGCCGTGAGGCGCGGGCGGCTCGGGGTTTTGGTCACTGAGAGCCTGGTTGGCGAAGGCGGCGCGCAGGCCTTCGGGCGAGAGCGGCTTCTTCAGGACGCCGTCGTAACCGTCGATGTGCGGCGGGGGGGTGGCGCTCATGGCCAGCAGCAACGCGCGGGGAGCAGCTTTGCGGAGAGAGAGCGCGAGTTGGGTGCTGCTGAGGCCGGGCATGCGCAGGTCGGCAAGGATGCAGTCGGGGGGATTGGAGCGAACGAGGTCGAGGGCTTGGTCGCCGCTTTGGGCCTGCTGGACGACGCAACCTTCGGCCTCGAGAAGGACAGCGGTGACCGCGAGGCTGACGGGGTCGTCATCGACAGCGAGGACGCGTCGGGGGGTGGGGGAGCGTCCGGAATGCATGTGGGGACGATTTTACACACTGATTGTGACGGATTCACGGTCCATTTGCGCTGTGTTAACGGAGTATTGTCCGCAATTGCCTTAGCCTCCTGGGCATGATGACAAGAAATAGAGTCTTCGTCGGACTTTTTCTGGCAGGCCTGTTCCTGATCTGCTCCAGCAAGGCACACGCTCAATATGAGAACGGCAGCCTGGTGGGAACGATCCACGACTCCAGCGGAGCGGTCGTTTCCGGTGCAGCGGTGAGCGTGACCAACACGGCCACGGGGATCACGGAGAAAACAACGACGACGGGCGATGGCGACTATGAGTTCCCTTCCCTGCGCACCGGGGTCTACACCATCGCGGCGACCGCGAAGGGGTTCGCCCGGGCGGTGGCGGAAAACGTCACGATTTCGGTGGGCAGTCGGCAGCGCATCGATCTGAGGCTGGTGCCCGGCCAGACGGAAACCACGGTGGAAGTGAGCGACGTGGCGCTGCAGCTGGAAACGGATTCGAGCCAGCGCGAGCAGACCATCACGCACTACCAGAGCGAGGCGCTGCCGCTGGTGAGCCGGAACTACTCCGACCTGCTGGGGCTGGTGACAGGAGCGCGGCAGGCGCCGACGGCGGCGACGACGAGCTCGATCAGCAGCCTGGTGCGGGCGGGCGCGTACAACGTGAACGGCCAGCGGAGCATGTTCAACAATTTCCTGCTGGATGGTATGGACAACAACGCGTACGGCGAGAGCAACCAGGGATTCGACAACCAGATTATTGCGGTTCCGCCGGACTCGGTGGCGCAGTTCGCGGTGGTGACGAACAACGAGAGCGCAGAGTATGGGCGCGGGTCGGGTGCGACGGTCAACGTGGCGTCGGCTTCGGGGGGCAACAGATATCACGCGACGCTGTATGAGTTCCTGCGCAACACGGATCTGAACGCGGCTGGATTCTTCAAGCCGAATATCGTGAGCAACACCGGCAAGGTGACGCCCTTCAGGGAGCCGGCTTTCAATCGGAATCAGTTCGGGATGAATTTCGGCGGTCCGATTATGAAGGACAAGATGTTCTTCTTCCTGGACTATGAGGGTTTCCGGCAGACGCTGACGCCGCTGAACGTGCTGACGCTGCCGACGCAGAATGAGCTGAACGGCAATCTGGTGGTTGCGGTGCGGAATCCGGTGACGGGGACGGTGTACCCGGCGGGAACGGCGATTCCGTCGACCGCGTTCGATCCGCTGAATGCTCAGGTGGTGAATTACTTCAAGAAGATTCCGCTGCCGCAGTCGGGGCTGGCGACGACGGGGCTGAACTCGAACGACTACTCGGTGGAACCGCCGTTCACGGATTACTCAGATAAGGGCGATCTGCGGCTCGATTATCAGCAGAACGCGAACAGCTCGTGGTTCCTGCGCATCAGCGACCGGAAGGAGACGGGCGTGAACCACGTGACGATTCCGCTGCCCCTGGATGGGCAGACCAACGGTACAATCCGGATTCTGGATCAGCAGGTGGCGCTGGGATACAACCACCTGTTCGGCGCCAACAAGATTGTGGACGCGCGGCTGGGGCTGTCACGGACGAAGGCGGGCAAGTTCAACCTGTCAATCGGAGACAACGCGTTCTCTATTCCGGGGCTGCCGTCGAATCCGATCGTAGCGGGAGGATTGCCTTCGGAGGCAATTACGGGCTTCACGGGATTCGGGCGGCAGAGCACGAATCCGCAGTGGCAGGATCCGGCGCTGCTGGATCCGAAGGTGAACTTCTCGTGGGTGAAGGGGAACCACTCGCTCAAGTTCGGCTACGAGTACGAGCACATCTGGATGGCGGTGAACGACAACAACCCGCTGTACGGCTCCTGGACCTACGGTGGCGGCTACAGCACCTGCCCCAGCGCCACGGTGGGCGGGGTGCTGACGCCAACGCTGCCGAACTGCACGAACATCACGACGGTTTCCGATGACTACTGGGCGGACTTTCTGTTTGGAGCGACGAGCAGCTATCAGCTGGCGAACTATTTTGTGGTTCACCTGCGGCAATCGCTGGACAGCGCGTATGCCCAGGATGACTGGAAAGTGAATCCGAAGCTGACGCTAAATCTGGGTGTGCGGTGGGAGTACGGATCGCCGTATTCTGAGTGGAAAAACTACATTTCGAACTGGGATCCGACGTCCCAGACGGTGGAAACAATTACGCCGGGAGCGGTGGCGGGGAACGGCATCACGCCGGTGAGCCCGGGAGGGGAGTACGGGAAGACGCTGGTGAACCCCGATCTGACGGATTTCATGCCGCGCATCGGGTTCGCCTATGCGCCGTTCGCGAAGACGGCGATCCGCGGAGGATTCGGGACAGGGTACGTGCATTACACGCGCGCCGGATCGGGAGATATTCTGGCGATCAACGCACCGCAGGCGCAGTTTGCGGTGGTGACACAGATCAAACCGACACCAACGAACCAGTGCACGACGCCGTTGCCGGCCCAGATTATCGCGACGAACACAACGACGCCGAGTTGCTTCGCTACGGCGAGCCAGGGATTCCCTTCGGGACTGGTGACGACGTTCAACCCGGCAACCGACAACATTACGTGGGTGCCGAAGAACACGCCGGACAGCTACGTGGAGAGCTACTTCCTGAGCGTGCAGGAGCAGCTGGCGAAGAACTCGCTGCTGGATATTGCGTACGTGGGCAATCACGGTCTGCATCTGCAGGGATTCATGAACGGGAACCAGAAGAATCCGGCCAACGGATTTGCCCGGCCGTTTGCGAACTGGCCGAGCGACATCACGGAGGCGTACAACGAATTCTTCTCCAACTACAACGCGCTGGAGGTGCGGTACGAGCAGCGCGCGGTGGCGGGGCTGACGCTGCTGAATTCGTTCACGTGGGAGCACTCGCTGGACAACGCGTCGGCGTCTCTTGAAGGCAACACACCGTCACCGCAGAACGCCTTCAACATCCGCGGCGATTACGCGCAGTCGGACTACAATCTTCCGATCCTGAACGTGACCAGCCTGGTGTACGACACGCCGTTCGGAAAGGGGCGGCAGTTCCTGTCGGGCATCAACGGGTGGGAGGACGC
This sequence comes from uncultured Acidobacterium sp., assembly GCA_964535525.1. Lineage (GTDB taxonomy): Bacteria > Acidobacteriota > Terriglobia > Terriglobales > Acidobacteriaceae > Palsa-343. The sequence continues at coordinate 4,749 of CAZHTJ010000077.1, read as the reverse complement.
GGTGGTGGGAGGATGGCAGGTGAGCGCCATCAACACAGCGCAGGCGGGGACACCGTTCAACCTGACGTATACGCCGAACACGGCGCAGCAGGTGTCGCAGCAGATTTCTGCGACCTACCGTGGCGCAAACGAGTATCGGCCGGACGTTGTGCCGGGGCACGCCCTGACGCAGGGGCGCACTTCGCGTGCGGCGAATACCGGCTACGTGAACTACATCAACTATGCGGCATTTGTGCTGCCGCCGGTGAAGGACGCGGCGGGCAATGCGCTGAGCCCATTCGGGAATGCGTCACGGAATCCAGGGCGTACGCCGGCGTTCTATGAAACGGACCTCGACCTGAACAAGAGATTCAGCACGCCGATTGAGAGCCTGAAGATCGAGTTCCGCGCCGAGGCGTACAACCTGTTCAACCACACAAATCTGTATCTGCCGAACACGATCAGCGGAACCCAGGGGACGACGACGACGACGCTGGGCCTGGGCGCAACTCCGCCGCTGTCGGCGATCACAGGCGGCGTGCCGTCGAGCGGCGGACAGATTTCGAGCACGTTCGAGCCGCGCATTCTGCAGTTCGGATTGAAAATTCTGTACTAACTGCCAGCAACTTCCTCTGAGGGGCCGCCCTGCGCGGTCCCTTTCTTTTCTGGGCCGGTCCCGGGTGGGGTGCGCACAGGAAACATCGCTGGAATCGGCGGGGCGCGCGGTGTAAATTGGGCGGCAATGGGAGAGCGAGAGCCGAGAGATCTTGAAGCGCAGATGGCTGCGCTGCGCGGGCGTGTGTGGCGGCTGGAAGAGACCCTGAGGGAGCACGGGATCGCCCCGCGGGAGGAACCGCCGACTCAGAGGCCGGCTGTGGTGACGGCTGAAGCGGCGAGCGCTGCGGTTGTGTCGGCTGCGGGAGACGCTCCGGCAGTGACGCCGGCGCCGGTGCCGGCGCCGGGGACTGCGCAGGGCTATCCGGCGACGACGGCGCCGCAGTTTGCTGCGGTCGAGCCTGCTAGCGAGGAGCGGTCGCTCGAGAGCCGTATCGGGTCGCAGTGGTTCAACCGCATTGGGATTCTGGCGGTGCTGATTGCGGCGGCGTGGTTCCTGAAACTGGCGATCGACAACCACTGGATTGGGCCGCTGGGACGAGTGCTGATTGGACTGGTCGCGGGGGCGGGGCTGATCGCCTGGTCGGAGCGGTTCAGAACGCGCGGGTACGCGGCATTTTCGTATTCATTGAAGGCGATTGGCAGCGGCGTTTTGTACTTGTCGCTGTGGGCGGCGTTTTCGCTGTATCACCTCGTGGATTCGGGCGTTGCGTTTGCGGCGATGATCGCGGTGACGGCGTTCAACGGATTTCTGGCGTGGGTCCAGGATGCGGAACTGTTGGCGCTGTACGCGATTGTGGGCGGCTTCAGCACACCTCTGCTGCTCTCGACGGGGGAGAATCACGAGGTCGCACTGTTCACATATTTGTTGCTGCTCGATGCGGTGGCGCTGCTCCTGGTCGCGCTCAAGCCGTGGTCGCGGCTGCTGTGCGCGGCCTTTGCAGGGACGGTATTTTTCTTCGCGGAGTGGTCGGTGCAGTACTACTCGCAGAGTGAATTTGGGACGACAGCGTTTTTCCTGGCGTGCTTCTTCCTGATTTTTGCGTGGGCTCCGCGGCTGGTGCGGCTGCGAAAGGACATTCCGGATTTAGGGTGGGACGGGTTGGCGCTGGTGGTGGTGCCGCTGGCGAATGCGGCGCTGGGGTTCCTGGGCTTCTACCTGATGCTGCAGATCGCAGGCAGCGTGTCGGCCGCACCGTGGGTGGCGGTGGCATTCGCGGCATTCTACTTATTGCTGTTGCGGTTCCCGGCGCGCGGGGCGATCCTTAGCAGCGCAACGGCGACCTCGACGCTGCACCTGACGATTGCGGTTGTATTTCTGACCATCGCGATTCCTCTGAAAACCCAGGGGCGGTGGATGACGATCGGTTGGCTGGCGGAGGGCGCGGCGCTGGTGTGGCTGGCGCGGCGGGTGCAGTCGAAGCTGCTGACGGTTCTCGCGTTGCTGTGCCTGGCGCTGGGGCTCGTCGCTCTGGTGACGGTGAATCCGGCTGCGTCGGTCACGCCGATTTTCAACGAGAGATTCGGAACCTACCTGTTTGGGATTGCGGTTTGCGCATTTGTGGCGTGGCTGGCTGCCCAGGCGGCAAAGGAGCCGGGACCGGAGCCGCCCGTGTCGTGGGAGAGCCTTGCAGCTGTGGCGGGGCTGGCGGTGAATGCGTTGATCCTGCCGGCGGTGGGCTGGGAGATTCACGCGTACTGGTGGTACCTGCACTGGCGTAGCGGTTTTGGGGGCGACTGGACGCTGATGCACGATTACCGGATGTACGCGCAGTTCACGTACTCGGCGTTCTTCATGTTGTTTGGTGCGGCGCTGCTGACGCTGGGATTCTGGCGGCGGGTGGCGTTTCTGCGGTGGCAGGCGCTGGTACTCCTTGCTGTGTCCATTGGGAAGGTGTTCATCGTGGATGTGAGCACGCTGAGCCAGGGATATCGGATTTTGAGTTTCCTGGGACTCGGGGCGCTGCTGCTTGGCGTGAGCTTTGCTTATCAGAGGGACTGGCTGAATCTGCGGAAAGCGAACGCAAAGTGAGAATCGGGGCTTGATGCATTGGCGCGCTGGAATTGTCTTACTGCTGTTGGCGGCGGCTACGCCGGAGATGCGGTATTTCCGCTATGAACGGGCTCTCGCTTCGCCGGCAGCGAAGGCGGGGCAGACCTGTGTGGTGCTGGATGCGGGAATCTACGCGCATGCTGCGCCGGGGCTGGCTGACGTTCGGCTGTACCGCGACACGACTGAGACGGCGTTTGCGATTCGCGAGGCTGCGCCGGTGGAGCAGCAGCAGAAGGAGATTGCGCCGCTGAATCTGGGTTCGCAGGGGGGACAGACGGTGTTCGATGCGGCGATTCCGGACGAGCGCTACAGCGATGTGGAGCTGGGGATCACGCAGACAGACTTTATTGCAACCGTCACGGTTACAGGTAGCCACGCAGAGCTGATGAGGGCCGGGGCCGGTACGAAGCTGGGGTCGTATACGGTTTTCGATCTCACGGGACAGCGGCTGGGGCGAAGCACGGTGTTGCATCTGCCCGATTCTGATTTCCGGTATCTGCATTTTCGGATTACGGGGCCGGTGAAGCCGGGGGATGTGACGGGGCTGACTCTTTCGCGGCTGCCTGCCAAGCAGCAATATGTCACCGTGGCTGATACCAATACGGCAACGCAGAAGGGGAAGACGTCGGTCCTGCAGTTCAAAGTGCCGGCGCATGTTCCGGCGGAGCGAATTGAGTTTGCGGTGGGTGCAACTCCGGCGAATTTCAGCCGCGACGTGACGGTGAAGGTGGAGCCGGTCGTGGCTGGAAAACTGAACACCGATGAGGAACCGCCGGGGCCGGTGGAGTCTTCGAGAAATTTGCTGCGGGTGCATGGGACCCACGATGGGCATCGCATCGACGAAGAACAACTGGCGATAGATGCGCCGGGGGCGAATTTTGGCGAGATGGGTTCGACGTGGACGATCACCGTGGATAACGGCGACGATGCGCCGCTGGCGATCACCTATGTGCGGCTGGAGATGGAGCAGAGGACGCTGTGCTTCGACGCGGTGGCGGGGGCGCAGTACGCGCTTTATTTTGGCGACCCGGCACTGACGGCTCCGCGGTATGACTATGCGACGCTGTTTGTGGCGGACGCGAGTGCGGCACAGGCGGCGCTGGGGGCGGAGGAAGAGAATCCTCAGTATCAGGCCCGTCCGGATACGCGGGCGTTTACGGAGAGGCATCCGGCGTTGTTGTGGGTTGCTTTGTTGCTCGTGGTGGTGGTGCTGGGATTGGTTGCTTTGCGGACTGCGAAGTCCACGCCGAAGGCAGGTTGAACAGGGAGATTCAGATCATCGCATGCATTTCGTGATCGTCACGTTGGTCGTGATCGTTTTTGCAGCGTTCTTTATAGCCTGACGCGGCTGACCCCCCTGAGCCCTCGTATGTGGCTTCGCTTCTTTTCCAGCCACCGGCGGGAGCGCGATCCCCGATCCCCCCGTAAATTTGACGATTCCGACCCGGATCCGGGATCTCGCTGAAGAACCTCCGTTGCGCCTTAAACCTAGCGCAAAGTGGGTTCGATTTCGTTGAGCCAGTCCGGCGGCTTGAGGATTTCGCGGGGTTTGGACCCTTCGGCGGGGCCGACGATGCCGTCGCGCTCCATCAGGTCGATGAGATGGGCGGCGCGGCCGTAGCCGATGCGGAGACGGCGCTGGAGCAGCGAAGTGGAGGCCTTGCCGAATTCCAGAACGAGGCGCACGGCATCTTCGAAGAGATCGTCGCTGACGTCGTCGCCTTCTTCGCCCTCGAATCCTGGCTCGTTGCTGTTCCCGTCTTTGGGGGCTTCGAGGAAACCCTGAACGTAGTCGGCGTTGCCCTGCTTCTTCCAGAAATCTGTAACAGCGGCGATTTCTTTTTCGGTGACCAGAGGAGCGTGGACGCGGTGGAGGCGCGAAGTTCCTGGTGGGAGATAGAGCATGTCGCCGCGGCCGAGGAGCGCTTCGGCACCGTTCGAGTCGAGGATGGTGCGCGAGTCGACCTTGGTGGCGAGGCGGAAAGAGATTCGCGTTGGGACGTTGGCTTTGATGAGGCCGGTGATGACGTCGACGGAGGGACGCTGAGTGGCGAGGATGAGATGGATGCCGACGGCGCGGGCCATCTGGGCGAGGCGGGTGA
>CAZHTJ010000076.1:11603-18394 GCA_964535525.1 uncultured Acidobacterium sp. | reverse complement strand
TCTACGCCGTCACCACCACCGGCGTCTTCTGCCGGCCCACCTGCCCCAGCCGCCGCCCCGCGCGTAGCAACGTCGTCTTCTTTGCCGATCCTGCAACCGCGATGAGTGCTGGTTATCGGCCCTGCCGCCGCTGTTTACCGCATCAGCGCCATGTCGACGCTGGCCTGGTGGAGACCCTCTCCTCGGCGCTCAAGCGCGACCGCCAGGTCACTCTGGCGGAGCTGTCACGCATGACCGGCCGCAGCCCCTTCACCATCGAGCGCACCTTCAAGCGGGTGCTCGGTCTTACCCCCGCGCAGTATCAGCGCCAGCGCAGAGCAGCCTCCTTCCGCAGCGAGCTGACCACCGGCTCCGCGCGTGTGACCGACGCCATCTACGACGCGGGCTACTCCGGCCCCGGCCGCGCCTACGAGAACACGCAGCTGGGCATGGCTCCCGGGGAATACCGTGCCGGAGGCCGCGACGCCCGCATCGGTTACGCCATCGGAGATAGTCAGCTCGGCAAGCTGCTGATCGCGGCGACCGAGCGCGGGCTTTGTTCTGTGATACTCGGCGACAGCGGGGACCAGCTCGCGCGCCAGCTCCGCGCGCAATTTCCTCTGGCGCAGATTCGCCTCGACCCGGAGCTCGCACCGTATTTGAGTGAACTGCTCTCCCAGTTCACCGAGCATCCCGCGGCGCTCGACCTGTCACTCGACCTGCGCGCGACCGCATTTCAGATGCGCGTCTGGGAAGCTCTGCGCCGCATCCCTCGGGGAGAGACACGGAGTTACGCGCAACTGGCAGCATCGCTCGGCCAGCCAACGGCGGTGCGCGCCGTGGCTCGCGCCTGCGCAACCAATCCGATAGCGGTTGTGATTCCGTGCCATCGCGTCATCGGCAGCGATGGCAAGCTTACGGGCTATCGCTGGGGCGTCGAGCGCAAGAAGAAGCTGCTGGAACTGGAAGGAGCGAAGCTGGCGCGCTGAATGCTGGACCCCGGATCTGCAACCTGCGACCCGTAACTCGTAACCCGTAACCTGTCACCTGTAACCTGTAAATCAGTTCACATCGTCCCCCACCGTGATTGTCACCGGTGGATTCGTCGTCAGCTGCGCATCCATGATCAACACCGTGCGGACTTGGCCGGCGACAAACTGCATCTGCGTGCTGGTGAAAGGCGTCGTGATCACCCCGGTGGGCGTGATGACAATGGTGTACTGACCGGCCATCACATTCACATAGCCTTCCACCGAATGCGGCGCCACCTTCGTGAACAGCGGCTTCGCCCCGGCCAGCGTGCTTCCGGCGGGAACAATATAGATGTCCACCGCGCCCGCCTGGATCGCCTGCTGCAGAAACCGGATCGAGAAGTACCCGGCCGGCGCTGCGATGGCCTGATCGGCGAGGATGGTAGCCGTGTAGCCGGTGCCCAGGTCCGTGATGTAGACGGAGTTCTGCTGCGCGACGAGGAAATTGCCCTGGGCCGAGGCAGTGAATTTCGTCGAGCCCGCTGGAAAAACATACGCGGTGGTGTTTTCCGGCGGCAGGAAGGCGTAGTTCGTAAAAGTTGCCGCGCCGATATTCGTGGCGATGGCCGTCGTCCCCACGTCGACATTGACCGCGGGCGCGTTATAAGAAGCGTCGATCACCCGCACCAGCGTCGTCGAGGGAAGCGAACTCTGCACGCTTTGGCATCCGAGCAGAGGCACCCCGGCCAGAGCCGCGATTGCGGCAACCCGCGTCCAGAGCGGTTTGCGGTGCACAATTGCCATATCCGAAATGTGCCGTCCGAAAAGGTGGAGGATGGCTTTCATCTTAATGGCGCGGCTTGCGCTTCGAGCCGGAATCCGCGCCTCTCCGCCTGCAACCAATGGGTTAACGATACCGGACCTTGGAGCCAATTTCCGCTGACCAAAGTACCGGGCCGGTAATGGTTACAAGTCCAGCCGGATCGCCGGACCTCGGCGCGCAATTTCTCTGCGTATACTGGCATCCATGGTTAGGGCAGGGTCTCTTGGCCTAACCCGCAGAAAAGAAGTGGCGATCTCGGCGGAGTGGGAAGAGCAAAAACCTGAGAGGACGCATGGGCAGCAAACCGGGGGAGACTTACAAGGTTTGGAGCACAGAACAGCTAGAGCGCGCCTTCGGGCAGGACCGCGACCTGTACGATCCAGATGCCGTTCAGGTTATGGCAGAGGAACTGAGGAGGAGGCGCCTCAGCGACACGTGGATGTGTCTAAACTGCGGCGTCCTCAACCCTGCCGGTGTCACGACGTGCGCTTGCGAGTCCGACCCCGTGGCCGAACCACTCCCGCTGTCCAACGCCTCGACCAAGGCAAACCGCCATGCGGCTGACGGGCGAACCTGCCCCTCTTGCGGCAGAATCATCGATAAGGAGGAGTGCCGCGCCTGCAGGCAGGTTCTGATCGAGAGTCGTGCAGCCCGCCTTGTCGTTGGAGCAACTAGACAGGAGTATGTCGAGGGGTCGCTGTTTGGGGCAGCGCTCAGCCCGGAATCGGTGCTGCAAATAATTGATGAGATCAAGAGACTGGCTAACCGGGGGATCTGGTTCAGCATTGTCGGCTTTGGTATTTTGCTCATCGCGCTGATGTTGACCGGGGGGCGGATACCGCCGCTGCCGTTTTTCATCCCCCTAGTACTGGCGCCCTTGGGAATCTATTTCAGCGGCAAGGCCATTAGCGAACTTGCCGAGCATCCCCAGTGCGAGGGTCTCACGTCGGCACGAGGGACGGCCCGCGCCGGGCAAATCTTAGGGTGGATGTTGGTCGGCCTGTGCGCGCTCATGATCATCAACACGCTAAGGCGCTCGTAGGGTTCAGCGTACGAAACGGAATGATCGTACCCCTCGGTACGGGTCACACGCGCGTCAAAATCCCCGAACCGGGGCGCAGCTTCCTTGCGTATACTGCTCACTTATGTTCTGTGCCACGCTTCGCAGCACCGGGAAGATCGCTTTGCCCGTCGTCCTTGCCCTGGCCGCAACAGGGTTCGCCCAAACCTCAACCCCGGCTGCACAGGCTCCCGCGGTTTCCGCTACGGGGTCGGTCATCGGTCAGGCGCCGAAGATCGAGGATCGGAACGCGTTTATTGTCGTGGGCGTCACCGTGCGCACGAACAATGCAAGGGAAGCAGGTGGTCAGGGGCAGATTCCTCAGATGTGGCAGGGCGCCATGCAGAGCGGCGTGCTGGAGTCGATCCCGAACCGGACCGGTGATGGCCTGGTGGTGGTCTACAGCGACTACGCCAGCGACAATACCGGCGACTACAACTACACGCTGGGCTATCGGGTGACCTCAGCCGACAAGATCCCTCCTGGCATGGTGGCGAAGACGATCCACGCGGGCAAGTATGCCGCGATGACCTCCGAGCAGGGTGCGCCCCAGGTGGTGATTCCTGCACTGTGGCAGCGGATCGCGGGGATGACGCCGGAGCAATTGGGGGGCGCGCGGGCCTATCAGACCGACTTTGAGACCTTCGGAGACACCACCGACTGGGGCAACATGGAGATGACTGCGCATATCGGGCTGAAGTAAGCAGAAGTGCAAAGCCGTATGTTCGCCGACGGCCGGACGCTGAACGCTGAAGAACGCTGAACGCCGTCTTTGCGCCCGCCAAACTTCCGTACCGTGGCTCGCGCCGATTGTTCTGGACTTGCTCCCTCCCGAGCTCTAACCTTATAGATAGTTGGGAAAGCCCTGTTCATCCTTCGATGAGCGGGGCTTTTGCTTTCACAGGAGCCAAATCAGCAGATGCGCTGCAACTTGCGATCCTCCGAAAACCCGTTTCCAGCAGCCCCCCGGAGCCAGGCAGAGGGGTTATCGAGCTCGATAGCTCCCACACGCCCCGTGGTTTCAACGACATGATGGGAAGGGGGGGAGGGAGGGGGAGGGGGCCTGGACCGGAATCTCACCCTCAGGACCTCGAACCGGACCCTGGCTTCGGTGATCTGTACCCTGTACCCTCAACCCTGTACCCTGCTTTTATGAGTGCGATACAGGTTCAGCTTCCCGACGGATCGGTGCGCGAGGTTCCGTCCGGCACAACGCCCTTGTCTGTCGCTGAAAGCATCTCGCCACGTCTGGCCCAGGCTGCGGTGGTCGCGCGGATTCGGCCATTGAAAGCGGCGGCGGTGGCGGCTGCGGCGGCCGATGGCAGCGAAGCCGCAATGTATGGCACGGAAGACACGCACGCCGAGCGGCTGGTGGATCTGACTACGCCGCTGACCGAGGACGTCGCGCTGGAGTTGTTGACGGAGAAGGCCCCGGAAGCGCTGAAGGTGTTGCGCCACTCGGCAGCGCATGTGCTGGCGACGGCGGTCACGGAGCTGTTTCCGGAGACGAAGCTGGGTCACGGGCCGGCAACCGAGACCGGCTTCTTCTATGACTTCTGGCGACCGACTCCCTTCACGCCCGAGGACCTGAAGCTGATCGAGGGGCGGATGGCGGAGGTGACGGCGCGCGATGAGAAGTTCGTCCGCGAAGAGGAGCCGCGCGAAAAGGGGTTGGAGGAGTTCAAGACCGGCAATGACTTTATGAAGGTGCATTTCGTGGAGAAATTCACGAAGCCCGGCGACGAAATTTCGCTTTACCGCAATGGGAAGTTTGTAGATTTTTGCCGCGGACCGCATGTGCCGTCCACCGGCCGCGTGAAGGCGTTCAAGGTGATGAGCATCTCGGGCGCGTACTGGCTGGGCGACGACAAGAATCCGCAGCTGCAGCGGATTTACGGTACGGCGTTTTTCTCGAAGAAGGATCTGGACGAGTATCTGGAGCGCATCGAGGATGCGAAGCGGCGGGATCACCGGCGCCTGGGCAAAGAACTGGAGCTGTTCACGGTCAGCGAGGAGGTCGGGGCCGGTCTTCCGCTATGGCTACCGAAGGGCGCGACGATCCGGCGGCTGCTGGAGGACTATATCCTCGGCCTCGAGCGGGAGTTGGGCTACCAGCACGTCTACACGCCGGATCTGGCGAAAGTGGACTTGTATAAACGATCCGGCCACTGGGCGCATTATCACGAAGACATGTTTCCGCCCATGGATCTCGAAACGGAACAGATGGTGCTGCGGCCGATGAATTGCCCGCACCACATCCTGGTGTACGAATCGAAACTGCACAGTTATCGCGATCTGCCGGTGCGGCTGGCGGAGCTGGGCACCATGTATCGCTACGAACGGTCGGGGGTGCTGAGCGGGCTGAGCCGCGTGCGCTGCATGACACTGAATGACGCGCACATCTTCTGCAGTCCGGACCAGATCAAGGAAGAATTTTCCAACGTGATGAAGTTGGTGGAGCGCGCGTATAAGGACCTGGGCATTACGAAGTACAGCTACCGGCTGTCGCTGCGCGACCCGAAGAACAAGGAGAAATATGTCGACAACGACGCGATGTGGGAGCTGGGCGAGCGCGAGCTGCGTGAGGCGCTCGATGCGCTGGGCCTGCAGTATCGCGAGAGCCCCGGCGACGCGGCGTTCTATGGGCCGAAGCTCGATATTCAGCTGGCCGATGTGATGGGGCATGAAGAGACCTACTCAACAGTGCAGGTGGATTTTCATCTGCCCAGCCAGTTTGGGTTGAAATACACGGCGGCCGATGGGACGCAGCCGCGGCCGGTGATGATCCATCGGGCGATTATCAGCACCATGGAGCGGATGGTGTCGTATCTGATCGAGCTGTACGCGGGGGCGTTTCCGCTGTGGCTGGCTCCGGTGCAGGTGGGACTGGTGCCGATCAGCGAGCGCCATCAGGAGTACGCGAAAAAAGTACAGCAGCGGTTACAAAAAGCGGGGTTGCGCGTGGAGGTGGATGCGCGGAACGAGAAGATGAACGCAAAGATCCGCGACTTGACGATGCAGAAGATTCCTTTCGTGCTGGTGATGGGCGACAAGGAAGAGTCGAGCGAAGCGGTCAGCGTGCGCACGCGCGGGAAGGGCGATCAGGGATCGATGCCGCTGGAGCAATTTGTAGCGCAGGTGCTGGAGACAGTGGCGACGAAGAAGATCGATCTGGGATAGAGCGCTGGAAGCAGGAAGCAGGAAGCTGGAAATCAGCGCGTTTTGTCGCAAAACGCTACAGCTCTCCCCCAAAGGTTTCTCTGAGGAAGCACGGGCTGGTCTCGCGGGTGGAAAGCCTCGTCGCTACAATCGGCAGCAGAGGGAAAGACTTTAGCTTCCCTGACGAGGAATCATGCTTCTGCGCCCCGATCCAGAGCCGTTTCGAGTGAGCGACCGATTTCGCCTGACCCTGGAATCCACGATTCTCGAACTGGAGGCGGGAGCGGCGCACGACGAGAGGATCCTGGCGCAGTTGCGGAATGAGGATCATCGCCGGCGCCAAAGGCTGCTGATCGGGGCTCAGCTGGAGCGAGCGTTCCGGCTGCGCGAACTGCTCGCCCGGACTATACGACAGCCGCAGTCGAATGCTCCGACCCCTCAACGCTCCTGAGGGTGTTTTTCGCCGGGCTTGTTCTCCGAACGAGGTTGCTCTTTCGGGGGAGGGGCGGGCCGCGATTCCTGCTGTGGTGGCGGAGCCGGTCTTGATTCCGGTTGCGGCCGCGATTCCGGCTGGGGAGCGGGGTGTGATTCCTGCGGTTGGGGACGCGACTCCGGTTGCGGGCGGCTCTCTGGTCGAGGCTGCTGCGGTTGGGGCGCCGGCCTTGATTCCGGCTGCGGTCTTCCTTCAGGACGATTGAAAGGACGTGGCTGATTTGGCGGCTGTGGCGCGGGTCGCGATTCTGCCCTCGGTTGCGCACCTGGTCTCGACTCCGGCTGCGATCCGGGTGCGGGCCGGCTT
>CAZHTJ010000076.1:0-11503 GCA_964535525.1 uncultured Acidobacterium sp. | reverse complement strand
CCTCGGTTGCGCACCTGGTCTCGACTCCGGCTGCGATCCGGGTGCGGGCCGGCTTTCCGGCCGCGGCTGTGGCCGCGATTCAGGAGCGGGGCGGCCGGGCTGGGGACGCAGCCCTGGACCAGGCGCGGGACGAGGCGCGGCCAGGGGAGCAGGATTGTAGGGCGAGGGACGGCTCTCCGGGCGGTTTTCTGGACGGGTTACCGGACCGGGAGCAGGGCGGCCTGCTTCAGGACGAGCCGCGGGCGCGGGGTGAAAGTCTTCAGGTCGAGGAGCAGGGGCGCCGCGTCCGTCGTTCATTGGCTGATTAACGGCGACCATCTGCGGACGGCCGCGATTTTCATTTGCGAACTGACCGCGATTCTGCATTGCGGACTGCGCAATGGAGCGCTGGGCCGGCAGCGGTGCGAAGTGGTGTTCGTTGCGTGCCGCGGCCTGTGCGGGTGTAGGCCGATAATTCAGTCCACCACGGCCGCCGTTGAAGCTGACGCGGGTGGAATTGTAGTTGTTCGCGACGCGGTAGTTGTAGACGTTGCGGACGATGGTCACGTTTACGCGCGTGACAGCGGTGTTGTAGTAGAAATTTCGGTTGCGCCAATAGCCGCCTTCATAGCCGTCGCCGTCATAGCCGTAGCCGTAATTCACGCCACCGTAGAAGCCTATGTGCGGGCCCCAGTAGCCGTGGTACCAGCGATAGCGGCCGCTGTAGTAGCCCCAGTAGCCGGGGGTCCAAAGTGCGCCGACATAGGGCGCCATGACCCAGACGCCGGGGACCCAGTAGTAGCCTGCCTGGGAGTAGGCCCAGTAGCCGGGCGTCCAGATGTAGTCGTCGCCGGGGCAGGGAGGCTGGTCGTAGTCGGGAAGCGGGGGCGGCGCGTCGGAGGCGACGTCGTAGGCGGTGTCGGCGTAGCCTGCCGAGGCGTCGCCGGGATATTCGTCGCCGTCGCTGGACTGGTCTGGAGGTGGAGTCTGGTAAGACGGGGCCGGCTGCGAACCTGAGCTCTGATCCGGAGGTGGAGGCGGCGGATTCTCGTTGCTCGCTGTGGTGTTGCTGGCATTGACTAGGTTGACGGAGGCTGGGTCGTCGGCGCTGGCCTGCGTCTGGTTTTGATTGCCATGGCAACCGGCGAGGGCGAATGCGAGAAGTGCTGAGGGGAGAAGGAGCTTACCGAACCGTGACATAGATATTTTGGATGCCGATTCTCGCAGGAAATGAGCCTGCTATGCTGCACAGAATGAGGCTGATTGAATCTGTTATTGCAGCGGTGGGGCTGGTTTTGGCGGGCGGATTGGCTGGAGTGAACCTGGGGTATGCTCAGGATTCCGCGGCGGGAAAGGGAGAGGTCGTAATGCAGCACGCAACAGGATCTTTCGAAGTTAAGTTGTCTCCGCAGAAGCCGGACAATCCGCAGGCCGAAGCCGCTGGATTGGGCCGCATGTCGTTGGACAAGCAGTTCCACGGCGATCTGGAGGCGACGAGCCAGGGCGAGATGCTGAGCGTACTGGACAAGACTTTAGGCTCGGGCGGATACGTCGCGATGGAGCGGGTGACGGGGAAGCTCAAGGGCAAGAGCGGCAGCTTTGTGCTGCAGCATAACGCGACGATGAATCGCGGGGCGCCGGAGTTGAACGTCGTCGTGGTGCCGGACTCGGGGACGGGCGAGCTGACGGGGATTGTGGGGTCGATGAAGATCCGCATCGAGAGCGGCGGGAAGCACTTTTACGATTTCGACTACACGCTGGACGGGGCTGTCCGGTGAAAATGTAGCTGTGCTGGTTACAATTCTGCGGATTGCAGCTTATTTGTAGCCATTTCTGATACATATTGTGCGACAGCGTTTTGGTCGTGGTGCATCTCGCGGAGGGCCTCACCGGCGAGCAGAATGGATGGGGCGGGCAGGGGCGCTACGCGGGCGAGTTGCCCCAGCGTTGTTCGGACGATCTGCTGTTCGGGCTGGGCGGCACGGGAGACGATGACGCAGGGCAGGTCGGCGGGAAGGCCTTCGCGGCGGAGTTGTGCGGCGATGGGCGCGAGGTCGCGGCCCGGCATGTAGATGGCGCGGGTTGGCGCTGCGAGAGGGGCTGGCTCAGGGATCGAGCCGGGCGCGTGGTGACCGGCAGAGAAGGTGACACTGGAGGCATTGCGACGATCCGTGAGGGGCCGACGCAAAGCAGCGGCTGCGGCGAAGGCGGCAGTGATGCCGGGGACGACCTGGAAAGAGATACCGGCGGCGCGAAGTGCGTCCATTTCTTCAGCGGCTCGGCCAAACACGAGCGGATCGCCGGACTTGAGCCGCACGACCGAAAGGCCACGCCGAGCCTCGTCGATCATCATCGCGTTGATTTGTTCCTGCGAGATGTTTTTGCGTCCGCAGCGCTTGCCGACGTTAATGACGAGAGCGCGTGCGGCAAGAGCAAGAATCGCTGCAGGCACGAGGTCGTCGTGGAGGATGACGTCGGCGGTCGCGAGAAGGCGGGCGGCTTTGAGGGTGAGCAGTTCGGGATCGCCGGGCCCTGCGCCGGCGAGGTAGACAGTCCCGGGAAGTGCGCTGGTCATGCGGTTGCCTCGGTCTTTTGGATGGCATGTATTTGTTCGTGCGCAAATTGCCGCGTTGGGCAAGTCGGCACGTTGCAGAGCTGGCGATGCGCGAGCGAATGCAGGAGCAGCTTGCGAGCTTCTCCGGCGGGCGTTGCGGCGCGGACCTCGCGGCGAAGAGCGCCGAGCTCGGTGAGCCAGGGACCGAGGTCGGCAGGAAGCTGCGCGTCGATTTCGCGGCGCAGTCGCTGGGCGAGAGCGGGGCTTTCGCCTGCGGTCGAGATGGCGATCTGCAGATCGCCGCGGGAGACAACGGATCCAAAGTAGAAGTCGCAGTTGGGCGGATCGTCGACGGCGTTGCAGAGGATGTTGCGGCGCAGAGCTTGTTCGTAGACGGCGTGGTTGATGGCGGAATCGCTGGTGGCGGCGATGACGAGAAAGGTTCCGTCGAGGTCGGAGGGCTCGAAGACGCGATGATGCCAGGTGAAAGCGTTTTGCGCGGCGAGGGCGCGAATCTGCGGGATCGCGGCGGGAGCAACGACGGTGATCGCGGCTCCGGCAGCGAGCAGGCTTTCCACCTTGGCCAGAGCGACAGTGCCCGCGCCAACAACGAGGCAAGGCCGGCGATCGAGGCGGAGAAAGATGGGCAACAGGGTCATCGCGAATCTCCTTCAGCCCGCTATCTCAAGTGGAACGCGGCCCGAGGGCAGGTCGCGTTCGACGGGAATCTTTTCCTCGCCGGCCAAGGCGGCGCGCAGGCTGGCATCGCTGTTGCGGGCGAACCAGGCTCGCAGGTTTTCGCCGCGGTCACGCTCAGCGAGATATTTGCGCAGGAGGCGCTCGATGGCCTCGGGCACCAGAGTTGCGGGAGTGCGGAAGCCGACGGGTCGCGCTGTGGTGGCGTGCTGGCCGACGGAGCCGCCGAGGCAAAAGTAATAAGCATCGGTGAGGCTGCCCTCGTGTTTGACCTTCTTGCCCTCGAGGCCGATGTCAGCGATCCAGTGCTGGCCGCAACTGTTGGGACAGCCGGTAACGTGCAGCCGCAGTTGCTGGTCGAACTGCGGCAGGCGTTCTTCCATTTCGTCGACGAGCCAGCGCAGGAAGCCTTTGGTTTCGGTGATGGCGAGCTTGCAGAATTCGGTTCCGGTGCAGGCGATGCCGCCGCGCCAGAAAGCCGAGCCTTCGACACGAAGGCCGAGTTGCTCCAGCTCGCGGGCGAGTTCTCCGGCGCGGGCTGTTGGGATGTTGAGGAAGAGCAGGTTCTGCATGACGGTGAGGCGCAGGGCAGCTTCGTTTTGTCCCGGCGCGCCGGCGCTGAAGCGGTCGGCGAGGTCGGCGGCGGCGGCGAGCTGGTCGCCGGTGAGGCGTCCGCGGAGAACGCTGGCGCCGACGAAGCTGAGGCCGAACTGCTTTTGCGGATGAATGCCGGCGTGGTCGCGCAGGATGTCGTCGGGGACAACTTCTTCGACCCCGGGATCTAATTTGTAACCGATACGGTTCTCTATTTCGTCGAGGAAGCGGTCGGCGGTCCAGCCTTCTTTCATGAAGAGGTATTTGAGGCGGGCGCGGTCGCGGCTTTCGCGCAGGCCCTGCTGGTCGCGGAAGATTTCGGCGATGGCGCGGACGACGGCTGGCGCCTGATCGGGGCGGACGAAGGCGTTGAGTTTTACTCCGAGATGCGGTTCGTTGGAGAGACCTCCGCCGACGCGGACGGAGTAGCCGACTTCGTTGTCCGACTCCGGGCCGCGGCGGATCGCGGTGAGGCCGATGTCGTTGATCTCGGGATAAGAGCACCAGACCGCGCAGCCTGTGATCGAGATTTTGAATTTGCGCGGGAGGTTGTAGAAGTCGTTGTTGGCCTGGAGCGCGCACGAGACTTCGATGGCGAGCGGCGAGGCGTCGATGATTTCGTCGTGCGCGATGCCGGCGAGCGGGCAGCCGGTGACGTTGCGGACGACGTCGCCGCAGGCTCCTTTGGGCGAGAGGCCGACGGCGTCGAGGGCTTCCATGATGTCGGGAATCGACTCGATGGTGAGCCAGTGGAACTGAATGTTCTGGCGGACGGTGATGTCGACGAGGTTGCGGCCGTGGTTGCGGGCGATGTCGGCGAGGACGCGGGTTTGGCCGGCGCTCAGGATTCCGTTCGGAATGCCGACGCGCATCATGAAGTATTCGGTGGCCTTGCCTTCGCCGCCGGAGCCGCCGGTGACTCCGACGCCGTCGCCCTGGGTGTAGATGCCCCACCAGCGGAAGTACGTGTTCCATTCGGCGGGGATCGTGGAACGGCCGTCGCGGGCGAAGGCGCGGATTTCTTCGATCGCGCCCCATGGATTTTTTTCGCGCTTGAGGCGTTCGGCTCGCTGGGCTTTGGTTTCTTTGGGTGCGGAAAGGTCCGCCATGAGTTCTCCGTCGTTTGAGGGCAAATAAAAAACCCGCGTCAGCGTGGGCTGAAAGCGCGGGAGTTATGAGCTGAACCTGGAATCGAGGCTTACCCAAACATCCGGCGCGATGCACAACAACAAGTGCAACAAGCGACCGGATTGGGGCAAAATGCCATGGGCTCATGCTACGGGAGTCTCTTCGGCTGGTCAAGGGAGTTGGCCCCACCCACCCTCCCTGGCCTTTTTCGTCTAAGTCATTCATGGGGTTGGGGTTTGCCGTTTTGGTGTTTCGGTATGCCATTCATCCTGCTCGGTTTATGATTCAAACCATTCATTTCATTGCGGTTCGGCTGCATTCTGGGCCTTCGCGACGATAATTCACAGATTCAAGTTGCGTTAGCCTGTTTCTCATTCATTCGGTTGTGGTTCTCGGGCGCGGCTCTTTCCCTGAGCCGATGGCACCGGAGGCACGAAAGCCCTGCCGCGTGGCAGGGCTCGACGGGAAAGAATTTTTTCTACTCTCTATTCTTAGAATACCAAGCCCAGAGAATTAGACTGCCAATTATCTTGGGTTTTTGTGGTTTGGAAGTGGTGTGGAATGAGGGGAGTGCCATTTTGGGAAGGCGGCGGGGCTTGACAAATTTCCACAGGGGTCGGCTGGAGGGCACAGGACGCGGGCCACAGGTCGCCAGATTGAGCGATTTGCTGGCGAGCGTGGATTCGGAGGCGGGGCGGGCTCGGCTGGAGGCTTATCTGGAGACTCTGCCGTTTCCTCATTTTCGGGGCCGGGGAAGGGAGGGGTTTTTTGGAGAAGATTGAGGCGGACGGGACTCGGGAGGTGGGGCGGTTTGTGGGGGGAGTGTTCGACGGGAAGAGTGAATAGCGTCAAGTGCACCTTTAGAAGAGTTGGATAGGCCCCGAAACTCAGAATTGAGCGCGAAGCATGTGGAAGTTCACCTTCCTTCCTCCGAGGTTGCAAGGCGGGAGTGTCCAGCCTACGATACCCGCATGCCTGATAACGTCGCGGTTCCAACCATGGTCGTTGCCGCCGATCCGGACATAGTCGACGACCAGGTCGACGAAACGTTACTGGAGGATGAAGACACCGAGGAAGAAGCGCTCCGATACGAAATCACGAGCTATGGTGCGGATTATGACGTGGACGGCCTCGTGAAGCGCCTGAAGAATGGAGATATCAAGATCCCGGAGTTCCAGCGAGGGTATGTCTGGCCAATTAAGCAGGCATCTCGATTTGTGGAATCACTCCTCCTGGGATTGCCTGTCCCTGGTATTTTCCTGTCAAGGGAAAACGAGACCAACAAGTTGCTGGTAATTGACGGCCAACAGCGCCTCAGAACTCTACACGCGTTCTATGAGGGTCTCTTCCCCTCGACAAAGAAAGAGTTCAGCCTTGTAGATGTTCAGATTGGCTTCGAAGGTAAGACTTACAAGACCCTTGAAGAGGGACATCGAAGGGTCTTGGATAACTCGATCATTCATGCCACGGTAGTTAAGCAAACCGATCCATCGGACGGCGGCAGTAGCATCTACAAAATCTTCGAGCGCTTGAACTCGAGCGGAATGCTCCTCTCGCCCCAAGAGATTAGGACTGCAATCTACGGAGGGGCCTTATCGACACTTCTGTCGGAGCTAAATAAGAACCTCAAATGGAGAGAACTTTTTGGCCCGGTCAACAAACGGATGAGAGATCAGGAGCTGATTCTTCGGTTCTTCGCGCTGGCGAAGCCAGCAATGCCATACACGCGTCCGATGAAGACCTTCCTCAATAACTTCATGCACGAAAACAGAAACATTCCTCCGGCTTCGTGTAAGGACCTCGCCGCCGTGTTCGACAAGTCCGTCAGCCTCGTCCTAGAACATATCGGATCGAAGGCCTTCAAGCCTGTCAGCACCTTTAACGCCGCAGTATTCGATGCCATCCTTACAGGGATCTCGGCGCGACTCGAAAAGGGTCCAGTCAAGGATTTCAACGGGATCGCGAGCACATACAAGGAGGTTCTTGCCAATTCTGATTTTCAGCAATGGACATCGCGCTCAACTGCCGACGATGAGACGGTCAAGAATCGCCTGCAAATGGCGACGGAAGCGTTTGCCAAGGTGCTCTGATCATGGACAGGAGAATCGTTGGAGCGCAGCAGCGCATCGACAGCTTGGAATCTAAAGCGAAGTCCGAGCCCGTGACACTGGACGCGGAGTTGCAATCGCAGATAGCCAGATTTTTATGCGTCTTGAGCTCCGGCCTCATCGAGCAGGCGGTCATCGCGACGCTCGCCGGGTATTCGGAAAATCGGAGCCATCCGAACGTTGCCAGATATGTAAAGGGTAATGTTGCAAAGCTTCGAAACGCAAAGTTCGAAGATGTTCTCGTAATGCTCGGGCACTTCGATCCGGCTTGGAGGGATCACTTCGAGGGAAATACGCCGGACGAAGTGAAGGACGCCATCGATAGCATCGTGAACAACAGAAATCAAATTGCTCACGGCGCTCAAACCGGCATCAGCTTAGTCACGTTTATGGACTACTACAAGCGGGTGAAGGTCTTCATCGCCGATTTGGATGCCTTTGTCGCGAGCCAGTAATGGGTCAGGGATTTGCGGGGCGGGGAGCGAGGATCGATCCATGGCCCTGCGGGTTATCAAGCATCTTGCCAACTTCCAGCCGCTGCGGTGGGGGCACCTCCGCGGCGGCCTGCGGCAGCAAGGAAGGAGCTTCTCCACCCCATGACGCCAAAAGCGGGCGCCATGGGGACCCGGTTGCGCGCCGGTGTTTTTTCCACGGGCTGAAGCCGCCATTCGACTCGTTCGCGAGCGCGAACTCGCTCAGGCCAGGCTGTGGCTTCTACCGTCGTGCCGCTTCGCAGCACCTTAGGTGGATTTGTCTGCTCGCGGAGATTGCTATCTTTTTTCGAGATTTGTAGCGGTTCGGGTGGAAACCGCAGGTCCTTCGACTCGCGTCTGGACTGATTCAGCGCGCTCAAAGGCGAGCGCGCTGATATTCGGATGCTTCGCTCAGGATGACGCAGTCTTCTCTTTTCCTTTGAGATTGGTGGTGATGCGGGCCACGAACCGCAGGTCCTTCGGCTTGCGTCTGGACTGATTCAGCGCGCCAGAAAGCGGCGCGCTGATATTCGGATGCTTCGCTCAGGATGACGGTGTTTTCTCTTTTCCATTGAGATTGGTGGTAGTTCTGGCGGGACAAAGCAGGTGCCATTCGACTCGCTGCGCTCGCTCAGGCCAGGCTCTTCGGCTTGCGTCTTCATTGATTCAGCGCGCCAAAAAGCCGGCGCGCTGATATTCGGATGCTTCGCTCAGGATGACAGAGTTTTCTCTTTTCCTTTGAGATTTATGGTGGTTCTGGCGGGGAATGCAGGTCCTTCGGCTTGCGTCTTCATTGATTCCGCGCGCCAAAAAGCCGGCGCGCTGATATTCGGATGCTTCGCTCAGGATGACGCAGTCTTCTCTTTTCCTTTGAGATTGGTGGTGATGCGGGCCACGAACCGCAGGTCCTTCGGCTTGCGTCTTCATTGATTCCGCGCGCCAAAAAGCCGGCGCGCTGATATTCGGATGCTTCGCTCAGGATGACGCAGTCTTCTCTTTTCCTTTGAGATTGGTGGTGATGCGGGCCACGAACCGCAGGTCCTTCGGCTTGCGTCTTCATTGATTCCGCGCGCCAAAAAGCCGGCGCGCTGATATTCGGATGCTTCGCTCAGGATGACGCAGTCTTCTCTTTTCCTTTGAGATTGGTGGTGATGCGGGCCACGAACCGCAGGTCCTTCGGCTTGCGTCTTCATTGATTCCGCGCGCCAAAAAGCCGGCGCGCTGATATTCGGATGCTTCGCTCAGGATGACGGAGTTTTCTCTTTTCCTTTGAGATTGGTGGTGATGCGGGCGGGAAACCGCAGGTCCTTCGACTTGCTTCTGGATTGATTCAGCGCGCTCAAAAGCGGCGCGCTGATATTCGGATGCTTCGCTCAGGATGACACTTTCCTTTCTTTTATTGAGATTGATGGTGGTTCTGGCGGGAACCGCAGGTGCCATTCGACTCGCTGCGCTCGCTCAGGCCGGCTCTTCGACTTGCTTCTGGATTGATTCAGCGCGCTCAAATGCGGGCGCTGATTTTCAGATGCTTCGCTCAGGATGACGGAGTTTTCTCTTTCTTTTCAGATTGGTGGTGGTTCCGGCGGGGGAAACACACCCGGTTCTTTCCTGGACGCGACTGAGGGAGCTGCCCACTCAAGCCAAAAGAGGGCTTGAATGGGGCACCCGGCGAGCGCGCTGCTATGCGATGCGAGTGCGGTGGCTGCCCACTCAAGCCAAAAGAGGGCTTGAATGGGGCACCCGGCGAGCGCGCTGCTATGCGATGCGACTGAGGGGACTGCCCACTCAAGCCAAAAGAGGGCTTGAATGGGGCACCCGGCGAGCGCGCTGAGATTCGATGCGAGTGCGGTGGCTGCCCACTCAAGCCAAAAGAGGGCTTGAATGGGGCACCCGAAGTTGTTTTCTGGTTTAGAGAACGCGAGGTTGAGTTGGGTTAGTGCGTTTGCGGGGTTTGTTCCTCTACGGCTCCGGGGAAGAGGTTTTTTATAGGGGACATTTGTTGATCGCGCAGCTCGGGGTGGGGCAGGGGTTTTCTGGGGAGCATTTGGTCTCGCATGGCTGCGTTGTAGACGAAGATTGCCTCTACCGTTGCTGCTTGCTTCAGGTCGGCGGGTTGGAGGCGTTCGTAGACGTCCTGATTGGAGTGGTGGGTTCGGGATTCGTAGTCTAACGGGTCCTGGATGAACTGGAAGCCGGGGATGCCGACCGCGTCGAAGGAGAGATGGTCGGTACCGCCGGTATTTTGCATGGTGAGGGTGGTGACGCCGAGGTCTTTGAGAGGGGCGATCCACTGGGCGAAGATGGGGGCGATGGCGGCGTTGCCCTGGAGGTAGACGCCGCGGATTTTGCCCGATCCGTTATCGAGGTTGAAGTAGGCGGAGATTTGGCGCTGTTCGGGCTTGAGTTCGAGTGGGCCGGCGGCGCGGCGCATGAATTCGGGGAGCGCGGCCTGGTCGGGGGCGGTGGAGAGCGGGGCGGAGCCGAAGTGTTCTTTGACGTAGCCGCGGGAGCCGAAGAGGCCTTCTTCTTCGCCGGTCCAGAGAGCGATGCGGATGGTGCGGCGCGGCTGGACTTTGAGCGCGGTGAGGATGCGCATGACTTCGAGGGCGACGATGGTGCCTGCGCCGTTGTCGGTGGCTCCGGTGCCGGCGATCCAGCTGTCGAGGTGGCCGCCGACCATGACGATTTGGTCTTTGAGGCCGGGATCGGCGCCGGGGATTTCGGCAACGGTGTCGTAGCCGTGTTCGTGGTCGCCGGTGAATTTTGCTTCTACGTCCATCTGGATGGATACGGGGACGTGGGCCTGGAGGAGGCGGTAGACGCGGCCGTAATTTTCGATGGCCATGACGACGGTGGGGACTTTCATTTCGTGGCCGCGGAGGTAGGGGGTGCGGCCCATGGCTGCGCCGTTGTCGTCGAAGATAGTGCCGCCGGAGCCTCCGCCATGCTGGGCGTCGCGGGAGGGACGGATGACGGCGGCGACTTTTTCGTCGGCGAGGAACTGGAGGAGCTTGTCGGTGAGGCGCATGCGCTGGGGGTAGGTGCGGAGGCGGTCGCGCATGGCGGGGGTGAGGCCGTCGGCGTTGTCATTGACGGGGTAGTTGGCGAGGTCGGCGAGCTGCTGGTCGGTATAGCGTTCGAAGAGGGCGGCGTCGACGGGGGGAACGGGGCGCATTTCGCCGAGGAGGACAATTTTGCCGGCGAGCTTGCCCTTGTACTTGTCGAAGTCGTCGTCGGTCTGGATGTTGACCCAGGCGGCGTCGGCGGTGATGGGGCCGTTGGTGGCGGGGGACCAGGGGGTGGCCTGGGCGATGAAGACGGCGGTATCGGGGGAGGCCATGCGGACCCAGGTGTTGAGCTGCTGCCAGCCGATGCCGAATTCGCCCCAGTCGTCGAGGTGGGCGTTGACGCATCCCATAGCAGTGAGCTGATCGCGGGTCCAGGCATTGGCTTTGGCGAGGTTAGGGGAGCCGGTGAGGCGGGGGCCGATGTCGTCGGCGAGGGCGGAGCCGTAGTCCATGACGTGGGAGTGGAGGAGGCCTTCTTCGCGGATGCGCTGGACCATGGTGAGGTCGATTTTTTCGGTGGGGGGCTGAGGCTCGGACCAGGGGCCTTTGTCCGGGTCGGTGTTGGTTTGGGGGTCGGCTGGGGCTTTCTTTTTATCGGCGGCGAGGAGGGGGAGGGTGGCGAGGAGCAGGATGGCAGCGGTGCGGCTTGCGCGGTGGAGCATTTGCGTTTGGTTCCTCCAGGTGGGGCAGGGTACAGGGTACATCAGGAGCCTGGGAGCCTGGAGCCTGGAGCTGGGAGCCTGGAGCGGGGAGCTGGGAGCGGCGCGGGGTTTGAGCATCTTAGTGGAGTGCCTCGGATTTCGTGGGAGACGTTTGGGGCGGTAGGATGAGGAAGCAGGCGGGTGGAGGGCGATGACGCTCGAAGAAAAGCAGGCGGCGCTGGAAGAGGGGCTGCGGAAGCTG
>CAZHTJ010000075.1:12767-18912 GCA_964535525.1 uncultured Acidobacterium sp. | reverse complement strand
AGCTAACGGCGAACTGTCAAAACTCGAACTGTCTCACTCCAGGGGTTCACCCCAGAAAGTTGTCAAGCTTTCCCCTCACGGTACAAAAGTGTTCCCCCTCATTCCAAGCCACTTCCCCGCCCCAAAACCCAAACATATTTGGCAGTTTTATTCTCTGGACTTGGTATTCTAATAATAGGGAGATAGAAAGAAAAAAGGCCGCCACTTAGGCGGCCTTTCTCCATTGAGTTAGACCATGCACGCAATCGATAACCACGCCACGGCTCGCACCATACCCCCACCCCCCTGCCATACCCCCCTTCTGATCCCCTGCCTTCTCAGCAACTTGCCGGGATCAAAAACAGCCCCTCCAGAACCCATGCCCCTGCAACAACTTGCCGGGATCCCACCCCCCCGGGGAGGGGCCCCCCCTAAAAACCCGCAACAGGCGCACAAAACGCGAAACCACACCTTCAAAACCACCGAGTCAGCCACGCGGCGAACAGGGCCGCCGCTAAAGTCGACGGCGCATTGACAGCGTCGTTGTTGAGCCAGCCTTTTCTTTCAGGGATCGCTCCGAGGAGCGAGTCGATGAGGGTTCCGAAGAGGCCGGCGGCCAGCGCCAGGAGCGCGTCGAGGCGCGAGAACCCGAACCCGGCTGATCCGAGCCCGCCCAGTGCGGCGTATCCAACCAGAACCAGAACACCGGCGGCAAGCGATCCCGAAAGCGTACCGGCGAGCGAGACTGCGCCATCGGTCCCCGCAGGGACGCTGCGGAAGGTCGTGATCATGCGCGGAGTGCCGCCCAGCACCTGTCCCAATTCAGACGACACGGTGTCCGCGGTGGCTTCGGCCATAGCAGCAAGCATAGCCACCATGGCGGCGCGGCCTCCGAAAGCGACGGGCGTGAAGACGTGGGCCGCCGAGAGCGGGATGCCGGCGAGGGCGGCGACGCCGAGATTGGCGGCCACCTGGGAGGCGGTGCGTCCGCGCCGGGCTTCCGCGGTGCCGAGCGCTTCTTTGCGATGGCGGCCAAAGCGTGTGGCGGAGAAGGTGAGGACGAGCAGCGCCAGCAGAGGCCAGAGCGCAGTATGGACGCCGGGCGTCTGCAGCCAGAGCGCGGCGGTGAAGATAGCGCCGGTGAGCGCGGCTCCTGGAGTGGCCGCGCGCGTGACCAGAACCAGGGCGGCGAGTGCGACGGCGACGATGGCTCCAATCCAGAGAGCGTCGTTGTTCGCGTACCAGACCTGGCCGGCTTCGAGGATGACCCAGACCGCGGTGACGGGCACGAAGACGATGAGGACGGCCTGCGACTGCCAGCGCAGCGAGGCCTGGTGGGGTCGAGGATCCGATGGAGGTGCGGAGGTCGGCGGTGCGAAGTTCATGGGCGCGGTGGATTTGAATATAGCGGGTCTGGACACAGGAAACGGGAGGCTGCTCACGGTTCTGTGCGCACAAGGGTCTATCTGAGGATCACGGGCTCGCCAGTTGCGAGCCCGCGAGGCCTGGCCGCGTGCAGTACAATCATCTTTTCTACCAGCAAACGAGCAGAACCCGCGCCGCACTTGTGGGCGGGCTGAGGAGTCAGGTACTTGCGAGTGCGTAGTATGGCATGGCTCGGATCGAGCCCCAATCGGAACCGGCTGGTGCGCAGGGCCGGAAGCATTCTTCAACATTATTTTTCCATCCCGCAACGGGCTCGGGCGGGAGTGGCGGCGGTTGCAGCCACGGTGGCGGGCGGGATCGTGGCGCTGGCGGTAGGCTGCGGAAACCAGTACCGGCCGGTGGTGACGCCGATCAATCCCACGGGGCCGGCAGCGTTTCCGACGGCGCAGATCACGGTGGTTTCGCAGCCGGGGTTTGGTCCGCTGCCCCCGGGCGTAACCGGGCCGTGCGCGGGGGTGACGTACTCAACGCCGGCGATTTATACGCTGCTCGATTTTTCCGGCGACTCGGTGACGGCGCAGGCCAATGGCGGCAATGGGCCGATTACATTTTCGATGGAATCGGGCGGCGCCGATGTGTATTCGCCGAACTGCGACGGGACGCTGACGACGGCGCAGTCGACGACGTCGTCGCTGCTGACGAAGTACGTGCTGACCAGCACGCTGCTGCCGGGTTCGCAGCCGACGAATACGCTGCTGGCCAACGGCGACCTCTATGTGACGGAAGCCGGGCTGCACGGGCCAACGTGCTTGGCGACGAACTGCGTGGCGCAGATGACGGGCTCGCCGGATGCTCTCAAGCAGGAGATTCCCGTGGCGCCGTCGCTGATTAACCTGGTCGGATTCACCTCGGGCGAGCGCATTTACGCGATCAGCCAGGGGAACTCGGGCGGGGGCGCGCAGCCGGCGTGGGGGGATTGCGCCAATCCGGCGGCGGTGACCGTGAGCGGCGAGGCGGACGCAATCGAGACCAACACGAACACGATTTCGGTGCGGTTGCCGTTAGGGATTTGCCCGGTATATGGCTTCATGACCCCGGACACGCAGCGCACCTTCATCATGAACCGTGGCAGCGGGACGGTGACGGTGATCAACTCCCAGCTGAATGCGATCGATGCGGCGCATCCGGCCATCGCGGTGGGCGCGGGACCGGTGTTCGCGGACTATTACCGCACCGGACAGTTGCTCGTGACCGCCAACTACGACTCGGGCACCATCACCATCATCGACGCGAGCCTGGATGCTTACGGCAACGACAGCGCGACCTTTGGAACGGTTCGGGCGACGGTGGCGGTGGGGCTGCATCCGGTGGAGGTGGCCGTGCTGCAGGATGGGAGCCGGGTGTATGTCGCCAA
The DNA here is from genome assembly GCA_964535525.1 of uncultured Acidobacterium sp. Classification (GTDB taxonomy): domain Bacteria; phylum Acidobacteriota; class Terriglobia; order Terriglobales; family Acidobacteriaceae; genus Palsa-343. The sequence goes on along the minus strand of CAZHTJ010000075.1, from coordinate 16,133 downwards.
CCAGGGGGACATTGCGGCCGGGACGCCGGGCAGCGTGTCGGTGGTAAGCCTGACGAACTACACAGTGCTGAAGACGATTCCTCTGACGGCGACTACGAATCCGCACGCGATTGGGGCGATTTATAACTACCCGATCGGGAAGGTGTACGTGGCGGCGCAGAACAGCCCGTACCTGACAATCATCCGGACGGACACGGATATTGTCAGCGACACGGTGGAGATGGAAGGCAACATCGTCGACATGCACGTCAACGCGCAGTATCCGGGACAGTCGACGCCTGGGGCGCTGAATTATCAGACGGAGAGCCGGTCGGTTGGTTCCGGAGCGCCCTAAAGGGGGAGCTTGAGTTTGCGGTTTAGAGAGGAGTCCCGGCGCTGATCGCGCTGGGCTTTTCTTGTTTTGGGTTACGAAAACGATTGGGCCGCCTGGCTCAAAGCAGCTAAAAGACTGATCCCTGTTTGGCGAGATTTACAATCACACCATGCAAGCTGGCGAGTTGGCGCGCGTGCTCGAGGCTGAACTGCGCGGCGACCCTGACGTTGAGATCACCGGGGTCGCGGGAATCGAAGAGGCCGGTCCGGGCGAGATTACATTCGTCGCGAATCCGAAATATGCGGCCCTGGCAAAGACCACGAGAGCGGGGGCGATTCTGGTCACGCTGGATTTTCCCGACGTTCCCGCGGTCACATTGCGGTTGAAGAATCCGTATCTGGCCTTCGCGCGCGCGGTCGATATTTTCTATCAGCCGCCGGCGTGGCCAGCGGGGATTCACCCCACGGCGGCGATTCATGCGAGCGCGAAGGTCGGGGCCAACGCGCGGATCGCCGCGTATGCGGTCATTGGAGAGAATGTGGTGATCGGCAACGATGCCACGATTCTGCCCCACGTGGTGATCTATCCCGGGGTCCGGATCGGGGACCGATTCTTCGCGCATGCCCACGCGGTGGTGCGTGAGAACTGCCGGCTGGGCGACGATGTCGTTCTGCAAAACGGCGCCGTGGTGGGGTCGGATGGCTTCGGATTTGCCAAGGACGAGCAGGGCCGGTGGCACAAGATTCCGCAATCGGGCCCGACGATTCTCGGGGATCGGGTCGAGGTGCAGACGAACGCCACCATCGACCGCGCCAGTGTAGGCGCTACGCGCATCGGCGATGGCGTGAAGGTGGATAACCTGGTGCAGGTGGGGCACGGTTCGTCGGTGGGCGAGAACACGTTGCTGTGTGCCCAGGTGGGACTCGCGGGGTCGACCCACGTGGGCAAAAGCGTGATTCTCGCCGGCCAGGTAGGGGTCGCGGGCCACTGCAACATCGGCGACAACGTGATCGCCATTGCCCAGGCCGGGCTGCACGGCGATATTCCGGCGGGGTCGATGCTGGCCGGATCCCCGGCGTTCGACCATAAGCAGTGGTTGCGGGCCACGGCGCTGTTCAGCCGGCTCCCCGAATTGCTGCGACAATTCCAACGCAAACCAAAACGCGAAGAGTAGAGTAGGAAAACCGGCGAAATTTCCCTGCGTCGGACACAGCCGTGCCGCCGTCTATAGCATCAAAGAAAGCTTATGTCGACGAACGACCAGGATTCATCGCTGACACTTGTGCAGGCCCCGAGTGCACCGATTCGCGTGCTGCTGCTCGATGACCACCCGGACAATCTGCTGCTGCGGTCGACGATTCTGCGCAAGTACGGGTATTTGACCCAAACGGCGAGCACCGTCGAGGAAGCCGAGAACCTGCTGGACGAGATTGACATTGCGGTGCTCGACTATCACCTGGGCGCGGGCAAATTCGGCACCGATGTGGCGACGCATTTGCGCGCGCGCCATCCTCAGGTGCCCATCATTATTCTGTCGGCCACGCTGGAGCGGCGGTTTGGCGGCGTCGAGGACATGCACCTGCTGAAGGGCTACAGCTCCATCGACGATCTGGTGACGGCCCTGCGGTCGTTTGAGGCGAAGCGGCGCGGCAAGCCGGTCGTCGTGGACGCCCGCGACTTCTTCTATTCGCGCATCAACATGGCGATGGGCGATGACGTGGTGCTGGAGATCCTCGACGGCGAGGGCACGTGGGCGTACGTGAATGAAACATGCGCGCGCGTGCTGGAAAAGCCCCGCGACTGGTTCCCGGGGCGAAACATGTTCGAGGAGATGCCGGAGCTGGCCGTCGACTGGGCCGACATCCTGAGCACTGTGGCCGAAACGCGCGAGACCTACATCGACCGGACATTTCGCGGCGTGCTGAACCTGCCCAGCAAGGGGGATCGCTGGGTCTGGAATGTGCTGGCGTTCCCGATCACCCTGCACACGCGTGAGACCGGTGTAGTGCTGACAGCGCGCGCGCTTGAGCGCAAGCCGATGATCGTCTGAGCCAGGAACCAGTCGCGTCCCTCGAATCGCACACTAACCCCGCTGGTCTCACAAACGGCGGCGATGACGCACGAAAGGGCGACTCGCGGCGCGGGCGATGATAGTCTGGGCAGCGGATGCGAAAGCCTCGGTGGCGGATAGCGGCTTGCGGTTTGGTGCTGATGGTGGCCGGCTGCCGTTCCCCCTGGATTCAGTGCACTATCGTGAATCATGAGGCCGCGCCGGTGTCGCTGGTCGAGGTGAATTATCCGGGCGGGTCGTTTGGAGTGCAGACGATAGCGGCTGGCGCGAGCTACCACTACCGGTTCCATTCGCTCAGCACTGACACCGTCAGCCTTTCGTTCACTGATACGGCGCGGCAGAGCCACACAGTGACGGGCCCGGAGCTGAAGCAGAACCAGGAAGGCTCGCTCAGCATCGACATTCAGGCGGCGAATCAGGTGCGGTGGACGCCAGCGCTGACGGATCGAAGATAGTCAACTTGCGCTACACTTTTCGACAAGGGTGAGCTATGGCGACCACGGTCCGCATTTCCCTTCAGGAATATCTCGAAACGCCGTACCGTCCGGACCGCGAATACATTGACGGCGAAGTGCGGGAGCGCAACGTGGGCAAGTGGGAGCATGCGCGATTGCAGGCATTGCTGGCCGCCTGGTTTCTGTCGAAGGAATCAGCGTGGCGCGTGATGACCTCAACCGAGCAACGAATGCGGGTCGCTACTTCCCGGGTTCGTGTGCCGGATTTGGTAATCGTGGATGGCGGACCTCAGCCGGATGTAATCGAGAAACCTCCGATTTTGATCGTTGAGATTCTCTCACCCGACGATACCTATTCCGACCTGGAAGAGCGGGTGACGGACTATCGCAACATGGGCGTGGCCGCGATTTGGGCTATCGATCCGAAAACGCGCAGCGGGCGGATGTGTATCGGCGACGACTGGAAATCCGCGCGTCGGCTCGAGGTCCCGGGCACGCCGATTTTTGTCGAACTCGATGAGTTATTC
>CAZHTJ010000075.1:0-12667 GCA_964535525.1 uncultured Acidobacterium sp. | reverse complement strand
GCGTCGGCTCGAGGTCCCGGGCACGCCGATTTTTGTCGAACTCGATGAGTTATTCGCGAGCCTTAGTAGCCCGCGGCCATAGGGGTCAGGACCTGGTTTCCTCCGCCCGCCTTCAGCGATTGGATAGCTGGATCGGGTTGCCGTCGGGGTCCTTGCCATCGCACAGGTGGAACCGCTCGCCTTCATGCACTTTTCCGAACTTCGCCCCTTTCGCAACCAGCATCGCCCGCGCCGCAGCCACATCTTTGGCATAGAAGACGATCTTTGGTCCTTTACGGCCCGGGGACGATGGGCCGGAATGCAGCGCGATGCGCGCTTCGCCTGCCGCGAACTCCCTCCAACCCTTTTCACTGCTGACCTGTTCGAGGCCCAGAACGTTTTTGTAGAACTCCGTCATTCGATCCATCTGGCCGGTAAACAGGATGACGCGCGCCATTTTCATTGAGTCGGCTCCGTTGACCATTTGCGGGTAATTTTTCAAAGATACAGGATCGATGTTTCTGGCAAACTAGACAGGCTGTCCCCAATTGCAATTCGAGGCCAGGGAGGCGTGGCGTGATCAGGGTCGAGAACCTGACCAGGACGTTCGGCGAATTTACCGCGGTCAAAGACATTACGTTTGAGGTGGAGACGGGGGAGATCTTCGCGTTTCTGGGCCCGAATGGCGCGGGCAAGACGACGACCATCAAGATGCTGACGACACTGTTGCGGCCGACCACCGGACGCATTCATCTGGACGGGTTCGATCCGTGGGTCAAGCAGCGCGAGGCGCGGCAGCGGTTCGGCATTGTGTTCCAGGATCCGAGCCTCGACGGCGAGCAGACAGCGTACGAAAACATGGAACTGCACGGGGTCCTGTACCACGTCCCGCACAAGGTGCGGCTGGAGCGGATTGAGCTGTTGCTGCGGCAGTTCGAACTGTGGGAGCGGCGCAACGACATGGTGAAGACTTTCTCCGGCGGCATGAAGCGGCGGCTGGAGATCGCGCGCGGCTTTCTGCACACGCCGAAGATTCTCTTTCTCGATGAGCCCACGCTGGGGCTCGATCCGCAGAGCCGCAACCAGCTATGGACCCACGTGAAGGCCCTCAACGAGAAGGAGAAGACGACCGTCTTCCTGACGACGCATTACATGGATGAAGCGGATCGCGTCGCGCATCGCATCGCGATTATGGATCACGGCGCGATTGTGGCGATGGGCACGTCGGCGGAGCTGAAGGCGAAGACCAACACCGAATCGCTGGAGGCGGCGTTTCTCGCGCTGACCGGAACTTCGCTGCGCGATGAGGGTGCGAACTCCGCGGACGCGATGCGGCGCTTCGCGCAGATGTGGCAACAGAAACGGTAGGGAGACGGGGGCTGAGGAGAGAAGATGGGCGCGATTTACATCATGTGGCTGCGCGAGCTGAAACGCTATTTTCGCTCGAAGGCGCAGATCGTCGTTTCCCTCGGGCAGCCGACGCTCTATTTGTTGGCGCTCGGATTCGGGTTCGGGCCCGTGTTCGCGAAGGCGGGCGCGGGCAATTACATCCAGTTCATGGCGCCAGGCGTGGTGGGGATGACGGTGCTGTTCAGCTCGATTTTTTCCGGCATGGCGATGCTGTGGGACCGGCAGTTCGGCTTTCTGAAGGAAACCCTGGTGGCCCCGGTGCCGCGCCTGCACATTATTCTGGGGCGCACCCTGGGCGGCGCGACGGTGGCGAGTCTGCAGGGATTGCTCATGCTGATCGTGTGTTTGATCGCGGGGTTTCGGCCGGTGCATTCGCACGCTGTAGGCACGGCGGCGCAACACAACTGGCTGGCGCTTCCGGTGGCGGGAATTTTCATCGCGATGATCGCGATTGTGTTCGCTGCGCTGGGGTCGTCCGTGGGGTCGACGATCAAAGACATGCAGGGATTCCAGGTGTTGATGAATTTCCTGGTCATGCCTATTTTCTTTCTGTCGGGCGCGCTGTATCCGCTGAAGGGACATTCGGGAGTTTTTTCGTGGATCACGCGCGTCGATCCGCTGACGTACGGGATCGATGGGCTGCGCGGCGTGCTGATCGGGAACTGGCAGTTCAGCTATGGCGCGCAGTTTAATTTCATGCTCGACCTGGGGCTGCTCGCCGCGCTGGCGGCGATCTTCCTGGGAACGAGCGCGTGGCTGTTTTCAAGAATTGAGGTGTAACAAGCCAGGTGTTCACAGTGACACCGTGCAACCCCCCGTCCATTTCCTGCTTCTGGTAACGTGAAAGCAGGCAATGATTAGTCTCGTTTGCGCGTTACTTTTCTTTCAGGATACGAACCCCGTCGCGCCCCCGCCAGTGAACAACGGTAGCGCGATCGTGGAGATGCTCCAGAACAGCGGACCGATCGCGATGACCGTGCTCGGTGTGCTGCTGGTTGCGAGCCTTTTTTCCTGGGCGATCATTTTGGGCAAGTGGGTGAGCTTCCGGCGCGCGCGCGCGCAAAGCCGGCGCTTTCTGCGCGCCTTCCGCAAAGCCAACCGGCTGCAGGAAATTGCGACGGTCAGCGAGCAGTTTAAGCCGAGCCCGCTGGTGAACGTTTTCGATGAGGTCTATGAGACGTATCGGCGCCAGACGGGCGGATTTGGTCCGCCGCGTAACATCACATCGCTCGAGCGCGCAGGCCAGACAGCAGCAAGCGAATCGCTGACCTCGATGGAGCAGCGGCTGACGTGGCTGGCCAGCATCGGCGCCATTTCTCCATTCATCGGCTTGTTTGGAACCATCATGGGCATCGTCGACGCGTTCCACGGCCTGGGCATGGAAGGCACGGCAACGCTGAGGGCGGTGGCGCCGGGTGTTTCCGAGGCGCTGATTACCACGGCCGCGGGGCTGCTGGTCGCGATCCCGGCGGTGATTGCCTACAACCAGTTCACCGCCAGCTGCCGCGACTTCGCCGCGCGCATGGACGACTTCGCGCGCGAGTTGCTGAACAGCATGGAAGAAGCGGCGCTCGGGCCCAATCAGGACCCTGGAGACATCCGTGGCGTTCACAAGTAGAAGCGGCCACACCCAGACCGCGCTGGCGGAAATCAACATCACGCCGCTGGTGGATGTGGTGCTGGTCCTGCTGGTGATCTTTATGCTGACTGCACCGGTGCTGCAGTCGGGCATCCAGGTGAACGTGCCGAAGACGAAGACGGTGCGCGAAATCACCGAAAAGCGGACGGTGCTGACGATCGACAAGGATCAGCAGGTCTTTCTCGATGACAAGCTGGTGAACCTCAACGACCTGCCGAATATTCTGCGCGCGCAGAGTTCGGACACCACGAAGCAGGTGATCTATCTCCGCGCCGATGAGAAGGTGCCGTTTGGCGCGTTTGCCACGCTGATGGACGCGGTGAAGCAGGCAGGCATCACGAACGTGAGCATTGTGACGCAGCCGGCGGAGAGCGCTGCGAAGAGATAGCAATTAGCTAAAGAGCGGTCTTGGAACGCCGATCGCTAAAGAGAAAAACTCGCCTTTGCCACGAAAAAGTGAAGGGGCATGGCTTTCAGCCATGCCATAAACCGCCTAGAACAAATTGGGCTTTAGCCCCTGAGGGATGTTTTTTGAAGGACTTGATCGGAGCTTCCGCAATGGTACGGTCTGCGCTTTTCGATCAATTCCCTTTCGTCATCATCTTCACGTAGTCGTACCAGAACTGCACACCCTTCCAGTACGAAGCTTCCGGCAGGCGCTCGTCTTTGCCGTGGGCGCGGACGTCGTTCGTTTCGAGTTCAATCGCGGACCAGTTGTAGGTGGGGATGCCGGCCGCGTTGGTGAACACACTGTCGGAGGCTCCGGTGGCCATGTCAGGCACCACAGGCGTGCCCGGCCAGTAGACAGCAACAAGCTTCTCGAGGGGCTTCATCACCTCGGGCTGCAACGCGACCGGCGGCGGGCCTTTGGAGTTGGGCGCGCCGCTGTGGATGCCTCCGCCGTCGTCGACATACTTCACCGTGATCTTCGCATCGTCAAAGACGCGGATCAGATCCTGGCGCACTTCTTCGCGCGAATGTCCGGGAAGTATGCGGCAGTTCACGTTGGCCTGTGCCATCTGCGGCAATGCGTTGTTGGCGTGACCCGCCTGAAGCCGCGTTGCTACGCAGGTGGTGTGAAGGGTCGAGTTCCACTCTGGCGAAATGGAAATGCGCGTGATGGCGGCGGGATCGGGCGGCGTCGCGAGGATAGCTTTGATGTCCGCCGCGGTTTGCGCGGGCTCGAGGGTGGCGAGCTTTTCAAAGTAGGCGCGCGTGATGGCATTCAGCTCAAACGGAAACTGATAGTTCTGCAACCGCTGGAGCGCGTCGGCGAGATGGTAGATGGCATTGTCGGGCACCGGCAACGAGCTGTGGCCGCCGGGGTTCGTCACCGTGAGCTGATAGTCGGCGTAAAGCTTTTCGCTGGCATCCACGTCGGCGGAGATGGCCTTGCCGTTTTGCAACTCAACGCCGCCCCCATCGGGATTAAAGGCGAAGGCGGCCTTCATCAGCTCAGGCTGATTCTTCAGAAGCCAGTCGACGCCGTTGGACTGGCCGCCTTCTTCATCGGCGGTGAGGGCGAGGATGAGATCGCGGTCGGGCTTGAATCCCTCCTGATGCAGGCGGATGAAAGTGGTGACCAGGATCGCGTCGCTCTCCTTCATGTCCTGCGTGCCGCGTCCGTAGTAGAAACCGTCCTTCTCGATAAACTGGAAGGGATCGAGGGTCCAGTCTTCGCGCCGCGCTTCGACGACATCTTCATGTCCAATGAAAAGCACAGGCGGGTGCGCGCCGGTGCCTCGATAGCGGACCACGAGGTTCTCCTTGCGGTCGTTGGGGCCACCGAGGAAGATGTCGCTCGCGGGAAAACCGGCGTCGAGCAAGCGCTGCTGCACGGCCTTCGACACGGCGGTGACGCTGCCGACGGAATCGGTTGAGTTGATGTTGATCAGCTCGCGGAAAATGTCGAGTGCGAGCTTTTTGGTGGCCGGATCGGGCGGCGTCCAGGTGGGCGCGCTTTGGGCGAGTGCGGACGGCACGGCGAGAGCAGAGAAAACGATGATGCCTGCGAAGCGATTTCGCATGTAGGTGGGCTCCTGTTGCGGCTGAAAAAACAAGGTAACAGATTGCGGCCGATTGTCCTTGTCGGGTTTCGTACCCTGGCGTCTTCGTGCCTGTTTGCGTAAGCTGATCGCGGAAGGTGAAGAGGTCGGCGATGGATGGAAATGAACGGGTGCGCAGAATCGTCTTGGGTGGAGTGCTGGCCGCTGGTTTGCTGCCAGCAACAGTAATGGCGCAGAATGCTGCGACATCGCAATCGGCTTTTGTGAACACGCTGATGCCGCAGCCCGCGCAACTGGTGGCGAGCGACGGGCGGCTGGCGGTCGCACCGGGAATCACGGTGAGCTTCGACAAGACGCACGATGAGCGGCTCGACGGCGCTGTGGAGTGGGCGCTGCAACGGCTGAAGAACCAGACCGGTGTCATGATGCAGAATGCGGCGGTGGGGGCGGCGGGCACATTTGTCGTCTCAGTCGACGGGCCGGGCCAGGCGGTGCAGGGCGTAGACGAGGACGAATCGTACACGCTGGAGATCACTGCGCAGAGTGCGCATCTGCACGCCGCGACCGACGTGGGTGCGATGCGCGGGCTCGACACGCTGCTGCAGCTGGTGCAGTCGGACGGCCTGGGCTTCTGGCTGCCGGCGGTTTCGATTCAGGATGCGCCGCGGTTCAGATGGCGCGGTCTGATGATCGATGTGTCACGGCACTTTGAGCCGGTGGGCGTAATCGAGCGCACGCTGGACGGAATGGCCGCGGTGAAGATGAACGTCTTCCACTGGCACCTCAGCGACGATCAGGGCTTTCGCATGGAAAGCCGGATTTTTCCGAAGCTGACGGCCGAGGGCTCCGACGGGCAGTACTACACGCAGGAGCAGGCGCGCGAGGTCGTGGAGTACGCGCGCGGCCTCGGCATTCGCGTGGTGCCGGAGTTCGACATGCCTGCGCACAGCACGTCGTGGGCGGTGGGCTATCCGGAGCTGATGAGCGCGCCCGGGCCGTTTACGGTGGGGCATAACTTTGGCGTGTTCGACGCCACGATGGATCCGACGAAAAAGAGCACCTACGCATTTCTGGACAAATTCATCGGCGAGATGGCGGGGATTTTCCCCGATGAGTACATGCACATCGGCGGCGACGAGAACAACGGCGTGGAGTGGAAGCAGAATACGGCGATTCAGGCCTTCATGACCGCGCACAATCTGAAAGACACCGCCGCGCTGCAGAATTATTTCAATACGCAACTGTTACCAATCCTGAAGAAACACGGCAAGAAGATGATCGGGTGGGACGAGGTGCTCACCCCCGATCTGCCGAAGGATGTAATGGTGCAGTCGTGGCGCGGGTTTGCGTCACTGTCGGCGGGGGCCAAGGCAGGCTACAGCGGAATTTTGTCTGCCGGATATTATCTGGATCACATCGATCCGGCCTCGGCGCATTACGCGGTCGATCCAGTGCCGGCGGGCAGCGATCTGACGCCGGAGCAGGCGGCGCGCATTCTGGGCGGCGAGGCATGCATGTGGAGCGAGTATGTGGAGCCGCGCACGATCGACTCGCGCATCTGGCCGAGGACGGCGGCGATTGCCGAGCGGCTGTGGTCGCCACAGTCGGTGACCAGCGAGGACGATATGTATCGGCGGCTGGCTGTGGAGTCGCTGCGACTGGAGGAGCTGGGGCTGACGCACATTTCGCAGGAAGACGCGAGCCTGCGCGCGCTGGCCGGGACCGAGCAGATCGACGCGCTGCGGCCGCTGGCGGCGGTGCTGGAGCCGGTGGATTTCGACACGCGCTCGCAGTGGACGCAGGCGCATAACGGGACGACGCTGAGCCCAATGAATCGCCTGGTGGACGCTCTGCCGCCCGATCCGCCCTCGCGGCACGACTTCGGCGATTTGATGAGCACGTATTTGCAGGATCCGGTTGGGCATCCTGAGGAACAAGCTGGTTTGGCTGAGACGTTTCGGTCGTGGTCGGTGCAGCCGGAGCTGATGGAGTTGATGTCGGGCTCGCCGCAACTGGCTGAAGCGCTGCCGCGCGCACAGCAATTGGCAGAGCTGGGCACGATGGGGCTGGAGGCGCTGTCGTATTTATCGTCGGGCGTGCCCGCGCCACCTGCGTGGAAGGCGCAGAAGCTGGCGATTCTGGATGGGGCGGAGGCTCCGGTGGCGCTGACGCGGTTCACGGTGCTGAAGGCAATGCGGGACCTCGTGAACGAGGTACGGTAGGTTGGAAGAAAGAGAGTTTGGAGTTTAGGGGCGGCGCGAGCAGCTATCCGCTGAACATTGTCTCCTAAACTCTAAACTCCAATCCCTAAACTCTGCTCCTAAACGATCCAGCCGCCGCCGATGACTTCGTCTTCGTTGTAGAAGACTGCCGCCTGGCCTGGGGTGACGGCTCGCTGCGGCTCATCGAAGGTAGCTTCCACTTCGTCGGGGCTGATCATCCGAATCGTGGCCGGGGCTGGTTCGTGGCGGTGACGAATCTTGGCTCGAACGCGCATTTCGCCGCGCATCTCGCCTTCGAGATTGGGGATGGAAATCCAGTTCAGGTCGCGGGCGCGGAGGGTCTTTGTCGTGGCTTCCACATCGGAGCCGACCGTGACGCGATGGCTGGCGTTGTCGATTTGAATCACGTAGAGCGGGTCGGGCGATGCAACACCGAGCCCCTTGCGCTGGCCGATGGTGAAGTTGTGCACACCCGTGTGGCGGCCGATGACTTCACCGGAAGTCGAGACGAGTTCGCCGGCGGAGTCGGGAATTTCTTCGCCCTGCTCGTTGAGGTAGGCGGAGATGAAGGTCTTGTAGTCGCCGCCGGGGATGAAGCAAATCTCCTGCGAGTCGGGCTTGATGGCGACGGCGAGACCATGCTGCGCGGCGATCTCGCGGACGTCGGCCTTCTGATGATTGCCGAGCGGGAAGAGCGTACGGGAGAGCTGCTCCTGGGTGAGGCCGAAGAGGAAGTAGGTTTGGTCCTTGCTGTAGTCGGCCGGGCGGCTCAGGATCCAGCGATTGCGCGCGGGGTCGAAGTCGTTGCGCGCGTAGTGGCCGGTGGCAATGCGGTCGGCGCCGATCTGGCGAGCGCGGACGAGGAGCTGATCGAACTTGATGTGGTTGTTGCAGAGCGAGCACGGAATGGGCGTGCGGCCGTTGAGATACTCCTGGACGAAGGGGCGGACGACGTCCTGCTCGAAGCGCTCCTCTTCGTTGACGACGTAGTAGGGGATGTCGAGGGTCTCGGCAACGCGGCGCGCGTCGTACACATCGTCGAGCGAGCAACAGCGGCCGGTGACCTGGTCGGGCATGCCTTCCTTACCGGCGAGGCGGCGCTGGTTCCAGAGCTGGAGCGTAAGGCCGACGAGGTCGTAGCCCTCGGCGCGCAGCATGGCGGCCACGGTCGAGGAGTCGACTCCACCGGACATAGCGACGACGATGGTGTTGTTGAGCATGCGTTCCTGTCATAAGTATGACAGGAACAGGGATTAGGGATTGGGGGTTAGGGATTAGAAAGGCTGAAGGCGAGCCGAACTGCGAGCGGACCGGTGAAGCAGAAGTCGAGCAAGTGCAGCGGTGCGAACTGGCTTTATCCCTAAAACCTAATCCCTAATCCCTCGCTTTAATCCCTAATCTCTCTCCTTACTGATTCACTCCGCTGGCGAGAAAGCCTCCGTCGATGACCAGGATCTGGCCGGTAACGAACGAGGCCGCGTCGGAGGCGAGGAAGATGGCGGCGCCGACGACTTCTTCGGTTTTGCCGAAGCGGTTCATCGGGGTGCGCATCTGGAGTTCTTTGCCGCGTGGCGTGTTGTCGAGGAGGTCGGCGTTGAGGGCGGTGCGGAAGACGCCGGGGGCGATGGCGTTGACGAGCACGCCTTTCTTCGACCACTCGACGGCGAGCGAGCGGGTGAGCGAAGCAACGGCGGCTTTGCTGGCGGCGTAGGCGGCGACCTCGGCGAGCGCGACGAAGGAATTCAGCGAGGCGATGTTGATGATGCGGCCGTAGCCGCGGTCGAGCATGTGCGCGCCGAAGATTTGGCAGGCGCGAAGGGTGCCGGTGAGGTTGGTGTCGATGATGTCGCGCCACTCTTCTTCAGGAAACGTGAGGGTGGGGGCGCGTTTGATTTTGCCGGCGCTGTTGACGAGGATGTCGACCTTGCCGAAGATCGAGACGGACTGATCGAGGAGGCGCTGGAGGGAGGCGCGGTCCTGCATGTCGCAGGCGAGGCGCAGGGTTTTGCGGCCGCGGGCTTCAATTTCGGCTGCGGTCTGGTCGACTTGTTCCTGGCGGCGGGCCGAGGCAACGACGTCGGCGCCGGCTTCAGCGAGGCCGAGCGAGATGGCGCGTCCGATGCCGGAGGTTCCGCCAACCACGACAGCGGTTTTTCCGTTGAGCTCGAGCGAGGGTAGGCTCATTTTGCCTCCGCATGGGCGAGCACAGCAACAGGCGAAGGTTTGCCAAGGAACACGGGCCCGATATGGCGCTCGTATAGATTTTCTGTCACGTTTTTCGCGATCACTTTCTCGTTGGACTCGAGGAGCCGGATGTATTTGTCGCCCATTTTTGCAGCGACCTTGAAGCCGACATGAAGAAGCTGGCGCAGGCTGGGATTGTACGCCGGGGAATGCGGGTCGTGGCGCAAGGCTGAGGTGAATTGCTGCGAGGTCCACTTGTCGACTGCCGCGGGTGCGGGGAGTTTCGCGGGGTCGATGTCGATCACCGTTGCGTAGGGAGCACAGAGTTCTTCGCGATGGGCGAAGGCCTCGGCGTAGATTTCTTTCGCCAGCGCAAGGCCGTCGCCACCGGCTTCAGCGAGGCCGATGATCTCCTCGAGCCAGGTGGTTCCGGCGGTCTTGAGATGGACGCCAGAGTGCTTGGTGGCTTCGTGAATGGCCGCGTAGATGGAGAACTTGTCGCTGCCGGAGTGAATGCTGAGCTTAAGGTTTTTCGGCAGGCCCAGGTTCGCCGTGGCCCAGGCGATGGCGGCAACGTCCAGGATGATTTCGCGGCGGAACTGATCCACGTTGCCGACGTAGTCGACGCCTTTGTTGAAGCGGCCGGTGAATTTGGGCGCGATGGTCTGGACGGGAATGCCTTCGTCGGCGATGGCGGCGAGAATGATGAGCAATTCGGCGGGGGTTTGCGCGGCGTCGGTCTCGTCCATGGAAACTTCGGCGACGAAAGTTCCCTTCCCTTTTGCGGCTTCGATGTGGCGATAAACCTTGCCGGCTTCCTGCACAGCAAAGAGAAATTTTTTGGCTGTAAGATTCAACAGGTCGGGAGTGATTTCCAGCGGTTCGCGTACGCCTTCGAGGCGCAGCGTGCCGGTGAGGTCGGAGCGACGCTTCAGGAATTTGTCAATGGCAGCGGAATCGGCGGGTTTGCCGATGGTTTCGGCCACGTCGATGGTGTAGAAGTCGCAGGGCGCGAGGAAGCGATCGACCGTGGTGAGGTTGATGTGGTCGGCGTCGCAGAAGTATCGCTTGCCCCAATGCAGCGCCTTCACGGCTGCATCGGCAGCGGCGCGCGTGGATGAGGGCTCGGAGCCGATGATGTTGTGCTCGCGGTTCGATTTGTTCCAGACAGGAATAATTTCGACGCCGGCGTGCGCGGCTTCGATGCAGGCCTCGAGCTGGGCCTTGGCCTGATGGGCGAAGCGGTCGCCCACTCCGATGGAAAATTTGCCGAGTTCAAGCGTCTGCGTGGTCATACTCACCTCAGTTTTTGAATCGATCGCGATGGGCCCAGAGCCCCAGCCCTGGATTCGCGACGAAGAAAATTTCCTCACCGTCAACGGTGTTGAAACCGTGCTGAAGCTTTGTGAGATCGTAGCAGCGGAGCGTCTCGTTCAGGTCGCCCCAGGCGAAGCCGACGCCCTCGACCTCTTCGCGGGTGAGATGGCCGGGGCACCAGGTGATTTTGAAGCGGCCCTCCGACGAACCGTGGATGAGGTGCGCGGCGGCGCTGAGATCGGCAGCCAGGTCCGCGTTCTGCGCGACGGCGTCGAGGGTCGCGGGCGTGCCACGGTATCCATATTTGCGGATGAGCGCGTCGATGGTGCGGTCTTCGCCGAATTCCTTGACGGCAGGCGCGAGGATGATAAGGTCGGCGCCATCAGCGAGCGCCATGCGCGTGCGGTAGACGGCCTTGTTGCCGAGCCAGGTGCTGTGGAACTCATGCGGGTCGAGGTAGACGACGGCTTTCCGCAGCGGCTGGTCCATCATTTCAAAATTGACTTTGAGGCTGAGCTCGGAGGCGCGCAGGAAGCACTCAACGTCGTCGCCGATGAAGAGGCCGCGGGTGGCGAGGCCGCCGTCGACAGCCCGGCCGACAACGGTCTGCACGTAAACGATGGGCAGGTGCTTAAGGAAACGGTCGGAGGCGTAGTTGAGGACGCGCCGGACGGGGTTGTCCGCGCGGCCCATGATGCGCTCCATGCCGTAGACCGCGCCGAGGTAGTGGCTGCGGTTGATGCCTTCCCTGCCCCCGGTTCCGACCAGGACGTTCTTGTTGTAATTCGCCATGCCGATAACTTCGTGCGGGACGACCTGGCCAACGGAAAGGATGAGGTCGAAGTCGCCCTCAAGAAGAAGGCGGTTGACCTGGGCGGGCCAGGAGAAATTCAGCTTGCCTTCAGACTGTTCGTGAATGAAAGAGGCAGGAACTTCCCCGATCGTTTCAATGTCGGTGCGCCAGTTGTGAATATGGAACAGTGACTGGGTCACATTGCCGAACATGCGCGTGAGTTGCTCCGACGACATGGCGGCGTGGGTTCCGAGTGCGGGCAGAACGGCAGCGAGGCGGTCGCCGTAGTATTCCCAGGCGAAGCGGGTGATCTCGCCAGCGCGCGAATGCAAGCGGGTGATGTCGGGGGGAATAACGAGGACCCGACTGCGGCGGCCGAGCTTGTCGAGGGCGGCAAAAAGAAGCGTGCGCAGCTCCGAGTCGGAGATTTCAGTTTGCGCATTGCCGTGACCGACGAACATGCTCATGTTCAGATCCTCCTTTCGGTACCAATCCATCCCTTACGAATCGAGACGGGCCGGCGCCAACCTCGGCGTGATCCCATGAATGATCACGAGCGCCACCATATAAGCGGCGCATGCAACCACAAAGAGCGGCACGTAGCTGTTGGTGATTTTTACAATGTATCCCGTCGCCAATTGCAGTAGTACACCGCCGAGTGCCCCCGACATGCCGCCAATGCCTATGACGCTGCCCACAGCCGCCTTGGGAAACATATCGGAGGGCAGGGTGAACAGGTTGGCCGACCATCCCTGATGCGCGGCGGTCGCCAGGCCCACCAGGCCCACCACCACCCAAAGGTGATGGATGTGCGGCGCGGCGAAGACGGGCAGGACGCACAGCGCGCAGATCAGCATGGCGGTCTTGCGCGCAACGTTCGCGGTCTTGCCTGCCTTGAGCAGGGAGGAAGAAATCCATCCGCCTCCGATGCTGCCCACCGTAGAAACGCTGTAGACGACAACCACCGGCAGCCGGTTCGAAGACAAGCTGAGCCCGAAGGTCGACTGCAGATAGCGGGGCAGCCAGAAAAGATAGAACCACCAAATAGGGTCGGTAAGAAATTTGCCGATGGCGAAAGCCCAGGTTTCCCTGCACGGCAATACGCGGCTCCACGGGA
>CAZHTJ010000074.1:0-19230 GCA_964535525.1 uncultured Acidobacterium sp. | reverse complement strand
ACGGGCCATGAACGCCGTCGGGCTGCCAAAGGGAGCGCGGATCGGGCAGGGCGAGATTGGACAAGCCGGGGGCTTCGTCGTCGAGGAAGTACGCGTAGTCCATGCCGGGTTTGGCGGACTCGACGTCAGCTTCCCACCAGCCGCCATCGCGCTTTTGAAGCGAGTGCTTCGTTCCGTCGATTTGAACGCTGACTTTTTCGGCGTTGGGTGCCCAGAGGCGAAAGCGATGCATTCCGGTCAGCTCTCCTTTGGAAATTGTAACGACTGATGGCACATATTCTGATGGGTTCGTCCCGCAGGGGCTAAAGCCCGGATGCTCTGGTGGCAGTCGCGGCACGGCTGAAGCCGGGCCCCTTCAAACCTTTATGGGAGCTGAGGCCTTTGCAGGGGCTAAATCGGAGTGTTGGTGGCGTTGGGCGCGGTGATGGGTATCTTCCTTGTGTTCGAGGTCGAAGGCGGCGTTGATAAGCGAAATATGCGAAAAGGCCTGCGGGAAATTGCCGACGAGGCGCTTGCGGTCGACATCGTATTCTTCGGAGAGCAGGCCCACGTCGTTGCGGAGGGCGAGCAGGCGGTTGAAGAGCGCGCGGGCGTCGCTCTCGCGGCCGATAGCCTTGAGGGCGCTGACCATCCAGAAGCTGCAGGCGAGGAAGACACCTTCGCCGGGTGGGAGGCCGTCCTGAACGATTTCAGTATCGTAGCGGAGGACGAAGCCGCCGGACATCAACTCGCGCTCAACGGCCTCGATCGTCCCGCGTACGCGGGGGTCGGTAGCGGGAAGAAAGCCAACGATGGGCATCAGTAACAGTGAGGCGTCTAAATGTTTTGCGCCGTAGAACTGGACAAAACTGTTCTTTTCTCTGCTGAAAGCCTTATGGCAAATTTCGGCGTGGATGGTGTCGCGAATCTTCTCCCATTTCTCAATGGGCGCTTTGCATCGCAATTTTTTCGCGATGAGGATGGCGCGATCGAAGGCGACCCACGCCATCATTTTGGAATACGTAAATTCCTCGCGGCCGCCGCGGGTTTCCCAGATGCCGTCGTCGGGGCGCTGCCAGATGGTTTCCAGGTGATCGAGGAGGAGCATGAGCACGCGGAAATCGTTAGAGTTGTGGCGGTTCATGCCCTGGAGCGCGTAGTAGAAAGTCGCGAGTAGTTCACCGTAGATATCGAGCTGGACCTGTTGGGCTGCGGCGTTGCCAATGCGGACGGGCAGCGAGTTTTCGTAGCCTGGGAGCCAGTCGACTTCCCATTCGACGAGCTGGCGCTCGCCTTTGAGGCCGTACATGATCTGGACCTGATCGGGGCTGCCGGCGACGGCGCGAAGCAGCCAGTCCTGCCAGGCGGCGGCTTCTTCGTAGTAGCCGGCTCGGGTCATGGCGAGGAGCGTGAAGGTGGTGTCGCGGAGCCAGCAGTAGCGGTAGTCCCAGTTGCGCGGGCCTCCGACGGCCTCCGGCAGCGATGTCGTCACAGAGGCGACCTGACCACCGGTGGGGCGAAAGGTCATGGCCTTGAGGGCGATCAGAGAGCGCTCGACGGCGTCGGCGTAAAGGCCTTCGTATTTGAGCTGCGAAGTCCAGTGACGCCAGAAATGGTCTGTGTCTTTGAGGGCGTGCTCGGCGTTGATGGGGCGGGGATCGGGTTTGTGCGATTCACCCCAGGTCAGAGTGAACCAGACGCGCCCGCCTTTGGTGACAGTGAACTCGGCGGCGGTGTGCAGGTTTTCGCCGTGCACGGGAACCGAGCTGTGGAGGACGGCGATGGCGGGACCGGCGACGGCTCGAATGCCGTCCGCAGCAGCTGTGACCCAGGGGACAGTGCGGCCGTAGTCGAAGCGGAGGGAGAGCGCCATGGTGAAATTCATGCTGCCGCGAATGCCTTCGACGATGCGGACGACATCGGAATTGTGCTCGCGGATGGGCATGAAGTCGATGAGGCGGACGGCGCCCTGGTCGCTCTCGAAGATGGTTTCGAGGATCAGCGTATGGTCGCGATATTTGCGGGTGGACTTCCAGCCTTCGCCTGCGGGACAGATTTGCCAGTAGCCGTTTTTTGTCGTGCCGAGGAGGGAGGCGAAGCAGGCGCCGGAGGAAAAATCGGGCCAGCAGAGCCAGTCGATGGAACCTTCACGACTGACGAGGGCGGCTGTCTCGCAATCACCGATCAGAGCATAGTCTTCGATCTTTGAGGGCATAGGGGGCGTGCTTGCTTATTGCTCGTGGTAATTGCGCATCAGGCCGCCATCGACCAGAAGGGTGGCGCCGGTTATATAGGATGCGTCGTCGGAGGCGAGGAAGGCGACCATGCCGGCGACGTCTTCCGGCGTGCCGAGTCGGCCGAGGGGAATGTTGGCGAGGAGCGCGTCGAGTTTGGGCTTGTCTTCGAGCAGGGCTTTGTTGATGGGCGTGGCGATGGCGCCAGGTGCGATGTTGTTGACGGTGATGCCGAGGGGGCCGAGCTCGACGGTGAGGTTGCGCATCATCATCCGCATACCGCCTTTGCTGCAGCAGTAGGTGGTGAAGCCGGGGAAGGCCATGTCTTCGTGGACGGAGCTGATATTGACGATGCGGCCGGGTTTCTTTGCATCGCGCAAACGGCGGACGAAAGCCTGGGTAAGGAAGAACGGGCCGCGCAGGTTGACCGCCATCACTTTGTCGTATTCGTCTTCGGGGGTGTCCCAGAAGTCGGAGCGCTTCTCCATGCCGGCGTTATTGACGAGGATGTCGGCGGAGCCGAAGCGGTCCCAGGCAGCGTCGACGAGGCGGCGGTCGTCGTCCATTTTGGTCACGTCGGCCTCGACGACTTCGCCCTGGCTGCCGCAGGCCTCGATGGCGCGGCGAGTTTCGTCGGCGCCGGCTTCAGGGCCCACGTAGTCGATGATGACCCTGGCGCCTTCGCAGCCGAGGCGTTTGGCGATGCCGTGCCCTATGCCGGAACCAGCTCCGGTGACGATGGCGACCTTGCCCTGCAAACGCATGGATTGCTCTCCGGATGAATGATTCACCTGATTAGATGCGGAAACGGGCGAAGAACTGGTTTGGGAAAAGGGGCCAGTGATCCGGAAACGAGCGCGCTGACCGGTTGCCTTTGCGGGAACCTGTCGGTGCCGGAACGCGTATTGTCACTGTACGCTGAAGGCGTGGCGGTGCTGTGAATCGCCACCCCCGGCGAGGTTTTGCATCGGAGCGAGGGATTTCGGTAAGCTCCGAAGGAGGATTGCCATGGCGGTATTTTGCAGGAGTTGCGGAAAGAGTCTTGCCGACGACGCCCGGTTCTGCTCGGGGTGCGGCACGACGATGCAGCCGCCGGTGGCGCCGCCTTCTTATTATCCAGGCTACCCGACGACCTCGGTGACTCGCCTGGTGCGGCCGCGGATGGGCCGGATGATTGCGGGGGTGTGCCAGGGCCTGGCGAACGCCTACGCGTGGGATGTGGTGTGGGTGCGCGTGATCACGGTGCTGCTGACGGTGTTCGGCGGGGGATCGGGATTGCTGGCCTACATTATTTTCTGGATCGTGATGCCGGAGGAGCCGCTGCTGCTGCCGCCCATGCCTCCGATGCCGCCGCCTCCGTCGTATCCGCCGCCGAGCCAGTGAGGTCGTCAGGCGGATTTTGGCCTCTTTTGCGCTCCGTGCTGTGAACTTGCCATAGCGTGCCGCAGCAGGTGGTTGACGCGCGTCTGATACCCCCGTCCATAGCTCTTGAGCCACTCGACGACGTCGGTATCCAGCCGCATTGTGACCGGCTTTTTGGGCGGCCGATAGAACTTCCCCATCTCGGCCGACGTCCAGTCCGTCACCTCCGGCATTTCCGTGAGGTCAATGTCGCCGTCCTTTTTTGCGGCGATGGCGGCGATTTGTTGCTTCTGCTCCTTTGTTAGCTTCCTCATAAGATTTCTTCTCCCTGCCCGTGGCGGCACGGGCCGATATGAACCGAATCACTTCCTCCCCATCGCCGGCAGCAAACGCGGTATGGGCGACGAACAGCAAAACGCTCGGAGCGATCTTGCCAAGCGTGATGTATCGTTCTTCCTCGTCATGGACTTCATCCCGCCGACTCAGAGCGTGCGGATCCTCAAAGGCGATTTGGGCAGTCCTGAAATCGATGCCGTGCTTCGCGAGATTTTGCCGATTCTTCCGTTCGTCGTACTCAAAACGCATTCGATCCGCCGACTATCCATTGTCGCAATACGTACGTACATCTGTCAATACAGACCCTGAGAAGCGAAACTGGCATAACCTGAAAGCGGCTCACGGCGACGCTCGAATCGAATGTTCTATTACTCCGACGGATCGAAACTGTTCTACACCGCGCTGGGTGGGGGGCCTGCGGTCGTGTTGCTGCATCCGACGCCGGTGGATCATCGCTTCTGGATGCCGGTGGCGGAGATTCTTGCCGGAAAATACCGCGTGATTGTGCCCGATCTGCGCGGGCATGGGCAATCGGAGCTGGGCGAGGGTCCGATCACGGTGGAGAAGCTGGCCGCGGATGCGGGGCGGCTGCTCGATCGTCTGGAGATCGGCAAGGCGCTGTTCGGCGGCTGCTCGATTGGGGGCTACACGCTGTTCGAAATTTGGCGGACGATGCCGTTGCGCGTGGAGGCGTTTGCGTTTTGCTGTTCCAAACCGCAGGGGGATACCGAGGCGGCGCGCGCGAAACGCGAAGAGACCATTGCGAGGGTGCGGGAGCGAGGCACCGCGGAGTTCATCGAGTCGAATCTCGAGACGCTGATCGGGTCGGCGGCGCGGCGGCGCTGGCCGGAGAAAGTCGCTGAGGCGCGCGAAATGATGCAGGCCGTTCCGGTGGATGCGATTGTCGCCGTGCAGCAGGGCCTGGCGGCGCGGCCTGACTCTGTGGTAACCGCGCGCACTCTGCGCCTGCCCTGTTGCGTCATTGCCGGCGGGGAGGATCCAAACAGTACACCCGCCGACATGAAGTTGCTGGCCGAGCAGATACGCAACGGCGGCTATGGCGCGGAATACAACGAGATTCCCGAAGCGGGGCATTTTGCGCCCTTCGAGCAGCCGGAACTGGTTGCCCGCATTCTGCGCAGGTTCTTCGATTCCGTTATATAAAGGCTGTGGTTGTCCCCCGCGCTGGCGCAACTTAAATGCGTCAAACGGTTTCCCATAGGCTGAGCAGGCCCGGACAAAAAGGTTCCGGGGGCCGCTCCGAATGAACGGCCCGGAAAGGGCTCAAGAGGAACCCAGAATGAAAGAACAAATTCAATTTCGACCCACGACCGGCAAGTGGATGCGCCGGCTCGCCGCAGACTCCATTGAAACTGCAAAGCGCGGCATCGCCCTGGCTCTGGTGGGCCTGATGATTCCGATGGGAATTGCACAGGTTTCCGCGTTTGCTCAGGAAGCGCCGCCCCCGCCACCGGATCAGCAGGGTCCGCCGCCGGATCAGGGTCCGCCACCGGACGACAACGCCGCACCGCCGCAGCAGTGGAATGCGCTGAGCCCGGATCAGATGAACGAGTTGGTGGCGCCCATTGCGCTGTATCCCGATTCGCTGGTCGCGCAGGTGCTCGCGGCTTCGACCTATCCGACCCAGGTCGTGGAAGCGGATCGTTTCGTGCAGTCGCAGGGCGGCGCTCCTCCGAGCGAGATTGCAACCATGGTGAACGGGCAGTCGTGGGATCCCAGCGTGAAGGCGCTGTGCGCGTTTCCCTCGGTGCTCGCGAATATGGACAAGAACCTCGAGTGGACGACGAACCTGGGCAATGCGTATTACAACCAGCCACAGGACGTGATGAACGCGGTGCAGGGTCTGCGCCAGCAGGCTTATCAGGCGGGCCATCTGCAGACGACGCCGCAGCTGGCGGTGACCTACGCGCCGGATAACATCGTGATTGCTCCGGCGAATCCGGCCGTGGTGTATGTGCCGTATTACGATCCGTGGGCGTACTGGGGATTTCGTCCCTACTATGCGTGGTACGCGCCGCCTCCTCCGGTGGGATGGCGGGTCGGCTTCGGGTTCGGCTTCGGAGTGGGCGTGGCCGTCGGCGTTTGGGGCGGCTGGGGCTGGGGCTACGGACACTGGGGCTTCGCGTGGGGTGCGCATCCTTATGTGGCGTTCAACCACGTCACGTATGTGTCGCGCAGCGTGACGGTCGTCAACCACGGCTACTATGGGCGGTTTGATCGCGCACCGGGCGCACGCGAATACAACGTGCACGCAGCGGTGCAGGCGCGCAACGTCAACTACAACCATGTAACCGAGATCAATAACAACCGAACCGTCATTAATAACCGGACGACGGTCAATAACAATAGCTCTCGGACGAACAATAACTACCGCGCACCGGGGAACGGCAACTACAACCGGCCGAACACGCCGAACAACGGCAACTACAACCGGCCGAACACGCCGGGGAACGGCAACTACAACCGTCCGACGACGCCGGACAACAACACCTACCGTCCGCCGGCGAACAATAATTACAACCGGCCGACAACGCCGAGCAACAACAATTACCATCCGCCTGCGAATAATAACCAGGGCCATCCCACGCCGGAGAACCGGCCCGCTCCGCACCCCGAAAACAAGCCTTCGGGGGGCGGCGATCATCCGAAAGGCGGCGGTGGCGAAAAAGGTGGCGACAAGGGCGACAAGGGTCACCCGCACGGCCGCTAAAAACGCTGACGAAGAGCAGCAAAGGGAGGGATGGCGCGATGCCATCCCTCTTCGGTTTTTGTGGAGAGTGCTGAGCGAGCGCACATCGCCAGAAGAGTTCAATCCTGGCGTGCTGATCCTGTGCCGATCGTCCTGTGGTAAAACGGTTTGTTGCCTCCGTGGAGGGGCTCGCCATGGGAACGAACCGGACTCGCAATCAGGATCGCCGCGCGTTTTTGAAGGGAACCACCGCAGCCGCGGCCGCCGTGCTCACGGGGGCTGCTTTGCCGCGCGCCGCCGCGGCGATGCCCAGCGGGCCGCCGGACGGACTTCCCAATAACCCGCGCACGCAGGATGCAATGCCGACGCGCAACCTGGGCAGGACTGGATATAAGGTTGGAGTCTTTTCGCTCGGCGGACAGGCCTCGCTGGAGAAGCCGAACAATGCTGAGGTCGCCGTGCCCATTATTAACCGCGCGCTCGATCTGGGCGTGAACTATATCGATACTTCGTCGATCTACGGCGGACCGCTGCGCTGGAGCGAGCAGTACGTGGGCGAGGTGATGAAGACGCGGCGCAACGAGACGTTTCTCGCGACGAAGACCAAGGAGCGCACGCGGGAGGGGTCGATGCGGATGATCGACAAGTCGCTGGAGCTGCTGCACACGGATCATGTGGACCTGTGGCAGCTGCACGATATCGGCACGATGAAGGACATTAACGCGATCTTTGCGCCGGGCGGAGCGATGGAAGCGCTCGTCGAGATGCAGCAGCAGAAGGTGGTGCGGTATCTCGGCATCACGGGGCACTATCGGCCCGACGCGCTGGTGGAGGCGATTCATCGGCACGATTTCGACTGCATCCTGATGGCGTTGAACGCGGCCGATCCGCATCACTTCACCTTCCAGGAGCAGTTACTGCCGCTGGCCGTCGAAAAGCAGATGGGGATTATCGGGATGAAGATTCCTGGGCGCGGGCGATTGCTTTCGAACTGGACGCCGCAGCCGCTCGAACAGCAGAAGCACATGTGGGAAGGAATGGTGCCCGCGCCGACCCCGGGCACGCTGACCATGAAGGAAGCGATCGGCTACACGCTGTCGAAGCCGGTTAGCACGATTATCGTGGGGTGCGATTCGATTGCGCAGCTTGAGGAGAACGTGCAGATCGCGCGGGACTTCACGCCGTTCAACGAGCAGCAGATGATGGCCCTGGCGGCGAAGGCGGAGCCGGTCGCAAAGCCGTCGCTGTTCTTCAGGTTCTACGACCACGACAATGCATAGGGAAGACAGAGTTTAGAGTTTAGGGATTAGGGATTAGGAAAAGCGGGCGGTCGCAGATTGCGGCCGTCCGCTTCTTATTTGGAATAGAACTGGACGGGCCACTCTATCTAATCCCTAAACCCTAATCCCTATTCCCTGCAGTTCAACTGATGTACTCCCTAATAAACGGATCGCTGGAGTGGACCAGTTCCTTCGTTGTGCCGTCGAAAACGAGGCGCCCCTGGTGCAGCATCAGGAAGCTGGTGTTGGGGTCGGTCTGGTGGGGCGGGAGCAGTTCCATCTGATTCGTCGTGCGATTGAAGTGGTGCATGGCCAGGACGAAGGCGTCCTGAATGCGATGCGTGACGACGATGGAGCTGGTGTGGGAGACGTCGCGCTGTTTCATCACCAGTTCGATGATCGTCGTCGACGTGATGGGGTCGAGGCCGCCGGTGGGCGAGTCGTACAAGATCAGTTTGGGATTCGTCACGATGGCGCGCGCGATGGCGACCCTGCGCCGCATGCCGCCGGAAAGCTCGGAAGGGAATCGGTCGATGGCCGGTTCCATTTCGACGAAGCGCAGTGCCTCAGCCGCGCGGGCGGTGACCTGGTCGTCGGGGAGGTGCTCCTCCATCAGGCGGTAGCCCACGTTGTCGCGCACGTCGAGCGAGTCAAACAGCGCGCCCTCCTGAAAGACGGTGCCGATGGCGCCGCGCAGTTCGAAGAGGTCCTGCTCATGCATGGCGCTGATTTCTTTTCCGAATACGAAAATGCGGCCGGAGTCGGGACGGAGCAGGCCATTGGTCATTTTGAGCAGCACGCTTTTGCCCACGCCTGCGGGCCCGAGCAGAATCCGCATCTCGCCGGCACGCACCTGGAAGGAGATGTTTTCCAGCACCGGCTTTTGCTCGAAGCCGATGGAGACATCGTCGAAAACGACAACGGGTTCGGCGGAGGAGAGCGGCGGCGGTGTCGATCCGTTGGCGCCTTGGTTCATGCCAGCATTTCCGCTCACCAGTTCTATCGCCCGAAGATACCGATCATGAACCGGCTGATCATGAAGTCGGTGGTGATGATGAGGATCGAGGACCAGACCACGGCCTGGGTGGTGGAGCGGCCGACGCCCTGGGTGCCGCCGCGGGTCTTCATGCCGTAGAAGCAGCCGATGGTGGCGATGATGAAGCCGAAGAAGATGGGTTTAACCAGGCCCTGCAGGATGTCGGGATATTCGAGCGACTGGTAGCAGGTGTGGAAGTACTGCGAGGCGTCCTGCCCGAGCAGGAAGACGGAGACGAAGCCGCCGCCGGCGATGCCCACCGCGTCGGAGATGATGACGAGGAAGAAGAGCATGACGACGGTGGCGACGATGCGCGGCATGACGAGCTTCTTCAGCGGATCGGTGCCGAGCGCGCGCATGGCGTCGATCTGCTCGGTGACCATCATGGAGCCGAGCTCGCTGGCCATGCCGGATGCGTTGCGCCCCGAGACCATAAGCGCGGTCACGACGGGGCCGATTTCCTTGATCATCGAGAAGCTGACGAGTTGGCCGGTGAAGGCTGCGGCGCCGAACTGCTGGAGGGTGGAGGCGGACTGCAGGGCGAGCACGCCGCCGAGGAAGAAGCCGGTGAGGATGACGATGGGGAGCGAGCCGACGCCAATGATGTCGGCCTGCATGTAGATGTCATCGCGGTAGAAGGGTCGGCGGAAGATGTCGCTGACCGCGCGCGAGGACAGGAGCACATACTCCTGCACGGCAAGGACGCCTCTTTTTGCGGCGGAGTCGATGGTGTCGAGAGCCATAGCCTGGGTACAGGGTACAGGGTTCAGGGTTCAGGGTACAGTCCGGCCGGGGGACCGGGGATCCGCTCAGTCCAAACACAAACCTGCGCCACCCCCGCATCGACGGATAGGCGTCGAATATAGTCTTGCATCAGACGCGGGCGTGGCGGACGCCGTCGCACCATCATGCTGAAGAGAATTGTTGTGGGATGTTTGCTGGTTACGGTGAGCGGGTGGGCGCGGGACAACGCGTCGCCCTGGGTGGAGGTGCGGAGCCCGCACTTCAGCGTGGTGACGGATGCTGGGGAGACGGAGGGGCGGCGGATTGCGGATCGGTTCGAACGGATGCGGTGGGTGCTTCAGACGATGTTTCCGAAGTCGAATGTCGATCCGGTGGCGCCGATTCTGGTGATCGCGGTCCGGAACCGGAGTGAATTTCAGCGGCTGGAACCGGAAGCGTACCGGGCGCGTGGCCAGGTCCAACTTGGCGGGCTGTTCCTGCGGAACACGGACAAGAACTATATCCTGCTGCAGCTGGGCCTTGCGGAGGAGCATCCGTTCTCGTCGATATACCACGAATACACGCATCTGAGGCTCGGGACCGAGGGGATGCCGCTGTGGCTGAACGAGGGACTGGCGCAGTTTTTTCAGAACACGGATATCAGCGACAAGGACGTGCTGCTGGGGCAGGCGAGCGCGGAGGCGATTCTGTATCTGCGGCAAAATTCGCCGATTCCGCTGCGGGTGCTGTTTCAGGTGGACGCGAATTCACCGTACTACCACGAGGAACAGAAGGGGACGATTTTCTACGCTGAGTCGTGGGCGCTGACGCACTATCTGGAATTCGACGATTTGAAGCGGCATCAGGACCGCATTGGGACCTACGTGGGGCTGGTCAATCAGAACGAGGATCCGGTAACTGCGGCGACGGAGGCATTCGGCGACCTGAAAGAACTGCAAATGGCGCTGGAGGACTACATCCACCGCGAGCGGTATCAGGCCTATCACCTGGACAGCACCGCAGCGCCGATTGATCCGCAAGCGCTGACGGTGACGACGCTGACGGAGCCGCAGAGAGATGCGGTGCGGGCGGATTTTCTTGCATACAGCGGGCGGAGCGACGATGCGCGGGCGTTGCTGGACGACGTGCTGAAGGCGGATTCCAACAACGAGCAGGCGCACGAGACGATGGGCTTCATTGAGTTTCGGGCGGGACATCGCGATGCGGCGAAGAAGTGGTTTGCGGAGGCGGTGGCGCTCGATCCGGAAAGCTATCTGGCGCAGTATTACCTGGGCGATGTGTCGGAAATGGACGGCGAAACAGGGGAGGAGGTCGAGGCGGACTTCAGGGCGGCGATCCGGGTGAATCCAGGGTTTGCGCCGGCGTACGACGGGCTGGCGATGTTGTACGGGAAGCGGCGCGCGAAGCTGGACCTGGCGCACATGCTGGAATTGCAGGCGGTCCAACTGGATCCGGAGGATGTGAATTATCGCCTGAACACGGCGAACCTGCTGGTGGAGCAGGAACGCTACGACGACGCGCTGCATGTGCTGCGGGTGGCGGAGAAGGTGGCGAGAACTCCGCTGGAAGCCGACGTGGTGGAGCGCGTCATGAAGCAGGTGGAACAGCACCGCGACGAGATGAAGCGACTCACCTGGCAGGGGGCGGAAGCGCAGGTACAGACGACGGTGGTAACGCCGTCCGACGGTGGAGCGAGTATCCAGCCGGTAGCCGCGAAGCATCCGACGGAGACGCCCCATGGGCCGGATCTAACAGCGCAGGGTGTGATTCGCGGCGTGCGTTGCAGCGGGCCAGGAATTGTCGAACTGAAGGTGGACGGGACGAAGGGCAGCGTGTCGCTCTACAGCAACGAAGCGGACAAGGTCGACTACCGGGCGCTGAACTTCACGCCGAAGGATGCGATTCAGCCTTGCCAGGATCTGGAGGGGATGAAGGCTCGGGTTCACTACTTCGCTACTGCGGATAAAACGGTGGACGGGCAGATCACGATCATTGCGCTGTGGAAATGAAACCGCCGCAGGCAAGCTGCGCCGCTCTGTGCGGGTCAGGCGGGATTACGCCCGGCTGAGGTAGGCGCCTTCGGCGGTGTCGACGCGGATCTTTTCTCCTTCATTAATGAAGGGGGGGACGTAGACGACGAGGCCGGTTTCGGTTTTGGCGGGCTTGGTGACCGAGGATGCGGTGGCGGATTTGAGGCCGGGTTCGGTTTCGATGACGGTGAGCTCGACGGTCTGCGGGAGCTCGATGCCGACAGGCGTGCCATCGTGGAACGAGACTTTGATCTGCAGGTTGGGGATCAGGTATTCGACGGCATCGCCCAGGGTGTCGCGCTTGAGGTGGGTCTGCTCGTAGTTTTCGGTGTTCATGAAGTAGTAGTCGTCGCCGTCGTTGTAGAGGAAGTCCATGGGAATTTCGTCCACGACGACGCGCTCGATGGGGTCGGGGGAACGGAAGCGGTGTTCGAACATGGCGCCGGTGCGCAGGTTGCGCAGTTTGGCCTGGATGAAAGCGCGCAGGTTGCCGGGTGTGCGGTGCTCCACGGAAAAGACGGAGTGGAGGTCATTGTTGTGCTTGATGATCATGCCCGGACGCAACTGTGTGGCGGGAATCGCCATGGGGTGAAGCTCCTTACGGAAATGTTTGCGGAATGTGGCGGCGGGAAAACCGCGGGTGGGCGGGCCTGAGAGGTCCGCGCAGGTGCATACTCCGGCAATTCTCATTTTATCGCAGCGCTCAGGAACGAACCGGCCCGTTAGCTGCCGCCGAAGAGCTTGCGCAGAAAATGAGCGAAGCCGGAGGACTTCTTTTTCGGCCTGGCGGACTGGTCGTTGGCCGGCGCCGGTGAGCTCGCTGCTGGAGGTGCTGCCGGGTTAGCGCCGTTTTCCGAGTCGCAGACGACGCCGGGATACAGCGGATCGCTGCAGGCCGCGTTGGGAGCGCCTCCGGGCGCGTCCGCTGCGTTCGCCGGAGCGGAGAGCGAGGAGGCGGGCATGCCGGCATTCCGGGAGGTTTCGCCATTGAAGACCAGCGGGACTGTGACCTGGGCCTGGGTTTCGCCCGGCGGCGCTGAGGGTGGTGGGGATGGCGGTTTGAGGCCTTCGCTTTGGGCGAGAGGGAACGGGTTTTGGGCGGCGGTGGCATTCGGCGGCGGTGGAGCGGGCTGCGACTCGGAGCGGAGCGTGAGGCCGGGAGCGCCGATGCCGACGATGGTCGTCGGCGTGGGAATGGGCTGCGGAGGCGGGCAGCCGCAGGGGTCTTTCTCGTTGTCAACTACTTGCTGTAGGTTGCCGTGCTCGATGAGGATGCGCTGGTTGGGCTGGACGCGATACGCTCCACCTTCGAAGAGGCTGCTGGCCAGGATGTAGGGGGCGTGGTCGCCATGGTTGTCGATGCAGGTGTCGCCCTGGTTGTTGACGCGGAGGCTGAAGTCGGCCTGGCCGGGACCGGAGATGAGGATGCGGAGGTCAGGCGTGAGCACAACATCGGAGTATTGGCTGGGAAGATAGCGGCCTTCCAGTGCGCCGTGATCGAGAGCAATCATGAGGCCGCCGCCGGAGATGGTGTTGTCGGTGGAGAGATGAATCTTCGTCGAGGCGCAGATGTTGAGGTTGCCGCCGCGGGTGAGGTTGAGGCGGACGGTTTTGTCGCCGGCGGTGATGGCGCCGTTGTTGCCGATGAAGGCGAGGCCGTTGTCGATGGAGAGCGGGCCGGAAAGGGAGACGCCTTCGACCGAGACGGTGGCGAGTGAGGCTTGCGGGGCCGGCGGGGTGAGGGGTTGGGCTGATTCGGTGAGGACGGTCGAGAGAGAGCCGGCTTGCGGCGGAGTCGTGGTTTGAGGCTGGGCGGGCTGAGGCTGGCTCGGCTGAGGCGCGGGTTGATCCTGGGTTGCGGGCGTGGGCGTGTTTGGCGTGTTGGGTTGCTGGGCGTGGGCGAGGAGGCAGGCCACAGCAAGCGGCAGAATGGCAGCGAGGGCTTTCATGCGAGGTTCAGGAAATTCCGGATGAGCCGCTTGCCGCCGGAAGTGAGGACGGATTCGGGGTGAAACTGCACGCCCTCGACGGGAAATTTGCGATGGCGCAGGCCCATGATGGTGCCGTCCGCGGTGCGGGCGGAGATTTCGAGA
This sequence comes from uncultured Acidobacterium sp., assembly GCA_964535525.1. Taxonomy (GTDB): domain Bacteria; phylum Acidobacteriota; class Terriglobia; order Terriglobales; family Acidobacteriaceae; genus Palsa-343. Next base: position 5,426 of record CAZHTJ010000074.1, on the reverse strand, counting down.
TCGGCGGGGAGGCTTTTCTCTTCGACGATGAGGGAGTGGTAGCGGGTGCAGGTCATGGGCGTGTTGAGACCAGAGAAAATGGTGCGGCCGTCGTGATCGACCTGGCTGGTTTTGCCGTGCATGAGCTTCGGCGCGCGGATGACGTTGCCTCCAAAGGCTGCGCCGATGGCCTGATGGCCGAGACAAACGCCGAGGATCGGAACTTTGCCGGCCATGTGGCGGATGAGATCGATGGAGATGCCGGCTTCCTGGGGAGTGCACGGACCAGGCGAGAGGACGATGCGGTCAGGATGGAGATCTTCTACTTGCTGTGGGGTGAGTTCGTCGTTGCGGCGGACGACGACCTCGGCGCCGAGCTCGCCGATGTACTGAACGAGGTTGAAGGTGAAGGAGTCGTAGTTGTCTAACACGAAAACCATAGGACGAAGATCCTGCTGCCTCTCATCAGTGTATCGCCGCATGGGCGGGGTGTTTGCGGGCAGACTGCCGGCGGTTGGCGGTGGTATGCTGTGGGGCGTCGGAGGTGCTCGGTATGAGGCTCTTCGTCTCGGCTTTTCTTTTGGTTATTGCTTCGGCGACATTTGGACAAAACCAAGTGGCGCCAGGAGCGGGCTCAGAGCTGGCACCCGGGATCGTCACGCTGGATCTGCAGGGCATGCCATGGACGGGGCAGAACCAGGCCGGTTGTCCGGTGGTGCTGACCAGCGCGCGTCTGAATTGGCCGGCGAGCTATTTGCCGGTGACGAGCGCCGAGAGGGTGACGGAGCCGAATCTGGCGCTTGGGTTCCAGAACTCAAGTGGCAAAGCGATTCGGTCGGTGACGATTACGGCGCGGTTCCTCGGCAAACAGAATATTTATCAGCTCGACGCGAACAGCTTCGATTTGCGCCTTGCTTTCTCCGGTGTTGATGCGGCCGACAGAGTGGCCGAACAACTGCGCGAAATCCGGCTACCGCAGAAGATGTATGCGTACGCTGTGACGCGGGTTTCGCTGGAGCAGGTCACGTTTGCGGACGGCAGCTTTTGGACGGCGATGGGCAGGGGGAACTGCAGTTTGAACGTGAAGGGGAGCGCGGAGCGGGTGGAGGCGAAGTAGGGAGTCTCCTCGATCAGTGCAGTCGTTGGCCGGCGCGATCATGGCCGGGAGCAACGATATAAAGCGCCTTTCCCAGAATCGCCGATTCATCGATCAAGCCGAATTCCGGCGTGCGACTATCCAGGCTGATGTCTCGATTGTCACCCATGAAGAAAAGCTTGTGGGGCGGAATGGTGAGGGGGCCGAAGTTCATAAGATCGTCGGTCGGCTCCCCTGTGTGTTCGACATAGGATTCATTGAGGTCAGCGCCGTTAAGCGAGACCTTTCCGTCCAGACTCATGATCGTATCATCGCCTTTCGCGATGAGGCGCTTGATGACGGTCACGCCCGGAGAGTTCGGGCTCTTCATCAGAATGATTTCTCCGTCCGCCGGTTGATGGTGCCGATAGAAATGCATGTCGGCCATGATGACATCGCCCTCCTGGATCGTGCGCTCCATCGAAGTGGAGGGAATGTGAAATGCGCGGAATCCTCCAGCACGCAGAAGGATGGTGTGGAAAAGGATCATTGAGATCAGTGCCAGAGGCAGGGTGCCGAGAAGCCATATCCAGTGGCCCGGCGGTCTGCCCTCAGATCGCGACCGCAGTGCCTGACATGAAGCCACAATCGTGAGAACCAGACCTGAGAGAATGACGAACCACCAACCAGGATAGAACCTCGGCAGACGGAACGCGAGGAAGAGCATGGCCCAAACAGCATCCAGCGCGAAAAAGACAACGCCCGCGAGCTTCTCTCCAAGCATGAATTGACCCGCGCCAGGGATGAGCGCCGACACCAAAGCTGCACCGGCGTTGTGTGGTTTTGGGTCTGCGGGCAGGGCCACGGCGGCGTTGGATGTTTCCGGCTGCGTGATTTCGTCCATGGCTAGCTTTCTCTGGCCCTTTCTACGGCGCGGACTACGGCTTTGGCCTTGTTGAGGCTTTCCTGGTATTCGTTTTCGGGGATGGAGTCGGCTACGATGCCGGCGCCGGCCTGGATGTATCCTTTGCGGCCTTCGACCAGCAGGGTGCGAATGGCGATACAGGAGGTGAGGTTGCCGGAGTAGTCGGCGTAGAGGACGGCGCCTCCGTAGATGCCGCGGCGGGTGGGCTCGAGTTCCTCGATGATTTCCATGGCGCGGATTTTCGGCGCACCGCTCAGAGTTCCGGCGGGAAAACAAGAGCGGAGCGCGTCGACGGCGCTGAGTTCCGGCTTAAGCTGGCCTTCGATGTTGCTGACCAGGTGCATGACGTGGGAGTAGCGCTCGACGAACATCAGATTTGTAACATTGACGGTGCCATATTGGCTGACCCGTCCGACGTCGTTGCGGCCGAGGTCGACGAGCATGACGTGTTCGGCGCGCTCCTTTTCATCGCTGAGCATTTCGCGCTCGGCGGCGAAGTCCAGAGCCTCGTTGGCGCCACGCGGACGGGTTCCGGCAATGGGGCGATATTCGATGCGGCGGCCTTCGACGCGGACGAGGAGCTCGGGCGAGGAGCCGACGATGTGAGCGGTTTGGACGATTTCGTTCCCAGGGACCTCTTTGGTTCCTTTTCGCGTCTTGCTTTGAGCATCTCTGCTTAACGTCTTATGCCCGAAGCGGAGGAAATACATATAAGGGGACGGATTGACGATGCGGAGAGCGCGGTAGACAGAGAACGGATCGACGCCAGGCTCGAGGTCGAGGCGCTGGGAGAGAACGACCTGAAAGATGTCGCCGGCTCCGATGTAGTCCTTCGCTTCATCGACGGCTTTGAGGAATGCGGCCTTTTTTGTGCGGGGTGTGAGGCGGAGTTTTCCTTTGGCCGTGCGGGCCGGGAGCTTTGGGAGCGGTTGGGCGAGGCGCTTTTCGAGGCGATCGAGGCGGCGGTGGGCGTCGGCGTAAGCGGCCTGGGGCTTATGGCGGCGGAGATCGGCGGTGACGATGAGCAGAATCTCCTTCTTGACGTGGTCAAAGGCGAGGACCTCGTCGAAAAACATGAGGCAAGCGTCGGGAAGGCCGAGATCGTCGTTGGTGTCGACGGGCAGGCGCTCGATCTGGCGGACGACATCGTAGGAAAAGAAGCCGACGGCTCCAGCAGTGAAGGGCGGGAGGCCGGGAATGCGGGCGGGGGTGTGGCCGTCGAGGGCATCGCGCAGGAGAGCGAAGACGTCGCCTGTGAATTTGCGGGTTTTGCCGTGCTCGGTGAGTTCAATTTCGCTGCCGTGCGAGACGATGCGGCGGCCGGGGCGAATTCCGATGTAGGTGTAGCGGCCAAGATGTTCGCCGCCTTCGACGGATTCGAGGAGAAAGCACTCGGGTTCAGCGGCTGCGAGGCGGAGGAAGGCCGAAACCGGCGTTTCGAGATCGGCGGTAAACGTGCGATAGAGCGGCACGAGCGAATGCGAGCGAGCGAGGCGAAGAAACTCGGCGCGGGCGGGCTGTGAAGGCAGCATCGTCCTTAGCGTATCGCTTGCGGTGAATGCGCGTGAAGGCGGGTCAGGGCCTCGGTCCCGTGGGGTTTGATTTTGGCAACCCTGTGCTTTGTTGGATTTGCGACTGGGGAGCGGGGTTTAGGGAGAGCAGAACCAGGAGGATCGGCAGGGGGTCAGACTGCTCAAGCCCAAAAGAGGAATCAAGAGTACTTTCGGAATGAAGGAGGGGGGCAAGTGGCATGAGAGTCCGAGAGAAGAGGAGCACTCTTCTTGCTGTGGGGTGAACCTGGCGTTCGCAAGCTTTGGTTTTTGGGGGCATCCCCTGGGCCGCCCTTGCCGCCGCACTCCTCATCGGCGTAGCAGCCGCATCCTGGTACGCATATCGCAGGACCCACCAGGCCGCGCCCACCGCCCACTCCATCGCCGTCCTGCCCTTCCAGCCACTCGTCGCCGGTACCGACGACGAACACCTCGGCCTCGGCATGGCCGACGCGGTCATCACCCGGCTCTCCAACATCCGCCAGCTTCCCGTTCGCCCCACCGACGTCGTCATCCGCTACAACGACCCCGCCATCGATCCCCTCAAAGCCGCGCGCGAAATGGGCGTCGACACCGTCCTCACCGGCAAGCTGCAAAAATCCGCCGACCGCGTCCGCGTCACCGTCCAGCTCGTCCGCGTCAGCGATGGCCGCGCCCTCTGGGCCCAGACCTTCGACGACAAATACACCGGCATCTTCGCCGTCGAGGACTCTATCTCCGAAAAGGTCGCCCAGTCTCTCGCCCTCAACCTCGCCGCCAGCGAGAAGCTCCAGCTCCAGCACCACTACACCGATAACCTCGACGCCTACCGCAACTACCTCAAAGGCCGCTACGAGGAGTTCACCTTTACCCCCGATGGTATGTACAAGGCCATCGACTATTTCAACAAAGCCATCGACGATGATCCCGGTTACGCTTTGGCCTATGCCGGTCTGGCCGATGCTTACACCACCGAGTCCGACTGGCTTCTGGCGCCGCGCGATGCGTTGCCCAAAGCCGACGCCGCCGCCCGCCAGGCTCTCGCCTTCGACGATCAGCTCGCCGAGGCCCACGGCGCCCTCGCCCACGCCCTGCTCCACGAGTGGAAGCTCGCCGACTCCGACCGCGAGTTCCACACCGCCCTCGCCCTCAACCCCGGCAACGTCTCCACCTATTTCGCCTACAGCGAATACCTCGCCTCCATCGGCAAAGCCGATCAGGCTATCGCTACCATGAACAAGGCCCTCACCATCGATCCTCTCTCGCCGGAAATCAACTCTTTTCTTGGCTGGGATTACTATCTCAGGCGCGACTACGATAACTGCCTGGTCTCATCGCTCAAGGCCATCCAGCTCTTCCCCGACTTTTGGCTGCCCCACATGGTCGCAGGCATGTGCTACTACATGCGCGCGCAATACCCCGATGCCATCCGCGAATACTTGAAAGCCCTCGTCATGAATCCCGACAGCACCTTCCCTCAGGCAGGCGTCGCCATGACCCTGGCGAAATCCGGCCAGCGCGCCGAGGCTCTCAAAGCCCTCGACCAGCTCCAGGCCATGAAGTCCCGCACCTACGTCTCCCCGGTCTATGTAGCCCTCGTCTACCTGGCCCTCGGCGAACGCGACCCGGAGTATGTCTGGCTCAACAAAGGCTACGAAGACCGCGCCGAATGGCTCCTCTGGCTCCCCGTCGACCCGCTCTTCGACGACCAGCGCAACGATCCCCGCTGCAGAGAACTAGTCAGCAAAGTCGGCATCTGACTGTCGCGGACAAACTCCATCCGCGCCTATCTGGGGAAGCTCTGATTAAACTCGAGTCTTTGAAAGGGCACGCCTTCACAGCTTGCGGAAAAAATCGAGTCTTTGAAAGGGCACGGCATCACAGCTTGCGGAAAAACTCGAGTCTTTGAAAGGGCACG
>CAZHTJ010000073.1:0-19274 GCA_964535525.1 uncultured Acidobacterium sp. | reverse complement strand
GGCAAGGGCGGAACCGTTTTGAAGAACCACGATGAGCGGCTTGCCCGTGGCGGCTGCGGCTTTGAGTAAATCCTCCTGCGCGGCGGGAAGATCGATGGAAGTACGGTCGCCTCCTGAGAAACCTTCGAGGTGCACGGGCATTTCTTCGCCTTCCAAATTCGGCGAGAGGCCGACGCAGGCGATGACGATGTCGGATTTTTTTGCGGCTTCGACAGCCTGGTCGCGGAGGGCTTGGGCAGGCGGGATCCAGGTGAGGTCGATTCCGGCCGAACCGGTGCCGTGCATGTATTCGAGGCGGAGGGCGTGGGGATTTGTATCCGTGAACGTTACAGATTTGTCGTAGACGGCGCCGCGCTCGGCTTGTTTCTCGGCGGGGCTGGCGACGATGAGTTTGTCGTCCAGGTAGAGGCGGAAGCCCTCGGCGTTTTCGCAGGCGTAGCAGTAGTTGACATGGACGCCGAGGTGGTAGTCGCCGGGTGCGGGCGGGGTGAAGTATCCGGTCCATCGCACGGAGTAGTTGTTGCGCTGGAGGCCGGGTACGGGGACAACTTTATCCCAGTTGAAATTGATGTTGCGGTCGACGCGGGTGAGTACAGGCGGGCCGCTGAGGTCGGGTGAGGCGAAATATTCGCCAGTAAGGCCGTACTCGGAGCCACGGGCAGGATGGAGCGCGGTGTGCTCGATGGGAATGGCGTAGTCTGCTACGAGCGTGGCGCCCTGGGCGTAGGTCACGTGAGCCGAAGCGAAGCGCTTCTCGATGCCGTTCAGCGGGTAGACGGGCTGCGGCGGTGGTCCGTTGTAGTTGCCCTGGAGGGACTGGACGTATTCGGCGGTGGGGCCGATGACGGCGATGCGAGAGACGCCCGATTTCAGTGGGAGAATGTGGTCCTGATTTTTGAGCAGGACGATGGATTCGCGCGCGGCCTGGAGTGAAAGCTGGCGATGCTCGGGGGAATTGACTTCGCTGAAGGGAATTTGGCCGTAAACGAATTCAGATGGCGGATCGAACATGCCGAGCTCAAAGCGGGCGCGGAAAAGGCGATGGAGCGCGGTGTTGATTTCGGTTTCGGTGATGAGGCCCTGGTGGACGGCGTCGACAAGTGCGGGATAAGCCTGGCCTTCACCGTAACCGCATTCGAGGTCGGTGCCGGCTTTGACAGCGTCGGCAGCAGCGTGTGCCATATCGGGCGCGTAGTGGTGGCCGGTGAAGATGTCGGCGACGGCGGCGCAGTCGGAGACGACATAGCCGTCGAAATGCCACGCGTCGCGAAGGTGTTGCTGGAGGAGCATAGTGTTGGCGCAGGCGGGGGCTCCGTCGATGGCGTTGTAGGCGCACATCACGGATTGCGCGTGGGCCTCGGTGACGGCCGCGCGGAATGCGGGCAGGTACGTGTCTTCGAGGTCGTGCGCGGAGACGTCGACGTTGACCCGATGGCGAGTGGGCTCGGGCCCGGAGTGGACGGCGTAGTGCTTGGGCGTGGAGACGACGCGGAAGTGACTGGGATCGTCGCCCTGCATGCCGGTGACGAAGGCCACGGCCATACGGCCGGTAAGGAAGGGATCTTCGCCATAGGTTTCCTGGCCGCGGCCCCAGCGGGGATCGCGAAAAATGTTGATGTTCGGCGCCCAGAAGGTAAGGCCGAAGAATTGTTCATGCTGACTGTTACGAATAGCCTCGTTATATTTGGCGCGGGCTTCGGTGGAGATGGTCTGGCCCATGATGTGGACCAGCTGCGTGTCCCATGTGGCCGCCATGCCGATGACCTGGGGAAAATTGGTGGCGTATCCGGCGAAGGCAACGCCGTGAAGACCTTCGTTCCACCAGTCGTATTTGGGGACGCCGAGGCGGGCGATGGCAGGAGAGTGGTCGCGCATCTGCTGAACCTTTTCTTCGAGGGACATTTGGGAGATGAGGGCGTCGACGCGCTGATCGATGGGGAGGTCGGTCTTGAGCCAGGGTTGCGCCGTTTGCTGGGCGGGAGCGGAGGATGGGATCAGAATGAAGGCGGCAAGGAGAGCGAGAAAGATCAGGTGCGCTGGAATGCGAAGGTGTTTCATGGAGTCCTCGGAGAGCGTGGTGCAGACGAAGCGACAGTATAGGTTGCTAGGGGTGGATGGTGTACCGGATCGTGATGCGGGTCGATTTCGCAATTTGCTTTCGGATTGGTGCGCCGGTGTGGATACTGGCAGCAAACCTAACGGGGGTGGAGTCTGAGTGGTTCGGCGACAGCTGCGGTTTTAGGGAAAGTGGGATTGCCTGCGCCGGTGCGGGAGCTGGCGGCGCGGACATGGGACGTGATTGTGGTGGGGGCAGGGCACAATGGCCTCGCGTGTGCGGCCTACATGGCGCGGGCCGGGAAGCGAGTGCTGGTGCTCGAAAGCCGCGAGCGCGTGGGCGGGGCATGCACGATTGAGGAGCCGTTTCCGGAGACGCATCCTGGGGTGCGGATGTCGCCATGCGCTTATCTTGCGGGGTTGCTGCATCCGCTGGTGGTCGAGGAGCTGAATCTCCCGGCGCGGGGATTTCATTGGACTCCAGCGGTGAATGGTTTGTTTGTGCCGTTTTTGGACGGGTCAAGTATCCAGCTTTGGGACGACGACGCCGCGTGCGAAGCGGAGGTGCGGCGATTTGCTCCTGGGGATGTGGAGGGCTGGAAGGCAATGAACGCAACGCTGGCGAGGCTGCGGGACGAGCTGCGTCCGGCGGACGAGCGTGACGCGTGGATTGGGGAGGCGCCGACCGCGGAGGAAATTGACGAAAGGCTGGGCGGCGATGAGGAGGCTCGAAAGCTGCTCTACGAGTGGTCGATGGCGGAGTTCGTCGAGCGCTATTTGCAGGAGGAGCGGTTACAAATTGCGTGTCTGGGACAGGGGGTGATTGGGACGAATGCGAGCCCGTTCGATGCGGGAACGGCGTCGATCCGGTTCCATCATGCGTCCGGGAGGCTGGGCGGAATGCCGGGGATGTGGGGGTACGTGAAGGGCGGCATGGGGATGGTGTCGTTCTATTTTTGCGACGCGGCGCGCGAGGCGGGTGCGGTGGTGGCTTCGGGGATTGGTGTTGCGGAGATTGTGCCTGGGGAAGGTGTGCGGCTCGAGGGCGGAGAACGGATTGCGGCGCGGACGGTGGTTTCGAATGCGGATCCTCGGGTGACGCTGCGGCTGCTGGGTGGGGCTGCGGATGGGGCCTGGAAGGCGCGTATCGAGGAGATTCCGATTGAAGGCTGCACGGTGAAGCTGAACGTGCTGCTGCGGGAGCTGCCGAATTTTGTATCAAGACCAGGCACAAATGAAGCGCACCATTATGGACAGATCAATGCACCGTTGACGAAGACAGAGTGGAAGGCGGGGTTTGCGGCGGCGAAGCGCGGGGAGTTGCCGGAGGCGCTGTGGTGTGAGCTTTATTTCCAGAGCGCGCATGACCGCAGCGTGGCGCCGGAGGGAATGCACACGATGAGCGTGTTCGCGCAGTATGTTCCGTACAAATTTGCGAAGGGAAGTTGGGACGAGCACAGAGACGAGGTGCGGCGCCTGGCGCTTGGGTCGCTGGGGCGGTTCTGTTCCAACATGGAGCAAGCAGTGCTGGAGGCGCAGGTGCTGGGGCCTCCCGACATCGAGCAGAAGGTGGGGCTGACGGGCGGCCACATTTTCCAGGGTGAATGCTTGCCTCCTTATATGGGTGCGAAGAGGCTGACGGCGCGGACGCCGATGAAGGGCGTGTATTTGTGCGGGGCGTGCACGCATCCGGGGGGAAGCGTGATTGGCGTGAACGGGCGGAATGCGGCGATGGCGGTGCTCAAGGATCTGGAAAGCGGCGCGCGTGGCTGAGACTCCGGTGGTGGCCGGGGCTGTTGCCTCACAACCACGACTGAAGCGGGCGCTGCGGTTCCGCGACCTTGCGGCGTTCTATGTTGCTACCGGACTGAGCGTGCGCTGGGTAGCGACAGCGGCCGCTGGGGGACCATCGGCGCTGGTGGTGTGGATTTTCGCGCTGATTGGATTTTTTGTGCCGCTCGCGGCGAGCGTGATGGAACTGTCGTCGCGCTATCCGCAGGAGGGTGGGCTCTATGTGTGGACGCGGGAGGCGTTCGGAGATTCGGCGGGCTTCCTGAGCTCGTGGATGTACTGGATGTCGAACCTGCCGTATTTCGCGTCGTTCCTGTATTTCGGGGCGGGGGCGATGCTGTTTGTGGCGGGCGAGCGCGGGCATGCGCTGTCGGCGAGTCCCTGGTACTTCATGACCTTCGCTGTGGTGTGGCTGGCGATCATCACGGCGTTGAACATCGTCGGGCTCGAGGAAGGAAAGTGGCTGAGCAATATAGGATCGATCGGCGGCTGGCTGCCGATTGCGATTCTCGTGGTGTTCGCCGGGGTCTCGGCGCGGCGGTTTGGGATCGCGAGTCATATCGATGTGGCCACGATGACGCCGCACTGGTCGCTGAAGAATGCGGTCTTCTGGTCGACGATCTTCTTCGCGTTTGCGGGATGCGAGAGCGGGTCGTTCATGGGCGAGGAAATCGAGAACCCGCGGAAGACGATTCCATGGGCGCTGCTGACAGGCGGCACCGTGATGACGCTGGGGTACTTCGCGGGGACGGTGGCGTTGCTGACGGCGCTGCCTTCCGACGCGGTGTCGGGTGTGGACGGCTTCATGCGCGGGATGGCGGTGCTTTGTGCGCGGCTGCACCTTGCCTGGATGGTGGCGCTGATGGCAGGGCTGATGGCGCTGAATGCGATCGGAGGAACGGCGGCGTTTCTGTCCTCGACGTCGCGGCTGCCCTTCGTGGCAGGCATCGATCGCTATCTGCCACCCGTGTTTGGGCACGTGCATCCCCGCTTTCGAACGCCGTGGGTGGCAATCGGCATCTACGGACTGGCGGGAATGGTGGTGGCGGCGCTCGGACAGGCGGGGACCACGGTGCGCGGGGCATACGACGTGCTGGTGAGCATGGGGATCATCACGTACTTCCTGCCGTATCTGCTGATGTTTGCGGCGATGGCGAAGCTGCAGCAGCGGCCGGCGGGGCCGGAGGTGCGGCGAGTTCCGGGTGGGCGGCCAGTGGCGTTATTGCTGGCAGTCGTGGGACTTGTATCAACGTCGGTGACCATTGTGCTGTCGGTAATTCCCGCCGCTGAGGAGCCGAACAAGCCGCTGGCTGTAGCCAAGGTGCTGGCGTCGACGGTAGTGCTGATTGCGGCGGGGGTGGTGACGTTCCGGATGGGAAAGAGGAAGCGTGCGGCGGTAGCCAATAGCCAATAGCGAATAGCTGATCAGGCGGCGTTCTTCCGTTTCTCTTTCTCGATATGCTCGTGCAGCAGTTCCTTGGCGCGCTTGAGGGTTTGGCGGCGTGAGTCGCTCAGACCTTTCCCGGCGCGGTTGATGAAGTAGGTCAGCATGCGCATGCCCGAGCCTGGGCCCCTGGGGGAGACCTTCTTTGAGGCCAGCGAGCGGGCGATGATTGGCGCGCTCTGAGTGAAGAGATCTTTGGGTGGGTGCGTGGAGTCGGTAGTGACGTCCTTTACCCAGCGCTTCTTCGACGCGGCAGTCTTCTTTGCTGAAGCGGACTTCTTTGTAGCCACGGCTAATGCCTCTTGAAGTACTGGACTTCGCGTTCGTGTCGTTTGGCCTTCTCCAGAGAGTCGAAGGTGCCGAGGTTGCGGCGCTTGCCGGTGGACGCGTCCTTCTTGCGGGAGTAGAGGCGGAATTCGCCCGATTTGAGCTTGCGAATCATACAGAGTGGGATGCGGGAAGCCTGAAGCCGGAAGCCTGAAGCCTGAAGCCGGAAGCCTGGAGACTGGAGACTGGGGCCTGGAGACTGGAGACTCAATCGAAGTTCAGACGCCGAGGATTTCACCCTGGTCGTCGACGTCGATTTCCTCTGCGCGCGAAATTTTTGGGAGGCCCGGCATGAGCATCATGTTGCCGGCGATGCAGACCAGAAATCCGGCGCCTGCCGACAGCGAGACGTCGTTGATGGCGAGGGTCCATCCGGTGGGCGCGCCGAACAGCTTCGGATTGTCAGAGAAAGAGTACTGGGTTTTCGCGACGCAAATGGGCAGGCCTGCATAGCCCCAGTCGACGAACCGGCTGAGCTTCGTGCGCGCTGTGTCGCTGAAGGTGACGCCGTCGGCCCCGTAGATCCCGGTTGCGACTTTGTTGAGTTTCTCTTCGTACGTGTCGGAGAGATCGTAGATGGGATGCGCGGCGGCGTTGAGATTGCGATCGATGAGGTCGACGACGGCGCGCGCCAGAGCTTCCGATCCTTCTCCGCCCTTGATGAAGGGATCGGTGTGGGCAGTGGGCACGCCGAGCCGATCGCAGAAGGCGCGCACCTGGTCGAGGTCCTGCTGCGTGTCTTGGGGGAACCGGTTGATGGCGACGAGCGTGGGCAGGCCAGAGTGCTGGAGGTTTTGTGCGTGGCGGGCGAGATTGGGGAAGCCTTTGGCGAGGTCGCCTTCGCCCTGATTGCGGAGGCTCTGCACCGTCGTGACGAGAACGGCGGCGGAGGGGCTCGTGCCGGAGACGCCCATGACGATGTCGATGTATTTTTCCGCGCCGAGGTCGGCGGCGAAACCGGCTTCGTTGACCACGTAGTCGGCCAGGCGCAGGCCAATTTGCTGGGCGATGATGCTGCTGGTGCCGTGCGCGATGTTGCCGAAAGGACCCGCATGCACGAGCGCAGGCGTGCCTTCGGTGGTCTGCACGAGGTTCGGTTCAATAGCGTCGGCGAGGAGAGCCATCATGGCGCCGGTGGCGTGGAGGTCGTCCGCGCGGATGGGTTTGCCGTCGCGGGTGCCGCCGATGACGATCGAGGCGAGACGGCGGCGCAAGTCGGCGCGATCTTTGGCCAGCGCGAGGATGGCCATGATCTCAGAGGCCGCGGTGATGACAAAGCCGGTGCTGCGATTGGCGCCGTCGCGCTTGCCGCCGACTTCGACGGTGATCCTGCGCAGGGCGCGATCATTCATGTCCATGGCGCGCGGCCACCAGATATTGGCGGGGTCGAGATGAAGGTCGTTGCCGTGAAACAGGTGCGCATCGATCAGCGCCGCGAGCAGGTTGTGCGCGGAGGTGATGGCGTGAAAATCGCCCGTGAAGTGAAGATTGACCTTCTGGCTGGGCTCGATCTGGGAGAGGCCTCCGCCAGCCGCGCCGCCCTTCATACCGAAGACGGGGCCGAGGGAAGGCTCGCGCGAGGTGATGATAGCTTTTTTTCCAAGGCGCTCAAGGCCCTGCACGAGACCGATGGAGGTGACGGTCTTACCCTCGCCGGACGTGGTGGGGGTGGTGGCGGTCACGAGGATCAGTTTCCCGCGCGGCGGCCGTGAAGGGTCGCAAAGGATGTCGAGGTGGAGCTTGGCGAACCACGGACCGAGCTGATCGAAGTCCTCCTCGCGCAGGCCGAGCTTGCGGGCGATCGCGGTGATGGGAAGCAGGGGCGGTTTGGCGGAGGGAGCTTCGAGAGTGTTGATCACCATTTATTTTCGCAGACCATTGGGGCCCGTGGTATGTGATGGGACGCACAGGCGACAGGGGAGGGCTTCCGCCGAAAGGAGCGGCCGCTGGGCTCGCGTCGAATGTGGCAAGGAAAGTGCGGGAGTCCGGCGAATTTCGCGTGCCGGCGGGGTGGGAGGTTACGGCAGAAACTATAGGACGGTGGTAACCGAACTCCAGGGGCAGATTGGTAATGGCACACGGCTACACGCTGGAGGGATCGAGGGTGTCCCCATTTGGCCATTGTTCCAATTCGGGAATCAGTGCAAGATGGGCGACATGGCATTCAGTGAAGGGCAGCAGGTACGTGTGAAGGGCGGGCAGGCGAGCGGAGTGGTAGCCAGGAAGCTCGCTTATCTGCAGGATATGTACGTGGTTCAGCTGGATGGGAATCACTTGCCGCCAAAGAAGCTGGCGCATGAGTCCGACCTGGAACTGGTGCTGCGCGGCGACGATCGGCAGAGCGCCTGAGAAGGCAGCGCTCCGTTCAGCGTTCAGAAAAGGCTCGGCGTCCGGCGCTCGGATAAGACCAGCGTTCAGCGTTCAAACAAAACCAGCGCTCAGGGCTCAGAAAAAAGCTGATTGGGAATGCATCCGCCATGATGCTGGCAGCGGCTTCGGCTGCCTACATTCGCTTGCCGCGAAATTCACACGGTTTCAATCTTCACAACTTTCCATCTTCAGGAAGGATTCAGGGAGCGGGCTTAGAGTTAGCTCGTCCCGAGGGCTGTTGCCTTTCGGGGCGTGCTTTTGCGCTTGTTTCTTTCAATCAATTGACTGAGGAGAATTCCTGTGCGGGCGAATCGTTTGGTTTTGGCGATTGAGGCTCTGGCGTTGTGCGCTGGGATGGCGCCGGCGTTTGGCCAGGCGAGCTGGCAGGTCACGAAGACGTTCCACGTGGGCGGGGATGGCGGGTGGGATTACGTCACGGTGGATGCGGAGGCGCACCGGATCTTCGTGACACGGACGACGCACACCCAGGCAATCGATGAGGAGACGGGGAAGGTTCTGGGGGATATTCCGGGGCAGAAGGTTTCGCACGGCGTGGCTGTGGTGTCGAAGGTGGGGCGCGGGTTTATCACGGACGGCGGCGGGAGCGGCGCCATTGTGGTCTTCGATCTGAAGACCTATGCGGTGATGGGGACGATCCCGACGGTTCCGGATTCGGACGGGATCATTTACGACGCGGCGATGAATGAGGTGCTGGCGGTTTCGGGAGATGGCGGGGTGCTGATGACGTTCGAGCCGGACATCGATCCGGCGAACGGGAAGATGGATGCGCCGATTGATCTGGGCGGGAAGCCGGAGTTTCTGGCGAGCGATGGGAAGGGGAAGGCCTACGTCAACCTCGAGGACAAGGACGTGGTTGCGGTCGTGGACCTGCATACGCGGACAGTGGTGGCGCGATGGCCAGTGGCTCCGGGTGGACATCCGGTGGGCATGGCGCTCGATGCGAAGACGCATCGGCTGTTTGTGGGGTGCCGGAATCCACAGAAGATGATCGTGATGAGCGCGGAGGACGGGAAGGTGCTGGCGGCGCTGCCGATCGGCGTGGGCGTGGATGCGACGAAGGTCGATGGGGCGCAGGCGTTTGCGAGCTGCCGGGATGGTTCGCTGACGGTGGTGGCGGAGAAGTCGGGGAATTATGAGGTGGTGCAGACGGTGCAGACGGCGGCGGGCGCCCGGACGATGGGCGTCGATGCGGCGAGGCACGAAATCTTTTTGCCGACGGCGGAGCTGGAACCCGCGACGACAGGACGGCCGAGGGCCAAGCCCGGGACGTTTGAAATTCTGGTGGTGGGACGGTGAGTGAGTGCGGCGAGGGGCCGTTTTGCTCGGGAGCCAGTCTAAATCCGGAGTGAGGGTCTTTTCAGCGGCTGTTTTTCCTGGGTGCGTCTTGTATTTCGCGGCGCTGCCCATGCTCGCGCAAACCACCATTCCTGCCGGAGTGCCGCTGCGTGTTCAGGTGGACGATCGCAAACGCGAGGCCCTGGACGCGATTCACCATCCGAACGACGCGCTAGAGGACATAGACGCGGAGCATCCACCAGACAAGAAACAGCGCAACGACGGCGAGTACGACGTGGGCGATCCACTGGAAGGGTGTTTCGGGCTTGCCGAGTTTGAACATTCGGGAATCCTGGCTTGGTAGTTGAGCAACGTTTAAACGAGATGCCGGGTACGCGGGAGGCGGTGGCTGCCGGGCGCCAATTTTTTGGGGTGTGGATGGAATGGTGGGCGCAGCAGGATTCGAACCTACGACCCACCGTGTGAAGGTGGCGCTGGAGTAACCGGATGAAGGCAATAAAGGAGTTGAAAGCCGGTGGAATGGCACGAAACCGGTATTCTCGGCGCCATTTGCTACCAAATTGCCACCAAAAAAAACAAGTGGGTCAAGGGGCTGAGGCGTGGGCGGCCTACTTTTCGGTCTCAGCGAGCGGCGAGAAGAACAGGAGGCAGGCCGGGTCGCATATCTGCATCTACGGTCTGACGCCCGTTTCGTAACTCAATGTTGCGAGGGACAGGCGGTATTGGTAGCGCGCGCTGGTGTCCTGAATCTGCGCGCTGGTTTGCTGCAGTTGGGCCTGGCTTAACTCCACAATCGAACTCAACCCCAGCTTGTAGCGGGTCTGCGCCAGATTCATGGCCAGGTTGGCTTGTTGCGCCAGCTGGGCGGTGACTTTCATCCGTTGCCAGCCCATATTGGCCTGGAGCCACGAGGTGCGCACGTCGCGGACGATGCGGTCGCGCAGATCACGGGTATTTTCGGCCGCCGCCTGGGCGCGATACTTCGCCTCTTTCGCCTCAGACGTGTACAGGAAACCGTTGAAGATCGGAATATTCACGTTGCCCCCGATCGCGCCCCACCAGTTGGCGATGTAATAAGTGCCCGGGTGAACCGGGACGATGCCCGCGGTTCCCGCTGCCGAAATCGAGGGCAGAAGCTGGTCCCACTGGGCGCGCGCGAACTTCTGCGCGGACTGGGTGTCATAGCTGAGAGACTGCAAATCCGGGCGCTGCTGCAGCGCGGTTTGGATGAGTGGCTCGGGCGCGGGCGGTGGCGGCGGGGGCGTCGTATCCTCGACGAGCGCGTACTGGACATTATGGTCGATGCCCAGCACCGCGTCCAGTGCTGCCATGGTGGCGTCGGCGTTGTCCTGCGCGTCCAGCTGGAAGAGCTGGGCCTGGGACAGATCCACGTCGGCGAAGCTGAGGTCCAGCGTGGACTTGAGTTTGTTGCGCGTCATCTCGCCTACCTGGGTCTCGGTGGCCTGGCGTGCATCGACGGTTTGACGCGCCACGTTCAGCTCCGCCTGCGCGGTCAGGGCATCGTAGAAGGCCTGGTCGGTGGCCAGCACGATTTCCTCGGCCGTCGCGAGCGCGCTGGCGTTCGACGCCTTCTCCTCCAGCTTGCGGGAAAGCACGAGGTTGGAGGTGTGGCCGAAGTCATAGATGAGCTGGGTGAAGTTTGCGCCGCCGCCTACGTGCTGGAGCAGGCGTGAGGCGGTCAGCGATCCGGCGGAAAGGCGGCTGCCTTCTTCGGCCTGCACGGCGGTCGCGGCGGCATTGGCGGTGGGCAGTTCGGCGGATTTCGCCTCGCGAGTGACTTCGTGCTGGGCGAGGGCCAGCAACTTGCCAGCGCTGACGCGGGGGTTGTTGCGAATCGCCATTTGCTCGGCCTGGGCCAGCGTGAGTTGGAGAAGACTTGCGGTGGCGGAGGGTGCGGCGATGGTGGGCGCGGGCGTCTGGCCGGCCGCCGCCGCCTGCGCAAGGAAGGCCGGTTTCACACCGGGCTGGGCTTGCGGCACGGCGATGACGCGGGGACCAGGCGCGGCGGGCAGCGCAGACTGCGCGGAGAGCCATCCGCAACCGGCGAGCGCAGCGGCGATCAGGATCGGAGTTCTCCTCATGCCTCGGCTCCTCGGCGTTCGTTCGCTCTGCGCTCCTGTCGCGTATGAACTGCGAGATAGACCGCTGGGACGAGGAACATGGTGACCACGACGGAGATACCGAGACCGCCGATGACAGCGCGAGCCAGCGGCGCGTACTGTTCGCTGCCCGCCTCGGCGCCGATGGCCATGGGAATCATACCCAGCAGCGTGGCCATGGAGGTCATCAGGATGGGGCGAAGGCGCATCTTGCAGGCTTCGACGGTGGCTTCAGGCAGGAGCAGGCCCTGGCCGTGCAGGATGTTGGAGAAATCGACGATGAGAATGCTGTTCGACACCACGATGCCGGTCATCATGATCATTCCCATCAGCGACATGATGTTGAGGGTGCTGCCCGTCGCCAGCAACAGCAGCACGACGCCGGCGATGCCCGGGGGGATCGCCATGAGAATGATGAAAGGGTCGACGAACGAAGCGAACTGGGCCATCAGCACCAGATACACCAGACCCACCGCGATCACCAGCCCTAATCCAAAGTCCTCGAAGGCGTCATTCATGTTGACCACAGCGCCGCGCAAAGTGAGCAGCGTATCCCGGTCGGTTTTGGTATTCGCCATCAGATCGCGAATTCGCTTGCCAGTTTGGCCCAGCGCCTCGGACTTTGTCGCCACATAGACGTCGATCACACGCCGGATCTGGTAGTGATCCACTTCCGTGGGCGTATTGATCAGCTTCATGTTCGCGACGGAGCCGAGCGGCGTATAGCCGGCTCGGTGGGAGCCAACCCACTGCACCGGGCTGGTATCCGAGGCCTGAAGGGCTTCGTCGAGCGGGCTGTAGCCCGCGGGAGGCAAACCGCGCAGCGGGATGTTCGCGAAATCCTGCATGGTCATGTTGTCGATCCAGCGATTCGCATACTGGACGGTCACCATGTAGTTGTTGCCGCTTTTGGGATCGATCCAGTAGCTCGGCGCGACCATGCCGTCGGAGGTAAGGGCGGTGATGACGTTATCCACGACATCCTTCGCCGAAAGACCGATCAGGCTGGCCTTTTCACGATCGATGTTCAGCGCGATACCGGGGTAGTTCACGTCCTGGGGAATGTAGGTACCGCTGACATCGGGAAAGGTCCTGATCTTCGCGGCCAGCTGTTCGGCGAGGGCGTAGGCCCCGTTCATGTCCATAGAGCTGACCTGTACGTCGATGGGCGCGGGCAGGCCCTGATTGATGACGCCGTCGATCAGGCCGCCTGCCTGGAAGAACGTCGTCAGCTCGGGCATCTCGCGCGAGAGGCGGTCGCGTACGCGCTGCATGTATTCATAGCTGCCGATGGAATGGCCCTCTTTCAGGCTGGTCTGCACGAAGGCCGTGTCCATCGAGGCGTTGGAAGTGAAGATGGCGGAGAGATCCGGATAGACGCCGATATTGGAGACGATCATGCCCAGATCCTTCGGCCGGACTTCCTCGCGAATGATCTGCTCTACCCGGGCAATGTACTGGTCGCTGACCTCCAGCCGCGTGCCGCTGGGCATGCGCACGTTAACGACGAACTGTCCCGGATCGGTCCGCGGAAAATAGGCGCGCCCCAGGAAGGGAAAGGTCACAAGCAGCAGCACCACCACGCCACCCAGGATGCCTGCGGTGGTCAGCCCCGGCCGTTGCAGCCATCGTCGCACCAGGCGCTCGTACCAATTCACCATGCGCACGAAATATTCGTTGAACTTCGTAACTATGGGCTCCAGACCGAAGCGGCGTTTGGGTTTCGGCTCGTGCTGGTCGACGAGTTCACCAGTATCGTCGCGCTCGCCGTGACCGTACCCGCGCAGGAACAACGCGCAGAACAGCGGGATCACAGTCATGGCGAAAGCGTACGAGGCAAACATGGAAAGCACGACGCCGAGCGCCAGTGGAGTGAACAGATACTTGCTCACTCCGGAAAGAGCAGCTACAGGGAGGAACACGATGGACGTGGTGACGGTGGCCGCGAGCACCGCCAGCGAGACTTCGGTTCCGCCTTTCTCCGCGGCGAGGCGCGGCGGCTCTCCCAATTCCATGTAGCGGAAGATGTTCTCGAGCACGACGATGCCGTTGTCGATGAGGCGCGAGAAGGCCAGCGCCAGACCGCCGAGGATCATCGTGTTGATGGTCCCTCCGAGGACGTTGGCCATCAGCAGACAGGCGACCGCTGACAGGGGAACCGACAGCATCACCGCCACCGTGGCGCGCGGGCTGCCGAGAAACAGCAGGATCATCAGCCCGGTGAGCACCAGGCCGATGACAGCCTCATTGACCAGCTGTTTCAGCGCCAGCTTCACAAAGACGGACTGGTCGAAGACCACCGCGGTCCTGAGCGACGCCGGGATATCCACCAGGTGCTTAATGGCATTCTTCATCCCGTTCACGATGGTGATGGTGTTGCTGTTGCCGCCCTGCTTGAAAACGGGAACATACACCGACCGCTGGCCATCGATGCGCACAATGTTGTACTGCAACGCGCCGGAGTCAACAGCATGGCCCACGTCGGCTACCAGCACCGAGCCGTTTCCGACGGATTTCAGGGGCATCTGGTTCATCGATTCGGCATCGGGAAACTGACTGTTTGCATAAATATTGAAATCCTTGTCTCCGATGCGCACGTCGCCTGCCGGAAGAATAAAGTTCGAACTGTTGACCGACTGCACCACATCGCTCAAGCTCAGGTTGCGCGCCTCCAGCTTCAGTGGATCGACATACACCTGGATCTGCCGATAGGTGCCGCCGTACGGCTGAGGAACGGAGGCGCCCTGGACATTGGAAATCTGGTTGCGCACCTGGAACTGCGCCAGATCCTTCAACTGCGTCTCATTCAGCCCCTTGCCTTCGAGCGTGACCAGACAAACCGGCTGGGTCGAAGCCGTGAGGCCCAGCACCACGGGCGGCAACGTTCCTGGCGGCAGACGCCTCAGGTCGGCCATCGCCAGATTCGCCACGTTGCTCAACGCCGCGTTGGGATCGGTACCCGGCTTGAAGTAGATCTTGATGAGGCTGACGCCGGTGAGGGAGCGGGATTCGCTGTGATCCACGTTGGCGGCGAGGGTAAAGAATCGCTCGAACGTGTTGGTGATGTCCGCTTCAATTTGCTGGGGCGGCATGCCGTTATAGAACGTGGCTACCACCACCACGGGCATATCGATGTCCGGGAACAAATCCACCGGCATGGAGAACAGATTCACGATGCCGACGAGAAATATCATCAGGCAGAGCATGAGCACGAAATACGGAAAGCGCAGCGCGAACTTTGGCATTTACTGAGGGCCCTCGCTCGCAGAGTTGGTCTGGGAGTTCATGTCGATCATGCCGCCGGATTGGGGAGCTGTGTCCGACGCGGGCGTCTTCTCCACCACCGGGGTGACCGCCTCGTCTTCGGAGTATTTCGCCTGGGCGGCGAGAATCACGCGATCGCCGGGGTTGAGGCCGCCCCAGATCTCCGCGAGCTGATTACCCTCGATGCCGACATCCACACGGCGAATGTGCACCTGATTGCCGCTGTCGAGCACATACACCTGCTGTTGGTTGTCGTGCTGCACGATTGCTCCTGCGGGAATTGTGAGCACGTTGTCCGCATGGTTGAGGCGAAGCAAAGCATTCGCATACATGCCGGAGTCGATGGAGAGGTCCTGGTTGGAAACGTCGACTTCGGTCTCCATGGTGCGCGTCTCAAAATTCAGCTCGCGCGTGAAGCGCGCCACAGTTCCGGTGAAGGAGCGGCCCAGCGCGTCTACGCGCACCTTGACCGTGTCGCCGAGGTGCACATAGCGGACGTACGCCTCCGGTACCGGCAGCCGCAGACGCATGACTCCGCTCTGGGCGAGTTTCACGATGGGCAGGTCCTGGCTGTTGGAGCCGACGCCGGACTGGATCAGCGCGCCTGCATCCGCGTAGCGCCAGACAATGACGCCGTCGAGAGGCGCGACAAGGTTTGTGTAATCTTCGATCGCGCTCACCCGCTGGTTATCGGCCTTCGAGACTTCCATCCCCTTCCCGGCAGCGGCGAGAGCCGCCTTTGCCGCATCCACCTCCGCGCCGGACGACAGGTCTTTCGCCCGCGCGTCGTCCAGTTCCTGCTGCGCCACCAGTCCAGGTTGAGCCTGCGAAGTTTGGAGGAGGCGCTGATAATCCGAATGCAGCGCATCGTACGTTGACTCGGCGCGCTTCACTTCATGCTGGGCACGCACGATCTCGTCGCTGCTGCGCGCCACTTCGGAAACGGTGCCTGCGAGCTGGGCCTTGAGCTCGGGAATTTCCAGAACTGCCAGCGTTTGCCCCTGGTGCACGCGGTCGCCGATGTCGACGTAGATGTGTCGGATGAAGCCGGAGACTTTCGGATGCACATCGACGACCTGGTAGGGTTGGAACTGTCCGGCCAGAGTGAGCAGCTGTTCGATATTGCCGCGCTGCACCATAGCCACTTGCGCCGCGGGCGGCCCAGGCGCGGCCTCGACTGTCGCAGGCCGGCGATGACCATACCCAATCAAAGCGACGATACCGATAACGGCAACCACCGCAGAAATGACGATCCATAAACGTTTGCGCATATCAGAAAACTACCTTCCTGTGAATTGAAGGCCCGGGCCTGATCGGAAGATTGACCGGAAAAGGAAGCGCTGGCGCGCTCGCGGCGCCGGGTTTTTGGCGAGGCAGCGTGGCGGCTGGCGCGTACTTAGATGTGGATTAGCGGGTGCGCGGCGGGGGACGAACGAAAGAATTCCTGGATCGAGCGCACGCCGGCACGATGCGGACAGGCGACGGTCTCCCGATCCAGCCGCCGAAGCCGACGCGCGATTTGGCAGCTGACAGCGTCAGGAACGCGAGCACCAGAGCGCTCAACAGGGGCGGGACAGCCAGATTCGCCAGGAGCTGGGCGCCGGCAAGAGAAACCGCACTGCGCTCTTTTCCCGTCAACAGCTTCGCCGCAGGCATGTGGTGGGAGACCGCGCGGGGCGGATCGTAGAGCGAAAGCTTGTACTTCAGGCCCCACGCGAACACGCACACAGCCAGCAACACCAGTCCAAACGCGAGAGCGCGAAAGCTTGGAGTTTTGTCGCGGTATGAGGTGGGGCGTGCGATAGTCACCGTGCTCTGGTTATGATGCCACACGGTTGGACGTTTTCCCAATATGCGGGTGAGCGATCCACTCCAAACCATTTCGTTTGCATCGATTTACAATCCCACCATGCGATCTGCCGAGCTGGCGAGGCAAACTGACACGCGAGCTGGTCGGCTACTTGCGGGCACTCGAATCGGGCCAGCGACGACGGGCCCCAATTACTTCTGGGTTGTAATCCATCCAGAATCGGCGAAACTTCCCCTCACCGCCGCGTCGCAATTGTTTCGAAGAGCGGATCGGCGATTTCCGGACCGATGACGCAACAAGATGCGGTGAGGTTATGAGCAGGATTCATGAACCCTTGCCGTCTTTCGCCATTAATCCAGCGGGGTATCCTGTCGTGGAGCATTTCTGCGGAAATGGGTGAAAACGTCGAAAACTCGCCCGTAACGAGCCGGGTCCGGTTGAAAACCTTACTGCTGACCCGCCTGGCTGGACTGCGGCAATCTGAGAACCAGATTTTTCTGGTTCTGGCAATCGTGATCGGCGCACTGACCGGCTTCGCGGTCGCCGCCTTCATTGTGCTGACGGAACGATTTGGGATGCGGCTCTACCCGGTCGGCGGTGCTCCCTGGCGACGCCTCCTGTTCCCGGTCGCAGGCTCGCTGATCCATCGGCTACCTGCTGTATCGCTATTTCCCCAACGCGCGCGGCAGCGGCGGCGTTGCTTGCGGCCATTCTGGCCGGGCGATCATCACTTTGGCCAAGGTTATCCTGCCCGTCGCAACTATCTCTCTTCCGCCTTGGTAACCACGATGCATGAGGCATCTTGAGGTCTGACCCCCATTCAAGCGCGGTGCAGGTCAGAGTGGTCTTCGCGCCTGTCTCTGGCGCGGAATCAAAGAGATGCGTTACATCTGAGCGTGATTTGTAGCGTTTTGGTAGCAAAAATTGCTCCAGTTATGGAGCAGCCAACGCCGTGATTCCCTTGTAAGTTATTGATTTTATGGTGGGCGCAGCAGGATTCGAACCTGCGACTTCCACCGTGTGAAGGTGGCACTCTACCGCTGAGTTATGCGCCCTTTTCAACCCCCGGAGGGGCGGCGGGACAGCTGTCAGATTAACATGCCGCCGCGCGGTATTCCGCGACAAGCCTTTAGCGGACAGGGTGTAGAAAAGCCGGAAACGGCGAACGCCCATCAGCCGCTCCGGCCTGGACAGGAACAACCTGTTGATGCACCACAATTAGGGATTGCCAACGTCCCGCGAGAACTTCCTCCCCAAGTAAGAAGGCTCAACCAGACGCTCCCACCAACCAAAGTCGCCCCTTCCGGAGCGCCCCGCCCTCTAATCCCTGCTTTATCGCGGCTCGTACGGCTCGATCGAAAGCAAGCTCCCCAACACGTGCCGTTCGTCGGGCGAGAATGTCTGCGAGAACCGCGCCGAGTTCAGAATCTGCGCTCGCTGGTCCGGGGGAACCTGCCGCAAGTCCACGAACGCCTGCCGCACCATGCGCTGCCGGTCGGGCGCCATCCCCGCCAGCGACTGCGCCGAGGTCCGCACATCCGTCTTCTGCTGCGAAGAAAGTCCCTCGAACATCTCGTTGCGCTGCATAATCCGCTGCTGCTGCTCCGGAGGCCGCGCATTCAGCGTCCGCAACCGTTGCAGCACCCGCTGCTGCTGCTCCGGCGCCAGCCGGTTGAACCCCGGCTCCCGGCGCAGCTCATCTTCCTGTTGCTGCGGCGTCAAATTCCGATGGTTGTTCATCCAGTCCGCCAGATGGCCGGGCCGCTCAGCCTGATTCATACCGGGCCGCATCACCGCCGGACTTTCCACCCCAGGCCGGATCTCGGCTGGACTTCCGCCCGCTCCCGGTCTCATCTGCGCGGGGTTGTTCACCGGATTGTTCCCACCCGGCCGCGCTGCGCCGGCGGCATTCGCGTTGGCATTTCCGTTGAGCTTAGCCGCTGGCCGCTGTGCCTGTGGTCTACCGGCAGCGGGCCTTGCCGCCTGAGCTGGATGCGCCGCCTGGCGCTGACCTGCCCAAAACCTCGGCCCTGCAAACGACGACGGCCCGCTCAGAACCAGCAGACACAGAGCCGCAACCCACGCCCACACGCGCACAACTCCGCGTCCGGGCGCCGCACTGCCCCGCGTCTTGTTCCTGATTCCCGTGATCATCGCCTTACTTCCCCAGGGGCAGAACCGCAAATGAAACTGCAAAGTCGACCCGGGCTGGCTTTTCTTCTGCTCTTTCTCATTCGCCTCGCCCCTTCTTTCGCCGCCGGGCTCCCGGCTACCAGCTGTCTTTAAATCCCTCCGCCGTTATCGCTCGCGGCCTGCTGATCCATCGAGTTCAACTGCTGAAACACCTGCGCATTCTCATCCAGCGACTGCAGATCCCTGATCACCGGCGAGGCCTGCACCGCCGGCTGCTTCTGCGTGAACCCGCCAAACCCCGCATAGGTCCCGCCGCCCACCGCCACAATCAGCGCCAGCGCTGCCGCAGCCAGGGGCCGCATCGACATGTGATTCCCAAACATCAACCGCGCCCGCATCCTCTCCAGCCATCCGGCTGGCGCGGCCTGCTGCTCTTCACGCAACAAGCCCGCCATCCGCGTGTCAAAGTACGGCGTCACCTCCGGAGCCTCCCACGCATCCATCAAAGCCATCGTGGCTTCCAGCTCCTTCAGTTCCCTCCCGCACTCGGCGCAGCTCTCCACATGCGCACGCACCTCGGCCGGCGCCTGCTTCGGGGCCAGAAGCAGGTCCGGCAAACTCGCTTTCACCTTACGGCAGATCA
>CAZHTJ010000072.1:0-19925 GCA_964535525.1 uncultured Acidobacterium sp. | reverse complement strand
ATTCGGCTGTTAACCGAAGGGTTGTAGGTTCGAGTCCTACCTGAGGAGCCAAACTCTCAAGTCATCTCCTTTTTTCCTGAAAAAAATGGGGATTTTTTCAGTCCAACCTCAAAGCCAAAAGCATTTGACATCCATCTCCTGGCTTCCTACCCTCAAGGGTATGGCGTCTCTTCCGAACAACATCAGCAGCCTGACCCCAGCCGAGAAATTTGAGCTGATAGACGCGCTTTGGGAAGACCTTGAAGCCCATGCATCCACGCTGAGCGCAGAGCAAGCGGAAGAACTCGACCGGCGGATCGCCGCCTGCGAAAAGAACCCTCCCACCGGGACACCATGGGAGCAGGTGAAGGCCGGATTGCCTAAGCGGTGAGTTTGCCCGTTGTATGGTCCGACGAGGCGAAAGCGGAGTTCTACGACGCCGAGCAATGGTACGCCGATATCAGCGTGCATCTCTCTGAGCGATTCGTTGAGGCCGTCGAAACCACCGTCCAGCTCATCGCGGAGTTTCCTTTGCGCTTTCCCGTTGTCTATCGGGAGCGCAGGCGGGCGGGGGTGCGGCGCTTTCCTTATGGCCTGTTTTTCCAAGTGGAAGCCGAACGCATTTTGCTGATTGCCTGCTTTCACGGCAAGCGCAACCCACGCCGTTGGCAGAGCCGGTAGGCGGAAAACCTACAGCACATGGGGTGCGAATGTGCGCTCTCTTTGCGCTCTGTTTATCCGTCTTGGACTGCTTTGCATGGTCTTGGGTGTCATCCGCTGGCCTGCATGTTGTTGAAAATACGTTTGCCTGTAGGTTCGAGTCCTACCTGAGGAGCCAATTCTTTTAAAATCAGATACGTAGAGACGGGCTCGATTCGATGTTCATCGAAATGCGGTCCAGTCTGAACCGCTACGGCTCGTGGTGCTCTCCAGTAGCCATCTCTTTTTGCGTTTCACTTCGGACACTTTGTGCGGGCAACCCATCAACCTGGCAGGCAGGTCCCGCTCGAAAGGACCAGCCGCACACTAAGGTTCGAACCTGACTGGAACGTACACCTCATAATGATCCCGCTTTAACTGGCCGGCATTGCGCAGCATTTCTCCGTTCATCCTGACATGCCTGAACAGGATGGGAGCGACGTTCGCGCCCATCATCTCGCCGGGGCGAGTCGGCTGGCCGAAGGTACAGTTCTCGAAGACAAAGTTCGTCAACGGCGCCTTCCCGCCGTCGATGTAAATATGACCGCCGTCGTTTTCAAAGGTCGAGTCGATGAATCTGAAGTCGTCCAGGGAAATGTTCTCGCTCGATCGGGAACCGGCTGTGTATCCCTTGCCTGCAAAATATGCGGGAGTAAGCTGAATCCAGATCGCAAATTTATTCTGGTTGGAGATGAAGTGCACATCGTCGAAGCGCAGGTGCCTGATATTCGGGGCGCCGCCGTATCCGATGGCCAGCGCGGACGTGTAAGTGTAATTCACAAACCCTTTGACCACGATATCTTCGATGGTGGCGCGCGGACCTCCATAGAGGGCGAAGGTGTCGTCCATGGTCATGGCGAAACTGTCCTGGACCAGGATGTGGCGGCTGTTGCCGGCGAAGTCGAAGGCATCGTCGTGATACTGCTGCTTGCGGTTCACGATCTTGATGTTTGTGGCCGAAAAGTTTTCGCTGTCGGACACCGTGACGGTCCAATAGGCGGACCGCAGGAGCAACAGCCCATCGAAAGAGATGTTCCGCGACTGGTGGACGATGTAGCCTTTGATTCCGGTTCTGTGCGGATCGTTGACGAGCCCTTCGCTGCTTCGAGCCTGGCCATCACCGGTATCGGGCTGGAAATCGTGCCACAGCCAGGGATAGCCCTGCATGTCGATGGCGCCTCGTCCCATCAGCCGGGCATTCTCGACGTTGTTAAAGACAATGAGCGCGGTGAGCGGCCGTTGCCCGGCAGGCATGGGCGGTGAAGCGTAATCGGCACTTTTGCGCGACCCTCGAATCAGGGCGCCTGCCTCGATGTACAGCTTCACGTTGCTCTTCATCAGCACGGTGCCGGTCAGGTAGACCCCCGGCGGAAAGAAGAGAACGCCGCCTCCCGGCCGGCCGGATACATCGTCGATGGCGCGGTTGATTTTTTCAGTCTCGAGCGTGTTGCCGGTGTTGTCTACTTTGTAGTCCAGAATGCTGACCACGTTGGGATCGCCAGGCTTGGGCGGATTCTTCTCCGGAGGGTCGGCGAAGAGCAGCAGCCCGGGGCTCTGAAAGGTGGGCTGTTCGTTGAAGAAGAGAACCAGATAGCGCGGCCGATCGAGATCGAAGCTGACCGTTTTCCCGCTGATCCGGGGATGAATGCCGTAGGAGAGCGGCCGTATCGAACAGGTGATTACATTCCGATCGTTGACCAGCGAGGTGATCGTGACGTGGACCTTACCGGTCATGGCGAAACTGCCGTAGTCCATCCACTGAAACTGGTTGAAGGTTGGGAAGCGATGCACGAAGAGGGGCTGGCCGTCGACTGTAACTTTGTAGGCCAAACTTGGGGCAGCACCAGGCCAGGGAGGAACCGGGATGACTGAGCCGGATGCAGCGATCGAAAGCACGGCGAAGTATCCAGCCAGGCAGGCCAGCCATCTGGATTTCATGTTTCCGCTCCTTTCCGCTTCGGCAATTTGAGTTAGAAGTGGTTCGCGGCTTATCCCCGCCGTTTCTCCTCTGGATAAATCAAACACAGCCATGCCGGACTTAGTAAGTGGCGAGAGATACCCGAAGCACCTCGGGCTCCGCTGCGAAGTTCAATCCCCAATCCGTCTGATCGCCGTTCAGAATCCGCTGGAATTTGAAAGCGCCGGTCTCGTACGCGCCTTCTTCCACGCGCAGGAACTGGCGATGCTGCCATTTGCCGTCGATCTGGGCGGAAGGAGTTTGTCCGGTTCCCACAACCACCGCTTGTGACTTCTGTTGCTGCTCGGTGCCGGCGGGGCGAAAGTCGACACGGCAATCAAATCCGGTGACCAGAAACCGATTGTCGTTGAGCTGAGCAACGAGGGCGCGCCCGATCGGTTCGGCATTCCCTTTGGCGGCACCGCCTCGGTTGCCGCCGCCGTACGAGACGATCGCATCCCATACTCCGAAGTGAAGGATTTGCGTGGGCTGGCCTTCCACTTCCGCCACCGCCTGTAGTTTGCCTTCGAAATTCAGGCGGGCAACGTCGCGCATCATGGGACCGAGCAGCTGGTAATTCTGCGCCGTCGGATCCAGGAACGCATTTGGGTTATCCTTTACCATTCTTTCCGGATGATTGGTGCGCGTGTAGTCCAGGCCGAACGGCGAATAGCCTATTGCCTGCATTCCCAAAGCGGCAAACAGAAAGCGCGCCGCCTGCGGCGTTCCCGCGGTTTCGGGAATGAACAGAGGATTATCCGGCCGATGATATAACTCCAGGACCTTCAGATAAGTGGAGGTGTCCAGAAGGTAGATATCGGGCGCGAGGATGTCGATGGCCGGGGCCTCCGTTTTCCAGATGGGAAGCACGTTGTCTGTGGGACCGCCGCTCTCGTAACTTCCTGGCGCGCCCTTGAACGGATCGCGCAACGCCGCGTTGACGTACAGCGGCAGCGGATAAGCGGCCTTGCCCGCGGCGGCAATCTGGCCTACGTAGCGCGCGATGGCCCACGCGTGGAAATCGACGTCGGCCTCCGCGCCGAAGACGTCGGCCCAGCTTCCCCCGCCTGAGGCTGTCTTGTTCATTGCCTTCAGCACATCGTCGGGAACCGGCGATGCAAACAGTCTGTTCGCTTCCGGAGAATAGTCGCGCAGCGTTCCCCATGTGCCGGTTTCGTTCTCCACCTGCACCATCACCACCGTTCTGTCGGGGTCGGCAGCTTTCAGGTGCTGCATGAACGCGGTGAATGCGCGGATGTCCGCATCGAGCGAAGGGCGCGCAAACGGGGACGGCGAGTCGACGCGTTCCCCGCCTTTATTGACCACATGAGCATATCGCTCGGGATCGAGCTTCATCCACTCCGGCATGTAGTGCTGGCTGCCGTTCTTCCAGGTACCAAACCAGAGCAAGACGAGGTGAACGCGGTGCACACGGGCCTGGGCCAGCACGGTGTCGATTTGCGAGTAATCGAACTGGCCGGGCTTTGGCTCGAATTGCTCCCAATAAATGGGGGTTTCGAGTGTGTTGGCATGCAGGTAGTCAATCGCAGACCATACTTTGGGGAGCGTGGCCGGCCAGTCGCTGGAATTATTCGACTGCGCGCCCAGCATCAGAAAAGGCGCGCCGTCCACCATCAGGGCATATCGACCATGGTTCTGGACGATGCTCGGTACGGGATGCTTCTCCACCTGGGCGTGCACCGCCAAACCGGGTGTAGATGCGGCCGCGAAAGCTGCCATAATCCATAGCTTCGTTCTCATTGACTCCTCATTCTTACGGAAAAACTCAGGGAAAGTGTGACCTTATTTTCTACACTCCATGGCGCATTCGCCAGAGCGAACGAACCCCAGTCTAATACAGAGATTCAGCGATTCATCCGCCCCACACAAGGCTGCATTCGTGCTTCGTAGGTTAAGCCGATCCAATGACCCATATTGGCTTGTCGCCAGGGTGGAGGAGCGCGACGCGGTTCATGACGCGGTGTAAAATCCGATTTTTGCCTGGCTCAGTCAGGCAGATGGCGTCATTGCTCAATCGAGGAGGTCCCCGCATGACGAACACAGGGCAATTCTTTTCAGCGCGATCCCAGGTTGTATCTTCATTGTGACGGTTGCGGGTATTCACAAAAAGGTTGCGTGCGACCCATCCTGAATATCCAGCTCAGTCACAAAGCACCATCGAATTTACCAGCTCAGGAGTTATGACATGAATCCTCATTCACGGAACTTCGGCGTCTTGGCAGCTCTGCTCTTTTGCCTGCTTCCACTCGCTGCACCTGGGCAGAGGCCCGAGTCGACTGTGGCGCCGAACGCTGTCGGCTCCGATCCCTCGTGGCAGCCCGGCCAGCAACCGCCGACTTCCTGGGTCGATCCCGCCACGGGTCATCGCGTGGTGCGGCTGACGCAGGAGCCGGACTCGGCGAGCTTCTATTTCAATGTCAACGCCTATACTCCCGACGGCAAAGAGATGGTCTACACCACGCCGGACGGCATCTCGGTCATGGACCTCACAACGTGGAAGACGCGCTCCGTCGTACAGGGTCGAGTCCGTGCCATCGTCGTGGGACACAAGACGCCGAGCATCTTCTACATCAAGCCGGACGAGCGCGCTCTGTACGTCACCAATATCGACACCGGCGAGACGCGCAAGCTGGCTACCGTACCCGAGCGTGGCTCGGTCGCCACAGTGAATGCGGACGAGACGCTGGCGGCGGGCACTTACATCGAAGGCACCGCCGGTCAGGAGTACAACCAGCCGCCTCCGGCTGCGGCACAGAATGGCGGCCCGGCCGGAAATCAGGATCAGCCAGGCGCCGCACAACAGCCGCACCCGATGCTGCAGCCGCTGAACAAAGGCCAGATGATGGAGCAGCGCCTGGCCGCGCGGCTCCCCCTGGTGCTCTTCGTCATTGATCTGCGCAGCGGCCAACTGCGCCCGCTGCTCCACAGTCGAGACTGGGTCAATCATCTGCTGTTCTCGCCCACGGATCCGAACCTGCTGATGTACTGCCACGAAGGCCCGTGGCAGAAGGTCGATCGCATCTGGACCATCCACACCGACGGCACCCACAACACACTCATACACAAGCGCACCATGTTCATGGAAATCGCCGGCCACGAGTTTTGGGCGCCCGACGGCAAGACCCTCTGGTACGACTGGCAGACTCCGAAGGGCGAGGATTTCTGGCTGGCCGGTTACAGTGTCGAGTCGGGCAAGCGCACCGCGTACCACATGCAGCGCAACGAGTGGTCGATTCACTTCAACGTCACGCGCGATGGCTCGCTCTTCTGCGGCGATGGGGGGGACCCTGGCCAGGTGGCGCACGCGCCCGACGGCGAGTGGATCGAACTGTTTCATCCGCGGATGATCGGGGGCGAGGGCATCGATTTGCCGGGATTCATCCAGCCTGGCGTCTTTCAGTCCGAGCGGCTCGTGAACATGTCGAAGCACAACTACCGCCTGGAGCCCAACGTCAGCTTTACTCCGGACATGAAATGGGTCGTTTTTCGCTCGAATATGTTCGGTCCGACGTACGTGTTTGCGGCTGAGGTGGCAAAGGCCAACCCGGGCGGAGGTCAGACCCAGTGAAGACGGCGGACATCGGAGGCAGGGCTGGCCGGCGCGCACTCGCTGCCGGGGCCCTCGCCCTGTTTTTGTCAGCGCTGGCTGCCGCGCAGTCCACGAGCGCGAACCTCACCGGAATCGCGCACGTCGCCATTCGCGTCTCCAGCCTCGAGCAATCGCGTGCGTTCTTCAGCAAGCTCGGCCTCGAGGAGGCCTTTGCCATGGACAAAGGCGGCTCGCCGACCGAGGCCTTCTTCAAAGTGAATGACCGCCAGTTCATCGAGCTGTATCCGCGGCGTGACAGCTCGCAGGCGGTTGGCTTCATGCACGTCTGCTTCGAGACTGCGGACATTAACGCGCTTTACGAGGACTACGTCGCTCACGGCCTCGCGCCTACTCCTGTTAAGCGCGCCGGCGCCGGCAATTTGCTCTTTACATTGCAGGGGCCGGACCAGCCAGGCCCTCCATCGGATCTGCGCGGAGCGCCAACGCAGAACATCGAGTACACCCAATACATGCCGGGCTCTCGCCACACGCTCGATCGCGGACAGCATCTCGGCCCCCATCGCATCGCGGACCGCATCGCCGGAGTGGGAATTCCCATGGCGGATCCCGCGGCCGCGAGCGCCTTCTACCTCGATAAGCTCTCCTTTGCTCGAGCCCCGCATCCGCTCGAATCGGGCAGTGCCGCGCTGATGCTTCCCGGCACGCCAGCGCAGCGGATCGAATTCCTGCCCTCGCTCTCCGGTCAACCGGCGTCTGCGCTGTCCTTCCGCCTCATTTTTTCTGTTCCCGATCTCCGCCGCACCGCTGGCCAGCTCCAGGCGCTTGGTCTGCCGTTGACCAAGCATCGGTCTTCGCTCGCGATCGAAGATCCGGACGGAGACCAGGTGGTTTTCATCCGAACTGCAAAGGAGACCCCGTGAAGAGAACCCGCAACCTGTCCCGCCTTACGCTCGCGGTGCTCGCATTTGCCTCCATGGCCCACGCCAGGGATTTTCGCGTGAAAGATTTTGGCGCGAAGGGCAACGGAACGACGCTGGACACGAGGGCCATCCAGTCGGCGCTGGACGCCGCCGCCGGCGCGGGCGGCGGGACGGTGCTGGTCACGCCGGGAACGTATCTCAGCGGATCAATTTTTGTAAAGTCGGGCACGGTGCTCGAAATCCAGAAGGGCGCAACCATCGTCGGTTCGCGGAAGCTGGAGGACTACCCGATCATGCCGACGCGCATCTCCGGCATCGAGATGAGCTGGCCGGCGGCGCTGGTGAATATCTACGAACAGCACGATGCGAGCATCGCCGGGGCGGGCACACTCGATGGCGACGGACAGGTGTGGTGGCTCGGATACTGGGCACTGCGGCACCAGGACGAGCCCAAAGGACTGCGCTGGGCGTCGGATTACGACGCCAAACGCCCACGCCTGATTCAGATCTTCAAGTCGACTAACATCGGACTTTCCGGCCTGCTGCTCACCCGCTCCGGCTTCTGGACCGTCCACATCTGCTACTCCGATCATGTGCACGTCGATGGCGTGACCATCCGCAACAACGTGGGCGGACGCGGGCCCAGCACCGATGGCATCGACATCGATTCGTCAAAGCACGTGCTGGTGGAACACGCCGACATCGCCGACAACGACGATGCGCTCTGCCTGAAAGCGGGCCGCGACTCCGATGGCCTGCGGGTTGCGCGCCCCGATGAGGACATCGTCGTGCGCGACTCCACGGTGCGCGACGGCGCAGCGGCGATCACCTTCGGCAGCGAGACCTCCGGAGGTTTTCGCAACATCGAGGTCTACAACATTCATGCGTTGGGGCATGTGCCGCTGGGTGTGCTGTTCAAATCCACTCACACGCGCGGCGGCTGGGCCGACAACATCCGCATCCACGACCTGCAGCTGGAGAGCGTGCCGATTCCGATTCAAATCACCATGAACTGGAACCCCCACTTCAACGCAGTCGAAATCCCGCCTGGACTTACAGATGTTCCGTCTTATTACAGAATTCTGGCCACGCCGGTGCCTCCGGAGCGGGGACTGGCACACTTTCGCAACATCTACATATCCAACATCAGGGCCACCGGCGCAAAGACTGCTTTCGATGTAAGCGCTACGCCGCAAAATCCGCTGGAGGATTTTCACTTCGACAACCTGACCATCGATGCGCAGTCGGCGGGCAGAGTCGCGAATGCCAAAAACTGGAACCTCACTGGTGTGACTATCCACGCCGCCGACGGCAGCCAGCTCACTTTCACTGACAGCAGCGGGATAACGCTGAAGGACGATTCCGGAGTCGCGCAGCCCTAACTCGCCGCCCGCCACTGATCACCTGTTCTCCAACCGCTTATCAGGACCGCCTTCCTGGCGGATGACAACTATTCGCCGATGTCAGTCCTGCAGCGGTCCGGGCAAGTGCGGCGGCATCGCGGTGGACAAGCCGTTCGCAAGCTCGAGGGGATGCGAGACGATGTGGACCGTCGCGGGTTTTAGACCCGTGCGGCTCGCTGTGACGACGATGGTTCCGGGCGAGAGCGTGGAGCGCACGGAAACGCGATTGATGCCGAGTTCGGTGTTCAGGTAGAGATTGTTCGTGGAATCCACGATGCCGCTGTTATAGCCGCCGCGCCAGATGGCCGGCCCACTGCACGAGAAGTCCACGCGCGCGTCGTCCGTGGGACACCGCTGCCCTTTTGCGTCGACCACCTCAACGTCGATGAGCGCAACGTCCGCGCCATCGGCCTCGAAACCGTGAGGACCCACGATGGGGGTAAGTTTGATACGCGCCGGGGGACCGGCCGAGATCAGCCGCTGCTCCGCGACGATGGCTCCGCCATTACGGCCAACCGCTCTCAGGTTTCCGGGGGCGAATTCAACATTGGGAAACGCGAAGACAAAGCCACTTTCCGGGCTGGAGTTAACGCCGTGAGATTCTTCGTTCACAAACAATTCCACCGATCTGGTGTTCGCGATGACATAAATGGTCTTCACCGTCTTAGTCACGTCCGGGCCCCAGGGATAACTCCAGTGACCGAGGATATGCAGGTCGGGCTGCTCGTTCTGCATCACGCGGTGCGCAAAGTAAATCTCCTTGGGCAAACGAACCGCATCCACCTTGCCACTCACTCGGGCCACTTCACTGGAATCCTGACGGCCGTCGGCATCCGAATCGGAAAAATAAATCGAAGCATATCCTGACCACCGGGAATGCGCCGGATCGGGGTTGGAAATGCGATTCTCCCAGTACTCCCAATAGCGCTGGACACCCGCCAGGGCGAAACTCTCTGACGTGTATTGGTATCTGTCGTTCGGCCCTTTTCTGAATCCGAAAAATGGCGGGGAGTCGTCGTCCCAAAAACGGCGCGCGCCTTCGTCGCGGAAGTCCTCGGTCTCGATGAGAGGCGCACGGTCGCGCCGATCGGCGCTGTATCCGCGGAACATCGCCTCCGGCGCGGAAAGCTGGCTGGTTTGCGGCGCCTGCCCGATCATGACTTCGTAATATTCCGAGACCGGCGTGAGCGCCTCATTCGCCACAATGTCGTCGTTGTCGCGATAGCCGATGAGGCGGCCACCGTCCGGGTCCCATTGTTTCCGCAGGGCCACCATGTGCTCCATCTGCTCCACGGTCAGGACGGTGTTGCCCGCCTCCCAAAATAAGATACTGGGATTGTTACGAAAGTAGATCATCGAGTCGCGCATCGCTTCGGCCCTCTGATCGAACTGGCGGCCCGCCGGCTCCCGCTCTTTATCGCCCGCCGGGCAAATCTGCACGATGCCATACCGCGCCATGCATTCCGCATCCACGCGCTGCGGCGAAATGTGCATCCAGCGGATGTAGTTGGCATGGCTGTCGCGGATCAACTTCGCATTGAAATCGTGCATCCAGGCGGGGTAGGCCTGCCCCAGGCCTGCCCACTCATTGCTGGCGCGCTGCGCATAACCCTTCAGGTAAACGAACTTATCGTTGATGTACACTCCGCCGGTCCCCGCCCCGCCCCGGAACGCTGTCTTGCGGAAGCCGGTCGTCAGATGGCTTACGTCCACGGTCCGCCCATCCACGCGCAGGATCGTGTGGACGTCGTAGAGATGAGGTTCATCCGGGCTCCAGAAGCGCGCGTCTCTGAGCGGACCGGTCGCAGCCAGCACCGTCTTGCCAGCGTCGGCCACTTCAACCGATTCGCCATGCAGTTCGGCGCGCACTTGTCCCTCGGGGTCCACAATCGCCGCCCACAGGCTCACCGTGACCGGGGCGCTCGACGTATTGTGCACCTGCGATTCGACCGTGACTTCGGCGGTCCTTCCTGCAATATCGAAGTTCGCGGCATGAACATAGATGCCCGTGCTCTCGAGGCCGTAGTAAAGGGGCAGAGTCTGATAGATTGCGCCCGTGACATGCAACCAGACGTGCCGGTTAATGCCGCCGAAGTCCGGGTTGAAATCGTTCGCGTTCCACTCGAACGTTGTCCCTGTGGCGCGCTCGGCATAACTCGTCCGATTGTCCACTTTGACGGCGAGCACATTCGCCCGCCCGTCCATGCGCACCGCATCGGTGATGTCGACCCCGTACGCGGTGATGCCGTTCTCATAGAGGCCGATTTCTTTGCCGTTCAGAAAAATATCTCCAGCCTGCCGCATGCCCTCGAACTCCAGAAAGACCCTTCGGCCGACAGGGCCGGGCGGCAGCCCAAAATGTTTGCGGTACCACGCCAGGCCTTTGTATGTGCCAACATCGCCGCCGCTGTGCGAGATGATCTTCCGAAAGGAATCGACATCGTTGAAGGTGTGGGGCGTGCTGACCGTGGTCCATGCTGAATCGTCGAGCCCGGGAGCCTCGCCGTCGGTCACGTCGTCGCGGATGAACTTCCAGTCAAGGTTGAAATTGAACGTGGCGCGGGGGGATGGTGGCGGAACGTAGCGCCTCTTCCCGGACCCCGCGAACACCCGGAACGCCGGCGTGGAGACGACAGGCAGGCCAACTGCCAGACACGCCGCGGCGTGGAAAAACCCGCGCCGAGAGAGATTACGACAGGTTATCGACTGTTTCCCTTTCATGCAAAGGCAATCCTACAATGATTCGCACGTGCCACGGCACTGCGGCGCCGGTTTCCTTGTCATCAAAATCGATAACCGTTAATCGATAA
The DNA here is from genome assembly GCA_964535525.1 of uncultured Acidobacterium sp. Taxonomy (GTDB): domain Bacteria; phylum Acidobacteriota; class Terriglobia; order Terriglobales; family Acidobacteriaceae; genus Palsa-343. Next base: position 8,586 of record CAZHTJ010000072.1, on the reverse strand, counting down.
CTGAGATTCCCGTCCGGCTTGGCGCAGACTATCTACCTGGCGTCTGCAAGCGGGCGCCGATGCTGAAACAGAAGCTCTTTGAGTTAGGCTCGCGCGTCGGCCTGGCAACGCGATGCTCGGTGTGCGGGGCGATCAGGGGGCGGCCAGTTTCTATCCCGGCGCGACGCTGCCGTCTCGCAATTTCCTACGTTGAAACATATTCTCTATTGACAAAGGTTAATTTCATCAGGTAATGTGCCCGGCGTCGAAGAAACCGGTTTCATTTCCCCGTCTTGCTTCTGGTTTCATTTCCCAGTCTTGTTGTTTTTTGGAGGCAGTCATGCAGAACCGAGCGCACCCCCGGTGGGAGTGTCTCAGCCTTATTGTCTTTGCGTCGGCTGTAGCTCTAACGCTGATGCTGACGCCGGCGCTCAAGGCTCAAACCGCTGGCGACGGCTCCATTGAGGGGACCGTCTCGGATACAACCGGTGCGGTTCTTGCCAACGCCACCGTGACCGCGACCAACACGGCCACGGGTGTCGCGACCGTGCGCGTTTCGTCCTCGGCCGGATTTTTCAGTATCACTCCGGTGCCCCCGGGCACCTATGCCATTCAGGTTACCGCCGGCGGCTTTGAGACATTGGTACAGGACAACATCGTAGTGGATGCGCTGCAGATCCGGGTCTTCAACCCGGTGCTGAAGGTTGGCTCGGCGAATCAAACTGTTACGGTGACGGCCGCACCGCCGGTGCTGGACACCGCGGATGCGACGCTGGGCATGACCATCGAAAACCAGACTTATGCCAACCTCCCGCTGCAGATGAATAACGCCCAGCGCGATCCTACTGCTTTCGGCGTGCTCACACCGGGATCGCAGACCGGAACCCGCCTTCCTGTGATCGGGGGAACGGGAAACTATCTTGGCGCACTGTATCTCGATGGGATGCCCGCCGAAACGGTGAGCCAGCAGGGCGACAATCGTCTTGTTGCGGAAACTCTGGATCTGGACGCCGTGGATCAGTTTCAGGTGCTGACCAGCTCGCCGCCCGCGGAGTACATGGGCGCCGGAGCGGAAAACTTCACGATGAAGTCGGGCGGTCTGAAGTATCACGGTCAGGTTTCCGACTTCTTCCGCAACACGGTCTTCGATTCCTGGTCCTTTACCGCCAAAGCCGCCACGACGAAGAATGCGATGGGGGCGACCATCCCGGCGCCAAAGCCGGCGGAGCACCAAAATGAAGCGTCCGCTTCAGTTGGCGGCAAAGTTCCCCACACCGGGGACAAGCTCTTCTTCTTTGTCGCTTACGACAAGTACGACGAGCGCAAGGGCGCCAACTATTCGCTGTTCACCATCCCCACAACGCTGATGCGCACCGGGGATTTCACTGAGCTCAATGGCAGCCCAGGTACCGGGCAAACCGGCACTGGATCGAACAACCCCGCAATTATCTACGATCCGACCACCAACAGCTGCGCGGGCAGCGTCTGCACCCGTACTCCCTTCCAGGGAATGAAGAACGGTGTTGCCACTAACAACGTGATTCCTTCCAATGAAATTTCGCCAATTACGCAGAAGATGCAATCCTTCCTGCCCGCTCCCTCCGACACCGGCGTGATTGTCAACAACTATCTCGGCGGGGTGCCGAGCGGGTTTGACAACCATTTGATCGACTGGCGCGTGGACTACGATCTCAGTTCACGGAACCGGCTCTCCAGTGTCGGCGCCATCGGCACCGTCAATTACCTCAACAACTATGGCTCGCCGTTTCTTCCGCCTCCTTACGTGGGTGGCGACCTGGCGAACATCTATCCGAAGGATTACATCGTCGGCGACACGTTTACCATCTCACCCAATCTGAACAACCAGCTGAAGTTTTCCTTCACCCGATTCTTCCAGAACATACACAATGCCACGCAGGGCGTCGCAGCGTGGGAGGCCGGGACCCTGGGAATCACGAATCTGCCGCCCAACGGAGCGCAATCCGCCGTGGAGTTCCCCGAAGAGAGTTTTGGCACCACGCCCGCCTTTGGCAATGTGCAGACCACCTGGACCGGTGACAGCAATTCCGTCTCGACCCAGCTCACCACCCCGAATAACTATGCGCTTACCGATAACCTGCAGTGGGTGAAGGGGAAGCATTCGATGACCTTCGGCCTGACGTTCCAGTGGCAGGAGATCAATAACGCCAATCCCGCGACTTACACCGGCGTCCTGACTCTCCCCTTCAATGCCTATTCCACGGCTAACTACGGAACAGGATCCAATTCGTTGAGCCTGGGGACGGCCGCCGCTCCGTCCGGCTATTCTTATGCCAGCTACCTGCTGGGCGCGGTCGCCGGCTCCACCTCGAATGACACCTCCGCCGAATCTATCGGATTGCAGCCGGTCAGCGAACTGGGCGGCCGGTACAAAGTGATTTCACCCTATGCCGAAGACAGCTACCGGCTGACTCGCAAGCTGACCCTCGATTTGGGACTGCGCTGGGATTATCTGCCTCCCTACCACGAAGTCAAGGACCGGTGGACCTTCCTGAACCCGAGCCTGACCAATCCGCTGACCGGCACGCCTGGATTGCTGCAGTTTGCCGGCAGCTACGGAGGCTCCGGAGTGAGCTGTGGATGCACAACCCCGGTACATACTTACTGGAAAAACTGGGGGCCGCGTGTAGCACTGGCCTACACCATCAACGACAAGACCGTCGTCCGAGCGGGATACGCCGAGGTCTTTACCCAGGCCGGCGGCGTGGGCGGCCGCGGCGGCGCCTACCAGGGGACTGGACAGACAGGCTTCAATGTCACCGCCATTGGTCCCACTGAGGTTGGAACCGGAATGGCTGCGGGTCCATCGTTTTATCTGAACAACAGTGCCTATTTCACAACCGCCGGGCTGGCGAATACGTCTCTTTTGGGACCGGGTTACAGTTACCCTGCGGCACCAACGCCGAGCGCCACCTCGCAGACGCTGAACACCGGATACTACGTGAACAGCGCCACCGGTAAGTTCGTGAGTGCAAGCACCGTTTCCTACCCCGATCCCTATTACTCCGGTCGCGCTCCCGAGCTGGGGATGTACAACGTGGGCGTGGAACGAGCCGTTACAAGGAATATGACGGCAGCCGTGAACTATGTCGGCAACGAGAGTCATTTCATCATCAACTCGGGCACGACAGGCTCTAATGCGCGTGGGTACTGGACCAATGAACTGAATCCGATCTACCTTGCGGGCCTGGGCGGCGTCACCGACAGCACGGGCACGAAGCCTCTTCTGATTTCAGCCGCCACACCGGCCAACGTCGCCAAACTCCTGGCAAAGTTTCCCAACGCTCCGGCGCCAACCTTCTTCCAGAATGCGGCACTGCTGAACACGTCGGCCACGATAGCGCAGATGCTGACGGCCTTCCCGCAGTACAGCGGCGTGAGCGACACGTGGGGCAACGTGGGCAACTTCAGTTATAACTCAGTCCAGTTAACCATCATTCAGCGACTCAGCGAGGGCCTTACATTTAACTTCAATTACACCTATGCGAAGAACCTCGGCGACGACGGCACCTTCCGCGACGGGTTCGATATTCCAGCGGCGGCACTCTCGCACGGTACCCAGTCGTGGAAGCAGAACCGCATCGACCGCTCGTGGACCGCCGTTTCTCTTCCGCAGACTCTGCATGCCTTCGGCGTGTATCATTTGCCGTTCGGCCAAGGGCACATTGGCGGCGATTCGCGGGCAGTGCGGTGGCTGGCGGGCGGATGGCAGCTCTCGGGCATCTACACCTATGCATCAGGAACGCCGATGGCGGTTGTCTGGACAGGATGCAGCGGCTCGACCTATCCAGGACAAGGTCAGTGCATGCCCGATTTGAACACGTCCTCGCCGGACTTTACCAGCCATAACGCCCGCATCAACGGCAGCTTCGGCAAAGGTCCCAATGGCTATCAGGCAGCCAGTTTGGGACATGTGCAGTACATCGATCCAGGCGCGTTCGCGCAACCCCAGAACATCTCGACTGTAAGCACGGCGCAGTATCTTATTGGCAGTGCACCTCGGACCAAGCCGCTGAACCTGAATAACCCGGGAACCTGGGACATCGACTCCGGCCTGCGCCGCTCGTTTCCCATTCACGAGAACTGGGAATTCGTCTTCGAAGCGGATTGCCTGAACACCACGAACCATGTCACGTTCAGCGGTCCCAATGTGAACTGGTCGCAGGGATCGACTTCCTTCGGCACAGTTACCGGCATTGCGAATACGCCGCGTGACTTTCAGTTTGCCGGCCACGTTAACTTCTAAAGGTTAGTCATCGGATTACCCATGGGCTGAGAACCCGGCAGCTTGTATCGGTTCCCCTGGGAGAGCTCAGAGTTCCTGCCGAAAAGTTGTTTCAGGGCCGGTTTCCGCCATGATCAGCAGACGAAGCTTGCTTTGTGGAGCCGCCGGCGCGCTGGCTGCGGCGAAGATTCCGGCCTGGGGCGAGACAGCACCGGCGGCGCCGACCCCGTTGGGCAGGCGCTTTGCCGCGTCCATCGGGGAATCGGACTGGCAGGACCTGCGCGTGCGCTTCGGCCAGGTCAACGCCGACATCCGTACTCATGGACTGCGCGATCTCCCGGGCGCCGAGGGCAAGTTCCTCACCGGATACCCCTACAACGAGTTCTACGACTGGGATCTGTACTTCGAGAACCTGTATCTCTCTTACTACGGGGTCTGGGAATACTGCTTCACCAACTTGCGCGAGTTCCTGAACCGGCAGCAGCCCGATGGATACATCAATCGCAGTCTGATCAAGCAGCGCGACCGCCAGCACTTTAAACCATTTCTGGCGCAACTCACGGTGCTGGGCTCAAAACAAAACAATAACAACTACGAATGGCTGCGCGGTAACTACTATGACCGTCTCGCCAAATACCTGGTCAAGTGGTTCTCTTACGACGGCGACGGCAATGGCCTGCCCGTCTGGAATTCCGCCGACGCGGCCGGCACCGACAACCAGTGGAGCCGCGCCGGCGCGCTCTCTTCCTTTGAAATCGAGGGCGTCGACCTCGCCTCTTACCTGGTGCGAGAGCTGCGCGCCATGGCCGTTATTGCGCGTAACCTGGGCCTTCCCGCGGATGCAAGAAGCTATACCCAGCACGCCGACCGTCTGGTTCGACTTATGAATGTAACCTTCTGGGATGAGACCGACGGAATGTATTACGACCGCAACGAGAAGACGGGGAAGCCGGTGAAGGTCAAATCGGCCACCTGCTTCATGCCTCTCTTCGCGGGTGCAGCCACGCGGGCGCGAGCCCAGCGCATGGTGCGCGAACATCTTCTCAACCAGGGCGAGTTCTGGCTCGCCTATCCGGTGGCGAGCTATGCCAAAACCGAGCCCGACTATTACCAGGGATCGCACAACGAGTGCAATTGGCGCGGGCCCACCTGGGCGCCCACCAATTACATGATCTTCCACGGCCTTATGAACTATGGATTCAGGGACGAAGCGGGGGTTCTTGCCGATCGCCTGTTCCGGATGGCGCTCGAAAAGAACTCCGCGCTGCGCGAGTACTACGACGCCGAAACCGGAATCGGCCTGGGCCAGACGCGTTTCTGGGGATTCACCGCGCTTTATTACGGCATGAAGCTGGAGTGGCAGATGCGTTACGATGCCTCCAGCCTGGATAAGCCCGTCGAGGCGATCGTAACGCGCGAACTCGGTATACCCTTTGCAGCCTGATCCCGGAAGGTGCGCGACATGGTGAAGTGGCTGGTGGCCGGGGTCGGAGACATCGCGCGCAAGCGTGTCATCCCGGCAATCCTCGCAGAGCCGCGCAGCTCGCTGGCCGGCGTGGTCACGCGCAACCCAGCCAAGGCGCAGGCCTATCCCGGAGTGCGCGCGTGGCCCACTCTCGAAGCCGCTCTCGAGGAGAGTGGTGTCGATGCGGTATACGTCGCTTTGCCCGTAGCTATGCACGCTCAGGCCGCTATCGCGACGCTGGGCGCCGGCATCCATGTGCTCTGCGAGAAGCCCATGGCCATGAATTTTGCGGAGTCGGAGAGCATGGTCATCGCGGCTCGGGAGAGCGGCCGCCTTTTCGGCGTCTCTTACTATCGCCGCCTCTATCCGAAACTGATCCGCGCCCGGCAACTGATCGCCGAGGGCGCCATCGGCCAGCCCGTGCTTGCGGAGGCCAACTGCCACGGCTGGCTCGAGAGCGAGGAGCGGGCCTGGTTGCGCGACCCGGGCCTGGCTGGAGGCGGTCCGCTCTACGACATTGCCTCCCACCGCATCGACGCCCTGAACTTCCTCTTTGGCCGTCCGCGCCGCGCCACCGGGATCACCTCCAACGCGGTTCACGCCATGGGTGTCGAGGACTCGGCGACGGTTGTCATACAGTTCGACGGCGGGATTCATGGCATCGTCGATGTGCGCTGGAATTCGCGCGTCCCACGCGACCAGTTCCGCATCGTTGGGACCGAAGGCGAGATCGGACTGGACCCTTTGAATGGCCCGGAACTGCGTGTGGCGGGCCATGTGGAGACGCTGCCCGCGCATGCCAATGTTCACTATCCGCTGGTGGAGAATTTTGTCGATGCCGTGGTGAACAACCTCTCGTCCGCGACTCTGGCCTCTCCCGGCGATGAGGCAATGTGGGTCGATTGGGTCATCGAACAGGTCATGCGAGCGCCAACATAATAAGGGACGCCGACTGCGAAAATGTCTTTCCCTGTTCCAGCTGTTCTTGCACGAATCTATGGTCGAACGGCCCTGTGCATGCTGTATGATCGCGCCAGCAGTATTCATGGGGGAAGTTCGAGCTTTAAGAATGAGCCGCGAAACCCTCTTTCAGGCTTCCTGAACTAAGTCAGCCCACCTGAAGTTCTCCTCTCCTTAGGCTCTAAGGAAATCGGGTTTGCAATGCCTTCGGCTGCGATTCTGCAGGAAGCCCAGAAACTCCACTCCGTGAGTGATCGTCTTAACACGCTGGCGGAGGAACATCCCGCCGTCTCAGATGCACTCGTCACCATTTCGGGCAATGTTCGTCACACCGCCGCGCTGCTGGAGGTGCTGGTTGTGACGAAACTGGGACCGTTGCCGCACCCGGGTCCGACTGACGCCTGATCGACTGACGGTTTTTGCCTGCGTCAGGCGCGCCTGCCAGGCCTCGGTCGACTTCGCGGAGTGTCCACAATGGTTGGGGGCTGCTCCGCGTTGTGCTCGGGAAGCTGATCGTGAAGAATCACATTGAGCAGCGATTTATGAACGCGGATGCGCCCGTTGTATTCGATCAGGCCCAGCTTGCGAAAGCGATTCATGAAGAAGCTGACGCGGGAGCGGGTGGTGCCGATCATTTCGGCCAGGGTTTCCTGGGTGATCTGCGGGATGAGAGGTTCGGGTTCGCCCGGCATACCAAATTCCGCCATCAGCAGGAGAATTCTGGCCAGACGCTTTTCGCTGGAGTTGAAGAGCTGATCGACCAGATCGGCCTGGGTGCGCATGCTGCGGGAGAGCAGAAACTTCACGAACAGGTCGGAGAACGCATGTTCCTCGTGCATGACGCGGACCATCTCTTCCCGTTCTATCTTCAGCGCCGTGCATGCGGTGATGGCAGTGGCGGTGGCCAGACGCCGTCCGCCCACGGTGGAGAGGGATTCTTCTCCCACGAAATCGCCGTCAGCGAGAAGCGTGATGGTGGCCTCTTTACCGTTCGTTGAAACAACGGTAAGTTTGGCGCGGCCTTTCTGAAGGTAGAAAATGGAGTTGGCGGGATGGCCTTGCGAAAAGAAGGTCTCCTTGGGGTCCAGCTGAACGATTCTTCGCCCCAGTCCGGCTTGGGCCAGAAAATCGACGGCGTCAAAGGCGATCCTTTTGGGCTCAGCCATTGGAATGGTCCCGTCCCGGAAAGCAGCTTTTGGCGGTTCGCTGCGAATCCGACCTGACTTGAAGAACAGGCCACCTGGGGTGGATTATAAGCCCGTTTTGCAAATTGATCGCCTTCTTTCCTGTCCGTGTTGTGGGATCGGTGGAGCGGGCGCTCCCCCTCCCTCCCCCCATGGGACTGTGGCAAGTTGTTGTTTCTGCGGGGCTGGCTGGAGGGTCCTTTGGGATAGCGGCATATTGCTGAAAATGAGCCGGTTGCGGCGCGCTTTTTGGCACCTGGTGCGGGGGTTGATGGGGATGGCGGGCGATTTGGCCCGGCGGTTGCGCGGGCTGTGGGAGAAGCAGTGGTCCTGTCCGCGCAGGGTCAGGGCGCGGCAGCGCTGTCCGCGCCGGTTGAAATATTCGCATTGGCGGCTGACGGGCGCCTGCGGTTGATGGCCGCAGCAAACACGCTGACCGGGGAGAGCGCGATACGTGCAGGGTTGGCCTTCGTCGAGGGCGGTGCAGAAGCGCGGCACGGGTGACCTCCGAAAATAGAAAAGGCCGCTCGGGTGAGCGGCCTTTTTCTTTTTTTACTCTCTATTCTTAGAATACCAAGTCCAGAGAATAAAACTGCCAAATTTCTTTGCGGTTGGTGGCGTGGAAGCCGTTTGGAATGTTCGGTCATTACTTTGGATTTTTGGGGTTCTTCTTGACAGATTTTGGGGTGAACCCCTGGAGTGAGACAGTTCGAGTTTTGACAGTTCGCCGTTAG
>CAZHTJ010000071.1:14481-20776 GCA_964535525.1 uncultured Acidobacterium sp. | reverse complement strand
GGGACGGACGGGCGAGTGGTTTGCGGTGGATAACTGGGGCGTGAAGCCGGACATTCTGGTGACGGCGAAGGGGATCACGTCGGCGTATGTTCCGCTGGGTTTGTGCGCGACGACGGAGAAGATTGCTTCGTACTTCGACGATCATTATTTCTCGCATGGGCACACGTATGAGGCGCATCCGATCACGCTGAAACCGGCGGTGGCGACGATCAACGAGATGCAGCGGCTGGATCTGGTTCGGCGGTCGAAGCGGATGGGCGAGTCTCTCGGGCCGAAGCTCAGGGCGCTCCAGGCAAAGCATCCTTCGATAGGCGAAGTGCGCGGGTTGGGGTTGTTCTGGGCACTCGATCTGGTGAAGAACCGCGCGACGAAAGAGCCGTTCAACACGATGAAGGACAAGGTTTCGGGGACGGTGGCGGTGGTCGATAAGGTTGCGGCGGATATGCTGAAGCGGGGGATCGCGATTCAGGCCTGGATCAGCCATTTGGTGGTTGCGCCTCCTCTGATTGTTGAAGAAAGGGATCTTGATTTTGCGCTCGAGGCGCTGGATTCGGCGCTGGCGATCGCGGATGCAGAAGTGGTGGCGTAGCCCGGAGTCTCGCGCGCGCGTTCCGAATTTCCGTCCAGCCGGGCTCGTTCGCAGTACAATGGGCGTCCCTGAAAGGGTGCTCTTTTATGGTCGCGATCTCTGCCGCCGACGCAATCTCTCCCGCAATCCAACGAACCAAAATTTTCCTCTTCAGGCCCTTCCGGCTGGGAACTTATCTGAAGCTGTGCCTGGTGGCGCTGCTGACCGAGGGCCTTGGGGGCAACTTCAACTACTCGATGCCGGGTGGTCACTCGTCGAACCACGGATCGAGCGCTTACGCGGGTTTGCCGTTCAGCTTCACGCCCCTGAATATCGCGGCGAGTGTGGCGATGGTGCTGCTGGTGATGCTGCTCTGTTGCTTCGTTTATTACCTCATCACGCGGCTGCGTTTCGCGTATTTTCATTGCCTCATCCACAACACGAAGGAGATCAGGCCCGGCTGGCATCTATATCGCACGCAGGCGTCGCGCTTCTTCTGGCTGAACGTGGTGGTGGGAATCTGCTTCTTCGCAGCGATTGTGCTGATCGCAATCCCTTTCGCAGCCGGATTTTGGGCGCTGTTTCGCAATGTCGCGGCGGGTGGCCACCCCGATTTCGGAGCGATCATCGCTCTGGCACTGCCGCTGATTCCCATCCTCTTTCTGATCGTGCTTGTTGGCATAGCAATTGACGTGATCCTGCGCGATCTGATGTTGCCGCACTACGCGCTGGAGAATGCGACGGCAGGGCAGGCGTGGTCCGGGGTGTGGGGCCGTATCAGGCGGGAAAAGGGGTCGTTCTTCGTCTACGCGCTGCTGCGGCTGCTGTTGCCCATCGTCGCCATGATCGCGCTGTTCATCGTCATCATCATTCCGGCGATCATATTCGGCGTCATTGTTGGCCTTGCTGTGGCGGGAATCCATGCACTCTCCTCCAATGCTACCGGCGTGGCGGCCGTGATTGGGTATGCCATCGAGGCGCTGTTGGGGGTGATTGCCGTCGGCGTTGCGGCGGTGGTCTTCATCGCCCTGGGCGGTCCCATCAGCACAGCGGTTCGACAGTATGCGCTGCTGTTTTACGGAGGCCGCTATCAGCCGCTGGGGAACATTCTATGGCCTCCGCCGCCCGTAACCCCGCCTGCGCCGGGCGTGGTCTGAGCCCGGTTTTTCGCAGGCGCACGCAGAGTTCTGAATCGTCTTTCCGCACTTGAGACTCGAATCCAGCAGCAGGTGGGACCCGGTGAGTGCGTGCCTGTGAGCGCGCGGGAGGAACGAAGATGGCAACTCTGAAGGATGCAATCAGCAGCAACGGGGCCACGGGCGCGAGCGCCGCGAAAGTCGACGAGAAGCTCGAGGTTATCGTCATCCCCGTTTCCGACGCCGACCGTTCGAAGGAGTTTTACACGAGGCTTGGATGGCGGCTGGATGCCGACATCGCGATTGGAGACAACTTCCGCGTCGTGCAGTTCACGCCGCCGGGCTCCGGGTGCTCAGTTCAATTCGGCAAGGGTCTAACGCCGGCCGCGCCCGGTTCGGCCATGGCATACCTGGTGGTCTCCGATATCGTGGCTGCGCGGAACACGCTGGTTGCCACAGGCGTTGAGGTGAGCGAGTTCTTCCACATCGGCCCGGCGGGCCGTGTGAGCGGGCTCGATCCCAGGCGTGGCAGTTACAGCTCGCGCGCGACGTTCAGCGACCCTGATGGCAATAGCTGGCTATTACAGGAGGTGACGACCCGGCTTCCCGGCCGCGTCGATTCCGGTGTGACTGCGTTCAGCTCTGCAAACGATCTGGCCGGGGCACTGCGGCGCGCGGAGGCTGCTCATGGCGAACACGAGAAGCGCATCGGCAAGGCCGACCCGAACTGGCCTGACTGGTATGCCGAGTACATGGTGCGCGAGCAGACCGGCGAACCGCTGCCGCAATAGGGATCCAGGAGCGCCGTCGCAGCATGGCAGGACGCCATCGGCTCATCATGCCCAGACTCACAGTCGCTACGCACCGCAAGCGCGAAGTTGTCGATATCACCGAGCAGGTTGAGAAGCATCTGCCTGACGCTTCGGGCATTTGCTTTTTGAATGTCCTGCATACCACGGCTGCGCTGACTACCGCCGATCTCGATCCGGGCACCGATCTCGACATGCTGGATGCGTTTGAGGCGATGATGCCGAAGCTGCGGTATCGGCACCCGCATAACCCGGAGCATGTGCCGGATCATATTTTGTCGTCGCTTATCGGGACGGCGCTGACGCTGCCGGTCGAGGCTGGATCGCTGGTGCTGGGCACGTGGCAGCGGGTTATCCTGGTCGAGCTTGACGGGCCTCGGCAGCGGGAGCTTACTTTTCACTTTATGAAAGGCAGCTAAGTCCCACAGTTTCCCTGACGTGTTGAACGAATGTTGGTGTCTGCGGACTTTGAAATTTCGGTCAAAGCGAAGGGAACTTGCTCGCACACACTTGATACGGAGGTATCGTCCCGATACTATTGTTCAACTGTTTTACTCCCTCACCTCTGGCTTAGTCGCAATCGTTCGAGACGCAAGCTGTCGGGCTCAGAAGGCTACTTTTGTGAAGGAGAACGCACCATGCCTGAAGTTACGCCGGGGCCCATCGCGCAAAAACAACAAGAACAAAAGATAAAAACACGCACCGCCGTGGAACGAATCGGCGGCTTTACCCTCGTTGCAACAGCCGTGGCAGCACTGGCCGTTGTTGTTGCCGCGCCCGCTTACACGCAGGACAAATACACGCTGACGTCGCCGAGCGGCATCGCGTTCTCGGACTTCAGGGGATACGAGGACTGGTCAGTGGTTTCTTCCGCCCGGACCGAACAAATTCTGAAGGTGATCGTCGCCAATCCGACGATGATCAAGGCGTTCAAGGCCGGCATTCCGGGAAACGGCCAGCGTTTCCCGGATGGCTCCATGATCGTGAAGCTCCAGTGGACGCTGAAGAAGAGCACGGAGGCGCCTTTCGTTGTGGAGGTGCCGGACGTCTTTAGCCAGGCTTTCGTCATGGAAAAGGACAGCAAGAGATTCGCGGACAGCGGCGGGTGGGGTTACGCGGTGTTCAACTACGAAGCCGCAACGGACAAGTTCTCGGCCGATCCCAAAAGCCTTTCAGGCTGCGGATACGCGTGCCATACCCCCGTCAAGGCTAAGGATTACATCTTCCATCCGTACCAGAAGCGCTGAACCGGCCTGCTGTCGCATTCAGAACGCGCGCGGCGGGATGGCTCTCCCATCACGCGCGTCAAAAGGGGCTCGGGGGGAGCCATTGCAAGGCGCGCATCCACCAAGGGGTCAGCCGGCTGAACACCGTGGGTCGAAACGCGGGCAGCTAGATCTTGACCGGGAAATTTGGGTCGGCGGGAGTGGTCGGATTGTTCTCGGCGGCGACGGCGGCTTCGGCGGCCTGGAAACCCATCTTCGAGTGGGTTCCGTCGCAGAAGGGCTTGTTGGTGGACGCGCCGCAGCGGCACAGCGAAAAGGCGGGCTTGCCGGTCAGGTCCCACTCCTTGCCCTCGGCGTCGACCAGCGACACCGCGCCTTCTACGCGATAAGGCCCGTTGGGACGCACCGTGATCTTTACATCTGCCATGCGAAATACTCCTGGGGAATCGGAAATCGAGCTGCCTGTTCAGTCTAATCGCAGCGAAGGACGCCGCGACTCACCTGCCGCGATTAAACCAGGGAGGCGGCGGGTGCGGCCGCGGGGACGGCTGACTCCTGCTCCGCGTGCTGCGAGGTTCTTGCAAAGAGAAACCAGACGAGCCAGGCCGGGGCAGGCCAGAGGAAGAGCTTCGAGTTGAGCCCGATAGAGAAGATGTACGGCTGCAGTTGCAGCGCGACCATGAGCAGGGCGAGAACGCCGACCAGGTTGCGCGATCGCGTGCGGGTGGCACCGTAGAGGAGCGCGGGAATCGCGAGGGCGTGATCCCAGAGCCAGGCGTAGGGGGCGGCGAGGAGGGAGACCAGCATCACAACGCCGCCGTGGTCGAGCCAGTCCCAGGAGTGGCGGCGCGGCCAGAAGTAGATGGGCGCCCAGACGCAGGCTATGAGGGCGGGCACGAAGGCGAGCCAGTGTTGGGCGGGGTCGATGGCGTTGCGCAGCATAACGCTGAGGCAGGGGATGGACTCGTTGGCGATGCCGGAGTTGCCCGCCCAGTGCATGTACTGCGCGAAGGCCGCGGGATCGATGAGCTCAGTGAGCGCGCAACTTGCGAGGATCGCGGCTGCGGCGCCGTAGAGGATGCGCCAGCTGCGGGTGACGACGATCCACGCGAGCAGGACCACGGCGAAGGGCAGGAACAGATGCGGCTTGAGGGTGCAGAGCCAGAGGGCGGCTCCGGCCCAGAAGGGGTGGGTGCGATGCAGGCGCAGGAAGAGGACCAGACCGAGGAGCAGGAAGATCGCGGTCTGGCCGGAGATGACGCAGATGAGCGCGGGCGGGAAGCAATAGCCGAGCCATTCGATGTGGCTTGCAGGCCGGCCGAGGGTCATCCAATGCAGGCGCACGGAGTAGATCAGCAGGGCCAGGATCAGCAGCGACCACGGAAGTGCAGCGGCTCGCGCGCTGAGCAAGCCAAGAGGCAGGGCGAGCGGGAGGGCCCACGGAGGATTGCGCATGAAATACACGCCCTTGCCGTCGAACCCCGTGCCGTGCTCGATGCGGCTCATCGCGGCGGGGTCGTAGGGATTGCCGTGATGGACGAGCTGCTGGCCGGTGGCCCAGTAGACAACGAAGTCGCGCGAGACGGCCAGATGATGAATGAGCGGCAGGACGGCGAGAAACAACGAAGTGAAAGCGATCGCCAGGGCAAACGCCAGCGCTGTCGCCATTCCGGCGAAGTCGAGGCGGTCGTTGTTTCCTGGGTTTTGGGCCATTCTTTTCATTTTTTTACGGGGCGCCAGCGGGCCACAATCCCTCTTTCGATACTGAGGCATTCCCCCGGAGGAGGGCGGGCCGGGCGGGAGCCTGACTTGAGGGAGCGACTCTTTGGGGAGCTTCTGCATTATAGAGGGGCATCCGTCAGCGGTTGAAGCCGTCATAGTTACGGCACGACTGAGACAGGTTGTGGCAAAGTGCGGGTTGCGGAAAAGAGTGTCGGCTGACCTTCGGGATGGCTGAAGAGCTTGCGGAAAGGCCATGGGCAGAATTGAGACTTGGCTTTTCCGATATGGGACACGGCAGTACTTTCGGGTGAAACCGGGATCGATTTGGGTTGATGTTCGGGTGGTGTTGGGCTCACGCTTCTTGCTGTGGGGTGAACCTGGCCTTCGCCGGGTTTGGTTTTTTTCCCTTGCGCGCAGGAGCGGGCGGGGCTTCTTGTTGCAAGTGAGGCTGGTTGGATGGACTGGGCTTTTCCGAAATGGGACGCGGCCAGTACTTTCGGGTGAAACCGGGATCGATTTGGGTTGATGTTCGGGTGGTGTTGGGCTCACGCTTCTTGCTGTGGGGTGAACCTGGCCTTCGCCGGGTTTGGTTTTTTTCCCTTGCGCGCAGGAGCGGGCGGGGCTTCTTGTTGCAAGTGAGGCTGGTTGGATGGACTGGGCTTTTCCGAAATGGGACGCGGCCAGTACTTTCGGGTGAAACCGGGATCGATTTGGGTTGATGTTCGGGTGGTGTTGGGCTCACGCTTCTTGCTGTGGGGTGAACCTGGCCTTCGCCGGGTTTGGGGGCTTTTTCTTTTCCTTAAAGTGCCGCACTGGAAAGTGGCGCAGTGGCTG
>CAZHTJ010000071.1:0-14381 GCA_964535525.1 uncultured Acidobacterium sp. | reverse complement strand
TTGGGGGCTTTTTCTTTTCCTTAAAGTGCCGCACTGGAAAGTGGCGCAGTGGCTGCGACAGGGTTCTGAGCGGCAGCTTCAGAACGAGGCGAGCTGCGGGCGAATACGAACCAGATCAGCCAGGCGGGGGCGGTCCACAGATAGAGAGCCGTCTCGGGTTCGGGAAAGAAGAGGGGCTGAACTTCAATGGCGAGGTAAAGCAGTCCCAGCACGGCGAGGAGCGTGCGCGACTGGGTTCGGCAGGCCGCGAACAGCAGCGCGGGGAGCGCCAGAGACTGATCGTAGAACCAGCAGTAGGGGGCGACGAGGACCGAGACCAGCATCACCAGGGACCCGTGTTCCAGCCAGTCCCAGTGGTCGCGGTGGCGGCGGAAATAGTCGAGAGCCCAGACTGAACCAAATGCGCAGGGCACAAAGGCCAGCCACTTCGCGTTGGGGTCGATGAGATTGCGGAGAGCCACCCCGAGGCAGGGAAGGAACTCATTCGAGATTCCCGAAGTGTGGGCCCAGTGGCCGTACTGGCTCCACGCAGAGGGGTCGATTAGCGTGGTGACAGCGCAACTGAATGCGAGGAGGGCGACGGTTCCGAGCACGACGCGGTATTTCCGCGTCACGATGACCCAGAGCAGCAGCGCGATGCCGAAGGGCACAAAGAGATGCGGTTTGAGCGTGCAGAACCAGAGGGCGGCTCCGGCCCAGAAGGGGTTGGTGCGATGCAGGCGCAGAAAGAGAACCAGGCCGAGGAGGAGGAACAGGGAAGTCTGGCCCATGATGACGCAGATCAGGGCGGGCGGGAAGCAATAGCCAAGCCATTCCAGATGCGAGCCAGACTGGCCGAACATCTTCCAGAGAATGCGCACGGAGAGGATCAGAAGCGCGAGCATCAGCAACGACCATGGCAACGCTGCCACCCGAGCGGAGAAGAATCCCAGCGGCAAGGCGAGCGGCAATCCCCATGGCGGGTTCCGCATGTAATTCACCAGCGACGCCTTTCCGGCGAAGCCGGCGCTGTGCTCCAGCTGGCGCATTTGATCGGGATCGTAAGGGTTGGCGTGGTGCGCGAGCTGCTGGCCGGTGGCCCAGTAGATGACATAGTCGCGCGCGCCAGCCAGATGGCGGCTGACGGGCATGATGGCGAGGAAAAGCAGGGTGGTCGCGATGCCGAACGCGCAGGCAATGGCGATGACGAGGCTCGCAAATTGCGGATGCCGTTTGACGGGCAAGGGATGAGCGGCTGTGGCCATCGGCTTCATTCTATGAATCGGGAACGCCGTTCGCGATGCCACCTTTCGGCCATGCGTTCCTGCCGCATAATCGTGATCCGCAGGATCCGTTAGCCAGCGGTGGGAGCATACGCGGCAACCGGTGCCGGATGTTCTTGCCTGGCGCTCCGCTCCCGAGCTCGCGCGATGCCAAACCACACCAGCCACGCAGGCGCCTGCCAGAGCCACGAGTAGAAGAAGGCTATAGGTCCCCAGTGGATCCAGGGGTGAATTACAACCAGCATGTAGAGGGTCGCCAGCGCCGCCAGCATGGCGCGCGAAGTCGACCGGGATGCGGCAAACAGCAGGGCCGGAATCGCTACACCCTGATCGAAAAGGAAGGAGTACGGCGCCGCGACAAGCGAAACCAGCGTGAGGAGGCTTCCGTTCTCGATCCAGTCCCAGGTATGGCGGCGCGGCCAGAAGTACGCCAGAGCCCAGCAGCAGGCGATGGCAGCGGGTATGAAGACGAGCCATTGGGCGTTCGGATCGATCAGTTTGCGCAGCATCACGCCGAAGCAGGGAACCGGCTGCGTGGAGATTCCGGAGGAGTGGGCCCACTGCAGATACTGCGAAAAAGCGGCGGGGTCGAGCCACAGCGCCAGCAGGCTGCCTGCCGCCAGGGTCACCGCGCCGCCCGCCAGGATTCGGTAGCCGCGCGACACGACGATCCACGCCAGCAGCACCATGCCGAAGGGCAGGAAGAGATGCGGCTTGAGCATGCACAGACCCAGCGCCGCGCCTGCCCAGAAAGGTCGCGTGCGATGTAGGCGCAGGAAAAGAACCAAACCGAGGAGCAGGAACAGCGAAGTTTGCCCAACGACCACGCAGTGCAGAGCCGGGGGGAAGCAGTATCCCAGGAGTTGGAGCTGAAACCCGGAAAGCCCCAGCACCGGCCGAAGCAAACGTACCGACAGGATCAGCACGGCCAGCATGAGCAGCGACCATGGCAGCACGGCTGCGCGCGGGCTGAGCCATCCCAGGGGAAGCACCAGGGGCAGAGCCCACGGCGGGTTCCGCATGTAGCAGGACCCGTGGCCCATGAAGCCGGCTGTCCGCTCCAGCTCTCCCATCCTGCCCGGGTCGTAAGGATTGGCGTGGTGCACCAGTTGCTGGCCTGTCGCCCAGTAGGAGGCAAAGTCGCAGGAGCTGGGAAGCCCGCCTTTTTGGCACAGGACGCTGAGAAGCAAAGTCGTGACGAGGATGGCGAGCGCGCAGGCAACACCGACCATCAGATCGGCGAAGTCAGACGTCCTTCCTGTGTCTGTGGAATCGCTGCGGGCCGCCATTGCGCCGATTCTAGCGAGACATTAGCGGGCGGTTGAATCCCTCTTTGGATACACGCGGTCGTCTATGGGGAAATCGGCAGATGCGTCGCTAACACTTTTTGCACTTGGCGAGGATGGCTTTGTGCAGGCGCTCGCGGAGGTCGTCGGGTAGCTCGTAGAGCTCGTGGCTGCGGTAGATTTCGATGGTCTTGCGCGTCGTGCTCAGCGTGACCTCGCAGTGATCGCACTCGCGGAGATGTTCCTGAAGATCGGCGCGCAGGGGCAGCGCCGCCTCCTGATCGAGCATGTCATCGAGCTGCGCCAAAAACTCCGTGCACGTCACTTCTCACCATCCTGGGCCTGGGCCTGGCCGTTGCGCCGCTTAAAGTAGCGGCTCAGCCGTTCTCGCAGCTGCAGGCGCGCCCGCAACAGCCGCGATTTAACCGCCGGGATGCTGAGTCCCAGCGTTTCCGCCGTTTCCTCCGTCGACAGCCCCTCGACGTCGCGGAGAACGAACACGACACGGAAGCCGGGCGGCAATCCCTGAATCGTGCGGCGCAGGATATCGGCCATCTCGGACTGGCCGTACAGCGCCTCCGGATCCGGGCTCCAGTCGGCCAAGTCGCGCGGCATGGAGCCTTCTTCGGTTTCGACGTCCTCGTCGATCGAAACCATTTTGCCGGTGCGCCGTTTGCGCAGACGCATCAGCGATTCGTTGACCGCGATGCGCACCAACCAGGTATAAAACTTGGAGTTGCCCTGAAACTGGTTGAGCTTCTCGTACGCCTTCAGGAACGCATCCTGCACGACATCCTCGGCGTCTTCGCGGTTCTGGACGATATGCTGGGCGATGCGAAAAACCTGGCGGTCGTACTGCCTGACCAGCTTTTCGTACGCCGCCATGTCGCCCCGCCGCGCCCGCTCAACGAGCAGGACGTCGGGATGAACTTCGGCCGTTCCTTGTGATTGGATGGGAGAAGACATGAATGGCTTCAGAATTTGGACAGCTGCAGACAACGAATTCTACCCCCATACTAAACGGCGCGCCCACGCGGCGGCAAAGAAGGCGCCGGCGGCTCTGCTCTCGGCGTGGTTATTCTTTTCGATGAGCGGGTGCGGCAAAAGGACTCCGACTTACTCGGGCCCGGCGGATACGGTCCGCCAGATTGCGATGAAGAAGTGGGAGATCGATCCGGCCCGGGTCGAAATACCGCAGGGCGCGCGGGTGGAGTTGGTTGTTACTTCCATGGATGTTGAGCACGGCATTGCCGTTCCGGGTCTGGGCATCAACGAGCCCGTCCAACCCGAGCATCCCGCGGTGATTCGTTTCCTGGCGCGGACCCCTGGCGTTTATTCAATGCGGTGCAGCGTGCTGTGCGGGCGTGGGCACGACAAGATGACGGGGGCGATCGTGATTATGCCAGCCGGTAGCCCGTAGCCAGTAGCCTGTAGCCGGCAGGCGGTCGCCACAGCGGGCTCTCACATTTTCATTCGTGGCGCAGCGCCCGGATCGGATCCACATTCGCTGCGCGGCGCGCCGGAAACCAACTTGCGCCGAGAGCTACGAGGATCAGCAGCGCGCTGGCCGTCGCAAAAGTCGCCGGGTCCCAGGAATTCAGTCCATAGAGCATGCTGGCGATCACGCGCCCCAGCAGCAGAGCGCCGGCCAAACCGATCGCTACGCCGATCACCACCATCCACGAGGCTTCTCCCAGCACCATCCGCCGCACGCCCGCGGGCTGCGCGCCCAGCGCCATGCGGATTCCAATCTCGTTGGTTCGCCGCGAGACCGAATACGCCATGATCCCGTAGATGCCAATCGAGGCCAGAGTCAGAGCAAGAATCCCAAAGGCGCCGGCCAATTCCGCCATAACCTGCTGCTCGCGCATCGTCGCGTCGATCTGTTCTTTTTGAGTGCGAATGTCGAGCAACGGCAGGTTCTTGTCGACCGACGCCACGGCAGCGCGCAAGGCTGGAACAACGGCCACCGGCTGCAGGCGTGTCGAGATTTCGTAGGTCATCCCCATCCCGCCGTTGGCATCGCCCTGTTGGCGATAGGGAACATAGTAAGTGGGCTGAATCTCTCCATCCACGCGGTTATATTTCACGTCGCCACAAATCCCGACGATAGTAATGGGGCCCTTGTCGGGCAGATCGGTGGTGAAGGTCTGTCCCAGCGGGTTCGTGTTGGGGAAGAAATCGCGGACCAGTTGCCGGTTGACGACTGCCACCTTCGTCGACGTCTCCGTGTCGCCTGCGTTAAAGGCACGGCCGGCGACCAGCGGAATACCCATGGTCGAAAAGAATCGCTCGCCCACCAGATTGAACTGCGCTCCCCGCTCCTTGTTGTTCGCGATCGTTTGGCCTGCTGGCCGGAATCTTGACTGCGAGACGTTGCCGGCGACTAACGGATTCTGCGACAGGGTCACGGAATCCACACCCGGGACCCCGGCCAGTTTCTGTTCGAGCTCGTGATGGAGCGCCACATCTTTTCCTGCGGGATACTTCGCCGCGGGCGGTTCCATGTCGAACAGCACCAGACCGTCCGCGCGAAATCCGAGGTGCGCGTACTTCAACTTGACCAGCGTCCGCACAAACAGGCCGGCCCCGGCCAACAGCAGCATCGCCAGCGCAAGCTGGAAAACAACCATGGCCTTTCCACCCAGCCCACGGCGGCGATGTGTAATCGTCTGCGTGTTGTCTTTCAATCCGGAACTGATGTGCACCCGGGTCGCCTGCCACGCGGGGGCGAGGCCAAACAGAAGCCCCGTTGCAATGGAAATGGCCGCGGCAAAGGTGAAGATGCCCCAGTCGATGCGAGGGTCGTAGGGCAATTGCCCCCACGGATCGGACATCAAACGTGGGATCACATACCGCGCCGCCCATGCCAGCAGCAACCCTCCCGCTCCACCTATCACGGAAAGCAGAAGGCTCTCGGTGAACATCTGCCGCAGGATGCGCCCACGCCGCGCGCCCAGAGCCAGCCGCACGCTCATCTCGCGCTGCCGCGCGCCGGCTCGCGCCAGCAGCAGGTTGGCGAGATTGGCGCAGGCCAGCAAGAGCACAAATCCGCAGAGCCCCTGCAGAACATAGGCGGGCTTCGACATGGCCGCCTCCTGGTTTTGCCCGCGTCTGCCATCGCGAATCATCAGGTGCGGCATTTTCGCGTCTTTCTTCACCGTCATGGTCGCTCGCATCGCTGCATCGAGAGATACATTCAGGGCTGCTTCCGCCGCGGGTGCGGGAATGCCGGGCCGGGCGCGTCCCATGATCAGAACCCACCACGTATCCGGATCGTTCAACAAAGGCCTGGGGCCCATCGGCGCCACGAGGGGCTGCATGCTGAGAGGCAGGAAAACGTCCGGAGAAACGAGCGCGTCATAGGCGCCCGTGAATCCTGGCGGATTGACGCCGACAATCGTCATGGGAGTGAGATTGACGCTGATCACCTTGCCGATGACGTCGGGGGATCGCGCGAAACGATTGATCCAGAAGCGGTCGCTGATCACGACGACCGGGCCGCTGCCCGGCGCCCCATCGTCAGACTCGTCGATGGGCCGCCCCAAAACCGGCCTCACTCCGAGTCCGGAGTAGAAATTCCCGGAGACCATCTGCGCCGTCACCGCTTCCGCGTGTCCATCCACCGTCGCGTTCACGCGCCACAGGGGTTTAAAGGCAAACAGATCGGCCAGCGCGCGATTCTCTCTGCGCAGCTGCCGGTAAATCGGATATGAAAACGACGTGGTGACGTTGCCTCCGCCCGGTACGCTGTCAAAGTATCCCCAGAAGTTGATCACAATGTCTCCTGGGTCGGTGCACCACAGCAGGCGCAATTGCTCCGGATGCGGAGCCGCCAGCCGGTCATAAAGGACGTGCTTGACCACCGTGAAGATCGCCGTGTTTACCCCAATGCCCAGCGCGAGAGAGCCGATGGCGATCGCGGTAAAGCCAGGACTCTTCGCCAGGATGCGGATCGCATAGCGCAGATCGCCGCGCAGCTCATCGAGCCAGCGCGTACCCCAGGCCTGGCGCGAGTTTTCCCGAACCACCGCTACGCTGCCCAGTTCCGCGCGGGCCCGGCGCCGGGCTTCTGCGGGCTGCATGCCTGCTCGCATCAGATCCTCGGCGTAGTTCTCGATGTGAAAATCGAGTTCTTCGCTCACCTGACGATCCAGATCTTCGCGGCGGAACACCGCCCTGGACCACGTCGCAATGCGGCTGCGTAATCTCATAGCTCCTCCGGAAGGGTGTTGAGAATGCCTCCGACCACTTCGGCGAACTGGTTCCACTTCTTCGCCTCGGCTTCGAGGCGGCGGCGGCCGGGGGTGGTGAGGCGGTAGAAGCGCGCGCGGCGCTTGTTCTCGCTCTGCCCCCACTCGCCGGCGATCCAGCCTTCGTGTTCGAGGCGGTAGAGCGCGGGATAGAGCGAGCCCTGCTGGATCTCGAGGCGGTTCCCGGAGATTTGCTGGATGCGCAGGAGCACGCCGTAGCCGTGGAGGGGCCCGAGGGAAACGGCCTTCAGGACGAGCATGTCGAGGGTGCCCTGCAGCAAGTCGATGGCTGGATCGCTGCTCATGTTCAGATGGGTCTCCTAGTCTGTCTGGGAGAGTAGCCGGACTTCTCCCAGACTGTCAAGGAGAGGGGAAAAGCCAGGGAAGTGCGAGGGAAAGGCGAGCCAGGGCGAGGGAACTGCCTGCGGAAAGGCCAGGGAGAGGCGAGGCGCTTTGCGCTGTTGTTTGCCGGCTCTTTGCCGGCGGTTTCGTTACCGGGGGTGCAACTTTTTAGTCGTCCGCGGTTTTCCCAGCCGAAAGGCGAGGCGTTTCGTCTTACTCTGATAGAGAGGCTTTGATGTCGGTCCCCTTCAGTTCTGCTTCCGGGAGGCGGTTTTTTCCGGTCGTTACGTTGATGGTCGGCGCAATGTTTGCGTGTGCCTGCGCCCTGGCCCAGACCGACACCACGTCGTCCGCAAAGCCGCAAACCGCGACGCCCTCGACCGCGAAGCACCGTCCGGCCACGCCGAGTAACGCGCACGCCTCGCACAGCGCTGCCGCCCGGATCACGCAGACGACGCACAAGCGGCCGGTTGCCCATCATCGCCGTCGCCGGGCGCTGACGGCGCATGAACTGGCGCGGAGCCGCCGTCTGCAGCATGCTTTTGTTGCTTCGTCGCAGCTGCGGCCGATGGCGCAGCAGCTGGCGCAGACTCCGACCGCCGCGGCGTTTGCGGGAGTCAGCAGCTGGGCGCACAGTCATACGGGAGAGGCTGCCGCGACCGCGTATCTGGCGCTCGGCCATGCGTACCTGCTGCAGCGGAATTTCAGCGATGCGGTGGGAGCGCTGCATTCCGCTCACGCGGCCGAGCGGACGACATCGCAACCCGACGGCGCGCTGGCCGACTACACGGATTACCTGACCGCACAGGCATTTTTGCAGAGCAATCAGCTGCCGCAGGCGGAGACGGTGCTGAACACCTACGTCGAGAAGTATCCCGACAGCATTTTCGTGGACAGCGTTCCGATTCTGCGCGCCAATCTGATGGTGCAGGAGGGGAACCCGCAGGCCGCGCTGGCCGCGCTCAATCCGCATCGGCAGGAGCCCGTGGCAGGAAAGGCCGATTTCCAACTGGCGCTGGCCAAGGCGGAGGCGATGGCAGGTCACAGCGACGAAGCGCTGCGGCTGTTCGAGCACGTTTACCTCGACTATCCACTCAGCATTGAGGCCGGCGTTGCGCGCAGCCAGCTGGCTACGAATGGCGTGCTCGCTACTTTGCCACCGGACAAGCGGCGCGCGCACGCCGACGCGCTGTACAACGCGGGGCACTATCGCGACGCGGAGGACGAATACCGCTCTCTTGCGGGCCAGCCGAATATCGAGGAGAGCGTCCGCAACGCGCTGCTGGTGGCCGCGGCGGAGTGCGACTGGAAGATGAAGAGCCTGAGCCAGGCGCAGCTAAACTCGATCCCGGACACGAACGACGAGGCTGGGGCGCGGCGCATGTATCTGCTGATGGAACTGGCCCGGGATCGGGGGGATTCCACGACGCAGCAGGCGCTGGTTGCGCAGATGGAGACGCGGTTTCCGTCGAGCCCGTGGCTGGCGGAGGCGCTCTACTCGAGCGGCAACATGTATTTGCTGCTCAAGGATTATCCGCACGCCGTCGAATACTACGGAGAGCTGGCGACGCGTTTCCCGACGCACAAATATGCGCCCAGCGCGCACTGGCGGGCGGGATGGTTTAACTACCGGCTCGGGCAGTATGCGGAGGCCGCGCGGCTGTTCGATGAGCAAATTCGCGTCTATGCGGGGGGCAAGGAGGTTCCCTCCGCGCTGTACTGGCGCGGGCGCATTTACGAGGATCAGGAACAGAAGCCGGCGTCGGCGGCCGCGTACTACAGGACAATTTTGCGGGTGTATCCGCACTATTACTACGCGATGCAGGCGCAGGATCGGCTGACGCGGCTGGGCGCGGTGACACCGGACACGATTGCCGGTCTTGACGCGCTCGAGCCGACGACGATTCCGGAACTGACCGACGACGTTCCTGAAGACGATCCTCACGTGGTGAAGGCGCGGCTGCTGGCGAACGCGGGCCTGAACGAATACATTGAGCCCGAGATTCGCGCCGCGGACGGCAGCGATGAGTGGGGAGCTTTCGCGGAGGCGGAAATCTACGCCTCCTACGGCGAATCGTGGCACGCGATGCGGTTGCTGAAGCGCGCGATCCCGTTCTACACATCGGCGCCCATCGAGGCGATTCCCGTCGCCTACTGGCGGATTCTCTTTCCGCAGATGTACTGGAGCGACATAAAAGCCGAAGCGGAGCGCAACGGGCTCGACCCATACATGGTGGCGTCGCTGATCCGTCAGGAAACGGAATTCAACCCCGGGGCTATCTCGAACAAGAACGCGTACGGGCTGATGCAACTGCTGCCGGCTGTCGGGCGCTCGTTGGCTCGCCAGGAAGGTATGCCCCGCTTCAGCACCAGCCAGCTGCTGAATCCGTCGACGAATATCCGGCTCGGCACTCTGTATTTGAAACAGACGCTGGATAAATTTGGCGGGCAGCCGGAGTATGCTTTCGCCGCCTACAACGCCGGCGACGACCGGGTGGTCGACTGGCAGAGCATCGGGAATTACCACGGCATCGACGAATTTGTGGAGTCGATTCCGTTCACCGAGACGCGGGAATACGTGCAGGCCATCCTGCGTAATGAGCAGATCTACCGCGAACTGGATAAGGTGGTCACACAGCGCGCCCAGCGGTAGTTAGCGGCGTGCTATCATCCTGATTCGCCTGCGGAGCGCTCCCGCTCCCGCGTCTTGATTGCCTGCCAGGAGCCAATGCACCGATGATTCTGACTTCCTTCCGCATTTTGCGCCGTTTGCAGGTCTCAGCCTGTCTCGGCGCACTCTTTGCCACGCTCGCGATCGGTCGCGCTCAGGGCACTGACACAGTTACAAATCCGTCCTCGCGGCACGGCATTGCAATCGCGAACATCGATACTTCTGTAAAGCCCGGGGACGATTTCTATCGCTACGCCAATGGTGGGTGGCTGGCCCGCACGGAGATTCCAGGAGACCGCGCCGCGATCGGCGTTTTCTCAGCCCTGGCCGATCGCAGCGGCAAAAATGTCGCGGCGATCATCGAGGAGGAAGCGAAGTCGAGCGCGCCGGCAGGATCGAATGGCCGCAAGATTGCCGATCTCTACAACGCTTACATGGATGAGCTGGCCATCGAGACGCGGGGCATGAAGCCGCTGGAGCCGCATCTGGCTGAGATTGCCGCGATTCACGACAGGCGCGGCCTGGCGGTTGCGCTGGGCAAAACATTGCGTGCCGATGTCGACCTCCTCAACAACGCCGTCTTCTCCACGCCAAATCTCTTCGGTCTCTGGGTCGCCCCTGGCTTCGGCGATTCCGACCACTACATGCCGTATTTGCTGCAAGGCGGGCTGTCGATGCCGAGCCGGAACTACTACACGGATGACAGCCAGCACATGAAAGACGTGCGCGTGAAGTTCGTGACGCACGTGGCTGCGATGTTCCGGCTCGCGGGTTTCGACGATCCCGATGCGCGTGCCGGGCGGGTGGTGGCGCTGGAGCACGCTATCGCGCAAACCCACATCAGCCTGGCCGATATTGAAGACATTGCGAAGGCGAATAATCTGTGGAGCCGCGCGGATTTCAATGCCAAAGCACCTGGCCTGGACTGGGACGCTTATTTTGAGAGCGCCGGGCTGAGCCAGCAAAAGGAGTTCATGGTGTGGACGCCGACCGCGCTGAGCGGCGAATCGGCGCTGGTGGCTTCGACGCCCATCGACACGTGGAAGGACTGGCTGACACTGCACGTGATTGAGGCTCACGCGGAGGTTCTTCCCAGAGCTGTCGCGCAGGAGAGGTTTTCATTCTTCGGCACGGTGATGTCGGGGGTGCAGCAGCAGCAGCCGCGCTGGCGGCTCGGGGTCGGGGTGGTGAATGCTTTTCTGGGCGACGCGGTGGGGCAGATCTACGCGCAGAAATACTTTTCGCCGGAGGCCAAGGCGGAGGCGCAGGCGATGGTCGCGAATCTGATCGCGGCGTACCACAAGCGCATCGATGCGCTTACGTGGCTGGCACCATCGACGCGCGCTGAAGCGCACGCCAAACTCGACACGCTGTATGTCGGCATCGGCTATCCCGAGACCTGGAAGGACTATTCCGATTACGAAGTTCGCGCTGACGATGCTTTCGGCAATGCGTGGCGCGCGGGACTCTGGAAGTACCACCGGGAGATTGCGCGGATCGGCAAGCCGGTGGATCGGCACGAATGGTGCATGACGCCGCAGACCGTCAACGCGGTGAACCTGCCGCTGCAGAATGCGCTTAATTTTCCGGCGGCTATTCTGCAGCCGCCGTTCTTCGATCCCGACGCGCCGGCGGTGGTGAACTACGGAGCCATTGGCTCGGTGATTGGGCACGAGATCAGTCATACTTTCGACGCAGAGGGAAGCGCCTTCGACTCGAAGGGCCGCGTGCGCAACTGGTGGAAGCCGGAAGATCACGCGCACTTCGAAGAGCAGGCGGAGAAGCTGGAGAAGCAGTACGACGCTTACGAGCCTTTTCCCGGCGTTCACGTGAACGGCAAGCAGACCATCGACGAGAACATCGCGGATTTGGGCGGTGTGGCGGCTGCTTATGACGGTTATCGCGCGTCCCTGCATGGAGCGGAATCGCCGACGCAGGACGGGTTCACCGGCGATCAGCAATTCTTCATCGCGTACGCACAGAACTGGGGCTCGAAGGCGCGCGAAGCGTCGCTGCGGCGGCAGGTTGTGACGGACGGGCACTCGCCCGGGCAGTATCGCGCCGACATTGTTCGCAATTCGGACGCGTGGTACAAGGCCTTCGATGTGCAACCTGGCGAGAAGCTGTACCTGGCGCCGGACGATCGCGTTCGCATCTGGTAGGGCGTCACAAAAATTTGCGTACTTCCGTGCGGACTCGTCCGGTCGCGGCGGTTCCGTATATCTTTATGCTCATGAAAATTTCTTCGCTTGCCCGCGCCCCCAGGCGCTCTGTTTTCGCTCTCGCTCTGTTCTCGTTCGCCGCGCTGCCTTGCGTTTCCGGGTTCGCCCAGTCTGACGCCGATGCTGCAAAAGCCCCTGCAACTGGGGCCCCGGCGGCTCCGAAGACTCCGCCGAATCCAGTGGCCGACACGCATCCGCTGCCGCCGCTGCCTGCAGACGCGCATACGCAGCAGAGCATCACCCTCGACGGCAAGAAGCTCAACTACACTGTCACGGTCGGCACGCTCATTGCGCGCGACGCGGACGGCAAAGCCGCCGGCCAGATCGTCTACACCGCTTACACCGTGGACGCGCCGAACCGCCCGGTGACGTTTGCCTTCAATGGCGGGCCTGGCGCGGCGTCGGTTTATCTGAACTTTGGCGCGATTGGCCCGAAGCATCTCAATGCCGGCAACGAAGGCGACAGCCCTTCCGATCCGGCAACGCTGGTCGACAACCAGGGCACCTGGCTCGACTTCACCGACCTTGTCTTTATCGATCCGATCGGCACGGGCTTCAGCCGTTCGCTGGTGGATGCCGATCAGACGCGGAAACTGTTTTACACGACGGAGCCGGACATCGAGTATCTCTCGCGCGCCGTCTACGACTGGCTGGTGAAGAACGATCGGCTGGAGTCGCGGAAATATCTGGTAGGCGAAAGCTACGGCGGATTCCGCGGGCCGCGCATTACCTACTTTTTGCAATCGCAGCTGGGCGTGGCGATGAACGGCGTGGTTCTTGTCTCGCCCTATCTGAACCCGACCGTCGAGCAAAACGGAGACCTGTCGCCGCTGCCATGGATGGTTACGCTGCCTTCGATCACTGCGGCGAATCTTGAGCGCAAGAACCAGCTCACGCCGGAAGCCATGAAGGCCGTCATCGATTACACGCTCGGCGATTATCTTCTTGCTTTGGTCCATGGCCGCGATCAGGCTACGACGGACGCGATGATCAAGAAGGTGACCGATATGACGGGCCTCGATCCGACATTCGTCAAGGAGTCCGGGGGTCGTCTGGAGACTGGCGCGTATCTGCGCGAGGTGCATCGCGAGCAGGGGAAGCTGGGTTCGGTCTACGACTCCAATGTGACGATGTTCGATCCGTTTCCGTATGCGCCGGAGCAGCGGGCCAACGATCCTCTGCTGGCGACGCTGATTGCGCCGACGACGACGGCCATGGTGGATTTTGTGACGCACACTGTGGGATGGAAGGTCGATGCGCGCTACAACGCGCTTTCGTATGACGTGGCCGAGCACTGGAACCGGGACCAGGATCTGCGGAGCGGTTCGGTGACGCAGCTTCGCCAGGCGGTGGCCGCCGATCCGAAGCTGCGGGTGATGATT
This sequence comes from uncultured Acidobacterium sp., assembly GCA_964535525.1. Taxonomy (GTDB): domain Bacteria; phylum Acidobacteriota; class Terriglobia; order Terriglobales; family Acidobacteriaceae; genus Palsa-343. The sequence continues at coordinate 963 of CAZHTJ010000071.1, read as the reverse complement.
GTCCACGGGTGGAACGATCTTTCGTGCCCGTTCATGGGGTCAATTCTGACCATCAACCAGATGCCGATCATGGGCGATCCGGGTCGCGTGTCAGTGAATGAATTTCCTGGCGGGCATATGTTCTACACGCGCGAGGGGAGCCGGGTCGCACTGCGGAAAGATGTGATGGAGATGTTCGACAAGCACTAAGGAGGGCCGCCGCCGTGCAAAGCCTTGGCCTGAACGTCGTGGGGGCCGATCGGGACTACGTCGGCGCACACGAGCATTGCTGGAACAATCTACTGGAGGTCAAGTCCAGCTCACTGTGCGGCTGCTTCAAATGCGTCGCGATTTTCCCGCCAAATGAAATTGATCGGTGGGGAGATCGTGGAATTACAGCACTCTGTCCACGCTGCGGCATTGATTCGGTCATCGGAACAGCCTCGGGATATCCGATTACGACTGAGTTTCTCGAAAGGATGCGGAACCACTGGTTCCCGGCGGGAGGGATAAAACACTCCATTGCAGGTACCCAATGGAGTGTTGCCAGCCTGTCCTGCGTAGCTATCAGCTGGTTGCTCCTCTTTACGGGCGCGTTTCGGCTACCGGTGGCGGCCTGGGTTGTTGGGTTATCCGGCCCTGTCGCAGTCGTGCTTTCCATTGGGGGCCTGTTGCGGGATAACCGCAAAGGCATGGCAGCGGCGGTTCTGGTGATTGCGATTTTAAGCTTTCTCCTTGTGGCCTCCATGGGGTGGTGAGCGGAGCGTGGCTGCTGACACCGGGCCGCATTTGCCATGAATCGGATGGATTCGGAACGGCAACCGCGGATCCTTCCGCTGCGCGTCAGGATGACAGCAAATGCGGGTCCTAAACTTCCGCTTCCGCCTCCAGCGCGTCGGGGGCGTGGGCTATGCGCATCAGCTTGCCGTGGTCGAGCCAGTCGAGCGAGCAGTGTTCGCAGTCGGAGAGGATGACGTTGCCGGG
>CAZHTJ010000070.1:0-21230 GCA_964535525.1 uncultured Acidobacterium sp. | reverse complement strand
GCGTCTGCCCGTCACCCCAGGGAATCGTCCCGTACAAATTCGACTCCGGATCACCAACCAGCTTCTCGAAATCCGCGATGTCTTTCTTCACCGCCCTCACGGACTTGTCCCAAGCCGCATCGTCTTTGGGCGCGGCCTCTTTGGGCCAATAGTCATCCGGCCATTTCATCGACACGTAATGCGAATTTGTCGAGAAATCCAGCAGATCGTGCAGGGCGATTCGAATGTGCTCCAACTCCTGCCATGCCGAGTGCTCCGCGCCTTTCGGCACCACACCCCGCGCCTTCACCGGAAAATCGTCCAGCACAGCCTTCAGCTCAGCATGCGCCTCGCCGCCCCTCAGGTACTTCACCAGCTGTTCCCGCAACGCACGATCCTCATTCTTCGCCATCACAGTTTTCCCCCGGCCATAGGATGCGCGGCCGTATCCCTTCGATGAATTCTTCCCACCAAAAGCACGGTCGCTTGTGTGAATGCCGCCTGAACGCTGAACGCTGGGCGCTGAACGCTGTTTTACGCTGGCGCCAGCTCCGGCTCCCGCCGCTCCTGAAACACATTCCCCATCCGCCGGATCTGCGCCCCCACCCCGCGCAGCTTCTCCTCGATGCGCTCATAGCCGCGATCGATGTTGTACACGCGATCCAGAATCGACTCGCCATCCGCCACCAGGCCGGCGAGCACCAGCGACGCCGACGCACGCAGATCAGAACACATCACCGCCGCCGCGGACAACGGAGTCCGCCCGCGCACCGTCGCCGCCCGCCCATCCACGCGGATATTCGCCCCCATGCGCACCAGCTCCTGCACATGCATAAAGCGGTTTTCGAAGATGTTTTCCTTCACCGTCGACGTGCCTTCCGCCTGCGTCGCCAGCGCCATGTACTGCGCCTGCATATCCGTCGGAAATCCCGGATACTCCTCCGTCGAGATGTCCGCCGCCTTCAGCGAGCCCTCGCTGCGCACGCGAATCTGATCCTTCCCGATTACTTCAACCCGCACCCCGCACTCCTGCAGCTTGCCCATCACCGCCGTCAGATGCCCAGGATTGCAGTGCGCCACGCACAAATCGCCGCTCGTCATCGCACCCGCCACCAAAAACGTCGCGGCCTCGATGCGGTCCGGATTGATCCTGTGCCTGACTCCGCGCAGCTTCGAAACGCCCCGCACCTGAATGGTCGACGTGCCCGCTCCGTGAATCTGCGCGCCCATCGCCGTCAGCATCGCCGCCAGATCCGTCACTTCCGGCTCGCGGGCGCAGTTCTCCATGACCGTCTCGCCTTCGGCGAGCACCGCGGCCATCAGCAGGTCTTCCGTCCCCGTCACCGTAATCTTGTCGAAGACGATGTGTGTGCCCTTCAGCCGCTCTGCACGCGCCTCAATGTAACCATGCTCGTAGGTGATCTTCGCGCCCAGCATTTCGAGGCCCTTGGTGTGCAGATCGATGGGCCGCGCCCCGATCGCGCACCCTCCCGGCATCGACACGCGCGCCACGCCCATCCGCGCCACCAGCGGCCCCAGCACCAGCGACGAAGCCCGCATGGTCTTCACAATTTCGTATGGCGCTGTTGGGTCTTTGATCGTCCGGCAGCTGATCGTCGTCCGATGCTGCGCGCGCCCGTAGCCCAGCTCCACCTCGCCGCCCATCGACACCAGCAGCCTCCGCTCCGTTTCGATATCCCGTACCTGCGGAATGTTTTCGAGCACCACTTCCTCTTCGGTGAGGAGCGCCGCGGCCATGCAAGGCAGCGCGGAATTCTTCGACCCGCTCACACGAATCGTGCCCAGAAGCGGATTGCCCCCACGAATGACAAACTTGTCCATGGTCCCTACAGATTAAATGCAGCGCCGAGGGATGATGCTGCGGGCTGGTTTTTCCGCTGATCCGGCTTCCAGCTCCGTAAACTCTAATCCCTAAACTCTAAACCCTCGGCTCGCGCTATTTCTTCGCAGGCGGCGTCGTCTGCGGTCGGTCCTCGGTCCAGATCACTTCCCCAGGCCGCGCATAATGGAGCCGCTCCCGCGCCTCATGCTCGATAGCGTCCGGATCGGCCTTCAGCGCCTTCACCTGTTGCTCCAGCCGCGCATTTTCCTTCTGCAACTCGTCGATCCGCTTCTGGACCGCACGGTCTTCCGCGCGCCGCTGCCCATACACGTTCAGGCCGTTGCCGCCGAAGATCGCGTGATACCCAAACATCAGTGCCGCCACAATCACCGCGCCTGTAGCGATCCGGCGCCGCATCCGATACAGCGCCTGCGCCACCCGCTCCACCAGTCCAACCTGCGTCTGCTCCCCGCTCAACGTCACACCCGCCGCCTCTATTAATCCCCAATCCCTGAAACCTAATCCCTGGCCTTCAGGCCATCACCCAATCCTTAGCCGCCTGGCTCAGTGGCCCCTTGTCGCTCTCTTTCCGCGCCTCGGAATAAACCCGCACCACCGGCTCGGTCCCGCTCAGCCGATAACAAACCCATGAGCCATCCGCCAGAACCAGCTTCAGACCATCGGTCCGCACCACCTGCACAACCTTGCGGCCACCCAGTTCCTGCGGATCATTCTTTATCTTCTCAGTGAACTGACTCTTCACCTCGGGCGTCAAGCGGAAATTCTCACGATTCGGGTAAAAGGAACCAACCCTGGCAAATATCCTCTTCAGTTGTTCCCCGAGGCTCTTTCCCCGCACCGCCACCATCTCTGTCGCCAGCAGCCCGGCCAGCACCCCGTCCTTCTCCGGGACGTGACCGCGAATCGTCAGACCCGCGCTCTCTTCGCCGCCAATCGCGATCTTGTCCTCGTTGATCAGCTCCCCGATGTACTTGAAGCCCACCGGCGTTTCATACAGCGGCACGCCAAACTCATCCGCCAGCGCGTTGATCAGGTTCGTCGTCGCCACCGACTTCGCTACTCCGTTCCTCCACCCGCGCGTCTCCACCAGATAATCGAACAGCAAGGCGATGATGTAGTTCGGCTGGATAAACGTCCCGTCGCCATCCACAATCCCGAATCTGTCCGCATCGCCGTCGGTCGCGATCCCGATCGCCGCGCCCACTTCCTTCATCTTCTCTTTGCATTTGTCCAGCAACTCGCCATCCGGCTCCGGCGCATGGCCGCCAAACAGCACGTCGCGATAATCGTGCACGGTCCAGGTCTCGACGCCATGCTCGCGCAGAATGTGGCAGCTGTACCCGCGCGCCGCGCCCCAGAACGGATCGAAGACCACCTTCAACCCGGCCCGCTGGATCGCCTTCAGATCCACCAGCTCGGCAATCCGCTTCAGATAATCCGGCTTCACGTCGACCTGCTCGTACTTCGCTCCGGTGTCGGCGGGCGACGCCACTTCTTGCAATGCCTTCACATTGGCTTCAATCTTGTGCGTCACCTCCGGCAGCGCAGGCGCGCCATCCGGCGTCGAGTACTTGATCCCGTTGTACTCCGGCGGATTGTGCGACGCCGTGAAGTTGATCGACCCACCCGTCTTCAGCCGCCGCACCGCATAGGCAATCGCCGGGGTCGGCGCCGCCTCCGGAATCACCACCGGCGTGACGCCATTCGCAGCCAGCACCTTCGCCGCCTCCGCCACAAACATCTCGCCGAGGAATCGCGGATCGCGCCCCACCAGCACGGTCTTCGGCCCCGGCTGCGACGCCACATACTGCGCGATCCCCGCCACCGCGCGCCGGATATTCCCCATCGTGAAATCTTCGGCGACAACGGCGCGCCACCCCGACGTCCCAAACTTAATCTCGGCGGTCATACGTTCCCTCAATGTCCGTTCGGCTTTATGATGCTCCCAGCTCCGTCGCCAGCAGCATCCGCAAACGCACCGATGATTGTACCCGCCAACGATGTACGCCTCGTCCTGACCACCGCCGGTTCCCGCGATGAAGCGGAGCAGATCGCCCGCGCCCTGGTCGACGAACGCCTCGCCGCCTGCGTCAACATTGTTCCCGGCCTTACCTCCATCTACCGCTGGAAGGACGAAACCGAAACCGCGGATGAATTCCTCCTCCTGATCAAATCCACCGCCGCTAACCTCGTCCCCCTCGAGACCGCCCTGCGCCGCCTCCACTCCTACGAGGTTACCGAGTTCCTGGTGCTCACGCCCGAGTCGGCCGCCAAGCCGTACCTCGAATGGCTCCTCGAATCCACAGGTCAACCCAGCTAGCCGCCATGCTGCCTCGCCGTTTTATCTGCGTTGATAGATCACTCTTCCCTTGACAAAGGGAAAAAGGTGTCCCACGGCGCCGCCTGCCAGGGCTCCCAGCAGGCTCAACCCCGCGGCTCCTCCCGATCGGGTTCCCCCGCCCCCGCAGCAGTTGTACCCGATAATCCCGCCCGCCACCGCGCCGGCCAATGCCCCGCCAAACGTGCTCTGCGAAGTCTGGAAATCTTCGTTCTCGATTCGCACCTGCACCACCTGCTCGCGAGGGAACACATAACGATCGGGATTGCCCCGCTGAAACACGGGGTAGGACGCGAATCTGGGCTGGGACCAGTGCCCGCACACTACCTCTGTATCGTCCGCGGAGTGTAAAACGCACCGGACCGTCTGCGTGCTTCTATCGGCAAGCGCCGACTTTACTGAAATCAACGTCCCGCGCGGCAGATTCTCGACGATCTCCCAGCTTCCCCTGAGGGGAACTGGAATCGCCCCCTGCGCTCCCGCCTGCCCGGCGAGAACACAACTCGCAACCATCACTGCTACAAATGATTGAAATTTCATAACGACGCGATCATCGCTCGCATCGCCTTCGATCAGGCGAGCCTCTGTGACACTTTCTCAAGTGCCCCGAGCACCTTCGCCCACGGCCGGGCTCAACCTCCACTCTGCCGGCTCGTTATAAACGCCTCGTAGTCCCGCAATTCCTTTAGCGTCGCGTCCGCCACAATCGGGAACACCGCCGTGATCTTTCCCTTCGGCAACACCCGCGCCGTCGCCGCATCGCACACAATGCCCGCCGTGCACTCGAGATCTTTCAGCCACCCGGGTCTCCGCGTGTCCCGCACCACCAGGCTGTCCGGATCGAACCCGGCCGCCGCCAGCATGGTCGTCGCCGCATCCAGGAATCCCGGCCACGCCGACGCCACACCTACCAGCCACTCACGGCTCTTCGGCAGCATCTGCGCCATGCTGGCCGGCGCCGACCGCACTTCCAGCACCAGCAGCTCAGCGCCGGGACCGAGGCTTTCTCGCGCCGCCGCCGCCTTGCTGGGAAACACGACAAACACCGCGCTCGCCGGATCCACCGACCGCAGCTCCGAAAAGCCGCAGCCCTTTACCGGCAGCTTCACCGCGCCTCCCAGCTCAGCGACCACAATCTTCCGCAGTTCCTCATCCGGTTCGATCAGCAGGAAATGCGTTGGCGGATGCAGGTCCAGCCAATGCCGCAGTTGCCGCCGCAGCTCCGTCAGCGACAAGCCCGCACGCCGCGACTCCAGCACCAGATTTGCGATCAGGCTCTCCGGTGTGCCGCCGGCTCGCGCCGCCTTCGGCCGCATTGCGCGCACATACACGCCGCTGCCCTTGCGAAACTCCACCCATTTTTCTTTGCCGAGTTGCCGATAGGCCGCGCTCACCGTGTTCGGATGCAGATGGAACCGACGCGCCAGCTCCCGCGTGCTCGGCAGCCGATGCCCCGGCTCCAGATCGTTGCACAGGATGCCCAGCACCACCTGCGTCACCAGCTGCTGCCGCACGGGAATCTCGCTGCCGCGCGCAAACCAGAATTGCATAGCGACAAAAGTGTACGGCAACGTCTGGCAGATCCACGCAGAAACACGTAAGGCGCAGGATCTTCACTCCCGCGCCTTTCTGAACGCTATCCGCTCTACACTGTCCGCTATCCCTCCGTGGCCCCGTGGCACTTCTTAAACTTCTTCCCCGACCCACACGGACAAGGATCGTTCCGCCCCACCTTCTCCCCCACCCGCCGCTGCGCCGGACCCGAAGCATCGCCGCCACCAGCCATCCGCGCGTGCTCCAGCTCCTTCTGCTTCTTCCTCTGAAACTCCTTCTCGATATCGTCGATCGTCGTTGTCGGCGCCCGGCTCGGAGCCAGCGGAATCGGCGGCGCACCCGCCTCTCTGTGCCCATTCCCGTCCGCCGAAGGCACATGCGGGGCGGCTGGAATCACCGCGCGCGGCCGCGGAATCTCTACCGGCTGACCATCCGGCCCCACAATTCTCATCTGGAACAGGAACCGCACCGTGTCTTCCTGGAACCGCTCCATCATCCCTTCGAACATCTCGAAGGATTCCTTCTTGTACGCCACCAGCGGATCCTGCTGCGCATACCCGCGCAGCCCGATCCCTTCCTTCAGGTGATCCATGTTCAGCAGGTGATCCTTCCACAGCCCGTCGATCACGCTCAGCATGATCATCCGCTCGTGGAAGCGCATCTGCGTGTCGCCGATCAGCTGCTGCTTCGCGTCGTACTTTGCCTTCAGCTGCTCAAAGATCGTCTCGCCCAGCTCGTGCCGGGTCATCTGCTTCGCGTCCACGCTCTCGGCGTCCATATCGAATCCGAAATGTGCGATCAGCTTTTCCTTCAGCCCCTTCAAGTCCCACTGATCCGGATGCACGCGCTCGCCCGCAAACTCATCCAGCAAAGTGCTCAGAATGTTCGGAACGTAATCCTCAACGATCAGCTCCTTCTGATCCAGCCCCTCCAGCAGCTGCCGCCGCAGACCGTAAACGGCCTCGCGCTGCTTGTTCATCACATCGTCGTACTCGAGCAGGTGTTTGCGAGCCTCGAAGTTCTGCCCTTCCACCGCCTTCTGCGCCGCCTCAATCCGGTTTGAGATCATCCGCGACTCGATGGGCATTCCCTCTTCCATTCCCATCTTCTGCAGCAGCGTCGAAACCCACTCCCGCGCGAAAATCCGCATCAGGTCGTCTTCGAGCGACAAATAGAATCGCGAAGCTCCCGGATCGCCCTGGCGTCCAGCACGCCCGCGCAGCTGGTTGTCGATGCGCCGCGACTCGTGACGCTCCGTTCCGACAATGTGCAATCCGCCCGCGCCCACCACCGCCTCGTGGTCTTCCGCTGCATTCGCCGCATGTCCCTGGTACACGCGATCCCAGTTCTCCTGCGATGTCTCGTACTCCTGACCCTGGTAGTAGAACCGCAGCATTCCCGCCGGCGCCGTGGGATTGATCGCTCCCTCGCCCGGAGAAATCGCACGCGCCAGCGCCTTCTTCACCAGCTCCTGCCGCGCCACAAAATCCGGATTGCCGCCCAACAGAATATCCGTGCCGCGACCGGCCATGTTGGTGGCGATCGTCACCGTCCCCAGACGCCCCGCCTGCGCCACAATCTCCGCCTCGCGCTCGTGATACTTCGCGTTCAGGACCACGTGTCGTACGCCTTTGCGCGCCAGAATCTGCGACAACAGCTCGCTCTTTTCAATCGACGTGGTCCCCACCAGTACCGGCTGCTGGTTCTCGTGCAGCTTCGCAATCTCATCGGCCACGGCGTAGTACTTCTCCTTCGCCGTCCGGAACACCACATCGGCGTTCTCCTGTCGCCGCATCGGCTTGTTCGTCGGAATCACTACGATTTCCAGCTTGTAAATCTTGTCGAACTCCGCCGCTTCCGTTTCAGCCGTCCCCGTCATCCCTGCGAGCTTTTTGTAGAGGCGGAAATAATTCTGGAACGTGATCGTCGCCAGCGTCTGATCCTCGCGCCGGATGTTCACGCCCTCCTTCGCCTCCACCGCCTGATGCAGCCCGTCCGACCAGCGCCGCCCCGGCATCAGCCGCCCCGTGAACTCGTCGACGATGATCACTTCACCGTCCTTCACCACGTACTGCACGTCCTTCTTGTAGAGCGAGTGCGCCTTGATCGCTGTCTCTACGTGGTGCTTCAGGTCCCAGTTCTCCGGATCGGCGATATTCCCGATGCCCAGCAGACCCTCGATCTTTTCCCACCCCTCATCGGTCACGCTGATCGTCTTGTGTTTCTCATCGACGACGTAATCGCCCGTCAGATACTTCTCTTCCGGACTCTTGATAATCTCTTCGCCCTCTTCCAGCGATGGAATAATCCGATTCACGCGCGCATATTTATCCGTCGTCTGATCGGTTGGCCCCGAAATAATCAGCGGCGTCCGCGCCTCATCGATCAGGATCGAGTCCACCTCATCCACAATCGAGAAATAGTGCCCGCGTTGCACGCAATCCGCCAGCTCGAACTTCATGTTGTCGCGCAGATAATCGAACCCGAATTCATTGTTCGTCCCGTAGGTGATGTCCGACGCGTAGGCTTTCCGACGCTGATTGTCATCCAGGTCGTGGACGATCACGCCCACCGTCAGCCCGAGGAACTCGTAGATCTTCCCCATCCACTCGGCGTCGCGTTTTGCCAGATAATCGTTCACCGTCACGACATGCACGCCGTGCCCGGCCAGAGCATTCAGATAACAAGGCAGCGTCGCCACCAGCGTCTTGCCTTCGCCGGTCTTCATCTCGGCGATCTTGCCCTGGTGCAGCACCATGCCGCCCACCAGCTGCACGTCGAAATGCCGCATGTTCACGGCCCGCCAGCCCGCCTCGCGCACTACCGCAAACGCCTCCGGCAAAAGATCGTCGAGCGCCTGCTTCTCCGCCGCCACCCGCGCCTCTTCGTCCGTGATCCCCTCGAGAGCCGCCGCAATCCGAGCCTTGAATTCCGCCGTCTTCGCGCGCAGCTGCTCGTCGCTCATCGCCTTCACCTGCGGCTCAAGCGCGTTGATCTCCGCCACGCGCGGCAGCAGGCGTTTCACCGCCCGCTCGTTGGCGGTTCCAAAAACCTTGTTGAGAACTTTGGTTCCGATCAAGCTTGATTCCTTTGGCGCGACGCTGCCCTGTGCCTAAGTTTACCCGCATCGCACGAACATAGAAAAAGCCCTCGGGTTCGGCCCCCGCAGGATCGTTTGCGGACGGCGTACAACCGGGGCTACATTGTGAATTATACCTCTCTTGCGAGCGGCCCCGCGTCGGAGACTCTCGCACTATCGCAGTAGCTAAAACCTGCAGGTCGGCATGCTCACTTCAATGCTGGGAGTCGCCGGGGTGCTCAGGGAAACCGGGATCGTCGAGGAACTGCACTGCCGTCGCGGGCCCAAATTGGCTCCAGTCCTGGAGGACCCAGACGACCTTCTTGTCAGGGGTGACTTCTACGAGCTGGGGGCCGTAATTGTTGCCGCCCCGGGAGCAAATGATAGTGTCGCCATTGGCAAGGCGCGTTGCGGACTGCGTGTTGCCGTAGCGGTATTCCGCAGGAATGTCGGAGGGACGTATTTCCCAGACAGTCTGCTTGCCGGGCGTCACCTCACGGGTGAGGACGTCCTGCTCGTCGGTGATGAGGGTGTTACCGTTCCGAAGGCGGACGGCCGCCCAGGGGCTGCGGATGTCGTAGCTCCAGATTTCGCGGAACTCCTTGTCATATTCGACCACGCGATTCATTTCCAGGAACGAGAGCAGGTAGGTGCCCTGCGCCGTATAGCGCGCGCGGCGAAACTGGCCGTGGACGGTCCTGGGATCGGTGAGGCTGATGGCGGGCAGGGCGTGGTCAACCAGAACGGTGTGCTTCCTGATGTTGACCACCATGAGCCGGGGAGGCAGCCCGTTAAGAACGAACATGACCTTGTCACGGCCGATCGGCTGGCAGGTGTGGATTTCGGTCCCGGGAGGCGCGTCGTAGCGCCACACGACCTGCTTTTCCGGAGTAATTTCGGACACGTATTGCATCCGCGTGAAGAGGATATTGCCATTGGAAAGCATCCAGACGTCGTCGTACTCCCAGCCAGGACCCGTCGAATAGCTCCAGATGATCTTGCCGCGCTCGACGACGAGCATTTTGTTATAGCCCTCGCCGATGTAGAGCATTGGGTGTTGGGATGGGCCCCGACCCGGAAGGCCGCCGGGCAAGGTGGCCACGGGGGGCAGCGGAGGAACTTCGATTTCCGCCGGTCCCACGGCGGCGGCGCCGGGAGCGGCGAAGCGCGGCAGCAGTTTGACGAGCGGCGTCGCAGCCTGCTGAGGCAAAACATCAGCAACCATGAGAGCACCGACGGCAAATGTAAACCAACTTGCCCGAGACATGACAATTCCGCTTAATTCGTAGTCGCTGAAAGTATACATCGCAAGGTATTGGCGCACGTGCATGCATTCTTTACTAAAGAGCGGGAGTAGTTCAGTGTCAGAACGTCAGCTACCCCAATCCCCCCCAGGGTAAGCGTTGTCATCCCTTGCCGTGTTTCTCCGCTCTGTGGGTACGGCAGATCACACGTAGTGAGCGCTTGGACGAATAACTAAATAACAATGTTGCATATATGAATGTCTCCCGCTGTCAGGTGTGCACGACAGGACCGCACGGCAGGCCTCGGCGGGAGGCTCCCGTTTAACCTATCTCGTGGTAAAGCTTAAGACCGCGCCCGAGGCCGTGCCCACCGCATTCGACGCGACGACCTGAAAGTAGTAGGTGGTGTTCGCCTTCAGTCCCGTTAATGTTGCGCTCACCGATGTGGCCGTTTTCCCGGTCAATGCGCCGGTGGCCGTTGTTTTGCCCGTCAATGCTGTACCGCTGGTCCCGTAGGCAAACCAGTACCGCGTGGTCGCATCGTTCGCGGTCACGCTCCCATTCAGTGTCGCGCTGGATGTATTGAGTGCGCTTGCAGCCTTCGTGGTCACCGAAGGTGCTGTGGCAATGGTGTAGGCCGCAGAAGCTACGGCGCTCTGCGAGTAGCCGGTTGCAACTGCAATCGCTTTGATCGTTTCTGTTGCAGGCACCCGGATTCCGACCGGCGGGTACTGCGACGAAGAAGTCGTGGGCGTCGTTCCGTTGGTTGTGTAGTAGATGATTGCACCGGGCGTTGCATCCGCGATGGTCACGGTCTGGGCCCCCGTGTAAGTACCGGCAGCTGGTGTGAATACAGGCGTGGCCGTGGGCAGAGTGATGGTGTAAGTGGCCGAGGCCACCGTGCTCTGTGCATAGCCAGGAGCGATGGCTATCGCCCTGATCGTCTGCGTCGAGGACACCGTGATCGCGACGGAGTAGGGCGTGGAAGACGTAGACGGGACGGAGCCATCGGTGGTGTAGTAAATGGCCGCTCCCGTTGTCGTGTCCGTGATGCTCACGCTCTGCACAGACGTGTAGGCGCCGGCGGCCGGCTTGAAAGCCGGAGTGGCCGTTGTCCCGAGTGTGGTAATGGTCAGCGTAGCGTTCTGGAAGAGGAACGTGTAATTGCTGGCCGCCAGAGTCCCCTGAGAAATGGTGATGGGATAAGTTCCCACCGGTGAATTTATGGATGCTGTTGTAGTTTCGGCCGGCGCGCCACTAACCACGGAGGACTTATCCCCGTTCACGTACCCTGCAATGCTGTACGTCAGCTGTGGAATCGACTGGTTGTATCGCACGGAAGCGTTCGCCGCTGTGACGGTCAGTATGGCCTTGTTAACGATGAGCGGTACCAACTGGGTTGGGCTGCTGTAATCATTGGTGTCTGTGGGCGTGAAGGTCACGCTCTCCGACGGCATACCGGCGCCGGGAGCCGTGCCTGGCGCGGTCCATGCGAAGGCGCCGGCCACCGAGGCCGTGCCCCCCGCCAGGATCGAGGAAGTCAGTGTCTGCCCGTAGGTGATGGCGCTGGCCGTGGGCCATGCCGAGACGGTCGGCGCCGCTTTGTTCACGGTGATGTTGAGTTGGCCAGGGGCGGTATTGTAGTCGGTCGTGTCTATGGGCGAGAATGTCACGCTCTGGGAGGAGGTGCCTGTGGCGGGAGCCGTGCCGGGCGTGGCCCAGGCGAAGGTACCTGGCACCGAAGCGGTGCCCCCGATCAGGGTTGACGAGGCCAGTGTTTGCCCGTAGCTGATGGCGCTGGACGTCGGCCATGCCGACACCGTCGGTGTTGCCTTGTTCACCATGACGCTTGATTGTCCGGGCACGGCGTTGTAGTCGGTCGCGTCCGCAGGCGTAAAGGTTACGTTTTGAGAGGAAGTGCCTGTGGCTGGAGCCGTGCTGGGCGTGGTCCAGGTGAAGGCGCCGGGCACGGAGGCCGCACCACCTGTGAGGTTTGAGGAGGTTAATGTCTGTCCGTACGTGATGCTGCTTGCTGTGGGCCATGCCGACACAGTTGGCGTGGCCTTGCTTACGGTTACCATGACCAGTCCGGTTGCGCTGTTGTAGTCGGTGGTGTCCGAGGGTGTGAAGGTCACGCTCTCGGAAGGTGTGCCGGTGGCGGGAACAGTGGCCGGCGCGGTCCAGGCGAAGGCGCCGGCGACCGAAGCAGTTCCTCCTGTCAGGGTGGACGACGCCAGCGTTTGCCCGTAGGTGATCGGGCTGGATGTAGGCCATGCCGATACGGTGGGCGTCGTCGCATTGTTAACGGTGACGCTCACCTGGCCGGTCACGGTGCTGTAGTCGATCGCGTCTGTGGGCGTGAAGGTCACACTCTGCGAGGATGTCCCCTGTCCGGGAACGAGGCCGGGCGTGGTCCAGACGAAGATGCCGGGGACCGAAGCCGTGCCTCCTGTCAGCGTCGACGAGGCCAATGTTAGCCCGGAAGTGATGGAGCTGGCCGCGGGCCATGCCGAGACGGTTGGCAGCGCCTGAGCGACCGTGACCGCAGAATATGTGCCGGTGGCGGGACTGTAGGTCGAAGCGCTTTGGGAATCGGGCGTGTAGCTAACGGTCAGCGTATCCGAACCAATCGCCAAAGAGCCGGCCGGGATACTAAGAGTGGCGCTCCCGCTGCTGAGTGTCGTCGCCGCGGAGGTGTAGCCGCCACCGGTCAGCGTCACCGCTCCGGTAGGTGTTGGGTTACCGGTCCCGCCGCTTACCGTGACGGCGACGGAAAGTGCCTGGACCAAGGTTATGTCCGATGCCGAGGGCGCGACGGTGACGACTGGCGTGAATACTGCCGCGCTGCCCAGAATCTCGATGGCGGCGCCGTAATAGCTTGTCGCGGCGGTCCCGTTGGCCATCAGGTAATCCATCGATCGCGGACTGGTCGAATTTGTATAGAAGAACGCGTAAGGATCGCCGGTACTCCAGCTGGATTGATCCGTCATTCCTTTGGCGTAGATCGAATTGAAGATGACTCCCGCGGATTGTCCCGTACAAGTGGGCGGCGTCACTCCACCGGAAATGCACATCCCGCTGGGTGGCCCGGTTCCAACATAGGACGTGGCAAAGATCGCACTCTTTGCTCCCGCATTGATGGTCGGAGTAATTACGGGGTCGCCCACGATGTTATCGTTGGCAGTAGCCGCCTGGGTGCCGGCGCTGTGATTGACGGTGGTTCCGACACAGGCTGTACCGAGTGCGTTCTTTGCTCCGGCAATGGTGTAAATCTCAACGTGCGTCTGAACTACATCGGGGGTGTAGCTAAAAATGCGGTCACGGGCCGAGACGTTCGAGCCAAGGCAAGCTGAGTATTGCTGGGGATCCACGGTTGGGTCGGTATAAGGAGTTCGCGTATACGTTGTACCGTAGTTATCGGTCAGATTGGTCATTCCCCAGCCCGAACTGGGATTCGAGGTAGAAAAGACAATGGCATTGCCGTTGGATGGAAGCGGGTCCCAGCCGAGTACATTCCAGTTGATGAAATGCTGATCCGTTACTACGTGAATACCGGATGGTTGCGTCCCCGCGCCGCTCGACGCCCTGAATGCCTGAGAGACAATATTCCAGAACATCCAGTTATTGTTATTCACGTCCATGGCGTTGGCGTAGATGGTGGGATTGATGGCTCCCGACGACACCTGTACTTCCACCATCGACATGAACTGGTCGAAGTCGTTCTCCGCGATCTTCGCCGACGTATCGTCAGGCATCGCGACGCCCGCCTGATTTCCATTCTCCGTGGAATCAGAGGTGCAGATGCCAAACGTGAAAATCATATCGCCGCTGGACGTTGTCGTAAGTGGACCGGGATTCAGGACACCCTGGCCTCCGCTGGAACCGCTGTTGCCGTCTCCGCAGGACGTTGCGGCAATGCCGCTGACTTCGTCATAACTGAACTGTGCGACATCGCCATCCACAATGGCGTTGCTGAACCCAACCGTGATGACCGATGTCCCGGTGTTGGCTCCGCAGACGTAGCGAACCTCGGTAGTCTCCGCGAGATTGGTGTCCGTCGTGGTCGCGCCCGCCGACCAGGTATTCGATTGATCGTCGGTAATCGATGAGATGGCCGCGGTGCTGGGATGGCTGATAGTGAGCTTCATCAGGTTGCCGGGCAGGGTCGGGGGCACAGTGATCCTGAAGGGACCTGTTAAGGTGTCGGTGCCGGTTCCCAGGGCCACGGTGTCTTTCTCATGAATGACACAGGGATGGCTCGCATCGCAATCGGGCCAGATATAGGTGGTGAGGTAGGTCGTGCGCAGCTCCACGCCGACCGCGGACCATGCGCCGGATGTTATCGTCGTGGCACAGGAGAGGCTTCCCGCAGAGGCTGCCAAGTTATCACATGCGGCGGCGGCGACATAACTGCTCGTCGTCCCTGTGCGAGCCGCGTCCCGTAAATTACCCGCTCCCGCAGTGGGAACACCCGAGGAGCCGAGGCTGGAAGTTACGGCTACCAGCCAGTCATTTGGATCTCCGGTCGTGACGGTAACCCCCGGAGCCGTGCTGTTTCCTGTTGCCGTTCGAGTGACGCCGATGGCGGCAACTCCTGAGTACTCTTCAACACTGAGGTTCCAGGATGTAGAACCTGTGAAGCGGGGCGTTACGGTGGTCAGGGCCGCGCAGTCTCGACAAATCAGTATGGCCGAGCAGGAGCCGGTGCCGTTACAGACCTGTGCGTAGGGAAAGAACCAGGAACCAGGCGCGCTTCCCTCGACGTCGTTGATCGACTGCGAGGCCGTTTTCCATGTCAGGCCGGCAATAACCAGGTTTCCCGCGGTGGTCGGGCCGTTTAGCGTACAGGCCGCACCTGCAGAAGCAGAGCTCTGGCTGCACATGGTGTGCGACGCGGGGACAAAGGCAATGGCAGCCCAGGCGGGAGTGGAAACAGCAAAGGCAAGAACAAGCAGCAGACGCTTCACTCGCAATTACCTCTTTCAGCACCGGCTGTGCGGAATTGTAGTGCCTGCGGGGGGAATTGCAAAGATTGGCGACCCCGCAAACAACCCGCCCCGTTCCAGGGTCCGCGAGGGCGGTCGAAGGCGATCAGCGCACCGTGGCGAGGATACCGAGGTTCAGCACGATCATCAGCGCCGACGAGGCTGGAATCACCAGCAGCGCGGTGCGGATGCGTTTTGGATCGGGGCCTGCAATCGCGCCGATGATGTGGGAGCTGACCGCGAGACCCGCCCATCCGCAGGTGATGACGATGCCGATGGCGGTGCCCGTCATGCGCGGGAAGGCGTCCGCGACGATGGCCAGCGTGGTGGGAAAGACGGGAGCCATGGAGAGACCGGCGAGGAATACGAGCGCAGCTGCGGCGCCGGGGCTGTGGGTTCGCAGCAGGAGGAAAGTTGTAACAGCCATGGCTACAGATGCGGCGAGCGTGACGTAGACCGGCGGAACGCTGATGAGGATGGGCGAGACGCCGACGCGGCCGATGAGCAAACCGAGTGCGAATCCGAGCGAGAGGATGTTGAGTGCGCGGGATTCGGGGATGCCCTGCGCGATGAGATGGCGGACAAGCCAGTTCCACACGCCGACTTCGCAGCCGACGTAAAGAAACAGCAACATGCCAGGCAGAAAGAGGATGGGACGGCCGAGAACTGGACCAGCATCCGCAAAGATGAAGCGCCCCGCGCCGGTGGGCGGCGGCATGTGCGCGGCGACCTGAATGGCGAGCGTTACGAGTGTGAGCCCGGCAACCGTGTAGCAGAGGCGGACCCAGTTGCGATTGAAGAGATTTGCGGAAATGAAGGGCGTGGCGAGGCCGCCGAGTCCGAAGAAGATATTGACCAGGTTGAGGGCGATGGCGCGATGCGCCTCGCCTACGTCGCTGGTGAGGGCGTTGGCGCCGGTCACGACGATGCCGCCGCCCATGCCGAGCAGGAAGAGGAGGAAGACGATGCTGCGAAAACCCGCGGAGCGCGGGATAGCAAGCAGCGCAAGAAAGATGAGGGCGAGGCCGAGAACGAGTCCAACCTTTTTGCCGAAATCGTCGAGCAGCGGGCCCACGCCGAGCGAGGCGACCATGAGCCCGAGCGCCTGCGCCAAGGCAATCGTCCCGTTCTGGCGAGGGGTGAGCTGAAAGCGGCTGGAGAGTTCCGGCAAAATGGTGCCGAGCATGGCGGCGATCATGCCGTAGACGAAGATCGCGACGACTGCGGCGAGGATCAGCAACGTTGGGTTCTCCTGACTGCGGGTTCGGGGTGATTTCAGAGTGCGGGAACGTCAATCCAGCTTCGCGTGCGATTGCTTTTTAGTTCGGCGTCGAGAATAACAAGCTGGCGGAGACCATCGGCGAACTGAGGATAGTCGCGCGGCGCTGCGGGGTCGGCGATCGAAGCGTAGAAGCGGCGAAAGACCTGCTTGAAGGTGTCATCGTAGCCCTCGCTGTGGCCGCCGGGAAGGTCGGCGAAGGATCGCGCGGCGGGTTTTAGCAGGGAGGGATCCTTAATAATGATGCAGTTTGCGCTGTTGCGATGGCCTATCCAGAGCTCGTCGGGGCGCTCCTGATCCCAGGCTACCCCGGATTTGGTGCCGTAGATTTCGATGCTGAGGCGGTTCTTGCGGCCTGCGGAAACCTGGCTGGCGGTCATGCCGCCACGGGCGCGGTCGCCCATGCGGAAGATGACTGCGCCGAAGTCTTCGGTGTCGATGGGCGTTTCGACCGTCTCTTGCGTGCTGGATAGTTTGTTCGCGAAGGTTTCGACCGGGCCTTTTGGCTGCTTGCGGGTTTTGTGGACGGTGTTCAGATCGGCGCAGAGGGTGGTCACGCGCAGGCCGGTGAGGTGCTCGGCCATATCGAACCAGTGGGAGCCGATGTCGGCCATCGCGCGCGAGGGTCCACCGGCCCTGGTTTCGACGCGCCAGTTCCAGTCCGTCTCGTAAAGGAGCCAGTCCTGGGAGTAGGTGCCCTGGACGACGAGGATTTCCCCGAGGTCGCCGGCTTCGCGCATGGCGCGCATCTGCTGGACCATGGGGTAGCAGCGGAGATTGTGACAGACACAGTTACGTAATTCTTTTTGCGCGGCGAGCGTGGCGAGTTCCCGGGCTTCCTGCACCGAAGTGGCGAGGGGTTTTTCGCAGAGGACGTGCTTGCCTGCGAGCAGCGCCTCTTTCGCCATGGAGAAGTGTTGGGCGTTGGGGGTGCAGATGTCTACCGCGTCGATGGTGGGATCGCTGAGGATTGCTTGAACGGTGACGGCCGGGACACCGAAGGCGGAGCCGAGTTTTTCTGCGTTGGCCGGGTTGCGGCCGGCGATGGCGGCTACGTCGACGTTCTCGGTGCGGCGCAGGGCTTCGAGATGGACGCGGCCCATGAATCCTGTGCCGATGACTGCGGTGCGGATGCGTCTGGTCATATACCCTCAGGGGCTAACGCCCCTTCACTCCTGAACAGTTTGCGGAAAAACTCACCAACTTTGAAAGGCCCCCGCCCCCCTCCCCTCCCCTCTTCCGTCAAGTATCTGAAATCATGGGTCTTTTGGGTGCTGTCGAACTCGATAACACCTCCGCCTGGCTCCGGACTGCTGCTGGAAGCGGGTTTTTCGGAGGGTTGAGACTTGCTGTGCATCTGATGTTTGGACTCCCATGAAAAAACCCTGCTCATCCCGGGATGAACACGGGGGATGAACAGGGCTTTCCCAACTATCTATCAGGCTAGCGCCGGGGAGGGAGCAAGTCCAGAACAATCCACGGGTTACACAGTACTAAAGTTTGGAGGCCAACACTCCTATACCCACCACGCAGCGCCGGGCTGCTCACGGATGACGAGTTCGTTGAGAAAGGCGGCGGCTTTGGTGAGGCCTTCTTCGGCGGAGAGCAGCGAATCTTCATGCTCGATGGAAAGGACGTTGTCGTAGCCGTACATGCGGAGCGTGGAGACGAACTCCTTCCACCACTCGGCGCCGTGGCCGTAGCCGCAGGTGCGGAAGATCCAGCCGCGGTTGCGCTCGTCGGTGTAAGGCTTGGTGTCGAGCACGCCGGTGAGCGGGAGGTTGGCGGGATAGAGCTGCGTGTCCTTGGCGTGGACGTAGAAGATGGCTTCCCCGAGACGGCGCACGGCGGCGATGGGGTCGATGTTCTGCCAGAAGAGGTGGCTGGGATCGAGATTGGCGCCGACGGAGGGGCCGGCAATGGCGCGGAGTTTGAGCATTGTTTCCGGCGAGTAGACCACGAAGCCGGGATGCATCTCGATGGCGATGCGGACGCCGTGATCGGCGGCGAACTTTCCGTGCTCGGTCCAGTATGGCGTGACGACCTTGTCCCATTGCCATTGGAGGACGTCAAGGTAGTCGGGGGGCCACGGGCAGGTGACCCAGTTGGGGGCGGTCGATTTGGGCGAGTCGCCGGGGCAGCCGGAGAAATCGACGACGACGGGGACGCCGAGTTTTTCTGCAAGGAGGACGGTCTTGCGGCTGACTTCGCGATGCATCGCGCCGATGGCGGGGTCGGGATGGAGCGCGTTGCCGTGGCAGCTAAGCGCGCTGATCGCCATGCCGTGGCCGGCGAGGATCGTTTTGAATTCGGCGAGGGCTTTGGCGTCGTCGAGCATGGAGAGCTTGCAGTGCGCGTCGCCGGGATAGTTGCCGGTCCCGAATTCGACCGTGTCGATATGGAAGGCCTTGAGTTTGTCGAGGACGGCGGGCAGCGGAAGCTGGGAGAGGAGTGGGGTGAAGACACCAACTTTCATGCGTAACAGCGTACAGGGCACCGAGCACCGGGTACAGGGCACCGGGCACCGGGGGTGCGGGCCGCCGACACGGTCCCGCTCGTCGGTACACAGCGATGGCGGACGCGAGGAAAATGGGACGCATGGATTCACTTCGACTGAAGCAGGGCGCGACGCGCTGGGATGAGGTGAGCCTTGGCGAAGTGATGCTGCGGCTCGACCCTGGAGAGGGGCGCATCCACACCACGCGGCAGTTTGCGGTTTGGGAAGGTGGCGGCGAATACAACGTTGCGCGCGGGCTGCGGCGGTGCTTTGGGCTGCGAACGGCGGTGGCGACGGCGCTGGCCGACAATGCGGTGGGGCGGCTGGTGGAGGATTTGATGTTGCAGGGCGGGGTCGACACTTCCCTGCTGCAGTGGGTTCCGTACGACGGCGTGGGGCGCACGGTGCGCAACGGGCTGAACTTTACGGAGCGCGGGTTCGGCGTGCGCGCGGCGGCGGGATGCTCGGATCGCGGGCATACGGCGATTGCGCAGGTCTCGGCCGGGACGTTTGATTGGGATCGCATCTTTGATCCGGGCCGGGCTGGAGAGGCGGGAGGCGCGCGGTGGTTTCATACGGGCGGAATTTTTGCGGCGCTGTCGGAGTCGACGCGCGAGGTGGCCGGCGAGGCGATGGATGCGGCGCGGAAGTATGGCACGCCGATTTCGTACGATCTGAATTTCCGCGACTCGCTGTGGAAGAGCATTGGCGGGAAGGCCAAGGCGCAGGAGGTGAATCGCGAGCTGGTGCGGAAAGTGGATGTGCTGCTGGGCAACGAAGAGGATTTCTCGGCGATGCTGGGGATTTCGCTGAAGGGCGTGGCGGAGGATTTTGCCGAGTTGCCGGTGGCGAGCTATGAGCAGATGCTGCGGGACGTGGCGGAGGTTTATCCGAACCTGAAGATAGTGGCAACGACGCTGCGGACGGCGCATACGGCGACGCGGAATGCGTGGGGTGCGATGGCTTTGGCGGAAGGAAAGATTGCGCTGGCGCCGCAGACGGAGGTTGAGATTCTGGATCGCGTAGGCGGGGGTGATTCATTCGCGTCGGGGCTGATTTATGGAATTCTTGCGGGCAAGCCTTTGGAGTGGGCCGTGCGGTGCGGCGTGGCGCATGGCGCGCTGGCGATGACCACTCCTGGCGATACCAGCATGGCGACGCTGCTGGAGGTGGAACGCGTGATGAAGGGCGGCTCGGCACGAATTGCGAGATAGCCGGTAGCCCGTGGCTGGGAGCCGGGAGCTGGGGCTGGGGCTGGGGCTGGGGCTGGGGCTGGGATTGGATGACGGGCGAATACAAATGAGTTTGACAGAGACGAAGAAATGGATTGAGCGGGGCGGGATTGTGCCGGTGCTGCGGGCGCGGTCGGAGCGGGAAGGCCACGCGCTGGTGGAGGCGCTGGTGGCGGGCGGGATCACGGTGATGGAAGTGACGATGACGGTGCCAGGCGCGGTAGATCTGTTGCGCGTCCTGAAAAGGGAGTTCGGCAGCAAGTTGCTGTTGGGTTCGGGGACGGTGACGGATGCGGAACAGTGTACCGCGACGATTGATGCGGGCGCAGAGTTTGTGGTGAGCCCGAGCTTTCATCCCGAGGTCATCGCGAGGACGAAGAAGCTGGGGAAGGTCTCGATTCCTGGGGCGCTGACGCCGACCGAGGTGATCACCGCATGGCGCGCCGGCGCGGATTACGTGAAGATTTTTCCGTGCTCGGCGGTGGGCGGCGCGCCGTATCTGAAAGCGCTGCTGGCGCCGTTTCCGGAGCTGCGGCTGATCCCGACGGGTGGCGTGACGCTCGCGACGGCGGTGGATTTTTTGAAGGCGGGCGCGCGGGCACTGGGCGTAGGGACGGACCTGGTGAATCCGAAATGGATCGAAGAGGGCAAGCCGGAGAAGGTGACGGAGACGGCTCGGGCTTATTTGGAGATTGTGGCGACGCACAGGCACGCCAGGAGTTAGCGGCCGGAGTTCGGGCCCCGCGGCGCGACTCGATACAATGGCGGCCATGACTGTGAAGACGGTGGCTAAGAAGGCTGCGAAGAAGCGGGGGAAATCCGCTGCCGGTAAGGCATCCGCAAAACCTGCGGCGAAAACTCCTAAGACAAAGCGGAGTTCCGGCGATGGACTCGAGACCGACCCGAAGCGGATCGAGGAATTGCTGCGGCGGTTGAAGGCGGCCTATCCCAGGGCCGAATGCGCGCTGCATCATCGCAATGCATGGGAGCTGCTGGTGGCGACGATTCTGTCGGCGCAGTGCAACGACGCTCGCGTGAATATGGTCACACCCTCGCTGTTTAAGAAGTTCCCGACACCGGCGGCGTTTGCTGAGGCTTCGCTGCCGGCGATTGAGGAGGAGATCCGGTCGACGGGGTTTTATCACAACAAGGCGAAGTCGATTTCGGGGGCGGCGAAGA
>CAZHTJ010000069.1:0-21387 GCA_964535525.1 uncultured Acidobacterium sp. | reverse complement strand
CGACCTGCTGGAGCACTTCCTCGATGGTCATGGTGTACATCTCGCGGCCGTTGTCATACCCGGATTCGATGGCCTTCTTCAGATAGCGGCCGGCGGCCTGGGCGGCGAGTGAGTCGGTGATGGCGTGGCCGGTGCGCTTCTTGTGCTCGACCCAGGCGAGGCAGGGCATGGCGATCCAGACGGGACGCTCATTGACGTCGAAGCGGATATCGACCGCGTCGGCGTGGCGTGTGGCGATGGCGACGATGTTGGCTCTCCAGCGGCAGTGCAGGTCGTCGCCGGTCCAGCGGTCGGAGCAGTGGAAATCTTCGTACATGGCTCTTTCAGCGTAGAGCATTTTGGGTTGGGGCGCAGCGTTCGCGTTAACACGGGGAGCAAGTGGACAATGAATCAGCGTTATGCGGAGAAGGTAAGATGCCCGAAGTTGACTAAAAAATAACGGAGGGAAAACGGGAAAAGAGAAACAAATCTTACGGGCGTTTGTGCGTCCAATGTATGTCTGTAAGGCCGACCAGCCCTGATCCGAGGAGTTTTATTCAGTGACCCGTTCATCGCAAAACCCCAAACTACGGCGATTCGAGGAACAGCTTCGCCATCAACAGCGGCAACTGGAGCGGACCATGCTCAGCGCCGCGAAAGAAGGCCGCAGGACCGTAGCCGAAGATACGCTGGACGTGGCGGATCAGGCGGTTTTGTCATATCAGAAGGAGTTGATTTTCTCCCAGGGCACCGAGGGCCACAGTCAGCTGTCGCTGGTCCGGCTGGCGCTGGAGCGGTTGCGGGAGGGATCATTCGGCCAGTGCATGCACTGCGGCAAAGCGATCGGGGAAAAGCGGCTCGAAGCACTGCCGTCGACTCCCTATTGCATCGAGTGCCAGGAGAAGATCGAGGACGGGCGAATCGAGGACGTGGTGCGCGCGGCGTAAATCAGGGCACAGAGCACAGAGCACAGAGCACAGAGCACAGAGCACAGAGCACAGAGCACAGAGCACCGGGCTTCGGGGGAGCGGGCTCTGAACGCGGGGTTCCGGCGAACGGCCGGCTTCGATGTTCACGCGTGGTAGACTGAGACGTATCTTGCGCGAAGGTGTGCGCCTGCAGCGCGCCTTTCGTCGACTGCCTGCCCAGGAAATTGGGCACCCAAGGGAAACTCTGGAAATTCAGTGGACACACAGACCCGTCACGCGCTTAAACAGGACAAGTTCGTAACCGCAACCACCTCCGGCCTGGAATGGATCGGGGAGCACCGGAGCCACGTGGTGGCGTGGGCGGTGGGTGTGCTTGTTGCTGTGGCCATCATCGTCGCCGGCATTTTCGTGTATGAAAAGCGCGACGCGGCAGCGAATCAGATTCTGGGCCAGGCGATGGACATCTATGAGACACCGCTGACGCAGCCGAATCAGCCAGCGGAGCCGGGCGCGAAGACCTATGCGACGGCGGCGGAGCGGGCGAAGGCGGCGAATCCGCTGTTCAGGCAGGCGGCGGACCAGTACAGCTGGCTGACAGCGGGCGAGATGGCCCGCTATTTCGCCGGTGCGACCGAGCTGGACATGGGGCAGCAGGCGGCGGCGGAAGCGGATCTGGACAAGGCGACGCGGGCCAGCGACAAAGACCTGGCGGCGCTGGCAAAGATTGCCCTGGCGAATTTGTATGCACAGACAGGGCGGAGTTCGCAGGCGGTGACGCTGTTCCAGGATGTAATCGCGCATCCGACGACGACGGTTCCGAAGGCTGCGGCTCAGCTGCAACTGGCCGCGATGTACGAAACGACGCAGCCGGCGGAGGCGCGGCGGCTTTACGCGGAGATCAAGGACCAGAACAAGGAAACTGAGGCTGGTCAGATTGCTACGCAGAAGCTGCAGGGCGCGAAGTAGCCGGTAGCCAGTAACCAATAGAAAACCCGAGGAAAGGCACTGGAAAACCCCACCTTGAGTGGGGCTTTTTGTTCCTGACCCTTCTTATGATCGGCAGGAAATTTCAATTCTCGGCTGCAGCGGCGATGTGGTAGAGTTGGGCACCCGGTCCAGACACCCAATCCCAGCTGCGCGGCCAAACTTGTGTGCGAGGACCGCTGTATGAGGTCCGTCATGGCAGTGCGACAGACGACGCTGATTGCGGCGATAATTGCGGTTGTGTGCGCTGGTGGCTTGACCAGCAATGGGGTTGACGCGCAGGTGACGTGCACGAATAACTCGCCGGGCACGAACCAGGTGACGTGCACGGGCGGGCCGGGGGCGTCGGTCAACGACCAGGATGATACGAGGCTCTCGGTTAATACGGGCCTCACGAATCCAGTCGATGGAACCCCTCTTTTGATTGCGCCGACGATTGCCGGCAGCCCTTTCCCAACGTCCATCACGATTTCCGGGGCACCGGCGGGCGTCACAGTGCAGAACGTCAGCGTCACCGTGAACAGCTATGTGTCGGCGGGAGGAATGGCGGCCGATGGGTCAGGCAATTTCGCTGACGGCTCGATGGCGATCGGTTTGCTGCTGACCGGACCGAAGTCGGGCGGCGGGACAACGAACCTGGAACTGCTGCGCTGCGTGGGCGGAGTCGATCCCAGCAGCGGTCTGGCAGCGGTGCAGAATGGCAGCTTTACCCTGGTCAATCCCGGCACCGCCGGGGCGCTCTCGATTGGCGACGAGACCTCTTGCGACGGGGTCACCTTTGTAAACGTCACTCCGATTGGGCCGGCCGGGGCGTGGACGCCCAGCGGCGGAACCTACGCGATTGCCGACTACGGGTCGGCCTTTGACGTGGAGACGGAGCCGAACTACAACTCGTTCTCGGCGCTGGCCGGGATGATCGGCAGCAACCTTACGACGCTTTCCGTACCGGGCGCAGGCCTGAACGTTCCGACACTGGTGGGAGGCCTCACAACAGGGCCGAGCGACGCCTTCCCGCCGAACACAACCATTCCTGTAAGCACGTTCGCCGTGTTTACGGGGGCGCCGGTGAATGGGGAGACCTGGAACCTGTATCTGGTGAGTGACGACGTGTATTACACCAGCGTGAGTTTTGCTTCCTGGGCCATCACAATAACGTATTCGGGGGCTACGACGCCGAGCACGACGACGCTGAGCCCCAATCCGAGTGGTCCGTTTGCGACGTCCCCGAACGATACGACTACGCTGACGGCAACGGTAACCAGCGGCGCGACGGGGACGGTGACCTTTAAGGAAGGCGCCACGAATCTGACGTGCTCGGGGGGCAATCCGGCGACACTGAGTGGGGGTCACGCGACGTGCTCGATCACCTATGGGAGTAATTCTTCGGAAGGCTATCACTCCTATACGGCAAGTTACTCCGGGGATGGGACGTACGAATCGAGCTCGGGCAGCGCCGGCGTCTTTGTGTACAACCACGCGACGAGCAGCGGGACGACCTACTGCAACGAGAACGGGATCGCGGCGGACGGGGACACCCCCACAGCGCCGTATCCTTCGGTGATTTACGTGGGCGATGGCACGTCGGGGAGCCCGTCGATCAGCAACGCGGTGGAGACGGTGTCCGTGGAATTGCAGAATCTGTCCAGCGGCAACACCGACAACATGGAGATGCTGCTGGTGGCTCCTGACGGGACCCACGCCTATGAGTTCTGGGGATTCGCCGGGGTGGGCGCCACGACTTCGACCGGGACATACACGATTCAGGATGGCAGCCCATTGATGCCGAGCTCGTTCGTGGGGCCGGCGTTATCTCCGGGGACTTATGGGCCGTCGGTGTTTGACTCTGCCAGCGAGCTACTGCCGGACAACCCCGCGCCGAGTCCACAGATTCCGGGAAGCTTCGGAATTGCGCCGACGCAGGGAACGGCGACGTTCCTGAGTTCGTTTACGGGAGCGACGGCGAACGGGCCGTGGTCGCTGTTTCTGGGGAACGAGGAGGGGGGTATCAACACCACGCTGACGGGATGGTGCATCGACATAACTCCGGCGACGGGATCGGCGACGACGGTGAGTGTGACAACCACGCCGACGACGTATGCCACGAAGGGGAGCCCGATTACGTTCACTGCTACGGTCACGAGCACGGGCACGGTGAATGAGGGCCTGGTGGCGTTCAGCGTTGCGAACAAGGTGACGGGTGGGATTACGTCGCTGGGCTCGGTTGCGGTTTCCGGCGGGCAGGCGAGCATCTCAACCAGCGCGCTGCCGGAGGGCGACCAGACGATCACCGCGGCGTACACCGACAGTGGAGGCTCGTTCGACGACAACAACGGGACAGAGAATTTCCGCGTGGACGCGGCGACGGCGACGCCGACACTGAGCGGCACGACGTGGAGCTACTGCAACACGTCGGGTATCACGATTCCGGGAGGCGCGGGGATCAACGACATTGGGCCTGCGGAACCGAACCCGACCAATGTTGTCGTGAGCAGTCTCCCGGGGATGGTGGCCGCGGCCAGTGTGACCCTGAAGAATCTGGACCTTGAGGATCCGGGCTATATCGCGACGCTGCTGGTCGGGCCGGATGGCGCATCGGCTCCGACGACGCGCCAGACGCTGGACTTCTTCTCGCCCATCACGAGTACGGACGGCAGCTACGTGCAGGCGGTTAATCAGACCGTGACGTTTGTGGACGGCGCGGCGACCGTCCCGGCGACTCTCAGTTCCAACTACACGCTCGGCTCCCAGGTGGGACCGACGAGCAACGGCTTATCGTCGTACACGGCGAGTTCGTTCTACACGCTGCCGGGGACGGTGCAGCATGCGACCGACGAGGGCGGCTTCACGTTCAGCACCGGGACGTATGTTTCGGGGACAGGCGGCGGCGTGTACCAGAGCACGGACGGCAACGGCATCTGGAGCCTCTACTTCAACCAGAACACGCACAACGGCGCGCTGAACCCGGCGACGTGGTGCATGAACCTGACCTACACGCCGGTGACGGTGAGCGTGACGGCGGGCCACGATGGTGACGGGCACAGCGGGGACTTCGTGCAGGGCGAGCAGGGCGCGCAGATCACGGCGGCGATTACGAATGAAGGAACGGGGCCGACCGGCGATCCGGACGGGCTGCACCCGCTGACGGTGACCGACAGCCTGAACCCGGCGCTGACGTATGCGAGTGGGTCGGGAACGGGCTGGTCGTGCTCGGCGGTGGGGCAGGCGGTGACGTGCAAGAACGACGACGCGGTGGCGCAGGGCGCGAGCTATCCGACGCTGACTATCGACGTTAACGTTTTGGGCTCGGCGCCGGCGAGCATTGGCAACACGGTGCAGGTGAGCGGCGGCGGGGTGACCAACAATTCGGGTAACGACACGATCACGGTGGATCCGGCGCCGGTGCTGAGTGTGAGCAAGACGCACACGGGCACATTCACGCAGGGATCGACGGCAGTTTGGGACATCACCGTCAACAATACGGCGGCGGCGAGCAGCATGACCACCGGCCCGGTGACGGTGAGCGACACGTTGCCGACGGGCTACACGCTGTTCAGTTACAGCGGCGCGGGGTGGAGTTGTTCGGGGAGCGGGATGGTGACGTGCACCTCGACGCAAGGGGTGGCGGGAGGGTCGTCGTTTGCGACGTTGGCGCTGACAGTGACTGTGCCGGCGAATTCGCCGGCCTCGGTGTCGAATACAGCGTACGCCTATGGGGGCGGGGATGTGACACACACCAGCCTGGGGACGGCAGCGACAGGATCCGACAACAACGTGGCTGTGGTGCAGGTGCCGGCGACGATCACGGTCAACGGGAGCCAGACGCAGTCGGCGCAGGTGGGCACAGCGTTTGGGAGTTTGGCGGTGACGGTGAAGGACGCGGGCGGCGTGACGATTCCGAATTATTCGTCGGTGACGTTTTCGGCGAGCGTGGCCGGTTCCGGCGCAACGGGAAGTTTTTCGAACAGCACGGGGACGATCACGTTGAGCACGAATGGGTCGGGGGTTGCAGATCCGGGGACTTTCACGGCGAACCTGAACAGCGGCTCGTATAACGTTTCGGTGTCGACGACCACGGGCTCGGCGAGCGCATCGTTCAGCGTGACGAACACGGCGATTACGCCGACGATTACGTGGACGCCGGTGGCGACGGTTATCTTCGGCGATGCGGGAACGAGTGTGTTGAATGCGGCGGTGAACTGCACGGTGTGCGGGACGATCACCTACACGGCGACGCCGAATGGCGGGTCGCCTGGGAGCATCGCGGCGACGACGGGGCTGGTGGCGGGGAGTTACACGATCACGGCGACGTTTATACCGAGTGTGAACACGTACGCCACGACGAGCGCGACGAAGCCGCTGGTGGTGAGCGGGGAGAGTGTGTGGATTGTGGATGGCGGCGGCGGGACGAGTGAGCTGGCGGGGAACGGGTTCGGGATCACATCGAGCGCGGATGCGGGAGCGAATGTGGCGGTGGCGATCGACAATGCGGGCAATGTGTGGAGTGTGGGCGCTGGGCCGCTGCTCGAGGCGACGGGCCAGACAGGGATCCCGCAGCACTCGATCAACTCGGGCGGCGGACTGAACACGCCGGCGGGGGTCGCGATCGATGGCAACGGACAGGTGTGGGTCACGGATGGGAATAATGCTGTGAGTTTGTTCTCGAATGCGGGTGCGGCGATTTCGCCCTCGGGCGGAATGATGGATCCGACGCTGTTGTCGATGCCTGCCGGGATTGCGGTGGATCTGGGCGGGAGCGTGTGGATTGCGAACACGGGCAATAGCAGCTTGACGAGGATTCTGGGAGGGGCGGCGCCGGTGGCTCCGCTGGCTACGGCTGCGGCGAACGGGACTAGTGGGGCGAGGCCTTAGTCGGATAGTTCTTTTCGGCTGAATTGCCGGTGTGGTAAAGTTGTCCACCCCGTTGCAGCGGCTACTCGCGGACGTGTGTCGGCCCCAGATCGATCCGGCTGGCAGGCTCCGGCCGGGCGATCCAGGGTGACTGCGGGATGCGGGTGACGGACGCCGATCGAAGCGCCGGACCTGGTCCCATGGGGGCCAGACTTCGATGACGTTGCCGTACTTTTCCCAGATCCTGTTTGCCGTTCCGACGGCGATCGTGTTGTTGGGCAGTTCCGGCCCAGCTCCGCATCCATCCGCGCCCGTGTCCGCCGCCTCGAGTGCGCCGGCGGTGACGGTGCGAGCAGGGTCGAGGCCGCTGTTCAATGCACAGAGTGCGCGCAATCTCGATCTGAACTATAGCGGGGAGGCGAGGGCGGTCGCGGCGCTGCGAGAGGGGGCCAGGCCGGTTTCACTGGCTTCGGCCGATTTCGATGCCGACGGCGCGCCGGATCTTGTGGCCGGGTACAGGACCGCCGAGGGCGGAATCGTGACGCTGACGCGCGGCAACCCCGACGCCTTCGCGCCCGCGGATACCAGTCTCTACCAGAAGGCGATGCAGGGGCAGATGCCGGCCACGTTTATGCCGACGGCCGTTGTGTATGCGATCCCCGAATCTCCGGACTTGATGGTAACGGGGGATTTCAACCGCGACGGCGGCCGGGACGTACTGGTTGCCGCGCGTGGCGGCAATCTTTACCTGCTGGCGGGAGATGGAAGAGGAAACCTGGGCGACGCGCAACGTGTATTTCTGGATGGGCCAGTAAGAGCGATGGCAGCGACGGCCAATGGCCAGGTAGCGGTGAGCGTGGATGGCGAGCAAGGACCGGAGCTGCGTATTCTTGCGGCTGGCGCGAAGGGGTTGACTCCGGCCGCGACGTTTCCATTGCCGGCTCCAGGCGATGCTGTGGTGTGGGCGAATCTGGGCGGCGGTGGGGACCTGGCCATTGGCGCGGGCAGCTACATCGAGATCATTTACAACGCGCTCAGGGCGAGCTCGGAAACGGAGACGGTGAAGGTTCCGTTCGCGGTGGAAGGTCTGGTGGCCGGCAATTTCATCTGGAACCGCGACTCCCGGACGGAGATCGCAGCGCTGGCCGGCGACGGGACCATTTCCATCCTGCAGCATGGGACCCTGGATTCGCGGCCGCTGGCGGCTGCGGACGTCCCCGGGCGGCGTGCGGCCATGATCGCGAAAAGCATGCAGCCCATCGACCCGACTTCGCTGGGCCCCTGGACGATTGCCAGGAAGGTGCCTTACGCCGGAGCTGCCCCATCCGGACCGGTGGCGCCGTTCGCTTTTAGCTCGCCGCACATGGCTGCCACCGCTGGGCTGGATTTGATGGTGTTCGATGGGGAACGGAACCAGCTCGACATTCTCGACACCTCCGGCACCGCGGATGCGCCGAGTGCAGCCGTTTCGTTCTCCAGCGCACCGGTAGCTGCTCTGGCCTTGCCGGTGAAGATTAACGGGAGGCGCGACATGGTGGTTCTGACCTCGGCTCAGGCGTCTCCTGTGATCATCGGCGCGGATGCGGGCGTCGTCGATCCGACCGTGAATACAACCGCCGATACGGATGGGCAGAACGCGTGTGGCAACACGTCGATTACGGCCTCGAGTCTGACCGGGACCATCAGCCTGCGCACCGCGGTCTGCGCCGTCAACAACTCCGGTGCTGGGACCTACACGATCAGCGTGCCGCCAGGCACCTACGATCTCACGTCGCTCGACACCGGCGAGCTTCAAGTCGGGGTGAGCACCCAGAACGTAAATCTGTCCATTATCGGGTCCGGAACTTCTTCGGACACCATCATCCAGCAAACCGACGGCCATGACCGCATCTTCGAGATCGACCCGTATTTTATCGGCGACATCGCGGTGACGATCGAGAACATTACGCTGGACGAAGGTAACTGCAGCACCGGTTTCGATTGCACCTATGGCGGTGCGGCGATTTTGGGCGGAGGCCCGAACGGGTCGCCTGACGACATCACACTGACCAATACCGTCCTGAGCGACAACAACGCCGGCTACTCCGGGCTGGGAGAAAATGGCGGGGCGATGCAGCTTTCCGATGACGGAACGTACAACTTCACTAATTGCACCTTCAGCGATAACACTGCCTGGTATCACGGTGCGCCCCAGGACGGCGGGGGGGCCGGCGGCGCGATCAACGTGACGAACGGCGATAACTCTCAGAGCATGACAATTACGAACTGCACCTTCACCGGCAATACCGCGGAAAATGGTGGGGGTGGTGCTGTTTACAGTGTGATGAGCAAAACCGGCTCTCTCAACGTCAGCGGCAGCACGTTCACGGGCAACGGTGCACTGGATGACGCGAACGATAACGGCGCCTTTGGAGGCGCGATCGTCGCAGACGGGGATGCGACCATCTCTAACTCCCGCATAGCGGGAAACACCGCCGCTGACAGCGGGATGTTTGGTACGGGTCTTTTCACGTCCGACGACTCACCGTTCAGCGTGGTTGCCATCAACAACTGGTGGGGATGCAACGGCGGCCCCGGAGCAAGCGGGTGCGACACGGTGCACACGACCGGCACCGGCCCGTTGACCACTACTCCATGGCTGGAGTTGAGCGTGAGCGCAAATCCGGCGAGCATCGAGACGAACGCGACGTCGACGCTGACGGCGGACCTGACGCACAACTCGAGCGGCACGGGGGGATTCAGCGTTCCGAATGGGACGCCGGTGACGTTCGGGGGCACGCTGGACAGCAGTGTGAATCCGACGAGCACGACGCTGACCAACGGGCAGCAGACTTCGACTTACACGGCGGGCAACTCAGCTGGCACGGGTACTGGCACGGCGAAGGTAGATAACCAGACCGTGAGCGCGAACATCGACATTGGCACGCCGCCGGCCTTCACCAGCGGGACCAGCACGACTTTTATTGTGGGGGCTCCAGGGTCGTTCAGTGTGACGGCGTCGGGCACGCCTGCGCCTACGTTCAGCTTTAGCGGAAGTTTGCCCGGCGGAGTTTCGTTGACAAGTGCGGGACTTCTTTCGGGCACGCCCGCGCCGGGGACGGGCGGCGTTTATGACATCACCATCACGGCTTCGAACGGGTTCGGTACGAATCCGATGCAGGACTTCACGCTGACGGTGGATCAGGCGCCGGCGTTTACCAGCGCCACTGGCACTACCTTTGCGCCCACGACCTCCGGTTCGTTTGCGGTGACGGCCACGGGCTATCCGGCGCCGACGTTCGGCGAGACGGGCGCTGCTCTGCCGGGCACCGTAACCTTATCGAGCGCGGGCATTCTCTCGGGAACGCCGGGAGCCGGGACCGGCGGCACGTATGGGATTACGATCACGGCTTCGAACGGCGTGGGGACCAGCCCGATGCAGAGCTTCACGCTGACGGTGAGCCCGTCGGCGATGACGATCAACTGGACGCCGGTGGGGACGATCATCGCCGGCGACGCGGGCGCGGGGGTGCTGAATGCGTCGGCGAGCTGCGGAGCCTGCGGCAGCTTCAGTTACAAGGAGGGCCAGGGCGGATTTCACACCCCGCCGGTGGGGATAACTTCGACGACTGCGCTTGGGGCGGGGAGTTACACGATTACAGCGAACTTCGTACCGACGAACCCTGCCGCGTGGTCGGCGAACAGCGCGCAGGCGACGCTGGTGGTAAGCGGAGAGAGTGTGTGGATTGTCGACTCCGGCGCGGGGGGCACTGCCGAACTGGCTGGCAACGGGTTTGGGATCACGTCGAGCGCCGATGCGGGAGCGAATGTGGCGGTGGCGATCGACAATGCCGGCAATGTGTGGAGTGTGGGAACAGGGCCGTCCGCGCTGGCCGAGACCAGCCAGGTGGGCAGCCATGCGAGCACGATTGCCGCGGGGACAGGCGGCCTCGATGCGCCCGCAGGGATCGCCATCGACGGCATCGGCCAGGTGTGGGTGTCGAACGCGGCGAACAACAGCGTGAGCCTGTTCACAAATGCGGGGACGGCGGTTTCGCCTACGGGGGGGATTACAGATCCGTCGCTGGCGACACCGGCGGGGATTGCGGTGGACCTGGGGGGCAGCGTGTGGGTGGCGAACACGGGGAACAGCAGCGTGACGCGGTTCCTGGGCGTCGCGGCGCCGGTGGCTCCGCTGGCTACGGCTGCGGCGAACAACACGACCGGAGCCAGGCCCTGAGAATTCATCGACAGGGAAGGCAAAATGCGTTGACAGCCAGGGATGGGAGCGACGAAGATAGCGTCACCCCACGAACAAGTTCCGGCTTCCTCGAAATGAGGGTCCCCTCTGCCGGAATCAGCAAGCGAACCGCAGGTTGTTTGCAGTCTTTTGTCACTCGATGGCGACGACCCAGGTGTGTCTGACGCGCTGATCACCGATGCGCCGCCAAACTTTGACGCTAGCCCCGGTATGCGAGGTATCCAGTTTGTCGGACGTCGGTGAATTTGTTCCGCGGTTGCGGCGTGCCCTGGTGCGGTTCGGCCCTTTTACAGTTGCCCTGATCACGCTTCTGCTGCCGGTGGCGGCGCGGGCGCAGACGGCCACCGGAGGCGGCATTTCGATTACGAACAGCCAGGTAAACTCGACAACGGGATTAAGCCCAATCGAAACCTCGACCGCCACGGTCAGCGGCGCCACCGGCCCGGTAAAGACGGTCAGCGTGGAGCTGGATGGCGTGAAAACGACGGGCGGCGAGCAGGATGGCGTGTTCTACGTAAGCTTGGTGGGCGCATTCTTTATGCTGACGTCGCCCGACGGAACGCAATTCGAATTCCTGGGCAACACAGGCGACCAATTGGACGGCTGCGACAGCAATCAGAACAATCAAAGCTGCGATGGGCTGCAGGGAACCGCTGCGGATGTGATCACCGTTGTAGATGGCGCGCATTACGCGCCGAATGACGTAGGGTCGTTAGGCGCACAATATTTCGGATGGGAAACGGCTTATATGCCCTATACGGTGGCGCCCAGCTCGTACTGGGGGTACACCGGTCCTACGAACGCCCCCCCGCTGCCCACGACGCCGAATCAGGCGGCCTATCCGCAGGTTGACGGCTGCGCATCGCCCTTAGTGAATGGATACCTGCAATACGGCTGCACGGCCGGCCCCAACGGCACCACCACCCCCACATTCAACAGCGTATTCGGTGAAAAATCGGCAGACGGAACGTGGACGCTTTCCCTGATGCTTGATACTGGCGGTTATGCCGACGCGGTATCCATTACCGGCTGGAAGCTTTACCTGACGTACAGCACTGCGACCGTGATCGAGACCAAGACCGCTGTTGCGAGCTCGGCCAACCCGGCATCCTATGCCAATTCGGCATCGGGCGCTTCCGTCCAGCTCACGGCAACCGTCACGACCAACCCGTCGGGCCAGGGGACTCCAACGGGTACGGTGGCGTTCACGGCGAATGGGACGACGATCTCCGGTTGCGGCTCGGTAGCTGTGAACGGGAGTGGCGAGGCACAGTGCACGGCAAGTCTGGCGCAGGGCAACAACGCTATTATCGCGAGCTATACGCCGACCGGGAGCTTCGTGTCGAGCAGCGGCTCCATGACGGAATTGGTGGAAGTAACTGCGGCGCAGTCCGGCGACGAATGGTGCAGTGGCAGTAACAGCCCGATTACGATGCCCCAGGACAGCGTTCCCGTGGCGTATCCCTCGGTTATCGCTGTGTCCGGCTACGGCGGCGCGACGGTGGGCAATGTCTCCGTGGTGCTGAACGGTGTGACGGGGCAGCCCTCGGGAATCAGCCAGCAGTACATGCTGGTTGCGCCGGGCGGAACGCACAATCTCGAATTCCTGGACTACTCGTGGGGCGGCTATCCGGTGTCGAATGTCAACCTCACCATCTCCGACACCGGCACACAGCTGAACCCGGACGCGACACCGGTGAGCGGCACTTACCTGCCCTATGACGGCAACACCGACAATAATCCGGACACGTTCCCGTCATCGCCGTCGCCGGGGATCGATGGGAACATTCCCCAGGCTCCAGCCACCGGCAACCATCCGCAGACCATCGGCACATATACCCTGCAGCAGGCCTTCAGCGGCGCGCCGGCGGATGGCGACTGGGCGCTGTACCTCACCGGCGAGGCGCCGGTTACGGTGAACAGCTGGTGCATCGACCTGAGCATCAACACCGGCGCGGCGACCACGACAACAGTCAGCTCGAATCATCAGCATGCGACGTTCGGCCAATCGGTCCAGATCACCGCGACGGTGAGCAGCACCAGCACGGTGAACCAGGGCACGGTGACGTTCACAGATACCACCACAGGCACGCCCGTGACGCTGGCCAGCAACGTGGCGGTAAGTAACGGCGCGGCGACTTACACGACTAGTGGATTGGCCGAGGGCGATCACAAGATCACGGCGACTTACAGCGGCACGAGCAGCTACGACGCCAGCTTCGGATCGGTGGAGCAGCGCGTGGACCGTGCCACGGTGGTCACCAACGTGAGCGGCAACACGTGGCGGTACTGCAATCCCGGGGCGGTGACAATTCAGGAGAGCTTGAGCGGCGCGTATACGCCGAACCCGTCGAATATCTTCGTGACCGGACTGCCGGGGGCCTTTGCCAGCGCCGCTCTCACCCTCGACAATTTCTCCGTTACTGCGACCGCGACCTACGAAACCGAAGCATTGATCGAAGGACCGACAGGAACCGCTCTGGACTTCTTTGCGAATACGGGCGGCGTCAATTACGAAGTCATCGAGTCCGGCAACTATACCTTCGAGGACGGCGGCACAGAGGTGCCCGACAGTGGCACGAATATCAATCCCGGCACCTACGCACCGACCGCCTATGCTTTCTATGCCGGCGGCGCGGACACATTTACATCCAGTTATTTTTACCCGGCGCCGGGCTCGTTCAGCCTGGCTGGACCCGCCGGCACGGCGACTTTCAGCAGCGTGTTCCCGGACACTCTGAACCCGAACGGCACCTGGAGCCTGTTCTTCAACCAGCACTATGGAGAGGACGCTCAGGTGGACGGCGCGGCCAATGGGTGGTGCATGCAACTGACCGGAACGCCACCGGTGGTTGTGGCCAATGTGCCGGGCACGGGCAGCTTCACCCAGGGGCAGCAGGGTTCGTTCACGGTGGACATCGAGAACAACGGACCGGGATCTACGGGCGACCCCAGCGGCGGCAGCGATCCGATGACGGTGACCGATACGCTGAACTCGGCGTTCACGTTCGCAAGCGGCACGGGCTCGGGGTGGAACTGCGGGAGCTCCTCCGGGCAGAATGTGATCTGCACGAACGACAGCGCGGTGGGCGCCAGCCAGGAGTATCCGGAACTGACGATCAACGTGAACGTGAGCGGGACGGCAAGCGGGACGATCGACAACAGCGTGACGGCGAGCGGGGCGGGAGCGGCCTCGACCAACTCAGGCACGGAACAGATCACCATTGACGTACCGCCGGGGATCACCAGCGGCGCGGCCACGACGTTTACGGTGGGGACATCGGGGACGTTCGGCGTGACGGGCACGGGCACGCCGGCGCCCACGTTCAGCACCAGCGGATTGCCCAGCGGGGTGACGCTGTCGAGCGCGGGATTGCTTTCGGGGACGCCGGCGCCAGGGACGGGCGGCGTTTACAACATCACCATTACCGCTTCGAACGGGGTCGGCAGCAATGCAACGCAGCCCTTCACGCTGACGGTGGATGAGGCGCCTGGGATCACGAGCGCCAGCGGCACGACGTTTGCACCGGGGACGAATGGGAGCTTCGCGGTGACAGCAACGGGCTATCCGGCGCCGACGTTCGGCGAGACGGGCGCTGCTCTGCCTGGCACTGTGACTTTATCGAGCAGCGGCGCTCTCTCGGGAACGCCGGGAGCCGGGACGGGGGGTACGTATGGGATTACGATTACGGCTTCAAACGGGGTCGGCACCAACGCGACGCAGAGCTTCACGCTGACGGTGAGTGCATCGGCGATGACGATTAACTGGGCGCCGGTGGGGACGATCATCGCCGGCGACGCGGGAACGGGGGTGCTGAATGCGTCGGCGAGCTGCGGGGCCTGCGGGAGTTTCAGTTACACGGAGAGCCAGGGCGGGGCGCCGGTGGGGATAACTTCGACGACTGCGCTTGGGGCGGGGAGTTACACGATCACGGCGAGCTTTGCGCCGACGAATTCCGCTGCCTGGTCGGCCAACAGCGCGCAGGCGACGCTGGTGGTGAGCGGAGAGAGTGTTTGGATTGTGGATGGCGGCGGCGGGACGAGTGAGCTGGCGGGGAACGGGTTCGGGATCACATCGAGCGCGGATGCGGGAGCGAATGTGGCGGTGGCGATCGACAATGCGGGCAATGTGTGGAGTGTGGGCGCTGGGCCGCTGCTCGAGGCGACGGGCCAGACAGGGATCCCGCAGCACTCGATCAACTCGGGCGGCGGACTGAACACGCCGGCGGGGGTCGCGATCGATGGCAACGGACAGGTGTGGGTCACGGATGGGAATAATGCTGTGAGTTTGTTCTCGAATGCGGGTGCGGCGATTTCGCCCTCGGGCGGAATGATGGATCCGACGCTGTTATCTTCGCCCGCCGGGATTGCGGTGGATTTGGGCGGGAGCGTGTGGATTGCGAACACGGGCAACAGCAGCCTGACGCGGATTCTGGGAGGGGCAGCGCCGGCGGCTCCGCTGGCGACGGCTGCGGCGGGCGGGACTACGGGAGCGAAGCCTTAGCAGGGACCGGTTATAGGTGCCAGGTTACAGGTTGCAGGTCACGAGTGGCAGGTTAGGGGTGGCAGGTTAGGGAACCGGGCGCGGGGCGGGCAGGATAGGGTGGTGACGCTGGTCAGTTTTCGACGAAGGATTTGAGGCGGGCGAGGGCGTGGTCCCAGTCGGCTGAGACCCGGTCGAGGTAGTCTCGGAGCTGGTGGACGGGTTCGGGATCAAGCTGGAAGAGGCTGTGGCGGCCAGAGCGGATCGAGCGGACGATGCGGGCGCGCTCGAGGACGCGCAGGTGTTTGGTAATGGCCTGGCGGGTGAGATGGGAGCCGTGGGTGAGCTGGGAGATGGAGCGCGGCCCGGCTCCCAGCTTGCCGAGCAGGGACAGACGGGTGCGGTCGCCGAGGGCGGCGAACAGGGGCGCGGCCCCCGCCGATGTTCTGACGGCGGGGGCACGGTTTGGGCGGAGGTTGGCAGCCGATTTTTTGGGTTTCGCAGCGTTAGGGGTTCTTCGCGACATACTCCTCGATGTTTTTCATCTGCTGCGTCCAGCCCTCGCTGTTGCGGAGGAAGGCTTCCTTGCGGCGCTCGTCGGGGATATCGCTGAATCCGGATTCGGTGACTTTGAGCAGAGTGCCGGTGGCGGTTTTCTCGAGGTGGAACTCGACGAGGGTAGGCGTCTCCTCAGAGTAGTCGGTGTTGGGATCGACGGCGTAAGGGTGCCATGTGAAAGCGAAGTACTGTTCCGGGTCGATCTGCTGTATGACAGCGCGCCAGATGATGTGTTCGTAGCCGGGCCAGGTGATCTGACCGTGGGACTCTTCGCCGACTTTAAAGGGAGCGTCGAGCTTGACGCGGAACCAGGCGCCAAATTCGTTGTGGTCGGTGAGCGCGCGCCAGACGCGGGAGACGGGGGCGTTGAGTTCGATGGATTTTTCGATGCGGTCGGCGATGCGTTCCGCAGTGTGAGCCGGGGTCATAGGCAACCTCTGGGTTGCATGATAGCAGGTTACAGGGGACAGGTTACAGGTTTCAGGTTGCAGCGGACAGGGGTGCTAAGCGGCGGTGAGGAGCAGGGGTTCGTTTTTGGTGATGACGAGGGTGTGTTCGTAGTGGGCGGCGAGGCCGCGGTCGGCGGTGCGGACGGTCCATCCATCTTTGGCGAGGACGGATTTGCCGGAGCGGCTGGCGATGATGGGCTCGACGGTGATGACGAGGCCTTCGGTGAGGAAGTCGGAGGCCGAGGGATCGGGCCAGTTGGGGACGCTGGGTTTCTCGTGGATGGTGCGGCCGATGCCGTGGCCGCAGAGGTCGCGGATGACGTGGAAGCCGGAGGCGGTGACTTCTTTTTCGACGACGCGGCCGATGTCGCGGACGCGATGGCCGGCGCGGGCTACCTCCATGGCGGCGGTGAAGGCGCGCTGGGCGCAGGCGGCGAGGCGGCTGCCGATGGCGGACTCGGTGACGGGCGGGCCGACGATGACGGATTCGGCGGCGTCGGCCATGAAGCCGTCCTTCGAGATGGTGACGTCGAGCTTGAGGAGGTCGCCGTTGCGGAGGCGGCGGTCGGAGGGGATGCCGTGGACGATTTCGTCATTGACGCTGATGCAGGAGACGCCGGGGAACTGATAGACGGTGGTGGGTCCGGAGACGGCGCCGTTTTTGCGCATGACTTCGCCGCCGATTTCGTCGAGCTGGCCAGTGGTGACGCCGGAGCGGGTGGCGGCTTTCATGGCTTCGAGCATGAGGCGGACGATGCGGCCGGATTCGCGCATGGCGGCCAGTTCTTCGGGAGTGTGGATGGACAAGGCTTGACTTCCTTTGTGTCTATTTTCGCAGGTTTCGGGGCGCCGGGATCAGCTTGCCCGGCGGCGTTTGGGTGCTGCGTCCCGGAGCATGGCTTCGCGGAGCAGGCCGTTGAGGCGGGTCTGATAACCTCGGCCCTGTTTGCGAAGCCAGGCGATGACGTCGGCATCGAGGCGGACGGTGAGCTGCTTTTTTACTGGGCGGTAGAAGGGGTTGGGGATGGCGTTGCGCCAGGCTTCTTCGGATAGCTCAGGGATGTCGGAGATGTCGATTTCGCTTTCAGGCCGGGCGGCGAGGGCAGCCACCCTTCTGATTTCGCGAGCCGATGGTTTGCAATCATCCATCGTTTTTCTGACGAGTTTCCTCATAGATCCTGCGCTCCTTTCTGGTCGATCTTCGTGCCGAGACGATGCGGATGACCTCGTCGTCTGGTTCGTCTTCAAGGACAACGTAAGCGACGGTGAGCAGCGCCTGCCCTTCGAACAGGCCGGTGATCTGCCACCGTATCTCGCCATCCACAATCCGATCCTGCTGTGAGAGCGCCCAAGGATCATCGAACACACGCACAGCGTCTTCGAAGGTAAAGCCATGCTTGCGCCGGTTGCTTTGCGCTTTGACCGGATCCCATTCGAACAAGGTCATAGCAGCTTCCTAATTGTAACTACAAAAACATAACTACGCAACAGCAACTACTCGCCGAGGAGGAGGCGTTCGGTGGAGAGGGCGCGGCCGGTGGCGGGGTCGGCTTCGATGAGGAGGGCGGCCATGCGGGGGTCGCCTTTGGCGGCTTCGAATTTGGAGGGCATGGAGGTGAGGAAGCGCTCGAGGACGAGTTCTTTTTGCACGCCGATGATGGAGTCGTAAGGGCCGCTCATGCCGACGTCGGTTTGGTAGGCGGTGCCGTTGTTGAGGACGCGGTCGTCGGCGGTGGGGATGTGGGTGTGGGTTCCGATGACGGCAGTGACGCGGCCGTCGAGATACCAGCCGAGGGCGCATTTTTCCGAAGTGGCTTCAGCGTGGAAATCGACGACGACGATTTTTGCCGTGATGGTGGAGAGAAGCTTGTCGGCAGAGCGGAAGGGGTCTTCGTTGTTGGCCATGAAGACGCGGCCCTGGAGGGAGAGGACGGCGTAGGCGAGGCCGGAGGGCAGTTTGCCTTCGTAGAGGCCGTAGCCGGGGGTGCCGGGCGCGTAGTTGGCGGGGCGCAGGACGCGGCGGGGACGGTCGTGACTGTCGGGGGCGGCGGACTTGAGGTAGTCGATGATTTCCTTCTTGTCCCAGACGTGATTGCCGGTGGTGAGGACGTGTGCGCCGAGGTCGAAGAGCTCGTCGGCGATGGGAGGTGTGAGGCCGAATCCGCCGGCGGCGTTTTCAGCATTGATGATGACGAGGTCGACGCTGTGGCTGGCGATGATGTGGCCGATGTGTTCACGGACGATGCGGCGGCCGGCGCTGCCGAAGACGTCGCCGACGAAGAGTATGCGCATGGAATGAGGGTACTCGCCCTCGCGAATTCCGACGAGTCACTCGTCGGAATTACTGACGCTCGGGAGGTCCTTCGACTGTGGCTGGCTCGCGATGCGAACCAGCCTTCGCTCAGGATGACAGGCAACGGGGATTGTTACAGATTTTACGTAGTGTGGAAAAAGCTGTGATAGGTTGGGATGCATGGCCGCAAATACCCGATTCGCAACCGGCGTTCATGCGCTGGTTTTGCTCGCTGCTGAACCGGATGGACTGCAGACCTCGGAAGACGTAGCCGGGAAGCTGAGCATCAATCCTGTCGTAGTACGACGCGTGTTTTCGCTGCTGCACCAGGCGGGGCTGCTGCAGAGCCAGAAGGGTCCGCATGGGGGATCGAAGCTGGCGCGCTCGGCGAAGACGATCACGCTGGCGGACGTTTACAAGGCGCTTGATGGCGGGGATTTGTTCCACTCCGGGGCGGTCGGCGGGCAGACTTCGAAGGTGGGGGCGTCGCTGAACAAAGTATTCGAGAGCGCGGAGACGGCGATGCGCGAGGAGCTGGAGAAGACTACGCTGAATGATTTGGCGAAGAAGGCTGGGAAGAAGGGGAAGAAGTAGGAGGGCAGCCGGGAGGCTATAGCGGGTAGCGTGTAGCCGGTAGCGTGGTGAGCCATTGATTATCGTCACGATTCGCGAGGCCGAGGCACATCTCTCCCATTTGATCCGGAAGGTCGGCGAGGGTGAAGAGGTTGTGATTCTGCGAGGATCGAAGCCGGTCGCCAAACTCGTTCCGGTAGTCGAAGTCAAGCGTCGTCGGCAGCCAGGGTCGCTGAAGGGCAAGCTTCATGTTGGGCCGGAGTTTTTCGAGACGCTGCCAGAGAATGAACTGGGCGAGTTGGGACTTCCCTACGGAAGACGGTAGAGTGCCAGCTTCATCGGTGAACCCACTGCGAAGAGAGTGCCGTCAGGTGAAAAGGCGGTCCAGGATTGTCCCTCTGCTCGTTCTGGAGGCGACACCTCCGTTACAGCTTCCCCCGTGTCGATGGAATAGATGACAAAACGCTCCTTTTTCAGGGTGTGGCCTTCAGAGTCGAATGTCTTTTGTTGCAAGGCGAGCTTCTTGCCGTTCTGCG
The DNA here is from genome assembly GCA_964535525.1 of uncultured Acidobacterium sp. Lineage (GTDB taxonomy): Bacteria > Acidobacteriota > Terriglobia > Terriglobales > Acidobacteriaceae > Palsa-343. The sequence continues at coordinate 1,515 of CAZHTJ010000069.1, read as the reverse complement.
AAACACCCGCGAACGAGCAATTGCCCTTGATGGCCAGGGTTCTCACAACGTTTCCATGAGTGTCGATGATGATGGGGCTCTTGCAGCCAGGCAAGAGGATCAGGTCGTTTGTAAGGAACTGCGGTCTGCCTCCGCAATTGCCGTGGTAGAGCAGGTGGTCACCAGCGGCGTCTGTGTAGGTGACGAAATCCAGGTCTTTCGGGTAATCGCGAATCCAGTGGACGTTATCGGTAATAAAGCCAGAGCTGTTGACAGACGTGCCGGCGGCCCCGGATTGTGTAATTTCGACGGCCTTGAGCGTGCGCGTGTCGATCAGTTCAAAGCCGGGGCTGGTTGCGTTTCCCAGCATTGATCCGTCCGGAGATATGTTCTCGATGTTGCCCGACCGGTGACCGTCTGCCGCGTAGTCAAACTGTCCGGCGTCGGTCAGATCAGGGGCCAGTCGCGTGACCGTTCGGCCAGCGACAATTACGTGGACATCGTTGGTGGCCAGAACCAGCAGCGATGTAAAAGCGTCGAATTCCCTTTTGTTCCTGACCTCGCCCGTCTGCGCATCAAGGGACAAGACTGAGTAAACGGAAGCCGGTATGGACGCACCCTCGACCGTTCTCGTTCCCGTTTTTGAAGCTACAACTATGCGATCGCCGGCGAAGGCGATGCTACGTGTTGCCGAGAAAACGGATCGAGTCTGAGTATCAGTAATCTCGTGCATTGCGGAGAACTGGGGTCCGCCGGCACCGAATGAAAAGTTCCCCGCAGTCATCACAAGAGGTTTTGTTAGCGGCCCAATCGTCCAAATCTTTGTTGGTTCGGAAAGCTTTTGCGCGATGGCGGGGATCGCAGACATTGCAACGAGAGCTGCGGTAAGACATGAGACTGCGACAACGCGAGGCTTCATCTTTGCTCCTCAATAGTCCGTCACCGGACACGATACGCTCCTCCTGCCCGGCCGATACTCTTTGGTTCGGCTTGAGGTGAGCGAATGTAACCAAGCCTAGGTGACTGCGAGGGGCTTGCGGGAATCCGTGAGCCAGCGGGCGATGAGTACCAGGGCGATGAGGATGAGCGAAATGGTGAGGCCGGTCCAGAGGCCGGAGAGGCCCCACTTGAGGCGGAAGCAGAGGAGCGCGCCGAAGGGGAGGCCGAGGATCCAGTAGCCGGCGAAGTTCATGAGCATGGGGAAGCGGGTTTCGCCGAGACCGCGGAGAGCGCCGGTGGAGACGGTCTGGATGCCGTCGAAGATCTGGAAGCCTGCAACAATGGCCAGAATATGCGCGCCGAGGATAAGGACGCGCGTGTCCCCTGTCCAGATGGAGATGATGGGTTTTGGGATGACGATGAGCAGGATGGCCATCAGCGCCATGAATCCTGCGCCGATGGAGATGGCGAGGATGCCGGCGCGGCGGGCGCGGGCGGGATTGCCGGCGCCGATGGCATGGCCGACGGCGACCGCGGCTGCCGCGGAGATTCCCAGCGGAACCATATAGGTGTAGGCGGCGACGCTGAGGACGATCT
>CAZHTJ010000068.1:16868-21521 GCA_964535525.1 uncultured Acidobacterium sp. | reverse complement strand
GGTTTTTTCCACAAAAGCTTGACAGTTTTTTGGGGTGAACCCCTGGAGTGAGACAGTTCGGGTTTTGACAGTTCGCTGCTGGCTGCATTTCGGTGGTCATTTGGACTGAGCGGTTGCAGACTCAGCCCCGGCTGGCGAAGCGGAAGCGGGCTCTGCTCCACCCCAGGACGCCAAAAACCGCGCCCCGGGGACCCCGGTGGTGGAGACCAACCCGCCGAGGGTCCATTTTCGGTTTTTGGTGAATCGTCGCCAGGCGCTGCGATCGACAATGGCAGCAAGCACTCCGCAAACAAATCCAAAGGTTTAAGCGGTCAGCAGAAGTGCCGCGGTCGACAGAAAATAGACTCCAGGGGGGAGGCTTCGATTCGCAGAAAGACCACTTGCGGATTGCCGGTTACCAGGCTGGCAGTTCAGGCCTTGACGACCTTGCCGGCCTTCAGGCAGCTGCTGCAAACGCGCAGCCGCTTCGCGCCGCCGCCCACCTTGGCCTTCACCGGGTGCAGATTCACATTCCAGCGCCGCCGCGTGATGTTGTGCGCGTGCGAAATGTTGTTCCCAAACTGGGGACCCTTGCCGCAAATATCGCAAACCTGTGCCATGTCTTTCTCCAAAAAGACGAGTTCCGCTCCCGCGAATTCTGGTCGAGGATGTCGTCGAAATTCCGGGGCTCCCGGACCCTGGTCCAGACCCCGCCGGATCGAGGCGCAGGCGCCCGAGCGCCCCACACGCCGAAATTTCAGTTTACCGGGAACTCCCCCGCACGACAAATCGCGGCCGCGTACTCCACGAAAACTTTCTCTGTCCTGGCTTCCAGATTCACGGTTCGGAAACGACGACAGCTTTGGGAAGCCGCGAGTCGTACTGCTCCAGCGCGTCACGCAACACTCCCGCCGACTCGTCATCCATCGCGTAGAAGCTGACCGTTCGGCCCCCCAGTTGCAGCGTCTCCGGCGTCGACCAACGCGCAACCCGTACCCAGCCCGCAGGGATCGATGATGGGCCCAGCGAGTCTCTGTTCCCCGGCTGAAACCAGGCATCGTAGACCATCGCGACCTTCACCTGCTGCGCTTCTGTTTCTTCCCGGAGAAACTCAGTCGTGTAGTGTCCCGCGCGCCGCGCCCGGAAAACCTCGCGGTTCGCGAGTCCCGTCAGATCGACACATCGAGCGTCCGAGAAATATTCAATGGCGCCGATGTCATTCGCGGCGATCACCGAATTCGGAAACTCGCTCCGCACCAGCTGCGCCATTTGCCATTGCTGCCAGTAGATATTGCGCGAGTACGACGGCAGCAGAACGAGGGGAAACACGCTCCGCACCAGAAGCAAAACGCCGGCTGACACCACCAGGATCCGAGCAGCTACGATTCCCGGCCGGTTTGCCATCCACCGCAACGCCGGCAAAGTGCAGGCCAACAAAACAACGCCCGCGCCAATCAGATAGTCCTCGTAGCGGAAAACCCAGCCCACGCGCGCCGTGCAGAAATGCACGCACCCCGCGCCGAACACCAGCGCCAGGGGAACGTACGCGCGATGCGAAGACTGCCGCGCCATGGCGATCAGCACCGCGGCCTCCGCCGCCAACAGCAACAGCAGATGCAATCCTTCGTGGTAGTTCATGGCCAGCCGGGCCAGTGCCTCGTGCACGAAGCCCGCTGACGCTACCGTTCCCCCCACTCCCTTCAGCGCCACTGAGTTGGGGAGCCAATATCCGCCGTGCGCCAGAGAGAATAGCGCATAGGCAAACACCGGCAACGCGGCGGCTGTTGCCGTCGTCGCCGCTGCCCGCCATCGCCGTTGTCCCGCGAGCACGCACACTGCCGGCCCCGCAAGAAACAAGCCCTCGTAACGGGTTGCCACCATCAAAGCCGTGATCGCAGCCAAGCGCCGCAACCTCTCTCCAGGCTCCTGACGCAGGAAATATTCGAGGAAGAGCAGCGTCAGCAGAAGATGCAGCGAGTGCTCCATACCCAGCATGCCCACCACAAAAAGAGGCGTGAAGACCACCATGACGATCAGAACGGCGGTCTGCCACCTTCGATCGCTGAAGTCCTTCAGGATCCTTCCCGCGACAAAGATGGTTCCAAGACCGAACATCCAGGAGAGGGCGAACGGCACGCATTCATGAACGCCTGTTATGCGATAAGCGCCGGCAAGCAGCAGCGTATAGAGAATCGACGAACTCGAAGAGCTAAACCCGTTGGGACTTACCCCCCACACTCCATGCAGGGCCAGGTTCTTCGCCATGGCCATGCCGATGTAAGTGTCGTCGACTGGATAAACAAAGTGGCGTTCGCAGGCCAGGTACGCCGCAATCGCCAGGATCAGCGTGATCGCCACATAGGACAGTGCCGCAATCATCGCTGGTTCCAGCCGATGACGCTCTACCGCTGGGGGAACGCGGGTCGCGCGGACTTCCGCTTCCCTTTCCGTTTCCAGCGTCGCCTGCATCATCGGGGTGGAGTCTAGCAGCCAATAGCCGACCACGCCATGCAACTTTATGGGATACCGCGCCGTTCTCCTCGCTCAACCTCTTTCGTTGGATGGCTGACCCCATGTCCATTTGTTATCCTCTCGCCTGTTCAAGCTGACGCCGGCTTCACCGTTGAACCTGTCGACAATCCATCTGCCAGGCAGGATCGACGCAGATAGTGTTTAAGGTAGCCATGCAGACAGTGACAGAGAAGCTTCCAGAGACGGCCGTTGTTCCGCGGACCCGCCGCGAAACCATCTGGCTGGTCTTTGGCGTCGCCGTCGCTGTCCTGTGCCTCTACACCTTTTCTGTTCTGGCCAACCTCCGCATCGGCGCTCCCGATGGCGTCAGAATCTTCGGATCATTCTGGGCCTCGGGTTGGGCCGCGGCGCACCAGCTCAATCCTTACGCTGCATACCCCCTCACGTACACTCCGGGAACTCCCCCGCATGCGAAGCCCGTCCTGGACCTCAACCTGAATCCGCCAACGCTGCTTCCACTGTTTGAGGCGCTCTCCTGGTTTCGTCCGGACGATGTCGTAAAGATATGGACGCTTCTCTCGGTTGCGCTTTACATCGGCAGCGCTTTTCTCCTGGTCCGGAAATATGAGCCGCAAATCCAGCACCGCCAGGTGATTTGGCTGCTGTTATCGTGGCCGGTCCTTAATACCCTGCGCATCGGACAGATTTACGGACTTATGACTGCCCTCGCCGTCGCTGCCTGGATTCTTATCGAGGACAACCGGCAGATTGCCGCCGGTATCTGCATCGGTATCCTGATCGCCTGCAAACCGAACTATGCCCTTTGGGCAGTCCTGTTGATTTTCTGCAGGCGAGAGCGCGCTGCCGCGACCGCTGCTGTGGTGAGTGCAGGCCTCGCCTGCGTGCCATTGATTCTCTATGGTCCCGGAATTTACCTCGAATGGATCCACGCGATCAAAGTGGATCCGCACTGGGCTTTCACCGTTGATATCTCCATCAGTGGCTTCGCTGCGCGTTTGGGCCACAGGCGAGTCGGCGAAGCAACATCGGTTCTCCTGCTTCTGTTCACTCTGGTGTTTGTCATCTGGAAACGCCCTTCCCTGCGAAACACCACCGGGATCGCCCTGTCCGTGGCCATGCTGGCTTCTCCCCTGGCATGGATGCATTATGCTCTGCTGCTCGCGGGACCCCTGGTGCGCAAAAGATGGAATTGGCTCATCACTGCGGCGATGCTGTTTCTCATGCCGCCTTTCTCCAGTGCCTTCTTTTTCCTCCCCATCTGCATAGTCGCTGCGTATTTCTTCACGGAGGCTGCGATCGAGGATCGGCCAGCCGCCCCCCTGCCGGCATGACCTGCGAGGTATGGCTCCATTTTCATCCCCCGGCTGCGGTGAGGCCCCTGCTTTTGTTATCCTCACTCCTGTGCGAGTTCTGTACGGCGTCCTCATGCTCTGTACGATGGCGCTTCTCTGGGCGGCCCTAGCCGTCGTCCGGCACATCCGCCACCAGCGCGAAGCCGCGGCCGCAAAGACGGAACACCACGATGAGCCCCTCTGAGCGACGGCCCTGGCTCTTCTCCCTCTGTACGCCGCACCCTGGACCCTGTAGCCTGTTACGATGAACTCCGCTTACGCCGCATCTCCAGCTCTGCCCCGCACCCAGTCCGCGCTGCTGCGGCGCCCGCTGGCTGTCGTTCTCGGCAGCCTGCTCGTGGCCGTTTGCGCGCACGTCTCCATCCCGCTATGGTTCACACCGGTCCCGCTCACCTTGCAGACCTTCGCCGTCCTTCTGCTCGGCCTGCTCCTCTCGCCCCCCGCCGCGGCAGCAGCCCTGGTCCTCTATCTCGGCGAAGGCGCAGTCGGCCTGCCTGTCTTCAGCCCCCACGGCCCCGCCGGATTTATCCATCTCATCGGACCCACGGGCGGCTATCTGCTCTCCTATCCATTCGCCGCCGCACTCACCGCGACCCTGCGCCGCCGCTTTGCGCAGCCCGAATTCGCCACGTCCCTCCTCGCCGCAGGCACCGGCAGTCTCGTCATCCTCGTGGGCGGAGCAGCCTGGCTCTGCATCATCACCCACCAATCCGTCGCAGCTGTTCTTCCCCTCGCCGTTTTCCCATTTGTCCCCGGCGACATCCTCAAGGTCTTTGCCGCGGCAGCAGCCGCCTTCGGTCTTCGCCGCTTCCGCCGGATCTGAACTCTG
>CAZHTJ010000068.1:0-16768 GCA_964535525.1 uncultured Acidobacterium sp. | reverse complement strand
TGCTTCTCGATCACCGCGGCAAAGAATCCGTCGCATGGATAGATCCCTGGGAGCGTCCGCAGAAAATTTCCCACTGTCGCGCTACGCAACCGGTCGCGCCCCTGCGCGGTCACAACTCCACTCTCCGCCAGCCGATCCAGAATTCCTGCTACGGGAACGATGGTGAAATCGGGCGCGACCCGCAGCACCTCTGCGACGACGTCTTCGTTTTCCTCCGGCTCCAGCGAACAGGTTGAGTAGACCAGCCGGCCGCCTGGGTTGAGTCCCTTCAGTCCCGCCCGCAGGATCGCGGCCTGGCGCTGATGTTGGCGCTTCAAATCCGGCTCACTTACGCGGATGCGGATTTCCGGATTTCGCGCCATCGTCCCCGTTCCGGTGCATGGCACGTCACACAGGACGAGGTCGTATTCCGGCTTTAGTTCCAGCTTCGCCGCATCCGCGACCTCGAAGCGCAGCCGGACTGAGATTGCTTCCGGCAGGAATCGCTGCATTGCCTGCAATCGCTTGGGGCTCACATCCACTGCCGTGATCTTCGCCTGTGGGAGCCGTTCGGCCAGGATGGCGGTTTTGCCGCCTGGCGCCGCGCACGCGTCCAGCACTCGCTTTGGCTGCGAAGCTACTGCAGCGGCAATTTCCGCCACCAGCTGTGAGGCCTCATCCTGAATCCTCACTTGCCTGGTCTGGACAGCGACGCTCCGCCCGGGATCTCCGCGCACCGCGCGCCGCGCACAACTCAGGAGGAACCCTGGTTCTGTCTCGATTCCGTCAACATCGGTACTTCCCTGGGGAAGCCGCAGGGTGATCCCGGCTGGTTCCTGGTCCCACGCGCAGATCGCCTGCGCGCGCTCCGCTCCATAGCGTTGCACCCAGCGCTCGACCATCCACTCCGGGTGCGCCAGACGCGGTGCCGCTTCTCCCTCTGCTGTGTGGCCGGCAACCTGGATCTTCCGCAGGACGGCATTCACCATGCCCGCGGCGCTCTTTTCCCGGCCCAGCTTCACCAGCTCTACGCTGTCGTGGAGGACCGCGTGGGCGGGCACGCGGTCCAGATGCAGGAGCTGGTATGCGCCCATGCGCAGCGCGGTCGCCGCCTCAGGACTCAGCTTTGCCTCGGGACGCGCCAGCAGTCCGCGAATCTGCGCATCGAGGGCCAGCTGCCAGCGCAGAGTTCCCAGCACCAGGGTCGTGGTCAGGTTGCGGTCCTGGGGCGAGAGCGCATCCACTTCAGGCGAGTGCAGCAGGTCATCGCTGTGCGCATCGGAGGTGGCGATTTGTAACAGAATTTGATACGAAAGCCGCCGCGCTGGAGCGATCCTGCTCATCTGGTCATGCTCACCGGGTTATGCTCATCCCAGCCGAGTGCCACTCTCGACGGCGTGGCCGTGCAGAAATTCCCCAGCGGTCATCCGCCGCTTGCCTTCGGGCTGTACCTCGACCAGCTCCAGCCAGGTTCCATCGCCGCAAGCTGCGAACATCGTGCCCTGTTCGATCAGCAATTCGCCAGGCGGTCGATTCCGCGCGCCCCGGACTTCGGTCGGCAGCATGCGATGCGCGGAGAGTTTTTTTCCTTCCAGCATCGTCCATGCCCCCGGCCACGGCTGAAATCCGCGCCACCGGTTGTAGAGCGTCATGGCGGGCCTGGAAAAATCCATCCTGCCGTCCTCGCGGGTGAGGATCGGCGCCAGCGTCGCCTTGGACTCGTCCTGCTTGCGCGGCACGATGGTGCCTGCGTCCAGTTGCCGCAGCGTCTCCATCATCAGGTCCGCACCCATCTCCGCCAGGAGTGGGAACAAATCTGTCGCGGTCATGCCGGGGGCAATCGCCATTTCGCGCTGCAGCAAAATGTCGCCGGTGTCGAGGCCCTCATCAAGGCGCATGGTGGTCGCGCCTGTCGCCGGCTCGCCGTTGGCGATGGCCCACTGCACTGGCGCGGCTCCACGATACTTCGGCAGCAGGGACGCGTGCAGATTGAGGTTCCCGAGCCGCGGGAGTTCCAGCATCCACTTCGGAATGATCCGCCCATACGCGACCACCAGGATCGCGTCCGGGGCGATGGCCTCGAGTTCCGCGCGCAACTCCGGGTTGGTTTTGATTTTCTCCGGCTGGGTGACGCGGATCCCCGCTTCCAGCGCGGTCGTCTTGACGGGCGGCGCCGTCATGGTCTGCTCGCGGCCAACGGGCCGATCCGGCTGCGTGATCACAAGCGGCACATCATAGCCTGCTCGCAATGCCAGCTTCAGCGTGGGCACAGCAAAGGAGGGCGTCCCACAGAACACCAGCTTCATTTCCACTCGCCGGCTTTTTGCATCTTGCGAATCTTGCGCAGGATCAGATCGCGCTTGAGCGCGCTCACACGCCAGGGAAAGAGAATTCCGTCGAGGTGGTCGATCTCGTGCTGGAACGCCCGCGCCAAGAGCTCCTCGCCCTCGATCTCGAACCACTCTCCTTCGAGGTTCTGCGCCTTGACTTTCACCTTTGCCGCGCGGGTCACCTTGTCGCGGATATCCGGCAGACTCAGGCAGCCCTCTTCCTGGTGCTGCTTGCCCTCTTTGTGAATGATCTCGGGATTCACCAGCACGAGCTTGTCTTTCGGATCCTTCTGGTTACTGAGATCGATGACCGTGATGCGCTTGCCGACGCCGATCTGCGGCGCCGCCAGTCCAATTCCGATGGCCTTATACATAGACTCGAACATATCTGCGGCCAGGGTGCGAAGTTCGTCGTTGAACTCCGTGACCTTCTCGGTCGGCCTTTGCAGTATGGGGTCCGGATAGATAACAATTTCCCGAATCATGTCCCTGTCGATCTCTTCGATGCTATCGCTTTGAGTTAGTCGCCCGCTGGTCTTTCTGAACGCCACCGGCTAGTATTTCGCCACTTGTTCCACATATCCCTCGTAGTTTCGTTTTAGCTCGCGCAGCGAATCGCCGCCGAATTTCTCGAGCGCGAGCTTCGCCATGATCAAGGCCACCATGGCCTCCGCCGCCACGCCCGCTGCCGGAACCACGCATACGTCGCTGCGCTCGTACGATGCTTTTGTTTCTTCGCGCGTGTCGAAGCGGACCGACTTGAGCGGCCGGCGCAGGGTCGAGATCGGCTTGAGATAGCCGCGGATCACGATGTCCTCGCCGTTGGAGATACCGCCTTCGATTCCGCCGGCGTTATTGTGCTGGCGCGTGAATCGGGTGTGCCGGCCGTTGGGCTCGGCAGCATAGCCGATCGCGTCGTGGACCTCCGAGCCCAGCGACTCGGCCGCCGTCACGCCTCGCCCAATTTCGACGGCCTTCACCGCCTGGAGCGACATGACGGCCTGCGCCAACAAGCCATCGAGGCGCTCATCCCAGCTCGCGCAGGTGCCGAGGCCTGGAGGAGCGCCATGAGCCACTACCTCAAAGAGGCCGCCCACTGTGTCGCCGGTCCGCAACACGGCGTCCACTTCGGATTTCATGCGCTGCTCGGCCTCGGCGTCGACACAGTTCAGAAGGACTTCATCTCTTTCGCGCAGCGCGACGATTTCTTCCCAGGTCGCATCGCGCTTGAGTTCGGCTGCTCCGACCCGGATTACGTGGCTCGCCACGTCGATGCCTAGCTCGAGCAGCAGCTGCTTGGCGACGGCACCGCCTGCTACTCGCGCGGTCGATTCCCTGGCCGATGCTCGCTCCAGGACGTAACGTGCGTCTGGGAAATCGAACTTCAACGCGCCGGCCAGGTCGGCGTGACCCGGCCGCGGCGAGGCTACCGCTTTGTGCCTGGTTGGATCGCCCGCGCCCACCGGCAAAGACTCGGTCCAGTTCTTCCAGTCGCGATTTTCGATTTCGATTGCGATGGGAGAGCCGATGGTCTTGCCATGGCGCACGCCACTGAGGAAATGCGCCGTATCGGTCTCGATGCGCATGCGGCCGCCGCGGCCATAGCCCTGTTGGCGACGCCACAGTTCGCGGTTGACGCGGGCCTCGTCGACGGGCACGCCCGCGGGCATGCCCGAGAGCAACGCTACAAGGCTCTCCCCGTGCGACTCGCCGGCAGTGGAAAAACGCAGCATTCTCGCTCATGTCCCGTTTCGATTGTAGATGAATGAAGCGTAAATCCATCGCAGGGGATGCGGCGGCGCAATTCGTTGCTTCAACTCCGCATGCAGCGCTACTCGGCGATCCAGGCGTACTGCGCCTCGGTCAGGGGGACGACCGAAAGCCGCCCCTGCCGCACGAGCAGCGAGTCGGCAAAGATTTTGTTGGCCTTGATCTGGACCAGCGTTCGGGGCGTTTTGGTTCTCTTCACAAATTTGATCCGGACCTGCGGATTCTTCGGGTCGCTCGCGTCGACGGAGACGACTTTGGCCAGGCCGACGGTGCGCTTCTCATCGCCGGTGTGATAGATGACGAGCGTCTCTCCGCGCTCGAGCCCCGCGAGATTCCGCACCGCAACCGGATTCGAGACGCCATCCCACAGCGTCTCGCCCTCGCGCGCCAGATCATCGACGGAATAGGTGCCAGGCTCAGTCTTCAAAAGGTAGGGCATGGTTTTTCGCTTCCTCGCGCTCTGCGCGCTTTCCGTTATTCAACGCCATCTCGGGCTGCTCGACAGCTGCCTGCTCCGATTTTTTGGGCGCCTCGAGGGTTTCCGCATTCTTCAGGAACGCCTGGGTGTTGAGCAGTGGGCGCTCCAGGGGGCGCACCCACTCCGTCATCTCCGCGGCGGGCTTGCCGTTCGCCTCTGCGCGCGACAGCTCATTGCGCACCGTCTGCATCTTCGCATCGAGATTGTCGAGGTAATGGAGCAGGATCGCTTCCGCCGTCATAGGAAGCTTGGGCGAACCGAATTCGTATTCACCGTGATGGCTCAGCACCAGGTGCTCCACCAGCAGACGCTTGGCTGCGGGAAAATTCGGAATGCCGGCGATCTTGCGCTCGATCATCCCGATCCCGATGGTGATGTGGCCCAGCAGCTGACCTTCGAGGGTGTAGTCGAAGCTGGTTCCCCAGCTCAGCTCGCGCAGCTTGCCGATGTCGTGCAGCACGACACCGGTCAGCAGCAGATCGCGGTTGACTTCCGGATAATGCTGCGCCGCCAGCTCGCACATGCCCATCAGCGAGAGAATGTGCTCGAGCAGGCCACCGATCCAGGCGTGGTGCAGTCCCTTGGCCGCGGGGGCCTGCCTGAGCGCGGGCGCAATCTCCGCGTCGTTCAGAAATGCTTCGAGAAGCGCCTTCAGATCGGGATCGTGAAAGCTCGACACCCAACTCTCCAGCTCCGCCCACATTTCCGCGATGTCGCGCTGCGACTGCGGAACAAAATCGCTGAGCTCGTACTCGTCCGGGGTCGCCCGGCGAATCTTCTCGACCTTGATTTGCAGCCGCTCGTTGAAGCGGCAGACTTCGCCGCGCACCTTCACCACGTCGCCCACATCGAACTCGCCGGCGTCGTCGATCTCCCACATGCGGGCGTCAATCTGGCCGCTGCGATCGGCGAAGATCAATGCGAAATAGTGGCCGCCATCGCGACCGGTGCGCACCTGTTTCAATGCAGTGGCGAAAAAGCCGGTTATCTCCCGGTTCTCGCGGCTCGCCAGATCGGCCACCATCGGTTCTTTCATCGTTGTTGACTAAATCTGCGGCTGGCTGGATGGCGGTGTTTGCGCTGGAGGCGTGGCACTCGGCGACGCGGGCGGCGTGCTCGGTGGCGGGGTTGGCACTCCTGTTCCGCTGGTCGCAGATCCGTTCGCGCCAGCACCTTGTCCGTTCTTGTCCTCATCGCCCATGCGGCGTTTCGGCCCGGTCCTGGCGGGATTCGGCTTCTTCTGTTTCGTCGTATCGCCGTTGAGCCCCACTGCGGCCTGCTGTTGCTTGTCCTCTGCGAGCTGCTCGGGCGTCTCCTTCGGTGGCTGGAATTTCTGTTTCTTCTTCGCGGCCTTGTCCTGAGCCTGTTTTTGCTTCGGTTCCTTCATGCGGTCGGAGAATCGCGTTTTGGCCGTCTTCTCTGTGTCGGCACCATTGTTGATGACGTTGCCCTCGGCGTTCGTCACCGCCATCGTGTTCGCCGGCGGCACGTTGCCGGCCACATCCTGATTGGCTGCAGGCGTCTCGGCAGAGGATGAACCCGCACCCGCATCGACCTGTCTGGTATCGCCTGCCGGCAGCGTCTCCCGCGGCGCCTGGCCAAACCGGATCTTCTCCCTCTTCCCGGGCTTTTCGGTACCAGTCTTCGCGCTCGCCAACTGCACCGGGGCGCCCTTTTGCGCGTTCACCTGGTCGAGGGTCGGAACGCCCGCCGGGGCCGCTGCGCTGGCCGTCGCGCTCGTTTTGTCCTTCCGCTGCGGAAGCTGGCGGTACCGCGCCCGGTCAACGTGCTTCTTCTTCTTCGGCTGGGGCGGTTGGTACGCACCCTCGATGAACTTGATCTCGTTCGCTGTCGCGCCGGAATCCGAATACGGAGCGCGAACCTCGATGGCCGCTTCATCGCGCAGCTTCCCAAGGTACGCCCGCATGGCCGGCTCCATCTTGGTCATCCCGATCCTCTCCTGGATGTCGTTCTGGACGTCGGCGAGCGGCGTGACTCCGCCCTTGGTATGGTCCGTCACCGCCAGAATCAGCCAGCCCTGTTTGGTCCTGATCGGCGCCGTGAACTGCCCCGGCTGCAGACTGAACGTCGCGTCCTCCATCACCTTCGGCAGGTCGCCACGCTTGTAGTCGCCCAGGCGTCCGCCCTCCGCAGCGGTTGGCCCACCGGAGTCGGCCCTGGCCACGGAGGCAAAATCCGCTCCTGTTTTCAGGCGTGCCTCCAGGGCATCCGCCTTTTTCCCGGCATCGGCCACCTGCGCCGCGTCGTCAGGATTCGGCGTGGGGATCAGAATCTCGCTGAGCTTGACCTGTTCCGGCCTCTGAAAGTCCTGCACGTGTGCGTTGTAGTACGCCTGAATCTCAGACGGCGAAATGTCGATCTTGTGGCCAACCTCCTGGCTGATCACGGTCGACGTAATTACGTTCTCGCGAATCTGCTCTTTCAGATCCTCGAAGGAAACGCCCTGGGCCTCGGCGGCCTTTTGCAGATCCTCCATCGAGTCCATGTGGTACTGCTTGCGCATTTCGTCCAGGCGCTTCACCACTTCGGTCTCGCCGTTGATACCCAGATCCTTCCCCTTGGCCAGCAGGAGTTGCTTGTCGATCAGTGAACGCAGCAGATCGCGCCGCTGCTCCATGAGCTGCTGCTGCGACCAGCCCTGCTGCTGCGCCTCCTGGTCCATCTCATGCATGGCGCGGTCGTAGTCCGACTTGCTGATCGCCTGGTCGTCGACCATCGCCACAATGTCTTCCACGACTGTGCCCTGATAGGGCGAAGGCGTGGTTCGCTGCGTGGTCAGGCCAGTGTAATTCGCCCCGCGGGTCTGAGCGGAGGAAGGCACAACGGCGCCGGCGGCAAACGACAGGGCCACACCGGCTGCCAGCATGGCAGGAAATCGCGAAACTCGATGCATCATAGGGATCAACGTCTCTGCGCCTGTCTCATCCGCCTTGCAGCACGTTCGCTTCTATGGACTCGGTGCTGGCGCTTTCGTCAATTGTACCGCGCAGTACATGGGTTGGACTCGCGGGAAGGCTCTCTGGTCAGCGGGCCGACAGACAAAACTCGCGACAAACCAACGCCATCGGTTCCTCCACTCAGAAATCGAAGTATGTCCGGGCGGCAAGTATGTCCGGGCAGCCACGGTCTGCTGTTTCCTATTGCCTATTTCCTGCTTTTGTATGCATAGTGTTTCGATGGATCAACTCCAGCCCGGCTCGACCCTTGGCCATTACAAGGTTCTGCGCCCGATCGGCGCGGGCGGGATGGGTGTGGTCTACGAAGCTGAAGACCTCCGCCTTGGCCGTCACGTGGCGCTCAAACTGATCAGCGGGAGTGAGGCTCCGGAACCCTCCGCGCTGGAGCGTTTCTACCGCGAGGCGCGCATTGCCTCGTCGCTGAACCATCCGGGGATCTGCGTCATTCATGAGATCGACGAGGTCAACGGCCAGCCCTACCTGGTGATGGAGTTGCTCGACGGCCAAAGTCTTGACCGCCTTTACGCGGGGCACCCCGCTCCGCTTGATCGCCTGACTGAGATCGGGATTCAGCTCTCCGATGCTCTGGACGCCGCACACCGGAAGGGCATCCTCCATCGCGACATCAAGCCGGCCAATATTCTTGTGACCGCATCGGGCCAGGCCAAGATTCTGGACTTCGGCCTCGCGCGCATCGACGACCTCGCTCCCAGTGATTCCACCGGATCCGGCATCTCGGATCGCGACAAACTCACGCGTTCCGGCGCCACCCTCGGCACGGTCGCGTACATGTCTCCCGAGCAGGCCCGCGGCGAATCCCTGGATGCGCGCAGCGACCTGTTCTCCCTTGGCGTGGTGCTCTACGAAATGGCGACCGGCAACCACCCCTTCAGTGGGACCACCAGCGCCGTCGTCTTCGACAAACTGCTGAATTACCATCCGCCGTCCGCGTCTTCGCTAAATCACAATCTGCCGGCGGAGTTCGAGAACATCCTGAACAAGTCTCTGGAGAAGGAACGCGATCTGCGCTACCAATCCGCGTCCGAACTTCGCGCCGACCTGCGCCGCCTGCAGCGTTCGACGTCCGGCATTCACGGCACCGTGGCTCACATGCCCGCCGCCGCGACTTACCCCGGAATGAAGCGCATCGGATCCGCCGAACCCGCCGCCAGCGCCTATCCCACCCCGGCTCCGGCGCCGCTTCAACTCCTGCCTCCGCGGCCCCCGGGCAGGCGATTTCGCCCGGCGTGGTTCATCGCTGGCATCGTGGCCCTCCTTGTCACTGCTTCCGCCATTGCAGGAATCGGATACTACGCGCGAAAAAGATCAGCCGCTGTTACAACTGTGGCCAGTGCCCCGCGATCTGCAACCAACACTGCGACGAATTCGAAACTGTCCCCTCCAACACTACCAGCGGCTGAGGTCGCCGCGCCGGCCAGGGAACTCAAATCCGCCACCGCCAAACCTTCGGCGTCGACGCCCAAGCCCTCTGCTGTGGTCCCCAAAACCTCCGTGAACACCAGCGCTGGCGCTCCAGAACCAGCAGTCGCGCCGCCCGTTCCGTCCACTTCATCCTTTGAGGCCGACGCCGGAACCTCCACTGGACCTTCGCCGGACACCGGTCACGTTCCGCCGGTCATCCCTTTTCGGCGCGCCTACGCGGCCGCTCCCAGTTTTGAGACGCATCACCTTCATCGTTTTGGCGGATTCTGCGTTGGGACTCTGCAGTTCAAGCCGGAAATCCTGAGCTTCAGCTCGAATGTTCACTCCTTCACACTGACTCGCGATCAGATCGATTCCATCGAGGGCGATGCCGTTGTTGAATCCGGTGGCCGGCGCTGGCGGTTTGAAATACCGGGGAAGAATGGCCCGCAGGTGCACGCCATGCTCGAGCGCTGGTTCGCTGCCGTTCCCGCCCCTCATTGATCAGACGATTTTTTGGCCTTCCGGGCCCGGCCTCAGGGAACCTCCCTAACGGTTTCTGCGTATTCCGGTCCAAGGCCGATTGGCCGAATATCTCCGGAGGAGCTTTTCCCTATGCAGACCGTCGAGCGCGTCGTGATCAACGCCAGTCCAGCAGCCATCTGGCAGGTTCTTGCCGACGTCGAACGCTGGCCCACCTGGACCCCAACGGTCCTTAACGTTGAGCCCCTCACCCGCGACGGCTTCCGGATCGGAGCGAAGTATCGCGTGACGCAGCCCAAGCTGCGCCCCGGTGTTTATGAGGTCACGGAGCGGGTGCCGCACCAGGCGTTCACGTGGGTGCAGAAGGCACCAGGCGCGACGATGATCGCCGACCACCGCCTCACTGCCTCTGACGGCTCCGGCACTGAGGTTGAGCTTTCGTTCTCGACAGAAGGGCTGCTGGGGGCGATTCTCGGCAGCCTGAAGGCGAAGACGATCGCGGACTACGTGAAGACAGAGGCGAAGAGCCTGAAGCAGCACTGCGAGACGCTCGCGGCCAAATCGGCGTGAGGGCTGGCGGTCGTCCGGCCTGGTTTTTTGGGGAACTGTGTAAGTTCTCGGGGACCTGGATGCGTGTGGGGCGAACTAATATTCGCGCACATAGGGTGCGTACTGCGGATCCCAAACGTTCGCCTCGATCGCTGCATCGACCTCGTTGTCCTTCAAATCCGATAACCCCTCGGCGATTGCCTGTCGTGCCACTGCTGCCGCAATCACACGGCTCAGCCTGCGCGATTCGGCAAGCGGAGGCAGCAGGCTCGCGTTCGGATCTTTATCCACGGGGGATAGTCCGGTGAGCGCTCTCGCCGCCGTCATAAACATGGCATCGGTCACGCGCCGCGAGTTTGCCGCGACAATACCCAGGGCGAGGCCTGGGAAAATGTAGGAATTGTTCGTTTGATCGATACAGATTTCCCGATCGCCGACCTTGACAGGTTCGAACGGGCTTCCGGTTCCGATCAGGGCTCGTCCGTCGGTCCACTTCAACAGGTCCTCCGGCGTCGCCTCGCTCTTCGCTGTGGGATTCGACAGCGGAAAAATGATGGGCCGCTCCGTATTCTTCGCCATCGCCCGGACCGCGTCCTCGGTGAACATGCCGGCCTTGCCCGCCACGCCAATCAGCACGGTGAGCTTCGCGTTCCACGCCACTTCTTCGAGTCCGATCTTCTTCGCGTCCTTCACCCGCCAGCCTGCAACGTCGCTCGCCGGATGCACGTAACCCTTTTGCTCTGGATGAATTCCCTCGGCGCCCTCGACCAGCAGCCCAGGGCGGCCCATGGCGTAGATTCGTCCGCGCGCTTCGGCTTCGCTCAAGCCCTCTTGCTGGAGCGCCTTCACCAGGAGATTGGCGATCCCTATGCCCGCCGAGCCGAAGCCCAGAATCCCGATTCGTTGGTCCGGCAGCGAAGTTCCCGCGGCCTTTACCGCGGCCAGCAGCGTGGCCAACACCACCGCCGACGTTCCCTGAATGTCGTCGTTGAAAGTGCACAGACGGTCGCGATATTTCGCCAGCAGCCGCGCTGCGTTCGAGCCGGCGAAGTCTTCCCACTGCAGCAGCACGTGGGGCCATCGCTTTTCGACGGACGATACGAAGGTCTCGATGAAGTCGTCGTATTCGGGCCCGCGCACCCGTTTGTTCCGCCAGCCAATATAGATCGGATTCGCGAGACGCTCTTCGTTGTCGGTCCCCACATCCAGCAGGACCGGCAAACAATATTCGTGGTGAATCCCGCCGAGGGCTGTGTAGAGCGCCATCTTGCCAATGGGAATTCCCATACCACCCGCGCCCTGATCGCCAAGGCCCAGGATGCGTTCGCCATCGCTCACGACGATGGCTCGTACGTTGTCGTAGCGTTTGTGGGAGAGGATCTTCTCGATTCGCGCTTTGTTGGGATAGCTCAGGAAAAGGCCGCGCGGCTTCCTCCAAATTTCGCTGAAGCGCTGGCATCCTTCGCCCACCGTGGGCGTGTAGACGATGGGCATGAATCTCTTTACATCGGATAAGAGCAGTGCATAAAAGAGCGTCTCGTTGATGTCCTGCAGGTCGCGCATGAAGACGTACTTCTCAAACGGCGTCTCGAAGGTGTCGAATGCCGCGCGACGCCGCGCAATTTGCTCCTGGAGCGTGCCCACATGTGGAGGCAACAGGCCGTGCAGGTCGAATGCGTCGCGCTCGTCTTCGGTGAAGGCGGTGCCTTTGTTGAATCGTGGATGGTTCAGGAGGGTAAAGCCGTAGAGCTTTGTCCGGATCGCGGGTTCCGTCATGAGCGCCTCAACTGCGATGATGCGACGCCGGCACGGGTTGGAGGAAGGGCCGGCTAAACGAGAATTCTAGCTGTCGTCTTCGAGGATTCCGCCAAACATCGCCACATCTTCTGTTACTGAAGCTATGCCCCGCCTCGCAACAAGCAAGTATTTTTCCGTGCGCATCGACTCACGCACGTGTTCGCCCACACGCTTCAGCACTCCTTGCTGCGAGGAGTGCTTCTGGAAGGCTTCCAGCTTGCGTCCGGCGAGGGGGCCCAGGTCGAGGGTCAGAGACCACGGCAAGGTCGCAGCGAGATTTGTCAGCTCCGGCCGGTCGCGCACGCTCACAAATGGTGTGCTGACGTAATAAAGCTTCTGTGGCGCAAAGGGGTGTAAGCCCGTGTCCACATGATCGGGGTACATTTCCGCGCGGCCCGCCCAGTGGAACGCTGCTGTCGTCACTACGGAGATCATGGTGTGATCGGGATGCAGATTCACGCCGCCGTCACCGCCAAACGTGAGCACCACGTGGGGCTGCCAGCGCCGGATGTGTTCGACGACAAGCCCCGCCATCTCCTGGAAACTTTGCTTCGCGAGCTCGCCGTCCGGATATGTCAGTACTTCATGACGCGTCACGCCAAGGACTGCCGTCGCCGCGTCCAGCTCCGCGCGGCGCAGCTTGCCCAGGTCCGCATCGGGCGCTGCGCCCTCCCGAAAATGCGCTGCCTGCCCGTCGGTGAAGCACAGCACGAAGGTCTCCGCGCCTGCCTCATGCGCGAGCATCAGCGCGCCGCCAAAGCCGCCACTTTCGTCGTCAGGATGAGCCGTTACACAGAGGAGTCGATGGGGCAAGGCTGCTCTTCTTCTTCCGCCGGAAAATCCTCCGGAAAATCGTCCCACGGCAAGTCGGCCTGCAACACGGGCGCAAAAGTCTTTCGATGCAGAATCGAGGGGCCGAGGTTCTTCAGAGCCTCGCGATGTTCGGGCGTGGCGTAGCCCTTATGCGATGCGAGGCCGTAGCCGGGATACTCCGCATCCAGCTCACACATGCGTTTGTCACGATAGACCTTCGCCACCACCGATGCCGCCGCGATCGAAATGCTGAGCGAATCGCCGTAGATGATTTTCGTCTGGGCGTGCGGCAGGTCGAGCAGCAGCGCGTCGATCAGCAGATGATCGGGCTGCGGGTCGAGACGCATCACGGCCGCGGCCATCGCCATCCGGCTCGCCTGGTATATGTTCACGCGGTCAATGGTCTCGGCGTCGACTTCCTCAACGGCAATGGCAATCGCGCGCACCCGGACGATCGCTTCCAGCCGCTCGCGATCCTCGACCGGCAACTGCTTTGAATCCCGAAGGCCCCGAATGCGCGTATCCGCGGGCAGGATGACCGCCGCGGCCGCGACCGGACCGAAGAGAGCTCCGCGCCCCACCTCATCGACGCCGGCGATCATGTTGGCGCCGGTGGCTCGCGCCAGCCTCTCGAATTTGTTTCCGCAGGCCAGGGACCGCAGCATACGCATTTTGCGGGTGGCAGCTGAAACTTCATCGTCGGGGAGTTTGCGCCGCCCGCGCTTTGGAATCAGTTCGCCCTGCAGGGTCCCCATGGGTCGAGTTTACTGCGCGATATGGCTGGACGCTGGTGGAAAAGGCGTCACAAATCCCGTCACAAAAACACCAAAGCCCCAGCCTTTCGCCGGGGCGTTTGGTTTTTCTGAACTCTGAACGCTAGCTGCGCTCGACTTCCTTCAGGCGGGCGGCCTTGCCGCGCAGTCCGCGGAGGTAGAACAGCCGCGCGCGCCGCACCCTGGACGACCGCACCTTCTCGACCTTGTCAATGACCTTACTGTTGAAGGGGAAAATGCGCTCGACGCCCTGGCCGAAGCTCATCTTGCGGACGGTAAAGCTGCCCTGCGGACCGTTCTTGCGCGCGATCACGACGCCTTCGAACGCCTGTATCCGTTCCTTGTCGCCTTCCTTAATTTTGACCTGGACGCGCACGGTGTCGCCCGCCGCAAAGGGGGGCAGATCGGTGCGGTTCAGCTTCTCGGCAAGGCGCTGCATGACTGGGTGAATCGACATGACCTAACTCATTTCTGAAGGGAGTATGCGAATTTTTAGTTTACAGGAAATTCATGCATTCCGCCGATCAGAGCCGAGCTCGCCAGTAGCCCGGCCGTCTGTGGCCATGAGCCACGGCCAGCACCGTAATGACGAAAAGATTCGCCCGATAAATCACCGCGAACGGAAATCGCTGCAGGACAAATTTTCTACTGCCCGCAATGCCAGCGGGCCACCGGTCAGGCGAATGAATGATCTGAGCGATGGCGTGGTCGACTTCCTCAACAAAACGAGTAGCCGCGCTTTCGCTGCGATCACGATACCAAGCTACTGCCAATCGGATTTCTTCGAGCGCAGCAGGATGAATCTCCAGCTCAGCCGCCATGAAGAGCAGCCGCAATTTGCTTCCGCGCCTCAGCCCACGAAACCGGCTTCACCCGTCCCGAATCCAACTCCTCGATGCGCCGCGCAATTTCCCGATCCCACTCGGCCTCCGCCGATGAATCGATCGTTTCGTCAAGGCTCTCCAGAAGTGCTCCTGCCAACGCGGCCCTCGCCTCGCTGGGCAACGCCAAGGCCTGCTTCAACACGTCAGAAAGATCCTTCGCCATAGATAAATTCTAAACCCGATTTGTGCTCGTCTCCGGCGCCCTTCATTTGCGCGTCACGGCGTAATAGATCACGTAGCCCCACGAGAAAATCCCGTGCAGAATGGCCCACAGGATGCTCGTGCTTCTGGTCCACGACAGCACCACTGCGATCGACGACCCCAGGGCCCAGCACCCCGTGCCTCCGTGGCCGCCGCCGCAACGGCATTTCCCGCTGCGTTTTTCCAGTTCCGCAACCCTGGCTTCCAGCGTCGCAACATCGTCTGTTGCCATATACAGTCCTCCCTATGCGCGCATGCCCGAGGAAGGCCTTGAGCGCGCGCACACATTATGCGCCCAATCCGATCGCACGGCTTACAATCGCCTTGCTCATGTTCACGAGATTCGGAACGGCCTGTCTCCTCGCCCTCGCCGCCACGTTCCCTGCCTGTGCCCAGTCCGACGCCGCGCTCACCGCGACGCTCCAGTCGCAGATCGCAGGCTTCCACGGCAAGGTCTCTCTCTACGCCCAAGACCTTGCCACTGGCAAGACTGTCTCAATTGATGCGGACGAGCCTGTCCCCACCGCCTCCGTCATCAAGCTTGGCGTGCTTTACGCGGCTCTGCAGCAAATTCGCGGGGGCCGCGCGCACTTCGACGACCGGCTGATGCTGCACCACGAGGACCGGGTCCCTGGCTCGGGCGTTCTGCTCTTTTTCGACACGCCGATGACCCTGACGCTGAAAGACGCGCTCACTCTGATGATCGCGGTCAGCGACAACAGCGCCACCAACCTGGTTATCGATGATCTCGGTTTGGACACCATTGACAGCGAGCTGAGTGCGGCGCCGCCGCGCGGCCCCGGCCTGAAAAATACCTGGCTCTACAAGAAGGTCTACAAGGATCCGACCGGCCCTCAGCCTTCCGATCAGCCGCAATTCGGGCTCGGCAAGACCACTGCGCGCGAGATGGCGTTCATCATGGAGCGGTTTGTCAAGTGCGAGCTCGGCCCGGTTCCGCGGGTGGCAGCCGAGCCCGGCCTTGTTTCATCGCCGATCCCGCCGGATAAGGACCTGTGCGGGACCGCGATCCACATGCTCAAGGCGCAGTCCGACCGGGACATGATCCCGCGCTATCTCGAGAAGCTCGACACGACGGAGGGTGATTCGGCCATCGCCAACAAAACCGGCGCAATCGATCACGCGCGCAATGATGTCGGGGTGGTCTACACGAAGCAAGGGGTCATTATTATTTCGGCGTTCACCCACGACAACGCGGACACGAGCTGGACACCTGACAACGAGGCGGAGCTTCTTGTCGCGAGGATGGCTCGGAGCATAGTCTCAAGCTTGCAATAGCGACCGAGCTGTTGGCTATTGCCTGTGGCCGCCTGGCTACGCCGGTGTATGATCTCGGCGATAAGCGATTTCCGCAGGTTCGATCGCGACAAACCCAGGGAGCGACTCAGCTGTGTCCTCAACCGTTGCGAGTACGCCGGCCAAACCGACAATTTTCATCCTGCAGATTCTCGGAATCTGCGTCTTTGTTCTGGCGTTTTTCCTGCCCGCGGTTTCGGCCGGTCCCGGCAATCCGCTGAAGGGATGGGAGTGCGCGGTGATTACGCTGACGGCAATCATCCGCGCAGAGACGTATCGGTCGGCGTCCTTCCTGGCGGCGATCAGTGGATTACTCAACCCTTTAATGTTTCTTTATCTGGTGTGCTCGCTCATTCCGCGTTGCCGCTTCGTGCGAAGGCTTCTGACGGGCGTGATTTTGGTTTGTATGATCGCGACCTGGGTGTTCTTCGGGCTCGCGCATCTGTCGCCTCGGATCGGCCACATCTTCTGGATTGTTGGCGCGCTGCTTATCCTGTGCGGAGAGCTTCGCCATCACATGCCCGCCGCCGCAGCGTAGCCCTATTGCGCCCTATTGCCTGGTCAGGCGAGCCACGAACTCCGCCCACTGCGGCCAGCCCTGCACTAATTCCTCGCGCTTTCCCGAGGCGTAGTCCGCGTAATCAAATCCCGGACTCACGGTGCATCCGAGCAACGCGACTTTGCCTCCGGCGATAAGGCGCGTGCCCTGCCACACGCCTTGCGGCACCACGGTCTGCAGCAGCTCACCGTTCCCCAGGTCACGGCCCAGCACTACGCGCTTCCCTGTTCCATCTGGCCATAGTTGCAGCATCTCCACCGGATCGCCGAGATAGAAATGAAACACCTCGTCGGACGCGAGTTTGTGCATTTCGGAGAAATTGTCGGGTTCGAGCAGGTAGTAGATCGCTGTCCCGGCCGACCGGCTTCCGGTGTATCTCCCCGCCGGCAGCGCGTCGAGGGGAATCGTCTCGTCCGCCTTCCAGGTTTGCCGAAACCA
>CAZHTJ010000067.1:0-21552 GCA_964535525.1 uncultured Acidobacterium sp. | reverse complement strand
ATGAGCCGCTGGCCAAGCTGCAGAAGGAAGGCGAGCTGGGGCGGCGGAAGATCACGCAGTGGACGCGGTATGTGACCGTGCTGCTGGGCATCGTCCAATCCACGGCGATCGCGATTGCGCTGCGCAGCTCGTCCGGTGGCCTGGTGCTGAATCCAGGATTCAGCTTTGTCGTGATGACGGTGATTACGCTGACCGCGGGCACCACGTTCATCATGTGGCTCGGCGAACAGATTACGGAGCGCGGTATTGGCAACGGGATGAGCCTGCTGATTTTTGCGGGCATCGTAGTGGGTTTGCCGCGCGGCATCGCGGATCTGGTCGCTACGGCGAGGGCGGAGCGGTTCGGCATTTTCACGGTTCCGTTGCTGATCTTTCTGGTGGCGGCGATGGTGGCCATCGTGGCGTTCATCGTGTTTGTAGAACGCAGCGAGCGGCGGATTCCGGTGCAGTATGCGAAACGCATTGTGGGACGGCGGCTGATGGGCGGGCAGTCCACGCACCTGCCGCTGAAGGTGAACTCCGGCGGCGTGATGCCGATTATCTTTGCCGCGTCGGTATTGTCGGCGCCAATGCTGTTTGGGCAGGCGGCGTTTGTGAAGAACAGCGCGTGGCTGTCGCGGACTTTCGATGCGCTGCGCGCGGGCGAGCCGGCCTACGAGTTGCTGTACATGATCTCGATTGTGTTTTTCGCGTACTTCTATATCTCGATCGTGTTCCGGCCGGACGATATCGCCGATAACATGCGCAAGTACGGCGGATTTATACCCGGGATTCGCCCCGGGCGGCGGACATCGGACTACGTGAATGCAATTCTGACGCGCCTCACGCTGGTTGGGGCGATTTATTTGATTATTGTGGCGATTATTCCGCAGCTGATGATCAGCGGCATTCACTTGAATCATTTGTGGCTGATCGGGAGCTGGTTTGAGAGCCTGCCGTCGTGGATGACGAACGGCATGGGCTTTAATTTTTATTTTGGAGGCACATCGCTGCTGATCGTAGTCGGCGTGGCGATGGACACCGTGAATCAAATCGAGTCGCAGCTGATCATGCGGCACTATGAGGGATTCTCCCCGAAGAGCGGGAGGATCCGCGGAAGGCGGGCCTGGTAATGACGTTGGCAGCAGTGGATGTGCACGTGGAAGCGAAGGGGTCGTTCGAAGTGAAACCTGGACCGATTCTGCTGATGGGAGCACCGGGAGTTGGCAAGGGAACCCAGGCGAAAGAGCTGGCAGCGAAGTGGGGGATTCCGCAGATTTCGACGGGCGATCTGCTGCGCTACAACCGGGATCACGGGACGCCGCTGGGCCTGAAGGCGAAGGCGGTCATGGCCGAGGGGCATCTGGTGCCCGACGAGCTGGTGAACGAGATGGTGGCGGAGCGGCTGAAGCAGCCGGACATCGCCAACGGATACATTCTGGACGGATTTCCGCGGACGCTGGGACAGGCGAAGTGGCTCGACAAGCACATTGGAGCGGCGGATTCGAAAGGCGGGAGCGCGCTGCCGGTGATTGCCGTGAGTATCCAGGTCGGATACAATGAATTACTGCGCCGTATTACGGGCCGGCGCACCTGCCCAGTCTGCGGAACGATTTACAACATCTATCTGCAGCCGCCCAAGGTGGATGAGAAGTGCGACCGGGACGGCACACCTTTGGTGCGGCGCTCAGACGATACTGAGGAAGTTTTCAGGGAGCGAATGCGAACGTACGAGTCGCAGACGGCTCCGGTTGTGGAGCATTACCGTGCCCTGGGGCGGTTTGAAGAAGTGGATGGCAACCAGGCGGTGAGCGCAGTAGCGGCGGGCGTGGAAGCGGCGGTCGAACGGCTGCGGAGTGCGGGCGCGAAGGCTGCTGGCACGGAAACAAAGACGAAGTAGAGACGAGTTTAAGGATAACGATTGTCGAAGGAAGACGCGATTGAGGTCATGGCAACGGTACTTGAAACGTTGCCGAACGCAATGTTTAAGGTGAAGCTCGAGAGCAGCGGCGGGCACGAGGTGCTGGCGCATGTCTCGGGAAGGATGAGGAAGAACTTCATCCGTATTTTGCCTGGAGACCGTGTGGCGGTGGAGTTGAGTCCGTACGATTTGAATCGCGGACGGATTGTGTATCGGTATAAGTAGCTCTTAGCTGTCAGCTACTAGCTTTTAGCCGCGGCGCCGGTCGATCCTGCTCGCGGCGCAACGAAACGAGCTAATAGCTAAAGGCTAGAAGCTGAGGAGCTGAGGGTCTTATGAAGGTTAGGGCATCGGTTAAGAAGATTTGCGACAAGTGCAAGGTCATCCATCGCCGCGGTGTGGTGCGGGTGATCTGCGAGAACCAGAAGCATAAGCAGCGGCAGGGATAAAGCAGCTGGAAGTCGGAAGCCAGAAGCAGGAAGCTGTGGTTTGAAGCTTCCAGCTTCCTGCTTTCAGCTCATTCGAGAGCTGGGCTTCTTGAGCCTTAATCAAGAAGCTGGGGCTAGTTAGCCGAGGTCAGGCTTGCGATGAACCCCGAGATGGACTCAGGCTCTCAAAACTCCGGTACGAGGTTCGGCCGGAATAACCGCTCCGGGCAGTTATCCGGGGCACGATGAAGGAAACGGTATGGCACGCATAGCAGGCGTCGATCTGCCGCGCAACAAGCAGGCAAGGATCGGGCTGACGTACATTTTCGGGATTGGCAACTCGCGGGCGCTGAAGATTCTGGGCGTGGCGCACGTCGATCCGTTCAAGAAGGTTCAGGATCTCGGCGAAGACGAGGTCAATCGCATCCGCCAGGTGATCGAAGAGCAGGGCGATGTGGAAGGCGATCTCCGCAAGGATACCGCCATGCACATCAAGCGGCTGATCGACATCCAGTCGTATCGCGGGCAGCGGCATCGGCGCGGTTTGCCGGTACGCGGGCAGCGTACACACACCAACGCGCGCACCCGCAAGGGACCGCGCAAGGGCACGGTGGCGAACAAGAAGAAAGCGAGCGCGAAGACCTAATGGCGGATCAGAAACCAGCAAAAGCCGCGACTGGCAAGGCCGCGCGGAACAAGAAGTTCAAGAAGCGCGAGCGCAAGAATGTGCCGTTTGGCCTGGTGCACATTCAGGCCTCGTTCAACAACACCATCGTGACCATCACCGATCAGCAGGGCAACACGCTGTCGTGGAAGAGCTCGGGCTCGCTTGGGTTTCGCGGGTCGCGTAAGGGCACTCCGTTCGCGGCACAGCAGGCAGCGATGAACGCGGCCAACATGGCGCGGGATCACGGCGTGCGTTCGGTGGATGTACGGGTGAGCGGGCCGGGTTCGGGCCGTGAGTCCGCGGTCCGAGCCCTGGCTGCGGCGGGAATTGATGTCCGGTCGATTCGGGACGTCACGCCGATTCCGCACAATGGGTGCAGGCCGCCGAAGCGTCGGCGTGTGTAGTTGAGGACTGGGTCCATGTTGCATGTTGAAACCGATGGCGACGGCGATCAGGTCTTCATTCACATGGATCAAGCAGGTGTTGTCCAGCTCAAGACGATCCTGGAAGCATACGAGGATCGTCCTGAGTCCCCGGAACACGATCATCTGATGTCGCCAAGTTGGGGCGGGGGCGAGCTGGAAGAAGAAATCGATGCGGCTAAGAAGGACAGCGATCATGGCGCGAATCGTACGGTTCACCATGTAGAGCTGTACTTCTGGCCAGCAGGTAGCTAGAGCTGCCTGTTATACTTAACGATGGACCGGGACGAAGGATTCTTATCCGTAAACCGGTCGGCCTCTGAACTAAGGAGAATGCATTGGCACGTTATACAGGGCCTGTCTGCCGGTTGTGCCGGCGAGAAGGCATGAAGCTGTTCCTGAAGGGCGCGAAGTGTTTCACGGACAAGTGCCCGATCGAGAAGCGCAATTTTGCCCCCGGCCAGCACGGCCGCGATCGCAAGGCGAAGATCGTAGGCTACGGTCTGCAGCTGCGTGAGAAGCAGAAGGCGCGCCGCATCTACTTTGCCCTCGAAGGGCAGTTCCGCGCTTATTACGAGAAGGCTGCGCGCACGCCCGGCGTCACCGGCGAGTTGCTGCTGCAGCAGCTTGAACGTCGTCTGGACAACGTGACTTTCCGGCTCGGTTTTGCCAGCTCGCGGCGCCAGGCACGGCAGCTGGTTCGCCACGGACACGTTGAGGTTAACGGGCGCAAGGTGAACATTCCCTCCTTCCAGGTGGGTGTGGGCGACGAGATCAAGATTCGTCCCAACAGCGAGAAGATGACGGTGGTGGAGAGTTCGCGGGAGTTTGCGAGCCATCAGCCGGCGCCAACATGGCTGTCGACGGATCAGAATAGTTTGAGCGGCAAGGTGCTTTCTCTTCCGAAGAGGGAAGATATTAACTTGCCGGTGAATGAGCAGCTGATTGTGGAGTTGTATAGCAAATAAGCCTGTAGCCCGTAGCCGGTTGCGGGTAGCTTGTTCGTACCGGTTCAACAGATGTGGTAATCGAGTTTGAAGTTAGCAGGAGGCTGGAAGCGGGAAGCCAGCAGCGGGTTGCGAGCAGTGAAGCTACCGGCTACGGGCAACAGGCTACCGGCTGCATTTAAATCAATCACGGAGTGAAACGGCACAGCCGCTGCAAAATGCTTCGCGGCGCTCGCTGTGCGGAGATAACAACATGCTTTGGAGAGGATTTCAAAAACCGAAGCGTCTGGCGGTAGAGACCGAGACGCTGACTGAGAAGTACGGCAAGTTCAGCGCGCAGCCATTTGAGCGCGGATTTGGCACCACGGTTGGCAACGCATTGCGTCGGACATTGCTGTCTTCTATCGAAGGCGCGGCGGTGACGGCGGTCCGCATCGAGGGAGTTCTGCACGAGTTCCAGTCGATCACGGGCGTGGTGGAAGATGCGACCGACATTCTGCTGAACCTGAAGCAGATTCCGTTCAAGCTGAACGGAGACGGGCCGAAGGCGCTGTACCTGAACGCGGAACAGCCTGGAGTGGTGACCGCCGGCATGATTGAAGCCGACGGCGACGTTGAAATTCTCGACAAGGATGTCTATATCGCCACCGTCAGCGAAGGCGGGCGGCTCAGCATGGAGATGCGGCTGAAGCGCGGCCGCGGGTACGTCTCCGCCGACAAGAACTTCGATTCGGATCTGGGCATCGGATTTATTCCGGTGGACTCCGTGCACTCGCCGGTGCGCAAGGTGAACTTCACGGTGGATGCGGCGCGTTTGGGCCAGATCACGGACTATGACAAGCTGACGCTGGAAGTGTGGACCAACGGCTCGGTGCTGCCGGCGGACTCGATTGGCCTGGCGGCGAAGCTGCTCAAGGATCATATGAGCATCTTCATCAACTTCGAGGAAGAGATCGAAGCGGAAGGGCTGGCGGAAGAAGGCCGTGTTCAGCTGAAGAACGAGAACCTGAACCGGAGCGTCGAAGAGCTGGAGCTGAGCGTGCGCAGTTACAACTGCCTGAAGAACGCGAACATTCAGACCATCGGCGAGCTGGTGCAGAAGACCGAAGCCGAGATGCTGAAGACGAAGAATTTCGGGCGGAAGTCGCTGAACGAGATCAAGGAAATCCTGGCGCAGATGGGCTTGTCGCTGGGCATGCGAATCGACGAGCAGGGCAATGCGGTCCCCGGGCCGACGAGTGTGTTGCCGGCCGCGCAGCTTGCCGCCAGCTACAGCCGGTTCGATGACGACGAGGACGATGGACTGGATTCGGATTTGCCGATTCAGCCCGAGACCGAAAACTTCTAACGGCAGGGATTAGAGTTTAGGGGTTAGGGATTAGAAAACCTAACCCTTAAGCTCCCCGAAGAGTTCGAGACGAAATTCAGATTGTTCAGATAGAGAGACTACGATGCGTCATCGCAATGCGGGATACAAACTGGGACGGAACACGAGCCATCGCCGCGCGCTGCTGCGGAATCTGGTGACGTCCATTCTGTTGGAGGACCGGGTCGAGACCACGGTGGCGAAGGCGAAAGCTGCACGGCCGCACGTGGAGAAGCTGATCACGCTGGGCAAGAAGGGCGACCTTCATGCGCGGCGGCAGGCTCTGTCGTATTTGCAGACGGGCGAGGCGGTCACGCGGCTGTTCGACACGGTGGCGCCGCGGTATGGCGACCGCAACGGCGGCTATTTGCGGATTATTCGCTCCGGATTCCAGAAGGGCGACGGCGCGGAGAAGGTGTTCATCGAGTTGGTCGACGCGGAGCAGGTGCTGGACGAGAAGCGCCAGAAGCGTGCCGAGGCTCGGGCGAAGCGCCGCGAGGAAATGCAGAAGACCATGGCCGAGAGCGAGAAGGCTGAGGGCGGGGAAGAGAAGGCTGATTAGCTGAGAAGCGGTCAGCTAAAAACCGGTCAGCTAAGGGCCGGTCAGCCAAAGATACGGTTAGCGGAAATTAGGCGCATCCCGATTGGGGTGCGCTTTTTCTGTTTGGGGAGCTATCGGGGAGCAGCGTCTCTGGCGGGATCATTGGCGCAAACCGCTTGTCCAGGATGGAGGCGGAGAATGGGTGTCCGAGGCCACCGACCAGTCTTCCAGCTTTCGTCCTGAATGCGTGTCGTAGAGCAGGAAATGTGGAATGGCCTCTCCGTGGGTCGGGCCGATGGAGAGGGCGACCTGTTCGCCGTCACCGAGAAAGTACCAGTCGTAGATCATCTGGGGTTGGGAAAACACGAACTTCCTGCTGCGGGCGATGACGACCAGGCGAGTTGGGATGGGGTAGGAGGTGCAGCAGTTATCCTGCTTCACAAGCCAGCCCACGGTGCGGCCATCGGACGCGACCTTGAGAGAGTCGACGGCGGCCTGACCGGGTTCCTTTGCGATCGCTCGGTCGCCGCCATTCCTCTCCACATGGGCGAGGCCGTCGGTACCGATGAATGCCCTCGTTATTCGGGCTGGCTGGGAAAGCGCGGGGCAGATCGCGAGGAGCGAAAGAGCGACTGCGCCGACGGGGACCAGGAGTACCCGCATATGGTGGAGGGTACGCCCTGGGATCGAGCGAGACGAAGCTTCGCGGGGCTGGTAAGCTAGCTGCACCATGATGAGCATACAGGCGGGGAAGCGCGTGTTGGACAGCCTGGGACTGTACGGGCGGACGAAGCGCGATCCACGGACGGTCGAGGAGGAAGAGGCGCGCGCGATCCAGACTGCGTTGCTGCCTGCCGATACGCCGCAGCTTGCGGGGTTCGAGATCGCGTGCTCATGGAAGCCGTCGGCCGAGGTTAGCGGCGACTACCTGGATGTGTTTCCCCTGGCCGGGGAAGGCATGGCTCTGTGCATTGCGGATGTGGCGGGCAAGGGCCTGGCGGCCGTGAACCTGATGCGGGAGCTGGGGGGTGCGGTGCATCAGTTCGCGCCGGACGCGACGTCGCCGGCGCAGTTGTGCACGGAGGTGAATCAGGCGCTGTGCAAGCCGGGGCCGCAAACGCGCTACGTGACGATGTTCTACGGGATGCTCCAGGGCCAGGAAAAGCGGTTGCGCTTCGAAAGCGCGGGGCATTGCCTGCCGCTGCTGGTGCGTGGCGACGGCAGCATCTGGTTTCCGGCAAGTTTCAGCGGCGTGATTGGCATCTTTTCACACTGGCTTTATCAGAATCAGGAAGTGCAGCTACGGTCCGGCGACTGCCTGCTGCTGATCACCGATGGGATTCTGCAGGCAGAGAACCGGCGGCACGAGGAGTTCGGCTACCAGCGGCTGATTGCGGCGGTGGAGGGCGGGCGCGCTCGCAGCGCTGAGAGTCTTGGGCAGGAGATTCTGGCGCAGGTGACGAAATTCTGCGGCGGCAAGCTGCAGGATGATGCTTCGCTGATTGTGGTCCGGGCGAAGTAGATGAGCAGCTTTACTGGGTTGCTGAGGACTGACGCGCTTCGAGCCTGGTGAGACCGCGGTCGATGTCCAGTTTGTTGTCGACGGCCTGGATCTGCTTGCTGAGGGAGTCGAGCTTCACCTCGACAGAGGCGAACTTCACGTCCATCCCTTCGAACCTGACGTCCATCACCTTCTCGATGGCGTCGAGGCGTGCCGAAATGATGCGCGGCTCGGGCGCCAGAAAATCCTGAATCGCCTTGCGGACCTCTTCGACCGCGCTCATAGATTCCATTCTCACGGGGCGCCAGAGCGTCAATGCAAATCGACGAAACATCCTCCCCAATAGTACCGCGCGTTCGCCAGAGCGATTCAGCGCTGCTGGACTTCCACCGCGGACGATAATGCGAGTGTTTTTTGTCCGGTGACCTGCACCTGGATCCCACTGGCGAGATACGGTGCGGTGACGTCCGGGCGGGCCCATTCGAGGGTCCAGCCGTTGTCGATGGCGACCAGCGTATAGGTTCCGGGAACAACGCGGTTCAGCGTGAAGCTGCCGTCGGTGTTCGACTGATCGCGACGGTAGAGATCGGGGCTGGCGTTGCGGTTGTGCGGGACGAGGAGAATCATCACGCCCCCGGCGGCTTTGCCGTCGCGATTGGTGAAACCGGTGACGGTGGTTGTTCCGGTAGCCAGGGTTGCCGCGATCATGACAGGCTCAGAGGCCACCGTGATTCGATTGCCCTGGGATTGCGCGCCGGCGACGGCGATCTGTGCGATGGCAAGCGCGGGACCGGGAGCGTGGACCTGAAAATCGTATGCGCCGGGCGCGATGGAGTGTAGTTGAAAAGTGCCGTCGGGTTCGATACGGACGGGGTTGACGGGAGAGCCGCCACTCGCGGGCGTGAGCCCAGCGGTCGCACGATCCGGCAGCTTTTCTCCGGAGATCATAGCCAGCTTCCCGGAGACATCGACGCCCCCTGCGGAGGCTGCGGCGAAATCCACGACCTGATCATTCGTGAGGTCAACGCTGGCAAGGCGGTTGCCTTCCCCCTGCTGCCCAAACTGACGGAGCATGTAGTGGCCCGGCGCAATGCCGCTTAGGTTGGCGACGACCGCGCCGTTTTTGGCCGTTGTCATGAACTGCGTGGCCTGCTGATACTCTTCGGTGCCGAAGACATCCTGGACCAGCTGCGGCATCGGAATGCCGCGATTCTCGCCGGGTTGCTGCAGGCGGATCTGGATGTTGATGGCGGGGACGGCGTGGAGGGAGAGATTGGCCTCGACGTGGTCGCCTGCATTGACGGAGAGCGCTGTGGCCGAGTCGGAATCGATGGCGTTTTCGTAGAAGGTGGTGGAGTAGGCGACGTCGAGGGGCGAGCGCGGCTGCTGATCGGCGGGCAGAGCGTTGCCGCTGTCGTCGGTTTTGGGCCCGGGATGGAACGCGAACCAGGGCGATGCCGCGACGGACACAAAGTAGGTGCCGGCGCGGAGGCGCGTGAACTCGTAACCGCCGGTGTCATCGGCGATGTCGTTGCCGGCGCCGACGATTTTGCTTTCGCCATTGCGCTGATCCTGCCGAAAGAGATGCACCTGAGCGCCGCCGATCGGCTCGCCGGACTCATCGGTGATATCGCCGCCGATGATTGCCGTGGGAAGCAGTTCGAGACGTAGGCCTTCGGTGTTGAGGTTCGCCCCGGTGACGATGCCGGTGTAGAAACCATCGTGGTCCTGATAGCCGGCGGCAATATAACCGCGGCGCGAAGCTTCCAGACGGTACTTGCCGGCCTGCAGATGATCGAAGCGAAACCTGCCGTTCTCGGTGGTGACGGATTCGGCGATGGGGGCGCCGCGCTGTCCGACCGCGGAGAGCGTGACTTCAGCGCGGTCGAGCGGCGTACCGGTGGTTGCGCTGATGACGATGCCACTGATGACGAAGGATGCTGGGCCGGAGAGATGAGACGCCTGCTCCGCAGTGCCGGAGGGCGGCGGTGCTGCCTGTACTTCAGGCGGCGGGGGTGGCGGCGGAGGTGCGACAACTTGCGCTGCGAGGGCAGATGAGAAGCCGAGCAGCAAGGAAGTTGCGAGGGCTTGGAATCGCCGGGCAGTTCGGATCACTCGACAGCTTGCGGAGAAAAGTTCCCGGTAAGAAGAAAGATCTTCCTCGGCGGCTAAAGCCGAAGTTATATTGCAGTTCTTATGGCACAGCTGAAGCTGTGCCCCTTCAAAGCGGCCGAGTTTTTCTGCAAACTGACGGGTCATTCTGTAACCGCCGTAGTTACATGAACGACGTCGAGGTCAACGCTGGCGGTTCCACCGGGATCGACGGTGACGGTTTGGCCCCTTCCGGCCCACGCGGCTAGTCCTTCGGCGGAGTGGAAGTCGATATCCTGGGGCACATCGCAGGCCACGACGCGATAGGAGCCAGGAGCGAGATTCGGAATGAGGAACTGACCGCCGGCCTGAACGGATCCCTCAGGGAGAGTGGCGGCAGTGGAGAACAGGGGGATGGCATAGATCCAGACCTGGGGCCGCTCGCCGGAGGCGGGGATGGGTGCGGAGGCCGCGGCAGTTTCGATGGCGATTTGTCCGGTGATGGTGCCTGTGTCGTTGCGGAGGGTGATCTCGACGGGAGACGGCGTGCTGCCGGGAACGACGACGAGCGGGTTGCTGCCGAGGTCGACGCCGCCGCTGGTGATGGAGCTGACGTACGCGGGCGGAAACGCCTGGGCCTCAACCCAGAAGCGGCCTGGTTGAGGAACGTTCAACTCCCACTCGCTGCCGGGCGAGCCGTCATTATGGTTCAGGCCACCCACCACGTTCCCGACCTCGTCGGCGGGAACGAGAACGAGGTTCATGCCGGGGCCGGAGGGCGGCGGCTGCGAGCTGTCCGCTGAGGTGAGGAATTCGCGGCGAATGTCGACGGGGATACGGGGAACCGGCAGGATGCTGATGGCGAAGCTGACGGGCGCACCGTTGACCTGGAACGGGGTGCTGCCCCACTCCGCGTTGCGGCCATAGGCGCGGGCTTCCATCGTCCAAACGCCGTTGGGAACGGCGGCGCGGACGACTCCTTCGCGGCGATCCCAGTTGGCCGACATACCTGTGGGCCGGCCGCCACTGTCGAGGATCTGAAAATTCGCCGGGGTATCGGCTGCGCTGTGGACGAGCGCAATGACGGGGAAGAATTGCTGGCGCACCAGGGCGATGTCGGCTTCGGCCTGCTGGCCCGCGGCCAGCGTGAGCAGGCCTGCCGCGGCAATGTCCGTGACGCCGGGATAATACAGCGACGGATAGCCCCAGATGGGTGCGCGCGCATTGGCAGGCGAACTGACCGGCAAACCCGGACGGTCGAGCGAGGGCTGGGTGGAGACCATGTAGGTGCCGGGTTGCAGGTTCGCGACGCGGAACGAGCCGTCACTGCGAGAGCGGGCCTGGCCTGCGTTTGACCAGTGGGGGCGGCCGTTCTGGAGCTGGCGAACAAAGACCTGGACCTGAATGCCGTCTGCAGGATCGGCGGTGGAGAGAGTGAGGTGGCCGACGATCATGGCCAGCGGCGCAATGCGGAAGGTGAGCGGGGGCATGTCCGGCCCCACCTGCACGGGAATCGAGGGCAGGGGCCGGGGCGGAATCCCACCGCGGCCCACGCGCATGATCATGCCTCGGGACATGTTCCCGAAGTCCTGGTAGCCGGGTTTGTTGACGGAAACCGAATACGTGCCCGAGGGGACGTGGTCGAAGGAAAATTCGCCGTCGCTGTTGGTGAGAATGGCCTGATCCTGGGAAAGCGCGACCAGGGCGCGGGCGATGGGCTGGCCGGTGACGGCGTTGACCACAGTCCCGTGGACGCGGAAGCCAGCGGCGGCGGACACGTCCTGGGCAGTCGCCGGGAACGCTGCGGCCAGGAAGGCCAGCGGTAGTGAAGCGGTCAGCGGTGAGAACAGTGAGCGCACGAACCTTGCAGCTATTCTCCAGTCTCGCGGGGAAAAATCAAGGCTGGAGAATAGACGCCGGGCGATGGCGATTTGTGGCAGCGATCTGCGAACGGCGCGCAATTCATGGAATTGTAACCGTCACGGTGCAAACCAACCTTTATATTTTCAGTCATGTCCGCCGAACCGCTGACGCTCGAAAGCGTCGCTGGGCAGGCTCCGGGGTGCCGGATCCTGCGCCTGACTGGCCCCCTTGTGATCAGCAACCTTTTCGAGTTTCAAAGCTCGTTGCGCACCGACCCTCCGCAGGTGCTCATCCTGGATCTGACGTCGGTTCCTTACATGGATTCGGCCGGGATGGGCGCGGTCATCAATTACTTCGTCTCGAGCCAGCGCGCCGGGCGGAAGCTGGTGGTGGCGGGCGTGAACGGGCGGGTGCTGGAGCTGTTCCGCATGACGAAGGTGGAAGGCCTGCTGACGATGAAGGCGACCGTAGCCGAGGCTGAGCAGGCGGTCTAAAAACAGGGAACAGGGAACAGGCGTCGGTCCTCTTGAACCGGGCCTTGTGGGACGGCGCATTTCGATTCTCGCGGAAATCCGAGCTATGTTACCTCAGATGCTCCGGGCGGGTGCGATCCCTTCGCACCGTGCACATCCAGGGCCGCAACCAATTAAGGTATTGCCGGGAATCTGCCGGCGAGATAACATTCGGTGCGAACTCCAGTTTCAGGGAAATCCCTAAGCTTCTGCCGTTACGTTCTGCGCAGGAGCGGCTGTTTGTTTCGCGGTTCGATGCTGCCGAGGTTATCCATGAAAGCCATCTATCGTCTGTTCGTCGCTGTCGTCGCCGTGGTCGCGGCTTGCCTTCCCCTGTACTCGCAGATTGCACAGCCTGCGGCCGTGAGCAATCGCATCACGGCGCCGATTGACGAGACCAACCTGGTGGCGCTGCGCGGCAACGTTCATCCCATGGCGCAGGCGCGGTTCGACGCTGGGCCAGCGCCTTCGGCCATGGCGACGGGGCGGATCGTACTGCTGCTGCAGCGGAGCTCTGCCCAGCAGCAGGCGCTGACGCAGTATCTGGCCGACGTCCAGAACCCGTCGTCGCCGTCGTTTCACCAATGGCTGACGCCGGCGCAGTTTGGGGCGGCGTACGGCATCAGCGACTCCGACCTGCAGACAGTGGAAGGCTGGCTGCAATCCCAGGGGTTCAAGGTGGAAAAAGTGCCGGCGGCGCGCAACGTGATTCAGTTTTCGGGCACGACCGGGCAGATCGAGAGCGCGTTCCACACCTCGATCCATGCATTCTCGGTGCTGGGAGCGACGCATTACGCAAACGTCAGCGATCCCCAGATCCCGTCCGCGCTGGCGCCGGTGGTCGCGGGCGTGACGCCGCTCAATGATTTTCGCCCGAAGCCCCATGTTGTGAAGGGAGACAGCGCCCATTACGATGCGGCGACCCATACCGTGCAACCGGACCTGACACTCTTCAACGGCAGTACGCCGATTTTGTATATCGATCCGGCGGACGCGGCCACGATCTATGACACGCCGAACACAAACCTGAACGCGAATTTCACCAGCGGAACCACGTACGACGGAACCGGAGTGAACATCGGCATCGTCGGCGTTTCGGACCTGACCTTAGCCGATGTGCAGAACTACAGGATGGCGTTTCTGGGTGAAACCAGCAGCACCGTGAATTTGCCGACGGTGGTTATCGACGGTGACGATCCTGGCCTGAACGGAGCAGGGGTAGAGACGATTCTGGACAACGAAGTTTCGGGCGGCATCGCCCCGAAAGCAAAGGTGTATTCCTACGAGAGCGCCGATACCGACCTGACTTCGGGGCTGTACAACGCGATCCTGCGCGCTATCGGCGACAACGCGGTGGGCATTTTGAGCATGAGCTACGGCGACTGCGAAGCCAGTCTTGGGACCGCCGGCAATCAGTTTCTCGACGAAGAGGCGCAACAGGCGGCCGCACAGGGCATCAGCTGGGTGGTTTCGGCCGGAGATGGCGGCTCGGCCGGATGCGACGACTTCGATACCGAAACGCAGGCGCAATACGGGCTGGCGGTCAGCGGCTTTGCTTCGACGCCGTGGACCATCGCTGTTGGCGGCACCGATTTTGACGTGCTGCCCACGGCCTTCGCGACCTATGCGAACGCAACCTCGAACGGCACAGCGCCGTACTACCGTACCGCGCTGAAGTACATTCCGGAAAACCCGTGGAACGATTCGACCTCGGTTAATACGACGATCGCGAACGATGTTCGCTACATCAACAGCCAGGGACACGGGAACATCGTTGCCGGCAGCGGCGGCGTGAGCACCGTTTACGCCAAGCCTTCGTTCCAGGTTTCACTGACGCCCACCGACAGCGCGCGCGACCTGCCGGACGTCTCGCTGTTTGCCTCGAATGGATTTGAGCAGGCGGTTTGGGCCATCTGTTCCGACGGCGTGACGGACGGCTCCACGCAGACTTTTACCGACTGCCAGACCTCGGGCGGGCAATTGCAGAGCGGCACGACCATCGGCGGAGTTGGGGGAACGTCGGCCTCCGCACCGGCATTTGCAGGCGTGCTGGCGCTGGTTTCGCAGTCCCAGGGCGGGGCGCGGCTCGGTCAGGCCAACACCATTCTTTATCAGCTGGCGAAGTCGAAATACGCGACGGTATTCCACGATGTGACGGTGGGCAACGATTCGGTTCCATGCGCCACCGGCTCGCCGAACTGCGGCACGAACGGCTTCCTGACGGGCTACAACGCGGGGACGGGGTACGATCTGGCCACCGGGCTGGGCAGTGTCGACGTGAATCAGTTGATCGCGAACTGGGGCAGCGTTGCACTGACCTCGACTGCGACCACGCTGTCCATCAACGGGTCCACCGCTGCTTACACCGGGGTGCATGGCAAAGCGCTGACGCTGGCTGTGGGCGTGACTCCGACGGCTGCTACGGGCGCGGTCGCGGTGATCGACACGGCCAATCAGACCTCCGGCGGCACAGCCAGCGGGCCGCAGAACAATGGCCAGCTGTCGATTGTGCTCGCCAGCGGCGCGGGATCGGCGAGCTACAACGGTTTGCCCGGCGGGACGTACACCGTGTCGGCGCGCTATAGCGGAGACACGTCCGATGCGTCGAGCACGTCGACGCCGATCAGCGTAACGATTTCGCCGGAGGCAAGCACGACGGCGCTGGAGGTGAATGCCTACAACGCCCTCACCGGGAACGGGATTGCGACGACGAACGTTCCCTATGGCTCCTACATTTTTGCGGACGCGCAGATTACGGGAACGGCGGAGGGATCGGGGACTGAGGGTACTGCCAGCGGGTCGGTTACATTCATCGATGGCACCACGACCTTAGGGACGGCCAATGTAAGTTCGAACAGCAATATCGCATCGTGGCCGCCACTGAACAATAATCCCGCTGTTCTGTCGCCGGGGTCGCACAGCATTACCGCGAAGTATTCGGGGGATTCCAGTTTCAATGCGAGCACCAGCACCGCGGTCGCGGTCACGGTGGTGAAGGCGACTACGACGCTGTCGGCTACGTCGAACTTGAATTCCATCAACTCTTCGCAATCGGTGACGATCACGGCGAGTATCACCACGCTGCAATCCCTGGGGGCAGTGCCCACGGGCAATGTAACGCTGACGGCGAATGGATCGACGGTGGGGACGATTTCTTCCCTGACAGCTACCTACGTGGGGAGCAACGTGGTTCTGACGGGATCCGCGGCGATTCAGGGCATCCAGCTGCAAGTCGGCAGCAACACGATCACGGTCGCCTACGCGGGCGACGCGAATTATGCAGCCGCATCCAGCCAGGTGGTGACGGTTACGGTGACGTCTTCGGGCAGCTTCACGCTCAGCAACAGCAGCAACGATTTTGTGCAGGTGGGAAACAGCACCATGTCCACGCTGACGGTGACGCCGGCGGGCGGTTTCACGGGCAGCGTGAACTTCACCTGCGCGGTCGCCGGATCGCCGACGGGGCTGACCTGCAGTGCTCCGGCGGCCAACGTGACGGGCACTGCGGCGGCAACGTCGACGCTGACGGTGGCGACGACCTCGGCAACGCCGGCGAACACGTACACGGCGACGGTGACTGCCAAAGATGCAGCCACCGGCACGATCACGGCCAACGTGGTGGTCACGATCACGGTGACAACGATGCCTCCGGTCCCCGGATTATCGCTGGGGGCGAATCCTGGAACGCTGACCTTCGCGGCCGGCGCCACGTCGGGGAATACGTCGGCGATCAGCGTGAGTCCAGTGGGCGGGTTCACGGGATCGGTGACTCTCACCTGTGCGATTACGGCTTCGCCGGCGAGTCCGACTGACACTCCGACGTGCACGGTCACGACGCCGGTTTCGATCAGCGGAACGACCGCGGCGAGCAGCACGCTCACGGTAGCAACCCAGACAGGGACGACGGCCGGAGCGTATACCGTGACCGTGACCGCCGCCGCGACTGGGGTGACGTCCGTTACTACGCCGGTCACGGTGAATGTGTCCGCGCTTCCGTCGATCGGGCTGACCAGCAGCGGGAATATCACGGTGAATCCTGGGGCGACGACCGGCGATCAGTCTACGATCACGGTGACGCCGGGAGGCGGATTCACGGGAACGGTGAACCTGAGCTGCGCGCTGACGAGTTCTCCTTCGGGGGCGATCGATTCGCCGACATGCTCGATTCCGTCAACGGTGAGCATCACGGGGACGACGGCAGCGACAACGACCCTGACGGTCTTTACGACGGCGGCGAGCAGCGCGCTCGATCTGCCGCTGAAGAAATTCTTCATTCCTGCCGGCGGCGGAGTGCTGGCGCTTGTGCTGTTCTTCGGGATTCCGGCGCGGCGTCGGGCGTGGCGGGCGCTGTTCAGCGTTTTGGCGCTGGTAGTGATCGCGGGCACTGTCGGCTGCGGCGGCGGTGGTGGAGGAGGGGGCGGCGGTGGCGGTGGTGGCAACAAAGGAACGACGGCGGGAAGCTACACGGTGACGGTGACGGGAGCGGATGCGTCGACGGGCAAGATCACGGGAACCGTCGCTGTGACCGTAACGGTGAACTGACAAAGCAGGGTGCAGGGTGCAGGGCACCGGCCGGAATGCGGTCCAGGGTTTAGGGTGTAGGGTGAG
This sequence comes from uncultured Acidobacterium sp., assembly GCA_964535525.1. Taxonomy (GTDB): domain Bacteria; phylum Acidobacteriota; class Terriglobia; order Terriglobales; family Acidobacteriaceae; genus Palsa-343. The sequence goes on along the minus strand of CAZHTJ010000067.1, from coordinate 4,706 downwards.
AAACCTGGACCTATGCAAAAGAGACTCGCGATGATGACGCGCGCCCGGTGGGTCATTGCGCTGACAGCAGCGGCGCTTTCGATTGCGCCGTGTTTTGGGGCGCAGGACCTCAAGGTTCCTTACGTTGCGCCGCGGCCAGCGAACACGCTGGTGATGCTTCCGGATGGATCGACGGTGCGGGTCGAGCTGGCGACGACCGACGCGGAACAGGCCTTTGGACTGATGGAACGCAGGAGCCTGCCCGAGGGCCGGGGGATGCTGTTCGTGCACACCGGAATGTCGAAGCATCCCTACTGGATGTACGACTGCAGGATCGGCCTGGACATTATTTGGATGGACTCCGATCACCGCATCGTGGAGATGAGCCCGGATACTCCGCCGTGCAGGGGCAGGTCGACAACGTGCCCGAACTACGGCGGACATGAGCCGTCGCAGTATGTGATTGAGTTGCCGGTGGGCTCGGTCAGGAAGCACCGGCTGGCGGTTGGGGAACGGGTCGAGTTTTCGCTGCAATAAATTGCAAATCGTGACCACTTTGCGCCTGGCAGGGATGAGGGGAATTTGAGCGCAAGGCGCGGATTGATGGAATCCGCCGCCAATGGGAGGCTAAATGTATGGCAACGACGAACGAGCCCATTCCCGAAGTCTTCTCCGCAACGACAGAGCCTTACGAAGACCTGCTGCGCCAGGCGTGCGAGACGGCTCTGGCGTATCTGGCGAAGCTCGATTCCGCCTCGGTGGCGGCGACCGCCGATCTGGCAGCGCTGCGCGCGCAGCTGGGCCGAGCGCTGAATGACCGGGGCATTCCCGCGGAGCGGGTGATTGCCGAGCTGGCCGCGGACGCGGAGGGTGGGATTATCGGATCGGCGGGCGGCCGCTTCTTCGGATGGGTCATCGGAGGAGCGTTTCCCGCGGCGTTGGCGGCGGACTGGCTGACGTCGGCGTGGGACCAGAACGCGGCGGTCTACGCGACTTCTCCCGCGGAAGCGGTGGTGGAAGAAGTGGTGGGCGCGTGGCTAAAGGAGATTCTGGGACTTCCGCATCAAGCAAGTTATGCGCTGGTGAGTGGATGCCAGATGGCGCATGTGACGTGCATGGCCGCCGCGCGGCATGCTGTGCTGACGCAGCATGGGTGGGATCTTGACGAGAAGGGGCTGAGCGGGGCGCCGGAGATTCGGGTTCTTGCCAGCGATCAGAAACATGGTTCGGTGGCGCGGGCGCTGCGCGTGCTCGGAATCGGCAGAGCGCAGGTTGTCGATCTGGCAACCGACGCGATGAGCCGCGTGATCCCGGAAGCCCTGGCGGAGGCGCTCGAGAAGACATCGGGCGCGCCGACGATCGTGGTGCTGCAGGCCGGGGAGATCAACACGGGCTCGGCCGATCCGTTCGAGGCCCTGGTTCCGCTGGCGAAGCAGCATGGAGCCTGGGTCCATGTGGACGGCGCGTTTGGATTGTGGGCGGCGGCGAGCGCGCAGTACCGGCATCTGGTGCGCGGGGTGGAGGGGGCGGATTCGTGGGCGACGGACGGGCACAAATGGCTGAATGTTCCGCACGACTGCGGGTTTGCGTTTGTCGCGCATCCTGAGGCGCACCGGGCTGCGATGATGCAGCGCACCAGTTATGTGACCTACGACGGCGATGCGCGCGACGAGATGGAGTGGAATCCGGAGTGGTCGCGGCGAGCGCGCGGCTTCGCTACGTACGCCACGCTGCGGCATCTGGGCCGGGCCGGAGTGAGCGCGTTGGTGGATCGGTGCTGCGCGCACGCGAAGGCGCTGGGCGAGCGTATCGGCGCGTTGCCAGGCGCGGAATTGCTGTGCGGCGCGACGATGAATCAGGCGCTGGTGCGGTTTCCCGATCCGAAGCCTGGGGCGACGGAGGCGGATCACGCGCAGCGCACCGATGCTGTGATTGCGGCCATCAATGCGACCGGCGAGGCGTATTTCACCGCCAGCATGTGGAAAGGACGGCGCGTGATGCGCATCAGCGTAAGCAGCTGGCAGACTTCGGAGGCGGATGTGGAGCGCGTGGTGCGTGCGGTCGAGGGCGTGCTGCGGGGATAGGGCCGCTCGGAGTGCGGCCGCGCGGATCGGGTTCGACGTCTACGGGTGCGCCGTGTTCGTTGTAGCGGGTGGAGCGGCGAAGTTCTTGTCGAGATTCCCAAGGAAGAAGGCGATGAAGTCATGATCCCGCTGAAAGTCGTACAGGGAGAGGGTGTCGGACCAGGTGGAGAACACGGTGATACGCGGAACGCCCTTCGGATCGCCGAGCGGCGGGGAAGCCGAAACGGTGGGATTGGGGAAAGCATTGAGGGGAATGTAAAACTGCCCGGCGGTGTAACCCTGGAGCTGACCGATGCGCCAGGCCGAATCCAGCACGGTTGAAGCGGCGGACCGGCTCTTCGCGGGCATGGTGTCCGGCGGCTCCATGTAGATATGGGGCGAACTGAGGCCGAGCGCGTTGAGGACGACCAGGGTGATCGGCGGCGCAGAGTCCGAGTGGTGATTGTGGAAGTACGAGTATTCGCCGTCGGCTCCGTCGAACGCGGCGAAGACAAAGGTGAGCCGGCGGGGCTGCGCGGAGAGCGCGTTGTAGAGGATCGGGAGCATCACCGCTTCCGGCCAGCCGGTTGACCCGCCGCTGAAGATGGGGCGAACGTTATACCAGGCGGTGACAATGACCTGCTGACCACTCTCACCGGCGAGGGTGCAGATGAGGTTGCGACGATGGCCGTTCTTGTCGATGGGCTGTTCGATGAGCGCGTTGCCGGTGCAGCCGAATTCGGTGAAGTACTGGCGGAGGCGGTCGTAGCGGGCTGCGTCCGTGGGCGGGACCGTGTTGAACATGGCGGCGAACTTCGCGGTGGGCAACTGCCAGACGGCGACGCCATTTTGCTGAGCGTTTTGCGCCGGAGCGGGAGGCGCCAGGAGAGGGAGCAACAGCAGCGCTATCGCGCAGTGGACGATGAAACCGGCCGAATTGCGATGCGAAACTGTGCCGTCCATAGCCCGACACCGATGTGAACTTGTAGTTGACGCGGACAGGACCAACGAAGTTCCGGGAAATCCGCACAACGTGAGACGGACGGATCTAGCGCTTCTTCTTTGGCGGCGCTTTCTTTGCGGGCCTGGCTGGCTTCGCGGATTTTTTCGCCGCAGGTTTGGGCGCGACTTTAGCGGGCCTGGCCGGTTTGCGTGCGGGGGCGGAGGCCTGCTTTTTGGGTGCGGCCTTTTTCGGCGAAGCCTTCTTCGCTGCAGGCTTCGGTGCTGGCTTTTTCGCGGCGGCCTTCGCGGGCGGTGGCGTGGGCTTCTTTGCTGCAGCCTTGGCGGCCACCTTTGGTTCGGACTTGGCCGCGGCTTTCGCAGGAAGCTTTTCAGCTGACTTCGCGGGAACCTTTTCAGCCACTTTCGCCGGAGCCTTTTCCGGAACCTTGGGTTTCTCGGGGGCTTTGGGCGCAGCTTTCAGACTCGCCACCGGCTTGGGTGGTTCCTTGGCAGCTTTGGCCGGAACCGGGGCGGGGGCCGGAGCTGCCTTCGCGCCTTTGACTGGCTTCGATGGAGCTTTGGCGGGTGCGGGTGCTGCGCCCTTCTTGGGCGGCAGAGGAACATTGTCGCCGAGGACGGAGGGCAACTTCTCGGTTTCGTCTTCCTCCTCGGCCTCCTCGTCGCCATTGCGAACGGGCAGCTCGACCTCGTCCTCGTCCTCGATCTTGATTTCGGCGCGCCGGCCGCGCGGACGGCGAATGACCACCGGCGGAGGCGGCGCGGGCGGCGAGTGCGGCGTCAGGAAGGCGCGAATCTCCTCCTCGCTCTGGAGCTTGCCATCCATGAACTCGAAGAAGAGCATCTCGGCGATCTCGCCGTAGGTGGGCAGATCGGGGGTGATGCGCATCTCGGCCATCAGTGTGGTGGGAATCTTTGTGCGAGCTTCCGGCCAGACGTTGAAGAAGTTGTTGAACTTCTCTTTGACCTGGGCGTTCTTCGAGCTGAACGCGAGCCAGAGAACGGCCTCGGCCGGATAGCTGACGAGAAGCTTCCAGGCAGCCGACGGTTTGGCGGCGGCTTTGCCCAGCAGCTCTTTGGAGAATTCCTTAGCGCTTTGCTCGAGATGATTCCACTGCTCGACGAAGCCGCGGCGGGGGAAGAGGCGCTTGAGGCTGGCCAGGTCCTTTGGCGGCATCTTCGCCGTGAGCAGTTCAAGGTGCGCGGCAGAGGGGTCGGGCGTGACGCCGAGCATGAGCAGCCGGATGAGGATTTTATTGAGTTCCTCGAGGCCTTTGGTATCGGCCTTGGCCGCGCTCCAGGCGGGGAAAAGGGTCTTCATCCAGCCTTCGGCCTCAAGGGCGCGCAGAGTTTTGAGGGGATCTTCCTCGTGCGCGATCTCCTCGAGTTCGTAGCCCCGGGCGTAGGCGGAAATCTGTTCGATCAGGTTTTCCGCTTTGGCGTTCTGGTAGCGTGTTTTGGTGCGCTCGTCCATCTCCCAGCCGGTGCGCGCGTTGAAGCGGACAGCACGCAGCATGCGGGCCGGATCTTCGATGAAGCCGTAATTGCTGGCGAGGCGGAGGTGGCGGGCCTCGATGTCGGCGAAGCCGTTCAGCGGGTCGAGCAGCAGGCCCCAGGATCCCTCGTTGAGGGAGATGGCCATGGCGTTCGCGGTGAAGTCGCGGCGGCGCAGGTCGTCGAGGATGGGCGCCCAGTGGTAGACGG
>CAZHTJ010000066.1:0-21887 GCA_964535525.1 uncultured Acidobacterium sp. | reverse complement strand
CGCACCGGCATCTGCGGCACCGACGTCCACATTTATCAGTGGGACGAATGGGCCCGGCAAACCATTCCCGTCCCCATGGTCATCGGCCATGAATTCGTAGGCGAGATCGCCGCCGCCGGCTCCAATGTCTCCGACTTCAAAGTCGGCGACCTCGTCTCCGGCGAAGGCCACGTCACCTGCGGACGCTGCCGCAACTGCCTCGCCGGCCGCCGCCACCTCTGCGCCTATACCTCGGGCGTCGGCGTCAACCGCCCCGGCGCCTTCGCCGAATACATCGCGCTCCCCATGACCAACATCTGGCGCCACCACTTAGGCGTCTCGGAAGAAATCGCCGCCATCTTCGACCCCTTCGGCAACGCGGTCCACACCGCCCTCGCCTTCCCCGTCCTCGGCGAAGACGTGCTCATCTCCGGCGCAGGCCCCATCGGTCTCATGGCTATCCCTATCGTCCGCCACGCGGGCGCGCGCTACGTCGTCGCCACCGACCTCAACCCTTTCCGTCTCTCGCTCGCCCGCAAAATGGGAGCCACCCTCGCCGTCGATCCCCGCGCAACTCCCGTCGCCGAGGTCCAGAAACAACTCGGCATGCAGGAAGGCTTTGACGTCGGCCTCGAAATGTCCGGCTCCCCCGTCGCCTTCGCCGAGATGATCGACAACATGTGCCACGGCGGCCGCATCGCCGTCCTCGGCATTCCCTCAAAACCCATGGAGACCGACTGGCGCAAAATCATCTTCAACATGCTGACGATCCGCGGCATCTACGGCCGCGAAATGTACGAGACCTGGTACAAGATGTCCGTCCTCGTCACCTCCGGCGTCGACATATCCCCCGTCATCACCCACCGCTTCGGCTACAAGGACTACGAACAAGGCTTCGAGGCGATGATCAGCGGCAGCACCGGCAAAGTCATTTTGGATTGGACTACTGTTTGAGATAGTCCGGAGCAATCACTTTCGTCACACGGCCTGAGCTGGCCGCCTTCTCCTCAGGCCGGAAATCCAGTGAGTCAACAGGAGCGCCAGGAACAGTAGTAAGACGGTATCGATATATCCGCTGGCGAATATTGCAGCTGGAACCAACTCCGAATGGCCGCGGTGTTCCAGCCAGTCCCAAAGGCGCAATCCCGGAAGGTGCAGCAGCACCCACTCGGCGCCGGTCACCTGCTGAAACCAAGTAGGATTCACGTAACCAACATCGATCGGGAAAGCGAAATATCGGTAATTCACCCATTCCAACGGGAGCGCCACAAGGGCGGAGATCAACGCCACCTTCACCGGATACTTCATGCGTCATCATAACTCCGAAATATCCGTTTTGCTGCTGTCCCGGTAACCGGTCAACCGCCTCACCACAAACGCCTTAGCCCCCCGAACCGCCTCCACCTTCGAATCCCCGAGCACCAGCCGGCACAAAAGCGCCGAAGAAAACACGCACCCCGTCCCATGCGCCCCATGAACACCCCGCGCCTCCACGCGCTGGCCCGGCACCCAAATCTCCTTCCCGGAATCCGTCCGTAGAAAATCATCCGGAGGCTCCAGATTGCCCCCCGTCACCACGACATTCAGCCCGCCACCCCCCAATTTCGCCAACCGTCCGGCCAGTTCAGGGACCCCCTCCTTCCCAGAAACCTCGATTTCAGCCAAAATCCCCGCCTCAGCAACGTTGGGAGTAATCCACCCCACCAGCGGTAACAACCCCTCTCGAAGCCTCCCAACCCCTTCAGCCGACAGCAGTTCCGCCCCCGAACTCGACCAGATGACCGGATCGAGAACCACCCGCTCCCTCGGAATTCGGACCCGCGACAAGAATTTAGTCACCACCTCCACCAGTTCCGCCGTCGCCAGCATCCCGATCTTCACCCCCGCAATCGGTCCCTCCTCGGCCAGCAAGTCCAGTGTTTCCCGCAACAAAGCAGCCGAAACCGGTTCCACCCGTCGAACGCCCGTCCGAGACTGCACGGTGAGCGCTGTAACCGCGGACACCCCCACAACACTATGGGCTGTAAAGACTTGCAGGTCGGCCGTGATCCCCGCCCCCGACGAGGGGTCGTAACCCGCGATGGTAAGTGCTCTGCGGGTTATTGCCAACTCTGCCATGTCCTTGACAACACTGGGCTTGCGTATCAAAATTGAACTCCTCTTTATATTCCGGGCAGCGTCCTGCCCCATTCCGCCATCGTACTTGGTAGGTCTTTCTTCCGCGTATTGGCTCTTCGAACCAGCGGAGGAAGACCGTTCCTGTTTCTGGGCTGCGGAAATTCGCTTTCCGAAGTACCACAGAACGCATCAGGATGCAAGTACGGTATTGCATTAAATGGTTCTGGTTGTTTGACTTACCAGCACCGGGTACCTACAATTTCAGGAGGAGGAGTATGAACGCTATCGCAAGCTCAGATAACGCCCATCGCCCCCGCCAATTCGTCCGTATCGCCGTCGCAGTATTCGCCACTCTTTTCGGCGTCGCCGGCGCGAAGGCTGCTTCGCCAGCCACCCATCTCAACCCAGAGATCGTTGTTAGCCACCACCACTGGTTCCAGCTCGGTGTCGCTTCCTGGTACGGCAAGTTCTTCCAGGGCCGCACCACTGCCAGCGGCGAGCCCTTCGACGAGAACCAGCTCACCTGCGCCCACCGCACCCTGCCCCTTGGGTCGGTGCTCCGGGTCACCAACCTGCGCAATAACAAGTCGGTTATCGTCACGGTCAACGACCGCGGTCCGGTTCCCGAAAACCGGGTCATCGACCTCTCCCGCGCAGCGGCCGACGCCCTCGACTTCCACGACGAGGGCCTGGCCCCGGTGAAAGTCGAGCTGATTGGCCCCCGGGCCGAACTCGCTCAGCTCCTGATGCCCGCCGGTCTCGAATCCCCGCGCGAGTAGCCGCCGCGCTCCGTAGTTTCCGGGCCCCAGCCAGCTATCCCGACTCAAAAATCGGCGTTCTTTCCTGGACTGGGGTCCGCTGAACTTCCCCGGACGACCCTTCATTGACGATCCGTTATTGACGATCCGTCATGGACGCGGGCTCACTGCGGCACAGCGGCGTGCGCCATCAGCATCTCCAGCGCGCTCGGGTCTAACTCCGAATCCGGCGTCAGCGCCATATCGGTGTAGTCCTTCGCGCTGCGATCCAGTTCCAGGCCCTTCGTAAACCCCCGATAACGCAAATAAAGCTGGGCAATTTTGATCTGCTTCGATAGCAGGTTCAGAGCATAACGCGTGTGGAAGCGCAGAAACCCTTCCTTCGGCAATCCAGGCCGCCGGTCCTGCCGGTACTTCTGCCGCAAATATCCGCCGTGCAGCGGATCGATCCCTTCGTACACGATCGACGAGTAGAACCACACCAGCAGCGCCATCATCTCCCTGAGCGGAACGCCCGTCGCCGCCGCCCTCCGCAGCACCGTGTGCATGTGCTCCGGCGTATAGAACTCCATCCACGTCTCGTAATACAGTTTCGCCCACTCCTCCGCCGTCATCGTCAGGTGCTGCCTCGTCACGTGCTCCAGGTCGTACCGGTTCATATCCGGCTCCAGAAACGCTCCCCCCCGATAAAGACTCTGGTGATCCTCCGACCCCGGCAGCGCCGTCAGGCAATGTGGCTCCAGCAGATCGATCGCCAGCTCCTTCTTGATCATTCGGATGTCGCGCAGCACACTCTCCGGCGTTTCGCCCGGAAACCCGACGATGTACTCCGCGATCACAATCACCCCGGCCCGCTTCCACTCCAGCAACATCGGCCGGTATTCCTCAATCCTGTTCTGCGGAATCTTCGCTGCCATCAGGCTCTGCGGGCTGATGCTCTCGATCCCAACCACCACCCGCCGCACCCCCGCCCGTCGGGCCTTCTCGATGAACCCCGGCACACGATGGCACGTCGCGTCCACCTGCACCATGAACTCGATGCCCAGCTTCTCCTGCTCGCGCATCGCGATCAGCCGATCGAAGATCGCCTCCCAGTCCGGGTTCTGTGAGAAGCTGCCGTCGCCGATGAAAAACCGCCCCACGCCCTGCTTCAGGTTTTCCCGGACGATCCGCTCCACCTCATCCACCGTTCGCCGCCGCGACTCGCAGCCCTCCACGTTGGCGATCGTCGAGAACGAGCATTCAAACGGGCTGCCCCGCCCTGCATCGAAACTCGTCCACCCGCCGATCGTGCCGCGAATCGTCTTCGCCGGCAGCATCGGAAGCGGCGCCCCTTCCAGTGCGGGCGGATCGTTCGCGTAGTCATAGAGCGGCCTCAGTTGTCCCAGCCACGCATCGCGCAGCACCTGATCCAGCCGCCGCTCTTCCGCCTCACCCGCGTAGAGCGAGATGCCCAGGTTCATCGCCTCCTGCAACTCCGGCGTCACCCCGCCCAGCATCGCGATGCTTCCCAACACATGCGTCCCGCTCATGCATACGTTCACGCCCGCCACTCTCAGTTGCAGCGCCATGTCCATGGCCCGCGGAAACCGGTGCGACTCCACTCCCACCAGCATCACCAGACCCTTGCCGTCCTTCAGCTCGCGCGCCAGCTGCGCCACGCGGATCCGCGTGTTGTTCTCGTCCATCGCGCGGATCTCCACCCGAACCTGCTCGCCCAGCACCTTCCGCTGGATGCAGTCCTCGACCAGCCCATGCATCACGGCGAGGGAATTCGAAGTCATCGCCGAGCGGAACCACTGGATCACGTATCCCTCATCGTCGTAATGCGAGGGCTGGATTAAGACAATGGGGAACCGGCCCGGACCCACTGCGTGGGCTCCGATGCCGTACCGCGCCTTGATCTCGTCGATCTGCTTCTGATCGATTCCGCCTTCCACCTGGACCTCTTCCGCTTGCAGAGAACGTCATTCTAGCCTGTCTTCTTTGGTCCTGGCTTAAACAACGCCCGTCCGCATCTACCTCCGAAGTAGCATTGTTGCCTCGTGACGCCGCAGTTACTATTCCGCTATCTCCCGACCCAGGCGGATAGTATGCGCGCGGTTCGAAATTTTCTGTGCTGGATGTTTGCTCTGGGAGCCATCCTCTTTCTCCGCTCGGCGCTGTTCTCCGTCCTCGACATCGCCTCGTGGCCCGACGCCCATCTGCCGCCCACGCTCCTCAGCGCCGGCATCCGCGCCGCCCTTCCCCTGCTCGGTCTCCTCTACGGTTTCGCCTGCTGGACCTTCTGGTCCGGCAAAAACTCCGCCCGCACCTGGGGCCTCGTCGCCAGCGGCGCCAATACCCTTCTCGGCTGCCTCTTCCTCTATATGGACCGCCGCTTCCTCACCGCGCCGGTCACCGCGTTTCTCAATCCCGACGCGCTGCTCCTCGGCGTCGGCCTCGCCGGTCTCATTGCCTTTCGCCGCCGTGACCTCATCAAAGCGGAGGAGCTTTCGCAGCCCCTCCCCGGCGACAGCACCAATGCCATCGTCAACCGCGCCATCTGGATCGCCGGAACCGGCGGTTTCATCTCCGCCATGACCTGGTGGTGGCGCTGGGCCGAATCGAATAACCTCGTTTGGGTCAGAAGCTCCTTTCTCCACGATCTCTTCCTGCTTCTGCTCCTCGAGTTGCTCATGGTCGCCATCCATGAGTTCGGCCACGCCGCTGCCGCCGCACTCCTCGCCATGAAGCTCCGCGCTTTCATCGTCGGCCCCCTCCAGTGGCGCGTCCGCGAAGGCAAATGGGAATTCCGCTTCATCCTCTCCGGCTTTCTTGCCATCGGCGGCGCCACCGCGGTCGCTCCCACCGATCCGAACCGTCCCCTCTGGCGCGATGTCTGCATGGTTGCAGCGGGTCCGGTCGCCAGTCTCGCCGCGGGGCTGACGGGATTGTGGTTCACCCTCGCAGCGCCGGGCCATCCGTGGCAGCAGGAGTGGCTCCCGCTCAGTTTCTTCTCTACGCTCTCCCTGGTAACGGCCCTCCTGAACCTGATTCCCTTCCGCACCCGCGCCTTCTATTCCGACGGCGCCCGCATCCTCCAGCTTCTGCATCCAGGCCCCTGGGCCGATCTCCATCGCGCCTTTACCGCCGCTGCCGCCACCACCGTCACGCCGCTCCGCCCACGCGACTACGACATCGACGGCATCGAGCGTGCCAGCTCCGGCATCTCGATCGGCCAGCCCGCGCTGCACCTGCGCCTCCTGGCGGCCTCGTATTATCTTGACCGCGGCCTCATCGCCGATGCCAGCCAGGCTCTCGCCGATGCCGAGGCTATCTATCAGGATTCCGCATCGGACATTCCCGCCGAACTCCACACGCCCTTCATCTTCGGCAAAGCTTATCTGCAGCACGATGCGGCGGGGGTGCGCGTCTGGTGGGAGCGCATGCAGGCCAAGAATCCCACCCGCAGAAACGCCGATTACTGGATCGCCCGCAGTGCCTTCCTCTGGAGCGAACATCGGCTGAGTGAAGCCCGCGAGGCGTGGGAGAAAGGCAACGCCCTGGTCCAGCAACTTCCCCACACCGGAGCCTACGAAACCGACCGCGACCAATTCGCGCTGCTGCAAAAAGAACTGGAGTTGTCAGCCGTAGCAGGCTGAATCACTCGCCAGGAACTCAGAGCCTTCTCTGTGCTCTGAGCTCTGTGTCTTGAGCTCTGAGCTCTGTGCTCTGTGCCTTGAGCTCTGTGCTCTGAGCTCTGTGCTCTGAGCTCTGTGCTCTGTGCCTTGAGCTCTGTGCTCTGTGCCTTGAGCTCTGCGCTCTGAGCTCTGTGCTCTGTGTCTTGAGCTCTGCCGTTCAGTCCGCCGCCGGCTCCCCGCCCCCGTAGACTTCCATAAGCCCCTCGGGCATCCGTTCCGCAAAAGCAGCCCGCTCGCGAGCGCCGGCATCGCTGGCCATCCACGGCGCCGCCGCCGGCAACTGCAGAGACTCGTTTGCCCGCCCATTCCATCGACGCAGCAGCGCATAGAAAGGCACGCGCGAAGCCACCAGCGCCGCGCGAAAGATCGTCTTCAGAAATTCAGGCGTTTCATTCTTCCACAGCCGAATCATCGGCACCACCTCGCCGTTGCGATCCGGATGAAACGTCCGCTCATCCCAACGTCTCCGTCCCTCTGGATACCCCGGATAGTCCGCAATCACATGCGTGAAAGTTTGATAGAACCGCCACCCCAGCGGCGTCGCATATTGCGGCATCACCAGCACCGTGCTCTGCCGCCCTTCGCGAATCTCCTCGGCGAACTCCCCAAAATCCGCCGCGTTGGTCAGATTCAGCGACGCATTCGGCTCGCACCCGTGCCGATCTCCTCCCGATATCACCGGCTGGCCCCACTCCGCCGCCAGCTGAATCACTGCCCGATTCTCTTCGTGATTCCGCATGCCGTTCAGCTCGAACGCATGCAGATATTCATTGGCCGACTCGAGGAATCGCACCAATTCGAATTCAAACCGCGCCGCCGGAATGTCGTAGAAGTTCCACCGCGGATGGTTGAACACCACCAGCACCCCCGGCATGCGGCTCAACTCCGCGAACAGCTCCAGGATCTGTTTCTCGTCTCGTTTTGCCACCGCTTCCCGCATCGCCGCCAGCAGCGCATGCGCTTGCTCGGCCGGCAAATTGTGCACACCGAAATGAAAGACCGCGCGGCCCCACTCCACCGTCCATTCCGTCGAAATCGGCACATCGCCGAACTTCGGATCCCCCCGCAGCAAAACGCACGCATCGATCCGGTCATGATCCGTGAGCGAAACCATCGGCCGCAGACCCAGTTCCTCGATCTGCCGCGTCTCCACCTCCTGCGCTCGCCGTTCACACAGCGGTGGAGTCCAGTAGGCCCGGCCCAGGTCCAGGTCTATCCCCGTCACGCGCAGGCAGTCTGTCTTCTTGGTCTCATACCAGCGCCGCGACAGCTCTCGTTGCTCGAGTAGTTTTCCGATGAAACCCAGGCTCTCCCGGGAGTGCCGAGTGTGACCGTGGAGAGACACCCCGCTCCGCCAGGGACCAACAGCGTCCCGGTCTCTGGACAACAACAGCAACTGGTTTTGCAACGCGGCCTCCGCCATCCCATCGACGCGGCTTCGTGGGATGTAGCTTGCTTTGCCCTGAACGCGATCCGACTCACCCCGGTCTGGTTACTCCAGGAACTACGGGGCTCCTGAAGGGAGAAGGATGAAGTGGCTTCATTATAGTGCGTTGCCACACTACCACACCAAAGTGTTAAGCAATATTGAGATCGAGGGAACTCTTTCGTTGACGGGCCACGCTGCCGAGGGGCATCATAGAACATCTTGTTCCCAAAAACCCGTAACCGTCTTCTGGCTAAGATCTTCCTGCTTGCCGCGGCCGTCATCGTGTCAGGCTCAATTGCTTCCGCACAAAAAGTAGACGCCGCCATTACAAATTTATCCGGTGCCCCCGCGGCTCCGGCCGCCTCGCCACTCTCCGTCACCGCCCACCTCGGTGTCGACGAGATTGTGCAAAAGCTCGCCGACAGCGAGAAGAAGCGCGCCGAGGATCTCAAGGGTTACACCGAACAGCGCCGCTACTCCGTCACCTACCAGGGTTTTCCCGCCAACATGAGCGCGACCCTCGTCGTCGACACGACCTACTCGGCTCCAGGCACCAAGCAGTTCCGCATCATCTCCCAAACCGGCTCGAAGATGCTCGCCGACCACGTCCTCAAAAAGCTCCTCGACGCCGAAAAAGAATCCGCAGCCGATCCGCGCCAGACCGCGCCCACCGCGGCCAATTACAATTTCACTCTCGTCGGTCAGCAAATGATCGACGGCCGGCCCTGCTACCAGCTCCAGGTCGAACCGAAAACCAGCTCCCGCCTTCTTTATCGAGGCACCATCTGGGTCGACGCCGACGATTTCGCCGTCGCAAAAATCGAAGCCCAGCCCGCGCGCAATCCCTCCTTCTGGATTCGCGACACAAAGATCCATCACGTGAACGCCAAGACGGGCGAGTTCTGGCTTCCCGAGCATAACGAGAGCGACACCGATGTCCGCCTCGGCGGCCGCGCCACCCTCACCATCGATTACGGCGCTTACAACATGGATTCCGGTGAGCCGCACACGCAGCAGGCCAGCCTCTTGCCTCCTGGCTCCATCTCCGGTTCCATGTCCGGTTCCGCGCCTGGTTCCGCGCCTCGTCCGGCGCCCTCACGGAAGTAGCCGCCGCAGCGTCCCGATCACCATTCTCCGCCGCAACCCAGGCCGCCTTCTCGGCCCAATCATCTCCTTCTTCGGTCGCGGATCCTCGATCGCCTGCGCATAATACTGCCGCAGCTGGCGCGTGGACCCGTCCCAGCTGTGCCGCTCCACGTCGGCCCGCGCACGAACCCGGATCGTAGCCCGCTCCCCAGGATTCGCCAGCGCCCGACGCACCGTCTCAATCAACCCGTCCTTGTCACCGGGCTCGAACAGATACCCAGTCACGCCGTCCTCCACCGCGTCCGGTATCCCACCCGCATTGCACGCCACCACAGCACAGCCCGCCGCCATCGCCTCCATCAGCACCAAACCCAGCGTCTCCGTCTTCGACGGCATCACGAACACATCCGCCGAGGCATAAGCCTGCGCCAGCGCCTCGCCACGCATGTATCCGGCAAAATACGTCGGCGTCCCCCGGAAATGCTTCTCCAGATCGCGCCGCGTCGGACCATCCCCCACAATCGCCAGCCTCACTTCCGGCATTGCCCGCAGCACTTCGCGCAGCGTCCCGATGTCCTTCTCCGCCGACAGCCGCCCCACATACAGCAGCAGCGGCTTCTGCGGCTCGCCCGCGCTCAATGTATTCCGCATCTCCACCGAGCACTTCGACGGATGGAATTGCTGCGCATCCACCGCCCTCTCCCACAGTGCAAGCCTGTCGACCCCGTGAGCGCGCAGCTCATCCATCATCTGCGTCGACGTGCACAGATTCAGGTCCGCGCGCAGGTGCCGCTCCCGCATCAGCTTCCACGTCGGCCCCTGAAAAAAACCCAGCCCGTAATAGTGCAGATACGCCGGCAGGTTCGTGTGATACGAAATCACGATCGGGATATGCAGCACCTTGCCGTAATAAATTCCGCCAATGCCCAGCAGCGATGGCTCAAACAAATGAAACACGTCCGGCCGAAACGCCTCCAGATGCCTGCGCATCGAAGCTCGCGGCGCCGCCACCCGCAGCTCCGGATATGCCGGAAACGGAATCGACGGCAGGCTCACCACCTTCGCCCCGGACAACTCCTCCGGCCCACCGCTCGGCGCGAAAATCATCACCTCATCGCCCGCCGCTTCCAGTGTCTCCACCGTCTTCGTCACCATCGTGACGATCCCATCGATCTTGGGAAGAAATGTCTCCGTGACGATGGCAATTCTCATCCGCAGCGAATCCTCATACGAACGCTAAGGATATCCGCTGTGGCGGCTTTCCCGATACCGGAATTTTCAGAATGGCAGCGCAACGGCCGCAGTACCTTGGTGCATTCTGACCACTTCCGGTGTATTGCTGCCGGTATCCCTCGACTGTAGTTTGAGTGTTTCACGGTGAACTACACAATCCAGCTCACGGAAGGATTCTGTGAAAAAGCAACCTGTTTTTCTGGCCGGCGTTCTGTTGGCCATCGTCGTAAACCCGGCTTTTGCGAAGGACCACAGCGCGGAATATCTGGTCGGCGTGTTTTCGGCAACGGGACAACTCAGCGATGGCAGCTTCGCATTTTGCAGCGGCGGCGGCTGTCGGGCCTTCGAAGCGGGCCACAATATCCATTATGTGAGAACCGCGGATGGCTTGTATGCGATTGAGGCCCCGATTTCTGTTGGTGGGAGCCTGGCACTCGGGATGCTCGCTGGCGCCGCGGCGCCTTTGGCTTACAAACAATGGTTCATGGATCAACTCCATGAAGGCGACAGGATTCTGTTCGCCGTCAGGTGTAATAAGCACAACAACTGCGATTTTTGGTTGCCAAATCCGGATCGGACCGGGAAGGAATACATGACCACGGGCTATTACCGCGCTGACATCGCCAAGACAAACACTCAGAACCTTTGCGGAAAAGGCAAGCTGTCAGCGGCCGTGGAAGCACAGGTCTGTGCTGCGCAACCGGCTGCGCAGAGTAAACCTTCTACCCCATAATTTCCAGTCTCACCGGCAAGGATACTCTGCCGCAAGCTAACCTCAACGCACTCCCTTACGGCTCTTACAGCTTGCGGAAAATCGATTCTTCGAGAGGGCACGAAGCGCAGGCAAAGTCGCGCTGACAGTTCTCTCGTCCTCAATGATCCGGAACGGCGCGGGCCTGGTCCGGCTCCGCCGGTCGCGAGCGATGTCTTACGCCGGCAACTTCTCAGGCGTCGGAAACTGGTGCTGCTGCCGCCCCACATCGCCGTCGTACTTCACCGTCGTCTTGAACAACTCATATCGCCCGTCCGCCGACCACTGCCGCACCCGATCCTCAAGCGCCCGCCGCTCCGCTTCCGTCATCGGCCTAAAGTTCGACGCGATCCCGAGGTTTTGCTCCAGCACGTCCATCGAATCCATTCCGCTGATCGTCGTCGCCACCGGCAGGCTCATGGCATAGCGCAAACCCTCCTCCGCCGTGATCGCCCCGTGCGTCACCATCTCCCCGCTCCCGCCCAGACTCTTCATCCCCAGCACCGCCATTCCGCGCCGGTTCGCCTCCGGCAGCACGCGCTCCTGAAAACTCCGGAACCGCGCGTCAAACGCATTCAGCGGCATCTGCACCGTGTCGAAAGGAAATTCGTGGCTCAGCATCTTCAGGTGAATGTCCGGATGCTTGTGCCCCGTGAACCCCACCCACCGCACCTTTCCTTGTTGCTTTGCCGCCGCCAGCGCCTCAATCGC
Source organism: uncultured Acidobacterium sp. (assembly GCA_964535525.1). Lineage (GTDB taxonomy): Bacteria > Acidobacteriota > Terriglobia > Terriglobales > Acidobacteriaceae > Palsa-343. The sequence continues at coordinate 10,139 of CAZHTJ010000066.1, read as the reverse complement.
GCCACCCGGCCGAAAAATCAGATCCGGATCGTTGTAGTAAACCACTTCGTGAATCTGCCACACGTCCAGGTGATCCGTCCCCAGCCGCCGCAGCGACTCCTCCAGTTGCTGCATCGCCACGCTCTTGTCGCGCCCGTGCGTGCAGACCTTCGTCATCAGGATCACCTGATCCCGCTTGCCCTTCAGCGCCGCGCCCAACCGCTCCTCCGCCAGCCCACCCTTATATTCCCACGCGTTGTCGAAAAAATTGATCCCGCTGTCGATCGCCCGCCCCACCATCGCGTTCGCTTCCTGCTGATCCTTCGTCGCGCCCAGATGAAACCCCCCCACCCCGAGGATCGAAACCTGCTCTCCCGTCTTCCCAAATGGCCGTCGCGGCACCGTATACGAAGGCATGGATTCTCCCGTAGTCTGTGTTCCCAGGCTCGATTCGCGTCCTGCCATCACCCCCACCCCGCTCAGCGCAGCCGATCTTAAAAATGTTCTGCGCGATACATCGAAAGCCCCACCGCTCACGACGACACCGCCGGCCATGGATGCCCCTCGTTCTGCGTCGCCTTCAGCATCTCTTTCACTTCCACCGACTGATCGTCGATCGGAAAATAGTGCGCCAGCCGCGCCTCTGGATTGTCGAACTTCAGCGAAGTCTTGTACGGCTCAAACCGCCCATCACCCGCAGGCTGCTTCACCTGATCCCGAATCGCCTGCATCTCCGCATCCGAAAGCGGCGTGAACCCCTGTGCGATTTTCAGGTTCTGCCGCAGAACCTCCATCGTCTCCATCCCCGTGATCGTCGTCGTCACCGGCAGGCTCATCGCATAGCGCAGCGCCTGCTCCGCCGTGACCGCACCCTTCTTCACCATATCGCCGTTCCCGCCGATCGGCTTCATCCCCAGCGCCGCCACCCCGCGCTTGTTCAGCTCCGGCAGTACCTGCTGCTCGAAACTCAAAAAATGCGAGTCAAACGGATTCAGCGGCATCTGCACTGCGTCCCACGCGAACCCCACGTTGAGCATCGCCAGATGAATCTCCGGCCGCTTGTGTCCCGTGAACCCGAGGAACCGTACCTTCCCCTGAGCTTTGGCTTTCAGTAGCGCCTCCGCCGCTCCGCCTGGCCGGATGAACAGCTCCGGATCGTTCTCGAAGACCACGCCGTGGATCTGCCACAAATCCAGGTGATCCGTTTGCAGCCGCGTCAGCGATTGCTCCAGCATCTGCATCGCAAGGCTCCCATCGCGCCCATGCGTGCAGACCTTCGTCATCAAAAAAATCTTGTCGCGCTTGCCCTTCAGCGCCGATCCCATCCACGCTTCGGTCTTCCCGCGGTGATACTCCCAGCAATTATCGAAAAACGTCACGCCGCCCTCGATCGCGCCGTGCACAATATCGATCGCCGTCCGCTCATCCGCCGCCTGGCCGATGTGATGCCCGCCCAGCCCCAGCGCCGAAATCTTCACGTCTGTGTGCTTTCCAAATGGCCGCATCGGAATCGCGGCTGAAGTCTCCGCCATATCCACCCCGCTTCTCGGGTAGATGCCGAGGACTCCGCGCCGGATTCCCTCGCCGTGCCGCCATCCTGCCACGCCTGCCGTCAGCGAACCTGGCTACTGGCTTCCTGCCACGCCTGCCGTCAGCGAACCTGGCTACTGGCTTCCTGCCGCTTTTGTAACAGGGCACGACCTTTGGTCGTGCCGCAGCCGCCGCGGAATAATGGGGGCTTTAGCCCCTGCGCTGTTATTTCACCACCCGAAGCGACTTTTCTGCGAGCTGTTCAGCTGTGCCGTAAATGGCTCGCTGACCAGGAGACAGGCTACCGCCTGTCAGTTGAGTTTCACGCTGGAATGTGAATACTTGGACGGGGCCGGTTTCCGGACTTCCGGGCCGGCCCAAAGAAAGAGGCAAATCGTGGGCTCTTCTCAAAGACCACCGGTTCGGAATGTTGTCCGGCTTACTCGCTTCCGGCTTCCTGCTTCCAGCTTCCTGCTTCGGCTGACAGCCAGCTCCATCCTTTTACTAGCAGGCACGGTGCTTGCGCAGTCCAAATCAACCCCCGCGCCCGTCGAGCTCAACACCGGCTGGCAGCTCCAGGACTCCGCCAAAGTCTCCGACGCTGCAGCCGCCGTCTCCGCGAAGAGCTACCAGCCCACCGGCTGGATCGCCGCCACTGTTCCCGGCACCGTGCTCACCAGCATGGTCAACGACGGCATCTACCCCGAGCCCATGTACGGCGAGAACAACCGCGAGACCGTCATCCCCGAGAGCCTCAACAAAACTTCGTACTGGTACCGCACCACCTTCGCCGTCCCGAAGGAGTACGCGCATCGCCAGGTCTGGCTCCATTTTGACGGCGCCAACTACTCCTCCGAAGTCTGGGTCAACGGCACACAGGCCGGAACCATCCAGGGCGCCTTCATTCGCGGCCGCTTCGACATCACCCAACTCGTCAAGCCTGGCTCGACCGCCGTCCTCGCCGTGAAAGTCACGCCCCAACCCCATCCCGGCGACCCGCACGAACACAACATCGCCAACGGCGTTGGCAAAAACGGTGGCATCACCGCTCTCGACGGCCCCACCTTCCTCTGCACCATCGGCTGGGACTGGCTCAACGCCGTTCGCGACCGCGATACCGGCCTCTGGCAAAAAGTCTGGCTCTCTGCCTCCGGCCCCGTCCTCGTCGACGACCCTCTCGTCATCACCGATCTGCCACTGCCCAAAACCGACACCGCCGACATCACCGTCAAGTCCACCCTCGAGAACACCTCCGGCAAACCGCAGACCGGCACCCTCGAAGGCAGCTTCGGCAGCGGTGCGCCCGGCGATTCCGTGACCTTCTCGCAGAAAGTCACGCTCAAACCGAACGAGACGCAGACCATCACCCTCGATCCCAAATCCACGCCGGCCCTCCACCTCGCCAATCCAAAACTCTGGTGGCCCAACGGCTACGGCCCGCAGAATCTCTACACCCTCCATCTCCACTTCGTGCAGCGCGGCTCCGACTCCGATGCCCACGACACCACCTTCGGCATCCGTAAAATCACTTACGAATCCCCGGGCGTTGACGCCCTCACCATCTCCGTCAACGGCGTCCGCGTCTTCATCCGCGGCGGCGACTGGGGCCTCGACGAAGCTCTCAAGCGCATCCCCCGCGCCCGCCTCGACGCCGAAATTCACATGCACGCCCTCGCCAACATGAACATGATCCGCAACTGGGTCGGCCAAAGCACCGGCGAAGACTTCTACGAACTCTGCGACCAATACGGCATCTTGCTATGGGACGAATTCTTCCAGCCCAACCCCAGCGACGGCCCCAACCCCGACAACCTCCCCGTCTACCTCGCCAATGTCCACGACAAAATTCTCCGCTTCCGCAACCATCCCTCCATCGCTGTCTGGTGCGCGCGCAACGAAGGCTTCCCGCCCCCGGAAATCGACGCCGCCCTCCGTAAAATGATTCCCGAGCTCGACCCCGCCCGCCTCTATCAGCCCAGTTCCACCTCCGGCCGCGGCGTCCACTCCGGTGGACCTTACTACTGGCGTGAGCCCCGCGCCTACTACGTCTTCGACGCACCCTTCAAAACCGAAATCGGCAGCATGTCCGTCCCCACCCTCGAATCCATCCGCGGCATGATGCCCAAAAAAGACTGGGAGACCATCGACGACGACTGGGCCGCCCACGACTTCGCCAAAGGCGCGCAGCACGGCGACACCTACCCGTACGTCCTTGCCGGCCGTTACGGCCGCATCGCCAACCTCGCCGACTTCGCCCGCAAAGCGCAGATGATGAACTATGAGGCCTACCGCGCCATGTACGAGGGCCGCAACAAGCTCCTCTTCGCCCCCGCCACCGGCGTCATCACCTGGATGAGCAATCCCGCCCAGCCCAGCTTCGTCTGGCAGCTCTACCACTACGACCTCGAGCCCAACGCCTCGCTCTTCGCCGTCAAGTCCGCCTCCGAGCAGCTCCACATCCAGATGGACGAGGACGACTTCCACCTCCGCGTCATCAATAACCTCCCCACCGCCATCGCCGGCGACACCGCGCACGTCGCCATCTATACCCTTTACGGTGGGGGCCGTCCCGCGCTCGAAAAAGACATCCCCGTCAGCGGTCCCGCCGACACCGCCATCGACCTCGGCCCCGTCCCTCTTCCCGACAATCTCTCCCCCATCTATTTCGCGAAGCTCGAACTCCGCGACTCCCAGGGCCAAACCCTCTCCCGCAATCTCTACTGGCAGCCCAACCCCGAGCAGCCCAACGACCTCACCCCGCTCAACATGCTTCCCACCGTCACGCTGCACGGCGCCATCGCCCGCCACGACTCACCCTCCGGCTCCAATGCCCGCCTCGGCCTCGAAGTCACTCTGACCAATCCCGGCAAAGCCATCGCCCTCATGGCCCACCTCCAGCTTCGCCGCAAATCCTCCGGCGACCGCGTCCTCCCCGTTTTCTATTCGGATAACTACATCTCCCTCGCGCCCGGCGAAAGCCGCACCGTCACGATTGACGCAGCCCTCGCCGACCTCAAAGGCGATACGCCGCTCATCGTCCTCGATGGCTGGAACGTCGACATCGATCCCGTCACCAATGCCGACTCCGCCCTCGCCCCCAACGTCGATGCACAGGTCACCCACTGGCCCGCCACCGGACTGCCCATGATCACCGCAGGCCTGGAAACCAACCGCAACGCGCAACAATAATGCATCGGGTGCCCCATTCAGGGTGCCCCATTCAAGCCGGCTTTTTGGCTTGAGTGGGCTCGCCGGAGCGCTCTCAGGGTGCCCCATTCAAGCCTGTCGTTGGCTTGAGTGGGCTCGCCGGTGCCCCACGCAGGGTGCCCCATTCAAGCCAGCTGTTGGCTTGAGTGGGCTCGCCGGTGCCCCACGCAGGGTGCCCCATTCAAGCCAGCTGTTGGCTTGAGTGGGCTCGCCGGTGCCCCATGCAGGGTGCCCCATTCAAGCCAGCTGTTGGCTTGAGTGGGCTCGCCGGAGCGCTCTCTGTGGCCTCTCTGCTAAGCGGGCTCTCATCAGAACAGCGTCTGTGCCGCCACCGGCTCCAGCAACTCCGCAGAATTGTTCCTCACATTACCCACCGCCGCGTCCACACGCCACGCATGCATCCGCTCCGACTCATAAGGCCGCAGCAAATCGATCGGCGGGCGTTCCGTTTCGTCGCGACGGAGCCAGCGTGAATAATCTCGCGGTTCAAGGATGACCGGCATCCGATCATGCATCGCCGCCGTCAGCTCATTCGCCTCCGTCGTGATAATCGAAAAACTCTCCAGCTCCGTCTTCTTGTCCGCGCTCTTCCACCGATCCCACAATCCCGCAAACGCCAGCGGCTCATCGCCCTTCAGCGCAATCGCCCACGGCTGCTTCACCTTCGCATCGAACTTCTGCCACTCGTAAAATCCATCCGCCGGAACCAGACACCGCCGCCGCATCAAGGGCTCCCGCCAGATCGGCTTCGTCATCAGGCTCTCCGCCTTCGCGTTGATCGTGCTCACCCCTAATTTCTTCGGATCCTCCGCCCAGTACGGAATCAGCCCCCAGTACATCGCGCGCACCGTCCGCTCGCCCGTGTCGCGATCCTCCACGATCACCGGCTGGAACGTCGTCGGCGCAACGTTGTAATCCGGCAAAATCTCAAACGACGGCGGCACGCCCACCCTGAACGCCTCAGCAATGCGCTGCTTGTCCGACCGTCGATAGTAGCGTCCACACATAAAAAAGACTGCGGCAAGATTCAATCGAAAATCCCACCCAGCAGCATCGATTCTACGGCGACCCCGTCTGCGGCGACCCCGGCCCCACACCGATTCCGCACCCCGCCCCCAGTCCGGCCGCCGTCCAACCCTGCCTCCCAACACCGCCGCCGTCGTACTATGGTGAAAGCCCGCCACGCGGAGGGATGTGTGAGCGGTTGAAACAGGCGGTCTTGAAAACCGCTGTGCCCGCAAGGGTACCGGGGGTTCGAATCCCTCTCCCTCCGCCATTTCTTTGGCAAGATCTGTGCAGACCGAGGTCCTTCGACTTTGCTCAGGATTTCGCTCTCAGACGCCCGCAATTCGGCTCAAGTTCGAATCCCTCTCCCTTCGCCAGACCAAAATTCTGCTCCAGCCGACTGGTCCCCGGTGCCTTTTAAGTACCCGGCAGGTGCCCCCCCCCGGTATCTACCTCGATATCACCCAATTGTGGTATCAGGGGTTGCCTTCCCGTATCTAAAGTGGTAACAAAATTGCGCAGAAAAGACTGCCTCTGGACGTAAAATTTTCCTCCGCCCCCAACCCCAAAATCCTAAGTGCCCACAAATAAAAGAATTAAACATTGGCCACCCAATTGCCCCTACCAGCATCCAGGAAGGTCATAGTCGGTGCATCGCCCCCCCAAGTCGCGACCACCGGCGGAAAGTTCAAAGGGACCCTCGTATGGAAAAGCTATCGGCAAAGATCGAGAACTGGTCGGTCGTGGACAACCTCATCTTCAACGGTTTCCGTGACCTCGAGCCCGGACAGCGCCTGACCGGCTACCTGATGGGCCACACGGACCTCCCGAACGGCGTCATCTACACCTCTGTCATCCAGAACGTCGATTCGACCAACGGCCTCGTCGAGACCGGCAACACCGTCTACCAGCTCGGTCAGATGAACGAGTCCTACCAGCTCTGGTCCTCCGCGCAGCGCCAGGGCCTCTCCGCGCCCCAGCCCCGCGTTCCCGCTTTCGTCCCCGACGCGCGTCGTCCCGTCACCGGTTATCCGGCCCCGTCGCTTCAGGCGCTCCGGCACTCGTAGCCGGAGCATTCCCCCAAAGGGGCTCCTCCCCAAAGATGGAGCAGCCCTCCCCTTCCCCCACCGCAAGGTGGGGTTTTCATTTTGGGGCCAGAACCGGCACCTCTGACTCGTCTTTAGCTCGCCCCTCCCTCGCCGTTCCCTCGCCTTCAGCTCGCCTTTGGCGCAGGAGTCGCAGGCGCAGCCGGCGCCGGCGCCTTCCCCAGCACCCACTTGTCATACCAGTCAAACCACCGCTGATACCGATCCTTGATAAAGCTCGGCCGCGTGAACCCATGGAACTGCCCCGGATATACGATCAGCTCCGCTGGCACATTCAGGCTTTTCAGCGCCTGATACATCTGCTCCCCGCCATTCAGCGGCACATTGAAATCCTTGTCACCGCCCATGAACAGCGTCGGCGTCCGAATCCTGTCCGCGTGGAAAAACGGATAGCCAATCTGGATGTACTTCTCCGGATTCTTCCACGGCGCCCCAAGCTCGTAGTCGTATTGCAGGATGTACTCGTCGATCCCGTACAGCCCCAGCGGATTCCCCATGCCAGCCCCGCTGCTCGCCGCCTTAAACCGGTTCGTTGTCGCGATCGTGTAGTCCGTCAGAATCCCCCCGTAGCTCCATCCGCCCACCGCCAGCTTCGTCGCATCCACCGCGCCTGACTGCACCACCTGATCCACCATCGCCAGCAAATCCTGAACCTCGTGGTCGCCCCAGTCCGCCGCAATCACCTTCTGATACGCATTCCCGCGCCCTGAGCTTCCGCGGTAATTCACGTTCAGCTCCGCATACCCGTGCGCCGCAAACAGCTGCCGATGCACATTGAACGCGTGATTGTCCTGCCCATTCGGCCCCCCATGGATGAACAGCAGCATCGGAACAGCGGTCCCAGCCGGCATACCGATCGGCATCGTCAGCAGACCATGCACCTCCGTTCCGTCCTTCGCCGTCGCCTTCACATCGCGCGTCTGGGCCAGCTTCAGACTCGCCACCACCTCATCGTTGTGGTGCGTCAGCCGCCGCAGACTGCCGTTCTCGAGCGCATACACCTCGCCCGGCTGCGCATCCGTCGTCCACACCACCGCTGTGCGCCCGGCAACTTCGTTCATCCCCGTCGTCGCGCCCGCATCGCCAATGATCCGTCGCACCTGACCCGTCGCCACCTCCACGCTCGCCGGATACTCGCTCCGATCGTCCTCGACGATCACGTCCACCGACCTCCCATCCTGCGAGAAAAACGGCGACGACACCGACCGATCCAGCGCCGCTGTCAGAATCTTCGGCGCCGCACTCCCATCCGCCGCCACAATCCCCAGCTTCTCCTCGCTGTACTGCCACAACTTCAGCTCGTCGCCCTCAGTGAACGCGATCCACTTGCTGTCCGGACTCCACGCAATCCGCCCGCCATCCGGCCCGTCGAACGTCGTCAGCCGTTTCGCCGTCGAGTTCGCCTTCGCCTCTACCACCCACACATCCGTATTGATCGACCGGTCCGGATCCGCATCGTGATTGCTCACGTACGCAATCCGCGTCCCATCCGGCGACCACACCGCGTTGCTCTCGTCGACATTCTTATCGCTCGTCAGCTTCTCCAGCTTCTTCGTCTCCACATCCCACAGGAAAAGCTGTGTATGCTCGTTGCTCTTTAGATAGCCTTCCACGTCTTCCTTAAAGTGGTACCGGTCCAGCACGATCGGCTTCGGCGTTTCCTTTTCCTTGCCCGCGCCCTTCTTTTCCGCCGCCTCTTCCTCTTCGCTCTGCGGTGTGATCGACAGCAACAGCCGCTTCGCATCCGGCGCCCACGCGTACGCCGATAAGTGCCCCTTCACATCGGTCAGCTGATGCGCCTCGCCCCCGCGCCGATCCAGTACCCACACCTGCGATCCTTTCGCCGTACCCACGCGCCCCGCTGTGAACGAAAGATACTTCCCATCCGGACTCCAACGCGGCGCACCCGACGAACTCAGATCGTCGGACTCCTCATCCACATCGCCCGCCCACGTCAGCCGAATGTCCTGCTTGCCATCCCACGAGACCATCCACAGATCCGTGATCCGCTTATCCGCCTTCGTCTCCGTCGTCGAGACCGTGTACGCGACCCACTGTCCGTCGGGCGACACCACCGGCCCCGCCACATCGTGAAACCGAAACAGATCGTCCAGCGTCATCGCGTGCGGCCCCGCCGGCGTTGCGGGAGCGGGCGTTGTTGCCTGAGTGGCAGGCGCCGGCGACGGCGCGGTTTGTGCGGCAGAAGTTTGTGCAAGCGCCCCAGTCATCACCACCAGAGGCAGAACCAACACACGGACAGCAGAGAGTGCGAATCGAACGCGCAAGGAAAGCATGTGCGCCAGTATATAAAACGCAGTCGAACCGGCCCGAACCCGAGCCCCTGGCATCGAGGGTCCCGTCTCCGCAGTCCATTACAGAATCGCTCCTAGATTTTGTATTAGGGCACGATTCAAAGGGTCATTGAAACTACTTAAGCTGCTGATCCTTCAATTGTCCAGATTTGCAGGATTAGCAGGATTTGAAAGGTTGGAAAAACAAACAAAGACAAATATCCGCCGTTCGGCGACCGCAATCGGGCTACGCCTGCCTCACGCGTTGTCATCCTGACGAATCGCATAGCGAGGCTGAAGGATCTGCCCTGAGAATTCAATTTCGCTTCCTCTCGCGAAGTGTCATCCCGAACGCGCAGCGGAGGGATCCGCGGGTGCTTTTGGCCGAATAGCCCTCATTCCCATCTTCCTGGGTGTCGCCGCGCGAGATGTATGACCGCGGCTGCTACCCATCACGCAATAAGGAACGCCAAACTGCGCCAATCCGGTAAAAACTTCCCGCCGCCGGATCCAATCCTCGGCGAACGCCGCCTATTTACTAATAGGTTACGAACGGCCCCACAATTGCTGGCAATTTCAGTGGGGAAGGACCGGCCACGGGCCTTGGGACGGTTGGAAGCGACCGGTGGCGGACACAGGGGCACCACCATGGATAAGCCAATCGTCCGTATTGAAAACTGGTCTGTCGTCGGCAGCGTCATCTACCATGGCTACCAAAACCTCGAGCCAGGACAGCGTCTCACCGGCGACGTGATGGGCCACACCAACCTTCGCAACGGCTCCATTTACACCTCCGCCATCCTCAACGTCGACCTCGGCAACCGCCTCGTCGAAACCCACAACAGCCTCTACCAGCTCGGCCAGGTCGATGAAGCCTACGCCCGCTGGATGTGGGAACAGGAAAGAGCCCGCGCCGCCTGATCAGCTAAGCGACCCGCTTCTTAGCGACCCGCTTCTAAGCGACTAAGCGACCCGCTTCTAAGCGACTAAGCGACCCGCTTCTAAGCGACCCGCTTCTTAG
>CAZHTJ010000065.1:0-22378 GCA_964535525.1 uncultured Acidobacterium sp. | reverse complement strand
CTGAGCAGGTGCACTGCGACTATGTGGGGCTCAATCATCTGGGCTGGGTGCGTCGTGTGCTGCTGCGGGGCGAAGATGTGACAGCGCGTTTGCTGGCCGACGACACCGCGCTGCGAAGTCTGTATCAGGCCGATCTCTTCGATGTCGAGCTGCTGCGGAGCCTCAGACTGATACCCACCGAATATCTCTTCTTCTATTACAGCCGCAGACGCGCCCTCGCCAACCAACTCGCGGTCCAGACGACCAGGGGCGCGGAACTGCGGTTGCTCAACGAGGAGCTCTACCGCGCGCTCAATCTCGCTCTTGCCGCGGACGATGAGCAACGCGCGCTTGGAATTTATACGAATTACCTGAACCAGCGTTCCGGCTCTTACATGCAACTGGAGACGCGCGCCGGAACTGCGTTCGACAAATCAACCGCGCTGACAGAGAATCCATTTCGGGTTGCGACCGGATACCATCGCATTGCGCTCGCCGTGATGAACGCGCTCTCGAGCGACCAACCGCGCTCCGTGGTTGTCAATTTTCGCAACCACGGAGCCATTTCCGATCTGGAATATGAAGATGTAGTTGAGACGCCTTGCGCTATTTCCCTCGAAGGTGTCGTTCCGGAAACTTGCGGACGCCTTCCCGAAGAGGTCCGCGGGTTGGTGATCGCCGTTAAGGCCTATGAGCGAGCGACGATCGACGCCGCCGTTTCAGGCTCCGTTGAGTCGGCTCGCAAGGCAATGCTGCTCTGTCCGGCAATTGGGGAATGGGAACCCTCCGCGCAGATGCTGCATGACCTGGCTTCCAGCGGCTCCGGCTTCCCGCTCCCCGCCTGATTGTGGCTTGGGGGAACGGGCAGCGTTAGCGATGTCGCCTCCCAATGACGCCATGACGGCTCTTTGGGAAAACCCGGCCCGATCTGCCTGGAATAGCCCGAAACAACGCCCCGGATCATTTTTTGTGCAAAACCTCTTGCGCAAAGCGTTACCGCTAACGTACAGTGGTGCGCAATCTGGTGATCCATCCGGTTTGCCCGGCAATCGGTGTTGATTGTGCCGACCGATCCGGGCTACAGAGTGAGCCGCGTTTACCGCGGGAGATGAACGAAGATTGAGGAGGCATTCTCTTGAAAAAGATCGCAGTTTCACAGTCCCGTGATTGGAGTATGAATTTACGAATCGTCGCGGTGTGCGCATCGATCTGTCTCGCCTTGATGAATGCGTCGGCGGGCAGGGCACAATCGGCGACCAGCGCCCGGTTGACTGGCTCCGTCACCGACCCAAGCGGAGCCGTGGTGCCGGGAGTCAAAGTGACGGCGCAAAACCTCGCAACCAATCTCGAGGTCATGGTGGAAAGCGACAGCGCCGGCGATTACGCCTTCAATTCCCTCCCTGTCGGACACTACAAAGTCACCGCGCTCAGCCCCGGTTTTTCCCCTCTCGTGACAACAGGCGTGGAACTGACCGTCGGGCAGTCCGCGACCTTGAACCTCTCCTTGAAGCCGGGCGCAACCACGGACACAATCACGGTGACCGCCGGGGCCGAACTCATCAACACCACTACAGCCGATCTTAGTCAGGTCGTCGATCAGGCGACCATCAAAGACCTGCCACTCAACGGGCGCGACCCCGGAACCCTGGTCTTTCTCTCGGCAGGAGTGACCAACGAGTTAAACAGCCAGGCATCGACACTACAGGCGACCAATTCCTTCCCCAATGAATCTGGTGCTTCCGCCGGCGGTCAGCGCCAGGGCAGCACGTGGTACCTGTTAGATGGTGTTTCGAACATGGACACCTACACGCTTCTGTCTTTGCCGTTTCCGAACCCCGACGCAACCCAGGAATTCCGGGTCATTTCGAATAATTTCGATGCTCGTAATGGCTTTGCTCCGTCAGCCGTTGTGAGTGTGCAGACCAGGTCGGGCAGCAATGAATTTCATGGTGGGGTCTTTGAGTTCATCCGCAACGACATTTTTAATGCCAAGAATCCCTTCAGCGGGCTTAAGGATCCTCTTAAGCGGAATCAGTTTGGGGGCTTTGTCGGCGGTCCTGTTATGAAGGACAAGCTGTTTTTCTTCGCGAATTATCAGGGGACCCGTCAAAGTCTGACATCGGAAACGAACACCACTTACACTCCTACCCAGGCTGAACGAAACGGTGACTTCACGGCTCTGCTGTCCGTTACAGACCAAAATGGCAACCCGGCCCCGATCGTTCTGCCTCCTCCTTTCGTCAACAACAAGATCGACCCCTCTCTTTACAGCCCCGGAGCGGTGGCCCTCCTTAGATATCTTCCTCTGGGCCAGAACCCGCAGACGGGCCTGACAAATTTTGCTCTGCCCACTCAGCCCACGTTTTACAACGAAGTGACGGCAAGACTGGACTACACCCTGAATGACAAACAGCGGATGTTTGTTCGCAGTTTCCAGAACGATTACAACCAGCCAGGTGAAACGCTGCCCGATAACATCCTGGCCGCGATTCTGGGGGCGCATGGCGTCTACCTCAACGAGGTTGTGAACCATACCTGGGCGATCAACGCGAAGACACTGAATACCTTCGCAGTCGGGTACATCAGTTACGATTTCCACACGGGTACAGCTATACCTAACTCCAGTGGAAAGCCCCTGTGTCTGTCGCAGTTTATCAATGTCGCCGATCCCCCCAATGCGTGCTACATGGAAGATCTGAATGTCGTAGCGGGAGGAGCTACCAGTCCCTATCTCCCGCCCACCGGGTTTGTTTCCTTTTCCAGTAATCCCGATAACACCAAGCGCCGCGACATCAGCGGGACGGAGACCTTTACTGAGACACTTGGACTGCACACCATCTCCGCCGGAGTGGATCTGTTCCATCGCCACCACACCGAAGCTTCCTTGTTCGAGGAGAGCCCAATTATAGGGTTCAACGGACAATATGATAACGGAGTACCTTTCGCTGACTTTCTACTCGGCAAGGCTGACAGCCTCTTCCAGGGTGCGGGGGAAGCGGGAGCGACCTCGCAGTGGATGCTCGGCCTTTACGGACAGGATCAATACAAAGTCAGACCGAAGGTGACGTTAACTCTGGGACTGCGCTGGGATCCCAACACCCCGGCGCACGTCGCCGGCGGTCGCGGTGCCGCTTACATTCCAGGACAGCAGAGCACGCGCTTCCCCAATGCTCCGCTGGGCCTTGTCTTTCCCGGCGACACGGGAATCACCGATACCCTTTATAACGCGAGCTACACTTACTTCGAACCGCGTGTCGGTGTCTCGTGGTCTATTCGCCCCACTACAGTGCTGCGATCGGCATTCGGGACGTTCACGACGCCGATGGAAGATGCCTTCTATCAGCGGGTGTGGGACGTTGCGCCGTTCTCCCCCGGTTACAGCCCTAATTCCAGCACCACTCTCTATGTTCCATTCGACAGTCCCTGGACCAACTTTGGTGGCGGTCCGGGCCTGACTCCGGGAAAGAGCCCCTTTCCGCCTTTCGCCGGGCCGCAACAGAACCCGCCCAGCGACTCGACCTTCGGTTCCGGCACCGGCGTTCCCGCTACTTTTATCCCGAATTTAAAGCTGGGAGTAACCCAAAGCTGGAATCTGTCGCTTGAGCAACAATTCACTAAGGCACTGGCGCTTCATTTGGCCTACGTCGGCAGCGAGTCGTACCATCAGGCGACGACCGTGGATCGCAATCCAGGCAACCCCGGCGCTCCCGGACAGCCGGATTCCAACCGCGGGTTGCGTTTCAATCCTGCATTCGGCGGAATTATTCAGGTGCAGGACGGCGGGACCGCCAGTTACAGCGCACTCCAGGCCGGTGTGGAACATAAGTTCTCGCACGGAGTTCAATTCCAATCGAATTTCACGTGGTCCAAAACCACAGACGTGGGAGGGTCTGGCGATCCGGACTTCGAATCCAGCGTCAGCGATCCGTTCGATATAGGGCACGACAAAGGGCCTTCCAGTCTGAACGTTCCGTTTGTTTGGGTAAGCTACGGCCTGTATCAGGCACCCACATTGGCGGGACGCGGTGCTCTCATGAAGAACGTTCTCGGCGGCTGGGAAATCAGCGCGATTTATACGGCGGAGTCGGGTGAGCCCTTCACCATCAACGGAGGCAATGGCAATAACAACTCCGGATATGACGAAGGACAGGACCGCGCCGACCTGGTTCCCGGCCAGTCGTACAAGGTTCGGAGCGGCGGAAAAAGCAATTGGATCAATAATTACTTTAACCAGGCGGCCTTCACACAAAACGAGATAGGCACTCCCGGAGATTCGCCCAAGTTCTTCATTCAATCGCCTCCAGATCGAGATATGGATCTCTCCTTCATCAAGAACTTCAGCTTCCGGGAGCGCTACAGAACCCAGTTCCGCTGGGAGATGTTCAACGCTACGAATACTCCGAGCTACGGTTCTCCGGATAACAATCCTACGGATGGTAACTTTGGACAAATTACCGGAATCGGGCCTTACGCCCCGCGGGTGATGCAGGCGGCATTGAAGTTCACGTTCTAGAGAGGTAGGAAGCTGATCCTCTTTCCCTGTTGACGAGAGGCTAATATTAGCGAATCAATTGCCAGCATTGGGAGCTGCTCACATGGAAAAGCAGCTCCTGAGAATTTGAATGTCAGGAGCGGGCATTTCTTACCACGTAATGCTGACCGGCTGGCTCAAGCCTTCAGGCAGCTTTTTCAGGCGGAAGCGATCCGACTGGCGACCGATTTACCAGTCAAGCTGGTTCGGAAAGAACTCGGCAATCAGGTCGTCGTAGTACGGCTTCAGTTCCTTCACGTTCGGCTTGGCTGCTCCCTTGGAATAGAGGTCGTAGGGATTGAAGAGCTTGACCCGCGACAGCATCTTTCTGTCGTGTTCCGAGGTCAAATGGCGGTAAGCCCCTTGCTGATGCCAGGAGTAGAAGGAGTGGTAGCGGAGCATGTAGAGAGCGGGTTCGGGCAAGTAGTCCCTGACTACGTGACTGATATAAGCATCGTGCCCCCACGACATGTGCACGTTACTCAGCCCACCATCAGGTTCGTAAATTCCGTATTCGGTCTGGTACCGGGCAACCCTGGAATCGGGATTCGAGGCGAAGTACTCGGGGAAAACGACTTTGTCGGAGTAGGCGCAGCCGACGGGAAAAGTGTCACCAACCACCGCCCATTGCGGCTCACCATAGAGGCAAAGAACCTTGCCCAGATCATGGATGAACCCGGTGAGCACCATCCAGCGCGGGTGCCCGTCTCTGCGAATTGCCTCTGAAGTCTGGAGCAGATGCTCAATCTGGGTCAGGTCGGTATCCGGATCGCTGTCGTCGACGAGCGTGTTGAGGAACTCGGCAGCTTCCCATATGCTCATCTTGCCCTTTTTCAGAGCGAGGTATTCCTTTTCTTTCGCGAGCACGAAGTTGAGCGTCTGAAGCTCGTGATTGACTTTGTAAAACTCCGCCACCGTCGGAACGACAGCAGCGTCGTAACTGCGAAACTCAGCCTGGGACTTACCTTCGCGATATCGGCCGGCCACGAAGCCGCTCCAGTCGTCTTCAATGGTCAGACCGTCGTGCGCTACCGCAGGGGGATTTTCCATGGCTTCACCTCTCGCCGGGATACAATTAGGCGTTAGCGGTAACGTAACGCAAATGAGCGGCAAATGACAAGTCCTAAGAACCCAGGTGCGGCAGGAATTTTTCCCCTGTTCGTGTGGCTCCTCCCCGCAGCGTCGACGCGATTCCGGATGAGAACCCGAAACCGATGCGCAGGGTGCATCGTCGCGTTGGTTCTTGGCTCAAGCATGCTCGTCGCCCGGTACCCCGGCCTTCACGCCGTCCAGCTGGAGGAGGATCCGGCGTTTGCAGCTCGATGGATTGCCGCTCTCCCTCAGGCGAGCGGTGCGGCGCGGCCGGGTCAGGGCAAACACGGCGCCGGCCTCCTGCCTGTCTTCCGGCGCGAGTTTATCATTGCGGCGCCGTTGCGTCGCGCTACGCTGCGGATCTCCGGGCTCGGGCAATACGAGGTTCACGTCAATGGCCGCAACGTCACCGAGACGGTCCTGAACCCGGCCTGGAGCGATTATCGAAAGCGGGTTTTCTACAACACCTACGACGTCACACGCCTGGTCAGGCAAGGACCAAATGCCATAGGCGTGATGCTGGGCAATGGAATGTACAACGTCGTCGAGACCGAAGGACGTTACACGAAGTTCAGCGGCTCCTTTGGGACTCCCGAGCTAATCGCACAACTCGATGTGGAGTTAGCGAATGGCAAGGCGATGACCGTTGCCAGCGATGAGAACTGGAAGAGTGCCTCCGGCCCGATCACCTTCGACTCCGTTTATGGAGGCGAAGACTACGACGCGCGCCTCGAACAGCCGGGTTGGGACCAGCCCGGGTTCAACGATCAGAACTGGACCCAGGTTGCGGTCGTTCCGGGTCCGGCCGGCCGTCTCGTTCCGGAGAGAATCCCTCCGATTCGCCAGTTCGACCTGTATGAACCTGTAAAGATAACCCATCCGCGGCCCGGCATAGCTGTCTATGACCTCGGTGAGAACTTTGCAGGCTGGCCGGAAATCGTAGTTACAGGAAAAAGAGGTGCGTCGGTCACGCTGCTTGCCGGAGAGCTACTCGACTCGGGCGGATTCGTTACTCAGCGAAGCGCCTACGCATTTCCCGACTCAAGAAACTCATTTATGTATGTATTGAACGGCGGTGCGCCCGAGACCTGGCATCCAGCCTTCAGTTACTATGGCTTCCGCTATGTGCAGGTCGAGACGGCAGGTCCGCAGCAAGTTGTGGTGAACAAGCTGGACGGGCGCTTTGTGCATGATGCCGTGCAGGTCGACGGACACTTCTCCTCTTCCGATGAGTTACTCAACCGCATTCATACTCTGATCGATCGCGCCATGCTGAGCAATATGATGAGCGTTCTGACAGACTGCCCGCACCGCGAGAAACTTGGCTGGCTCGAGCAAACTCATCTTGCCGCTTCGTCGCTCATGTACAACTACGATCTCGAGGCGCTTTATGCAAAGGTAGCGGACGATATGCAGGACGCGCAGCAGCCGGACGGGCTGGTGCCGGATATCGCGCCGGAGTTTACGGTATTCGCTGGCGGATTCCGCGATTCGCCGGAGTGGGGATCGGCGCTCATCCTCAGCACGTGGAAGTCTTTCCAATTCTACGGCGACACTGGAGTGCTCCGCGATCACTACGAGAGCATGCGGCGCTATGCGTCGTACCTCGAAAGGAGCTCAGCCAATCATCTCCTGGAGTATGGGCTGGGCGACTGGTACGACATCGGGCCCCGGGTGCCAGGCGAGTCGCAACTGACGTCGAAAGGACTCACTGCTACCGCAATCTACTATCAGGACCTGACCACGATGACGCACATCGCGACCCTCCTGGGCCACGTGGCGGATGCGACGCAATATCGGGAAGAGGCACGCCGGGTGAAAGAGGCATTCAACGCACGCTTCTTTCATCCTGAAACAGAGGAATACGATTCCGGCAGCCAGACTGCGAACGCGATGCCTTTAGTTGTGGGTCTCGTGCCTGAGCCCCATCGCGCTGGAGTGCTCGCAAACCTCGTCCACAGCATAAAGAATGGTGGCGACCGTGTGACCGCGGGAGATATCGGATTTCACTACGTGGTACTGGCGCTCACCGAAGGGAATCGGCCGGACCTTCTCTATGACATGCTGTCGCGGACCGATACTCCGAGTTATGGCTATCAGCTCGCGCACGGGGCAACCACTCTAACTGAGGCGTGGGATGCGAATCCCGATTCGTCGCAGAATCACTTCATGCTCGGACACGCGGAAGAGTGGTTTTATCGGGGGCTGGCGGGTATCGATTTCGACCTAGCCCGCGACGTAGACGAACGAATTAAAATCCATCCTTCTATCGTGGGAGATATAAGACAGGTTACGGCAAGCTACCGTTCCCGATTAGGACAGATCGCCAGCTCGTGGCATCTGAACGAAGCTGGTCTCGACATGGACGTGGGAATTCCTGCCGGCGTGACGGCTACCCTGGTTATCCCGAAAGGCTTTCGGGCGATGGCTGTCAATGGTGGAACCCTCCGGCCCGGTGCCGGAATCCTGAAGATCGAACCCGATGGGGGCTCGGTCGCCTTCGTGGTTTCCGGCGGGGCATGGCACATTCAGGCGCGACGCACGCAGCGATGAAGAATAGACCGCGCCTGGCAATCGCTGCGGAGTTTAGACAACGATGAATCGAAGAGATCTGATCGCAGGTGCTGTGAGAATGGCCGGGGCCGGTGCTCTTGACGCCATGACCCGGCGCTTCGACGCGCTGGATCCGACCCGAGAAGAAATGGCGGTCGCTGGCCGCAGGCCGATCCCCGAGAATCCGCTGGCAATTCGGGACGGGGATCTGGAAGTGGTATTCGATTCCCGCGACGGCCTGCCCGTCTACTACAGTTACAAAGGCCAACGGCTGTGGGGCGAAACCACCAACCAGCAGATACGCGCGATCCTATGCCACGTTGTGCCCCGGGAGTATCAATCGGTCTCGGTACTGCCAGCATCCTCCCGGCAATCCCGGCGCGAAGTTATCTTCACTTTCAAGCCGCGGGTTGCTGGCGCGGTTGCAGCTATCTTCGACCTGCGGTACGTGCTGAGCGGCGCGTCGATGCTCTTGACGATGGAGCACGTGAACGAAGCGGCTGGTTACGAGCTCATTGAGCTCGCTCTGCCGCAGTTGGTGACTGTATTTGAGCAGGATGGTCCGGCATGGATGGCCGAGGGAAGGGAAGGGGGGTCTTTCGTCAGGCTTGAAGAGGCCAGGGCCTTTGAATTTCCGGACGATGATTTCTTCGGGCGCATCAGCACCGAGCTGCCCATCGGCATGGTGGGGCAGAATGGAATCGGCTGCGTCATGGAGGTAGCGGCGTACATGGACGGAACCGAGACGCGCATTTCCGGAACTTCTGGAAATCGACGGGCGACGATCGGCACCATCCAGACCCATCGGGTCGACGGCCAGCGATGTTACGGCATGAACAATGGCGGTCCGCCTGTCTGCGGCAATGTGCATACCCGCAATCTGCTCGTCGGCCAACAGCCGCGCTGTCGCTTCGACTTCTTTACCTGCGACGACGAGGCTCATCCGTGGCTGGCAGGAGCCAGGATCGTGCGCGAGCGCGTACCGCAAAGCCCCACGGAGTTCTTCTCCAATCGCTTCCTCTATATCGTTGCCGGCAAGAAGAAAACCGAAGTTGAGCCGAGAACCACGTTCGCCCAGAGCGCTCAGCTCGTGAGAGATGTCGCGATGCTCACCGACAATGCGCCTCAGACGGTGTTTATCAGCGGTTGGGCGTACGACGGCCAGGATACAGGCTTCCCCTCGGAGGACAAGATCAACAGCAGCCTCGGCACCTATGACGATTTGTGCGCTCTCCTGAAGGACGGGAAACAGTGGAATGCCAACATCACGCTGAATGTCAATTATGACGACGCATATCGGAGCAGTCCGTTGTTCGATGAGGACTTCATTGCTCGCCGTCCCGACGGGCGTCTATGGGAAAGTCTGGCATGGGACGGTGAGACCTCCTACATCGTCGGCATGGCGAAATACATGGAGGGCGGATGGGGCAATCGGCGCATCGACTATGCGATGGAGCGCTACCCTATTGCCAACGCGATTTTGATCGACGCGATGTCGTGGTTCGCGATCCGCAATGACTGGGACCCGCAACACCCTGCCAGTGGATACAGAAATCTGATCGCCGGTAAGTATAAAATCCTGGAAAGGTTCAGTAAGTATGGAGTAGCAGTTACATCGGAGAAACTGCGATATCCCTTTATCGGGAAGTTGGCGGTGACGATGAACGGTCCGGGTATCAGCTCTTGTCCGTTTGGCGGGGAGGCTGTGCCGCTGGTGGCCACCGTTTATCGGCGCGCTGCGATCTGGGGAAGCTCGGGAGACGGAACAGTCCATCCCCAACAGGAGATCTTCTGGAACACTCGCTCAGCCCTCTGGTTCCAGGCTGACTCCGATCGCGCAGCGATCGCCGATTTCTACTATCTTGTTGTTTTGCCTTTCACCCAGCTGCACCGTCTTCAGGTAGAGGGTTTCGAGAGTGCCGGTTCTTTTCGCCGCTTGCTTTTGGGGCAGCGATCCCATGTCACGATCGACACTGCCAGCCGATCCTATGCCGCCGCAGTGAATGGCGTCGAGATCGCGCGCGATGAAAGCACCTGTTGTCCCATAGACGCGAACCGCATTGCCTTCTACTCGAGGACAGCTTGCGAGCTGCGATATCCGCTTCCTCCCGGATGGGATCCGTTAGCACTGACGGCTCGATCACTGACCCTGGAAGGGAGGGTCAACCATGAGGTGCGGTGTGTCGATGGAACAATTGCCGTTTCTGCGGCCGAGCGGCAGCCGATTATCGTCTACTACGATCGACGATTGGAGAGTTAAGGAAGGTCTGGGCAACCCGTCGCTGTGAAGCCGCCTCATGCTGAGCCAATCCTGATAACTGTGTTCGCGATCTTCCCTCGAAGACATGCCCAGGCTCATATCCAGATCAATCGCGTCGTACCGGGGGAACGTATCCTTTACTAACACCATCCATTGGTCAGATCCCCGCGTCTTCACGAGCTTTACCTTGAGCGTGAAACCTAGGACGCCCGTCCCCGAAGCTCTTGCTCCGCCCGAAACCAATCCACCTCTGCCGACCCATGCTGGTACCCGCGTTCCGCCCAGAAGCGATGCGCCAGCTTCTCAATCTCCTCGCGCGGCACAACCGCTGAATCTGGCTCAACCGCCGGTTTCATCAGCTTTGGCCCCGCGGTTTTCTTCATCGTCAAACCAGCCTTCTTGACCCTCGCTGGACCAGCCTTGGTTGCGGCAGTCTTCGGCTTCGCCGTCACCCTCTTCTTTGCCGTCTCCGCCATTCGAATACCTCCTCAAAATGAACCGAGCGCCAGCACACGCCATCCTGTTCAGGATACAAAGCCAAAGAAACCCTCCAACAACCAAAGATTCCAGAAGTACGCCCGAGAACCAATGTCATCACTCCGCCAACCTTGCCGCACCGCGCTCGCGAAGCAAAAAACTCCGCCCCGAAACCACCGTCTAACTCCTATGCATCTCCGTCAAACAACGTGCCTCGCCGCCTTAACCCTGGTCGCGATCTTCCTCCACGCCCAACAGCAACCCGCTTCCACCCAGGCCTCCTCAGCCGGACCCACCATCACCGTCAACGCCCAGCTCGTCAACCTCCCCGTCATCGTCCGCGACAAAAGGGGCGCCCTCGTCCAGAACCTCACCCAGTCTGACTTCGCGCTCACCGTCGACGGTCATCCGCAAACCATCCGCTACTTCGACAAGGACAACAATCTCCCGCTCACCCTCGGCCTCCTCGTCGACACCAGCGGTTCAGTCCGCAGCGCCCTCGAAGACGAGCGCACCGCCAGCGAAGCCTTCCTCGATCAGATGATGACATCGCCCGCAGGCGCAGCCACGCCCGACCAGGCCTTCCTTATCCAGTTCGCGCACGAAACCGACCTCCTCCAGGACCTCACACCCTCCCGCCCCAAACTCCGCGCCGCCCTCAACCAGGTCGGAGTCCAGGATCGCAACAGTCAGGACCAAAACAGCAACAACAACGGCGGCTACGGCCACCACCACGGCGGCTTTCACGGAGGCGGCACCACCCTTTACGACGCCATCTTCCTGGCTTCGAATCAGCTCATGCAGAAGCAGCACGGCCGCAAGGCGCTCGTCCTTCTGACCGACGGCGAGGATCGCGGGAGCATGGAAACGCTCCAGAGCTCCATCGCCTCGGCCCAGCGCGCTGAGACCGTTGTCTACGCCATCTACTTCAAAGGCGAGCAGCATGGCTATGGTGGACGCGCTGGCGGCTACGGTGGTCACGGCGGCTATCCGGGCGGAGGCCGCGGCGGCGAAAATCACGTCGACGGCAAAAAAATACTCGCGCAGATCACCGGAGAAACCGGCGGCCGCATGTTCGAAGTCTCCGGCAAGCAAACCTTCGACGCGATCTACACGCAGATTGCTGAAGAGCTGCGCTCGCAATATCGCCTCGGCTACACGCCCGACGCAACCGCCGCCGCCGACGGCTTTCACCGCATCGATCTGACCACCAACGACCGCAAGCTGATCGTCCAGACCCGCGACGGATACTACGGCGGCCAGTAAAAGCTAACGCCGAACCGCCGACCTGAGCAAGGTTGAGCGCGCCGACGGTGGACCATCCAACACTTCCCGCTTCGGGCTACCGGCCCTCGATCCATGACAAAATCGGCCCCCAGTACGCCATCGCCGGCCGATAGTACGGCTCCGCATGCCCCAGCTTCGGCACAAAGATCGTCTCCGCCCCACAGCACTCCGCTAACTCCGCCCCCATCTTCACCGGAAACAGCCGGTCCTTCTCCCCATGCACCACCAGCACCGGCAGCCGGCAATCCCGCAGCGACTCCTCTATATGCCACAGCGGCGGTATCAAATGCCGCAGCCACCGCGGAAACCCCAGCGAATGCGCCGCCGCACGAAACGATGTGAACCCCGCGCACAGCACCAGCCGGCTCGCCCGCACGCGCCCCATCACTGCCGCCGCAATCCCACTCCCCAGTGAAAACCCCAGCACCGCAATATCCGCCCCGAGTTGGGCTTGCGCCGCCCGCTTCTCCAAACACTCGAACGCCGCAATCGTATCCAGCTCACACTGCGCCGCCTCAATCCGCCCCGTGCTCCGTCCATATCCCGAGTAGTCGAACACCAGTGACGCCGCGCCATTCGCCGCCAGCAGTTCCTGCACCCCCGCCCAATGCTCCACCGTCTCGCCAATGCCGTGGCAGATCAGCACCACCGCCCGTACCGGCCCCGCCACGGGCTGCACCCACACAGCATCGAGCAGATTCCGCCCGCTCTCAACCTGGCAGCGCTCCACCGTCGCCGCGGCCGTCGACCCCTCTACCACCGGCCGCAATCGTCCCAGCAGCCAGTCCCGAGCCAGCAGCATCCTGCTGATTCCCGTCAACGCTATCGTGAACGAGATCTTGTGCGACCGCATAACAGCCTTAGGATATTCGACGCCACCCGCGCTCAGTCGTCAGATGCCGCGAAGCGGAACGACGGTAGAGGCACCGGCCTTTAGGCCGGTGGCAAGGACGCTCTACAGGGTGGCCTTGAGGCTCGGCAAGTTTTGAAAGAGTGACGCGCCCCAGTTCGGGTGATCCCAGGTCATCGCCTGTAAGTCATCGCCTGCAGTTCGTCGTCGTTATACCCCAGATGCACGCTCAGCAGATAAACGCCCGACGGCAGGGCCGCAAGGGTCTTCTCATAGGCGTTGAGCCACTGCTCCTTCGCGATGCCGGGCATCATTTCGACGATGTGGTCCACCGGAACCTGCAGCACGTTCACATCGACGCCGCCAAAGCTGAAGACATTCTCCGCGCCCGTCGCTTTTCCCTGGCTTCTCACCTGCTGGCTCTGCACCATGATCGGCAGCTTGTACTCCTGTCCCAGGTTTCAGTAGATCCGGAACAGGTCAGGTGTCATCATCATCACGCGCATGTGATGGTCGAGGTGCGTGACCGGAACCCCGGTCTTGAGCGCCAGGTCGATCTGCGCCCGTGCCTCTCGTTCCACCTCGTCCGGCCTGGCGTGCCGGGCGACGTACGCTTCGCTTAGCGGAAAGTACCCTGTGCTGTCCAGAAGACTCGATCCCCCAGCCTGCGGAGACACTGCCCGCCAACAAGTAGCTCTTCCAGTCCGATGTCAGATCCAGTTGCACTCCAAGGTCTGCCTGCCGATGCTGATTCGCCCAGAAGGCAACCTCCGGAAACCAGGGCGCCGGTGTTAGAATGCCCGCCGATGTAACCCATCCTTTGTCCAGAGCCTCGAATGTGGCCTTGTCCACCGAATGGGCCATGCCGAGGTCTTCGGCCTCGATGATCAGGAGGCGCGTACCGCCTGAATCGCCCGGCCCGCTCATAAGTAGCATTTGCGCGGAATCATGGACGACTGTGTGTGCCGCCACTGCGCAGGAAAGGGTAACCAAGGCGGCCGCACTGGACACGAAGTTCTTAGTAGCTTTCATACTGAGCGAGGGACCAGCAGCGGCGTAGTCAGGCCGGAAGGGGACGACCGGGTTTGCCTAAGGAGACTCCGCACACTCGGTCACATTATATGCTGCCCAATCGCAGTGGCTCCGCGAACACTAGCAGCAGCAAAGCTATTGCGAGCACCATCAGCATACGTCGCTGTCTAGAGCGCCAATATGCCGCGACGCCGAGCGCTATGCAAAGCAAACATACTACTGCGGATGGATACGCGTGGTCCCACCAAGTTACAGGCCCTTTCGAAAAATAGTGGTGAATTTCAATCGAATACAGTAACAACGATGCGACGAGGCACGAATATGCCCCATATGTTATAAGTTTCGTGAGCACGGCTTCTCCTCCGCTTCAATTAGAAAAACCACACTCGCTGTCTCCCACGGTTCCCGGGACACCCATCTTAGTCAGAGCCTTGTCAAGGCCCCACTCAACGATGTGTGCCGGAAACGTGATAACGCCCGCTGTGACATCGGTAGGGTTTGGATTAAACAAGTCCATGTGAAAGTCATATCTTACCGGCTGTCCGTTTTGACCGGATGTAGGATCGATATTTACATGAAGAGTGCAGGTGTTACTGAACTGGCGCATCTGAATGCCGGTATGGCCAGATTTACCCGCATTGGCGAGGCCCTGATCTAAATCGCTAAAGTAGAACCCTGATTGCTGCATCATATCCGTGAACTGCTTCAGCGTCATGTATGCCATGAGGATCCCATCAGAATTGTTCGCTATCCACACCGGGCCAGAGTTAACGTAGTTATAACCCTTGTACTGATTTGTGTCCGGGGCGACAACAACGAGGTTACCGTTATCATCGTAATAGGCGCATCCATTGCCATCCCCGTCGTCTTGGACGGAGTTGTCGCTTGATATGTAGCAACTTAGCCCCATCGGATCGGTAGCAACCATCGGGTTATTCAGCACATACGCATATCGGTTTATCGACTGCGGATTCGTCTGGTCGACAGAGCTCCAGCCCGCCGGATCGGGGCTCAGCCACCGTCCCGCCGTGGGATCGTATTTGCGGAACAGGTAATCGTAGACACCCGAGGTTGTGTCCTGGGTCTGGCCGGTGAAGACCCGGTCCTGCGTGCCCGCCTCGTTGTACGGCTCCCCAAACGGCGCGTAGGACTCCTTCGCGTAGACCGTGTGGGCCCAGGTCGTCGCCAGCCGCGAGCTGCCCAGGTAGTCCATGTGCCGAATGTAGTTCAGCCCGCCCGCGTTGTATACCGCTCCCATCCCGCCCGGCAACGGCACCGCAGCCGACACGATGGCTCCCGCCCGGAACGCCCCCAGCTTATCCCCCGAAGGCCTGTAGATGTACTGGGTGTACGTGCCGCCGTTGGCCGTCTCCACCAGGCGACCGAGAGCGTCGTAGGTTCCGCCGCCTCAGCTCGCATCGCTCAATCCGCGCCGGAGTCCACCCAGTACTCACTCCGCGCCCTGAAAACCAGCCCCGGCCGATCCTTCAGTTCCACCTTCAGCGCATGCAGCCCCGGCGTCGCCGACGACGGCCGAAAGCTCAGCACGTAATAATTCGGCACGTCATTCGACACCCGAATCAAACCCGCCCGCAAATCCTTCGCATCGTGGAAATGAAAAAACTCTCCCCCCGTCAGACGCGCAATCTCCTCCGCCGTGTTCTTCTTCAGCCCGGAGCTCGCCGCAATCCACGCCATCGTCGCCAGCCGCAGCGGCGGCGCCAATTGGCTGATGCAGTCCAGCACCTGCTTGCTGTAATGCCCTTCATACTCAGGATCGGCGCCCTCTTTGCTGAAGCATCCATGCGCCGGTCCGGGCTCGCTTCCGTTCAACTTCGACGCCTCGTGCCCGACCGCCGCCCCCGTGCTCGAAAACCCAAAGCTGTACATCGTGATGTTGGCGTCGCTGATCGACTTCAGTGCCGTCTGCAGGGACGTCGTGCTCGACTGGTCCCGCGTCTCGCTCAGCAGTAGAATCGCCCGCCGAAACCGCGGGGGCTGCGCCTTCAGCTGCTCCACAGCCTTCGCGATCCCGTCCAGAATCGCCGCCCCCTCGTCCCCAGGATTCAGCCGCGACAGCCGCCTCGACACCTCTTCAGTGTTCTCCGTGAACGCAGTCAGCAAATGCGGCGCGCTGTCGAATCCGATCAGCTCCACGCGGTGCTCCACATCCCCGATCAGCGTATCGAGAATCGCATCGAGCGCCTCGTAGTCCGCCAGATGCCGCGCCCCCGCTCCGCCCGTCTCCACCACAATCGCCAGCGACAGCGGCCGCCCATCCGTGTCTTCTTCAATCCGGACCTGCTGCGGCACTCCATCGTCGGTCACGACAAAATCGTTCGCCGTCAATTCAAAAACAACCTGGCCGCCCTTCGATTTGACGAGCACCGGCACCTCCACCAAAGTGGATCGAACCGTCAAAGTTGTCAGATTGGATTGTTGCTCCGAAGCCCCGGCCTGGCCTGGCGAGGCCGCCGGCGCTGCCTGTGCTTCACCACTCTGCGCAAGCAACGCTACAGCGTTGCAGCCCAGCAGAAAAGCGAAGACACAAGCAGACCGCATCACTGCGCTAATTCTAAGCCGAGCCGCTTTTCTACCCGCTACCCGCTATCCCCTATCCCCTGTCCGCTTCTCTAATCCCTAAAACCTAATCCCTCTTCCCTGTATTGAGAAAGTAAGCTTCCACCGCCCCCAGCAGCGAGGCCCGATCCAGAACAGGGGACCGATCCTCATACTGCGCCGCCCAGCACACCTGATTCACCAGGTCCCGCGGCTGGCACGCCCGCAATTCCTGCCGCAGGCCCGTCCGGATCGACTCAATCAAATCGTTCAGCGCTCCTTCATCCACGTCCAGCCCCCGCCGCGCCGCCACCCGCCGGAAAATCTGCCGGAACTGATCGTCCGTTGCCGTGTCCACGCGAATCTTTGTCTGCATCCGCCGCAGAAACGCCGCGTCCACCAGATCCGCCGGATCCAGGTTTGTCGAAAACACCACCAGCATCTCGAACGGCATCTCAATCTTCCGCCCGCCCGCCATGGTCAGAAAATCGATCCCGCGGTCCAGCGGCACCACCCACCGATTCAGCAAATCCTCCGGCCGCACCCGCTGCCGCCCGAAATCGTCCAGGATCAGCACCCCGTTGTTGGCCTTCATCTGTACCGGCCCGGTGTAGTATTTCGTGCTCGCATTGAACTGCAGATCCAGCATGTCGATCGTCAGCTCTCCGCCCACCAGCACCGACGGCCGCTCGCACCGCACCCACCGCTCATCGTGCGTCTCCGTCTCCATCGCCGGCTTTGCCTTGTGGATCATCGGGTCATACACCGCGATCATCTGCCCGTCCACTTCCACGGCGTACGGAATCCACACGTCATCCTCAGCCAGCACCCGCGACATCGTCTCCGCAATCGCAGTCTTGCCCACCCCCGCTGGTCCATGCACAAAAATCGTCGCACCCGAATTCAGCCCCGTCCCAATCTGCCCCAGCACCTTCTGATCGATAATCAGATCCCCAAACGCCCGCTCCACATCCGCTTTCCGCACCACCATCTTGCGCACGCTCTGCTTCCGCACCACCGCCACATAGCTTTCCAGCGATACCGGAGCCGCACCGGCGTACTGGCTCTGCGACAGCGCCTCCAGCCCCCGCTTCCTTCCCTGATCCGTCAGCGCTACCGTTTGCAGGTTCCCCGTCATCCCCGTCACCTGGCATAGCTGCGCCGTCCGGATCCGCCCCATCAACTCATCGGCCACGTTCACGCTCAGCCGCATCTGCCGCGCCAGCTCGCGCGCCGACATCGTACCGCCCAGATACAGCGTCTTCAGCGCCAGGTCTTCCATAATCGACCGCCGGATTCCCAGCTCCTCCGTCGACCGTGGCCTGTTTTCCACCCCCGCCCAAGTGCCTCCGCTCGCCGCGTCCGCCAGCATTTCCGCACTCCCCTCCCTCTCGCTCGCGTTCTCTCGCTTCGCAGGTGGACGCGGCACAGGTTGGGCCAACCGCCCATTCGCGATCACGGTAGCTGCGCTTTCAACCACACCTCTGCCCCCCGATCGAATGAATCCCAAACGCGATTCGATCGCTGTGTCCGTCGACTTCACAGAATTGGTTCCCATACTCTGCTTCGGCGTGCGCTCCCACCGCCATTAGAAGCTGAATCGGAACGAATCAGGATTGCTCTTTTGGGTAATTACCTTTTCGTAAAGAGGTCCCACTCCTGTCACCTTTGTCCTCCCGTTGCCTCTGAACGCGCCGCGCGATTACCCCAGTATCCAACGCCCGTTTTCGATTCCCCATTCCGCGCCAATTCTTATCACCGCCGATCACCGATCAGCGCGGATCACGAAGCGCCGCCTGCCGAAGAGTCACGCGCCAGCGTCTAACTCCAGTCTCCCAGCTCCCGGCTCCCGGCTCCCGGCTCCCAGCTCCCGGCCTTTCCTATTCCCTGTTCCCTGCTGTCAGCGCACTGCCAGCCCATATCCTGCATTCGTCTTCGCCACGTCATACACGCCGTAGTCGCAACTAAACACCGCCCACGCCTCGCTCACATCCGCCGCATCGGTCGTCGATGTCCAGTAGTATGCGTCCCCCACAAAATTCGTGAAGATCGGCGCCCGGTACAGAGCCGCATCGCTCTTCCACACGTACGTGGCGTTCATGAAGTCCGCCATGTTGTTGACCATCCGGTCTTCGAGGCTCTCCATCTCGTTCCGGTTCGGCATTCTCCAGTCGCCCGCCTTCGACTCGTCCGTCAGACCGCACTGCCCACTCCCCAGCGCCGCGACCGCCGCTACCGCGTCCGCCCAATCCGTGTCGATGCAGTCCGCCTGCTTCAGCCAGTGCAGACCTGTAACCGTGTCAGTTACAGTTCCGTTCCCGTTGTCGATCCACCTGGGATACGTCAGCCCCACTCCGCTCTCCATGCCGCCATCGTCGCCAGCGACCACCTGGCCCGGCTCATCGTAGTAGCCCGTCGCCGCCAGCTCGACCGCGCCGCCGCCGGTCCCCCGCACGGCCCACACCCCGTTGCTCGCCGTCTTCAGATTCAACACGCCATCGTTGATAGTCCGCCCATCGTCCATCCGGATCGCAAACGCACTCCCCGATCCGAGCACTCCGCCAAAATAGCTCGTCGACGACCAGTAAATCCCGCCGGTCATATGCGCAAACGGATTCCCCGCCGTCATCGCCGGATGCGCCGCCGACACATCCACCAGGCTCTCCAGCTCGTTCAGATTCGGCAGCCGCCAGTCGCCCGCCTTCGATCCATCCGTCAGCCCGCACGCTCCGCTCGCCAGCCCGTTTGCTTCCGCGATTGCCGCCGCCCACGTTCCCGCCGGCAAACACGTCGCATCTTTCAGCCAAGCCAAACCTGTAACCGTGTCGGTTACAGATCCATCCTTATTGTCCGTAAACCGCGCCGAACTCCACGCCACACCCTTCTGCACCGCCCCATCGTCACCTGCCACATAGCTGGTCTGCTGCCCCGTAGCCGCCAGGCTCACCCGCGGATTGCTCCCGTCATACGCCAGGAAATTCGCGCCCGTCAGCGGCCGATTCGCCTGCGACACAAAATCGATCACCGTGAAGTAAATTCCCGTGTCGGTCTGCCCATTGCCCTGGAACTGTCCCGTGTAGTCCCAGCGCATCACCTTCGCCCCGCTGCCCGCATCCCCGCTCACATCCCCGCCGCTCAGACTCGGATAAAACCCATACCCCGCCTTCTCCGCCCAGAACTGAAACTCCGGCGCCACATCTCCGCTATCCGCAACCCCGGTGAAGCTGTAATCGCCGTTCGCATCCGTGGTCGCTGTCTGCGCGATCGTGTTGTCGTTCGTGAGGAACAGCGTCACCGTCACCCCCGCCAGCGGACTCCCCTTGAACGTGACCGTCCCCGTGATCGTGTTCTTCTGAATCGCCCCATTGTCGACCGGCGTGCTCACCGGATCGCCCGCGCTCGACCCCACCCTGCACCCGCACAGAGCCAGTTGCACGGCCGCCGCCACCGCCACCGCAAGAGTCCACCGCACCGCGCGCCGCATGTCGTACTCTCCTCCGCTGAACCCCTGGCCCTCCCGATACGCCAATCGGTAGTAGGCAGAGAACCAACGAAAAGATCATCGGCGAAAAAAGCGAAACCTTGACCGGAATCTCCGGCACCTGCGTCACCTCTGTCCCAATCCGGCATCACCACCAACGCCCGTCCCCTTTTGGAATGCACACTCCCAGCCCGAACCCAGCCCCCAGCTCCAAGCTCCCAGCTCCCAGCCCCCAGCTCCAAGCTCCCAGCTCCCCGACCGCCGAACGCGGGCCCTTTCCTGAACGCTGAACGCTGAGCGCTGTACGCTAGCTCTTATGGATCCCCGCCTCATCGTCGCCCTCGACTACCCCAGCGCCGATCCCGCCCTCGCCCTCGCCGATCAGCTCCAGGGCCTCTGCCGCTGGTTCAAAGTCGGCCTCGAGCTCTACCTCGCCGAAGGCAACACCATCGTCCGCGAACTCCGCTGCCGCGGCTTCTCCGTCTTCCTCGACCTTAAATTCCACGACATCCCCAACACCGTCGCCGGAGCGGTCCGTTCCGCCGCCGCCACCGGCGCCGAGCTCCTCACCGTCCACGCCGCCGGTGGCCCCGCCATGCTCGAAGCCGCTGCCGAAGCCGTCGCCTGCCTCACCAACCCGCCGCAGCTCCTTGCTGTCACCGTCCTCACCAGCATGGATCAGCTCCAGCTCGCCGCCATCGGCATCGACCACTCCCCCGAAACCCAGGTCGTCCGCCTCGCCGACACGGCCTCCGAAGCCGGCATCAACGGCTTTGTCGCGAGCCCCGAAGAAGTAGCCGCTCTCCGTCATCGTTTCCCCGCTGCGACCCTCGTCATCCCCGGCATCCGCCCCACCGGCGCCGACATCGCCGATCAGAAACGCATCGCCACCCCCGCCGCCGCCCTCGCCGCCGGGGCCAGCTACTTAGTCATAGGCCGCCCCATCACCCAGGCCAAAGACCCCGCCGCCGCCGCCCAATCCATCCTCGAAGAAATGCAGCACACCACCACGCCCGCATAAGCGACGAGCGCTCGATTAAACTCCCACCATGCGCCGCCTCGCCCTCATGCTTGTCTGCACCGTCGCCCTCTCCCCCATCCACGCCCAAACCCCAGCGCCGGCGCCAGCGCCAACCCCAGCCGCCTGCCCATCCACCAACACCCTCGACCAGCTCATCGCCGCCATCGACAGAGCCATCTCCGGTCCCGCCAGCAAAGACCGCGCCTGCTTCCGCCAGCTCTTCCTCCCGGACGCGCGTCTCGTCCCCGTTCGCGCCATCGGCCCCCACGTCCTCACCATCGACGACTGGATCGCCGCCGTCGCCAAAAACAACGACGAAGTCATCACCGAACACCAGCTCAAATATCAGTCCGAGTCCTTCGGACCCATTGCCCATCTCTGGAGCACCTACGAAACCACCCTCGCCGGCAAGCCCCTCGCCCGCGGCATCAACTCCATCCAGGCCATCAACGATGGCCAAAGCTGGCACGTCATCGAAATCGTCTGGCAAGCCGAAAACGCCACGGACAAAATCCCCGCCCAATATTTGCCGTAATTCGCACCCACGCCACCCCCCTCCGCATCGGAGTAAGCACAGCCGTGGAATCTCTCGCCCCATCGGCCCTCCACGGATCACAAAAAATCCGGGCTCAAAGCAAGAAAGGAACTCCTCATGACCCAGCCGTCTCGCCGCCGCATCGCCGCCGGCCTCACCCTTCTCTGTCTCCTCGCGCCCCTCCTCGCCCGCGCCGCCGACGAAGACGCCGACACCCTCCGCATCACCGCCTCAGGCGACGTCCTCAAAGAGCTCCTCGACAGCCCCAGCGGCATCTCCCACGACCTGCTCAACAAGGCCTACTGCGTGATCGTTCTTCCCTCCGTTAAAAAAGGCGGCTTCATCGTCGCCGCCCAGTACGGCCGCGGCATCATGACCTGCCGCCGCGGCGATAACTTCGATGGAGCGTGGAGCGATCCCATCATGATGCAGTCCAGCGGCGGCAGCGTCGGCTTTCAGATCGGCGGCGAGGCCACCGACTTCGTCATCCTCGTCATGAACGACCAGGGCGCGCGAGCCGTCATGAACGGCAAAGCCAAGCTCGGCTCCGACGCCAGCGTCGCGGCCGGCCCCGTGGGCCGCACCGCCGAAGCTTCTACCAACGCCTCCATGGGCGCCGAGATGCTTTCTTATTCGCGCTCCCAGGGCGTCTTCGCCGGTATCTCGCTCTCCGGAACCTCCCTCGGCCCCGACGAAAACTCCAACGAGAAAATCTACGGCA
>CAZHTJ010000064.1:0-22409 GCA_964535525.1 uncultured Acidobacterium sp. | reverse complement strand
ATGAAGAACTCTTCCGCGGCTTTCGGAGGCTGTACGCGTGAGTTGGCGCAGAATTCAGAGGCCGGAGTGAAGATGGATCCGGGAACCCAAGTCCCAGGTCTGCGGCTGAAACGCACAGACGCAAGAACGCACACTGCGCAAGGACTTCAGGATACGGGAATTTGGGGGTGGCGTCAATTGCAGGGCACAGGTTACAGGGCACAGGTTGCAGGCCGCAGGGCATTTTGCCACCGGCCCACTGCGGGGGCATCAGGCCACGGAATCGAAGCCGACGGTGGGCGCTGGCGTTGGAGTTGGGGTGGATGCCGAGGTTTGGGACTGCGAAGCCTGGGCCAGCTGGCGGCGGAGGGAGGCGTTTTCTCTGCGGAGAGTGGTCGCTTCGCCGCGGAGAGAGGCGATGTCGGCGCGAAGTGAGGCGTTCTCGGTGCGGAGAGTCGCGTTCTCGGCGCCGAGGGTGGAGGGTTCGCGGAGGAGGTTGTCGAGCTGCGATCCGCGGTCGGTGGTTTGGGAGCGGACCCAGGCGTCGAGTTCTTCGGGGAGGGCCAGGACGGCGTGGTGGCTCTTGCTTTTGGGGCGGCGGACGGGGAGGCCGAATTCAGCTTCCCAGCGCTGGACGGTGCGCACGCCTTTGCCCAGATAATGGGCGATTTCTTTCCATGAAGTCAGTACGTTAGGCATCGGGCTGGCAAAACACCTGACGCCGGGATTAGATGCGGGCCGAGGCGGTAACGACAGGGTCAGAAACTACAAAACATGGCCCCGTTCATCGATAAGGCCGGAAAAACTGGCGGATTTCCTCGGCGAGCAATGCGGGCTCTTCGGCGGCGGCGAAGTGGCCTCCGCGGGGCATTTCGGTCCAGCGCTGGAGGTTGTAGCCGCGCTCGACCCAGGGACGGATGGGGAACGGATCCTCGATGGGGAAGCGGGCGACGCCGGTGGGGACGGAGACGAAGTCGTTTTCGCGGAATTGGAGTGGGGCGAGGCGGCCTTCCATATAGAGGCGGAAAGAAGAGGCGATGGTCTGGGTCATCCAGTAGAGGGTGACGTTGGCGAGGAGCTCGTCGCGGGTGAAGCGGGAGAGGAGGTCGCCGTTGCAGTCGGACCACTCGCGAAATTTTTCGAGGATCCAGGCGGCGAGACCCGCGGGGGAGTCGTTGAGGGCGATGGCGGGAGTTTGGGGGTGGGTGCGTTGAAGGTGGGCGTAGGCGCCGTGCTCGTCGTACCAGCGGGCGGTATCCGCGACGGAGGCCTGCTCTTCTGGGGTGAGGGTCGCGCCGGGGGGGAGCCAGGGACGATAGCTGCCGGGGATGTAATTCAGATGGATCGCGACGAGGTGGTCCGGATGGCGGAGACCAAGGAGGGTGGTGACGGCGGCGCCGATGTCGCCGCCCTGGGCTGCGAAGCGGGGGTAGCGAAGCGCGGACATGAGTTCGGCCCAGAGATCGGCGATGACGAAAGTATTGACGCCGCGCTCGATGGGCGGATCGGAAAAGCCGTAGCCGGGCAGGGATGGGATCACGACGTGGAAGGCATCCGCGGGATCGGCGCCGTGGGAGGCGGGATCGGTAAGGAGGGGAAGGATCTCGAGCATTTCGAGGAAGGAGCCGGGCCAGCCGTGGGTCAGGATGAGGGGTAGAGGGTTGGGGCCCTGGCCGCGCTCGTGGATGAAGTGAATGGCGTGGGCGCCGCGGGTGAAGCGGAAATGATGGAGATGGGATAGTGAGCCGATCTGCGCTTTCCAGTCGAATTGGTCTTTCCAGTAGCGGCAAATGTCCTGGAGGAATGCGAGGCTGAAGCCGTATTCCCAGGCGGAGCTGGGGATTTCGTCGGGCCAGCGGGTGCGGGCGAGGCGGCCGCGGAGGTCGTTGACGGCGGACTGGGAAAAGGGGAGGGAAAAGGGCTCGACAGGCATGGGGTTCATTTTCCTACAGGGGATGGTGTGGGCGGAAACGTCCGCGGCAGAGAGGAGCAGGGGGCAGGAGACGGTACAACCAAAGAGACGTCGATGCTGTTCCAATCCGCGGCGTGGAGTTGTGTTGCGGGCCTGGGCGCGTCACACTATCAGATAGAGCCTGTAGCCAGTAGCCAGTAGCCAGTAGCCTGGGAGCTGGGAGCTGGTAACCGGTCGCGAAGGGAGCGGATGCGGGAGAGCATTTTGTCAGCGGCGGAGCGGCGGGAGGCCTTTGGGGTTCCGATGACGGGGTCTGTGGTGCTGCATGTGGCTTTGGTGGGGGCGGTGGCGCTTCTGATGTTTATGAACGCGCATTTTCACGCGAACCAATGGGGAGTGAACGGGCCGCAGGGGGCGATCCAGGCGAATCTGGTGAACTCGGCGCCGTCGATCCCGCTGCCTTCGATCACGCCGCCGACGCCGAATGTGTTGGCGACGGAGCAGCCGAGCCTGGCGCCGGCTCCGCCGAACAAGGAGACGATCCCGCTGACGCCGCCGGAAGCGATTCCGCTGCCCTCGCACAAGCTGAAGGTGAAGGCGGCAGAGAAGCCGCAGCCGCCGTCGCCGCAACGTGCGCAGCCGACAACCCAGCCGAACCGGGCGACGTATGGAGAAGAGGCATCCTCGAACATGCCGCACGCGATGAATAACGCGACGGCGAAGAACAATTCTCCGGTGCAGGTGCAGGGCGGGGATTTTGCCTCGCGGTTCCCGTGGTACGTGGATAAGATTACGCGGCTGGTGAGCCAGAACTGGTACACGTACCAGATCGATTCGAGCACGCGATACGGGAGCCAGGTTTCGGTGGTGTTCACGATCCAGCGGGACGGCAGCGTGACGTTCAACAGCATTCAGCTGCCGCAGCCGAGCCCGTCGTACACGCTGAACAAGACGGCGAAAGAGGCGGTGCAGCGAGTGGGAAGTTTCGGACCGTTGCCTGATCAGTACACAGGCAGAAGCGTATCGGTGGAGTACACTTTTACCTACGATCGGCCGACCCAATGAGGGCAGGAGATCGTTTTTGACTTGTCGATTCATGGATTTCCATACCGGAAAAGTATCCTTCGCGGGCGGTTGCGCTTCTAAACCGCCAGCCGCCAAGTCGTCCGGCCCCCCGAATCTGATTAACATTGATGGAAATGGATAAGGCATGATCGCGAGTCCCCCACGGAAATTTGCTGTTCTTCGGATTTATCTTTTCCTCGCATTTGTGGCGGTGCAGCTAGCCGGAATGCAGACCGAACTCCAGGCGCAGGACTGGGTGCGCACGGGAACAAACCTGGGACAGTCGAAGATTCGGATCGCCGCGGCGGATTTCAAGGCGGCGTCGGCGGATCCGACGACGGGCGGGTTGAAGTCGGCGTTCGACCAGACGCTGTACAACGATCTGCGCTACGCGGGGATCTTCGACGTGGTGTCGAAGAGCATGATCCCGAGCGCGACACCGGGGTCGCCGCAGGAGATCAAGATGGGGGATTGGTCGGCCACGCCGTCGAACGCCAATTATGTGGCGTTTGGGGCGCTGTCGCCGAGCGGCGGACACCTGACGGTGCAGGGGTACCTGTACAACACGGCGCAGGGGCAGCAGAATCCGCAGGTGCTGGGCAAGCAGTACAACGGAGAGGCTACGGCTGACTCGGCGCGAACGATTGCACACCGTTTTGCGGACGAGATTATCCAACAGCTGGGCGGGATTCCTGGGATCGCGGAGACGAAGATTTATTACGTTTCGTCGCGCACGGGCAGCAAAGAGATTTGGGTGATGGACTACGACGGGATGAACGAGCGACAGCTGACGCATCTGGGGACGGTATCGCTGTCGCCACATGTTTCTCCCGATAATTCGAAGGTGGCGTTCGCCTCGCTGGGCAGGAACGGGTGGTCGCTGCGGGTGTTCTCGCTGGACCTGGGGCGGCTGACGGCGTTTCCGGCGTGGGGTGGGATGACGCTGTCGCCGGCGTGGTCGAGCGACGGAGGGAAGCTGGCGTTTTCTTCCGCGCGGAGCGGCGATCCGGAGATTTATGTGAGCGACGCGGGGGGGACCGGGGAGCGGCGGCTGACGTCGTTCCGGGGGCCGGATGTATCGCCGGTGTGGAATCCGAAGACGAACGCGCAGATTGCGTGGGTGAGCGGGCGGACGAAGCTGCCGCAGATTTACATCATGGATTCCGACGGCGCGAACGTGACGCGGATGACCGACGGCGGGTACGCGATATCGCCCTCGTGGTCGCCGAGCGGGCAGTTTCTGACGTTTGCGTGGGACCGGAAATATGGGCCGGGTGCGCCGGGTGGTTATGACATCTATGTGATGGACATTGCGAGCAAGCGGTGGACGCAGCTCACGCACGATTCCGGAGCCAACGATTTTCCATCGTGGTCGCCGGACAGCCGCCACATCGTTTTTCAGCGGGAGCAGAACGGGCACACGGAAATCTGGATGATGCTGGCCGATGGAACAGATCAGCAGCAGTTAACTCACGGTGGCGGCAGCAACACGATGCCGAACTGGAGCTGGAAATGAGAACCGCAGCCCGTAGCCGGTGGCCTGTAGCCGGTAGCTGTAGCCGGATTTGCTTTTGCGCTGGTTAAAAATTGAAACGCTCCATCAAGGAGGAGAGAAAAGTGAAATATTCGAACCGCACGTCAATGGTTGTGGCCGCGAGCCTCGCGGCTGTTCTGGCAGTCGCTGGGTGCCACAAGAAGAATCCGGCGCCGCCACCGCCGCCCGCGCCTCCGGCCAGCGCACCCGCTCCGATGGCAACGATTACGGCCGAGCCGAGCGCGATTGCCCCGGGCGGCAGCGCGACGCTGACGTGGAAGACCACGGACGCGACGAATGTGTCGATTGTGGGCCTGGGCCAGGTGGCCTCGGCGGGCACGCAGACGGTGTCGCCGACGCAGACGACGAGTTATCACCTGATCGCGCAGGGCGACGGCGGGACGGCCGACGCGACGGCGACGGTGACAGTGGCCTCGGCTGCGCCTCCACCGCCGGCGCCGGTGACGGAGTCGAACATCGACGAGAACGCTTTTGAAGGGGCCGTGAAGCCGGTGTTCTTCGATTACGACAGCTACGACGTTCGTCCGGACGCGCAGACGACGATCCAGGCGGATGCGAACTTCCTGAACCAGCATCCGAATCTGAAGGTGGTGATCGGCGGCTACTGCGACGATCGGGGCTCGACGGAGTACAACCTGGCGCTTGGCGAGAACCGGGCGAATGCGGCGAAGCAGGCGCTGGCGGCGGCAGGCGTGAGTCCGGATCGGCTGCGTACGGTGAGCTACGGCAAAGAGAAGCAGTTCTGCACGGAGGAGAACGAAGCGTGCTGGCAGCAGAATCGGCGGTCGCAGTTCACGCTGGACCAGTAGAGGCAGCCGGTAGCCCGTAGGCGGTAGCCGGTAGCTGGATGCGAAACGGGTCTCGGGTCGTGGCGAGTTCATGCTGCGATCTGAGGCCTGTTTTCTTTTCGAGGTGGCGAAGTATGACGCGCGGGTTCGCTGACATCGTTGTGCCTGGTAATTAATAATGAGGGGAGCGCTTCCTGCGCTCCATCGGGGATTGTTTATGGGAAAGACAGTGGCTTCGCTCTCGACCGTTTTCCTCTTCGTTCTGCTGTGCTCGGCTCCCCCGGCCCGCGCCGTGAACAAGGAGATGGTGCAGCTCCAGACGCAGGTGCAGCAACTGCAGGATGCGATGCAGCACCTGCAGGAGACGCAGGACCAGCAGCTGAGCGTGCTGCAGCACGTGATCACGCAGATGAACGACAGCGTCTCGAAGATCAGCTCGACGGTGACGACGCTGCAACAGCAGGTGCAGGCGCAGAACGAGGCGGGCGGGGGGAAGATCGATCAGGTTTCCGGACAGATGCAGGGGATCAACGATTCGGTGGATGCGCTGCGGACGCGGATCGACAAGCTGAGCGCGGAAGTGCAGGCGGTACAGTCCCAGTTGCAGAACATCACGACGCAGGCGGCGGTGCAGCAGCAGGGCGGACAGCCGGGACAACCGGCACAAGGCGGAGATCAGGGGGCGGGTGGGCAGCAGGCTCCGCCGCAGCCGCAGGCGCCGCCGGTGAACGATCTATATCAGGGCGGGTTGCGGGACTATAACTCGGCACGGTACGACTTAGCGGCGGGCGAGTTCGGCGATGTGCTGAAGTACTATCCCAACGACGATCTGGCGGGGAACGCGCAGTTCTACCTTGGGGAGATCGCGTACCGGCAGGGGAAGTACGCGGACGCGATCAAGGCGTACAACGTGGTGCTGCAGCAGTTCTCTGGAAATCCGAAAGCGCCGACGGCGGCGCTGCGCAAGGGCGAGGCGGAGTTGTCGCTGGATCAGCGGGACAACGGGATTCGCGATCTGCGGGCACTGATTGCGCGCTATCCACAGACGCCGGAGGCAGCGCAGGCGCGGAGCCGGCTGAACGGGATGGGTGTGCGTCCGACGGCGGCGAAGCCGACAGCTTACAAGCCGTAACGGAGCCTGTAGCCTGTAGCCGGGAGCCTGTAGCCGGGAGCCTGGAGCTGGGAGCCTGGAGCTGGGAGCGAGCAAGTACAGCAGGTAGATGGTTGCGGTCTTCGTTCGCCGAATCGATCCGACCGGATGAGTAGAACTACTTTCCTATTGACAGGTTTGGCGTTGCGAGTTAGGCCGCGCCAACACTGCATAAAACCGCATTTCATTCATCGTTGACAAAGCGCAGAGTGAATCGCACAATCGGATTTCAGCTTGATTCCATCGTCCTCCCTCCCGGGCCTTGTCGCTACGAACCACCTTGCTTAGTCCAGCACCAGCCTCGGCGAATGGCGTCCTGCGAAGTGACACCGGCTCACTCCGCGTTGCGGAGCCGCAGGAAGGATTCGCCACGTTGAAGGCGCTGCTCGAAACCGACTTTGGCAACCTGACCCTTGTGGCGCGGGGCAAGGTTCGCGACATTTACTCGGTGGGCGAGTATCTGCTGATGGTGGCGACAGATCGAATCTCGGCATTCGATCACGTGCTGGCGACGGGGATTCCCGGCAAAGGAATGATCCTGACGCAGCTTTCGCTGTTCTGGTTCGATTATCTGCAGGACGTTGTGCCGAACCATCTGGTGGCGTCGAACGTAAAGGAATTTCCAGAAGAGGTTTGGAAATATCGGAAGGACCTGAAGGACCGGTCGATGCTGGTGACGCGGGCACAGATGTATCCGGTGGAGTGCGTGGTGCGGGGGTACCTGGCGGGGTCGGGGTGGAAGGATTACGTGGCGACGGGGACGGTGTGCGGGATCCGGATCGAGCCAGGATTGCGCGAGGGCGACCGGTTGAGCCGGCCGATTTTTACGCCGGCGACGAAGAGCTTTCGCGGGACGCACGACGAAAATATTACGTTCGACCAGATGACGACGCTGGTGGGCGGGGAGGCGGCGGAGAAGCTGCGGGAACTGAGTCTGGCGATTTATAACAAAGCTGCCGCGCACGCCGAAAGCCGGGGTATTCTTCTGGCAGACACGAAGTTTGAGTTTGGATCGACTCCGATGGGAATAGTGCTGGCCGACGAGGCGCTGACGCCGGACTCATCGCGGTTCTGGGTGAAGGAACTGTATTCGCCAGGCCGATCGCAGCCTTCGTTCGAC
Organism: uncultured Acidobacterium sp.; assembly: GCA_964535525.1. Lineage (GTDB taxonomy): Bacteria > Acidobacteriota > Terriglobia > Terriglobales > Acidobacteriaceae > Palsa-343. The sequence continues at coordinate 14,840 of CAZHTJ010000064.1, read as the reverse complement.
AAGCAGTACGTTCGGGACTATCTGGAAAGCATTCACTGGAATAAACTGGCACCGGCTCCATCCCTCCCCGAGAATGTTGTGAATCGCACGCAGCAGAAGTATCTGGACGCGTATCGTCTGCTGTCGGGCCGGCCCCTTGCTGTGTAGTGGTGAGTGAAATGGCGATCATCGACTGGGTGATCCTGATAATCGTGGTTCTTTCTGTGATGTCGGCGGCGAAGGCAGGACTGGTGCTGGAAGTTTTTACTTTGGCGGGGTTGATTTTGGGATTGCTGGTAGCGAGCTGGGATTACGAGAAGCTGACTCCGTGGATGTCGCAGTGGATTCATACACCGGCGCTGAGTGAGACGCTGTCATTTATTGCGGTGGCGCTGGGCGTGATGGTATTGGCCGGCATAGCGGGCAGGATGGTTCGCTGGTCGGTGAAGTCAGTGGGCTTGAGTTGGGCAGATCGGCTGGCGGGAGCCGCCTTCGGTCTGGTAAAGGGATGCGCTCTGGTGACGATCGCGGTGATGGTGATTGCCGCATTCTGGCCGGGCGCAACGTGGTTCCGGCAGTCGCGCCTGGCACCGGAGTTTATGTCGATAGCGCGACGGGCCGCGGTTGTGGTTCCGGCCGAACTGGGAGATCGGATCCGGAGCGGGGTAGATGTCCTGCGGAAGGCGCAGCCAGACTGGATGAGACCGGCTGCGTAATTTGGGCCACTTGAGGTTTTTTGAAATCTGCCTCGGCACAGACCGGGGATCGGGAAAGAGGATCCTGTGAAACGCGAGCTGGACAACCTTGTAACCCAGATGCACGCGGGCGGCATCACGTACGACGAGGCAGTGCGTGAGTTCAAACGGCGTTTCATTCTTGAGGTGTTGTCCAACAACAGGGGCAACCAGTGCAAGGCGGCCAAGGAACTGGGCGTGCACCGCAACACGCTGAGCCGTATTCTTGCGGAGCTGAAGATCGATCCCGCCCAGGTGCGCACCGGACTACGCCGGCCCCCGCAGCGCGCTCCCTTTGACGGGAGCAAACAGCGCGGGGAGCGGGCTTAAATGCAGGGATTAGGGATTAGGGAATAGGGAACAGGTTTCAGGCCAGTTCCCTTCCCTTCCTGGAGTTTCATTTCTATTCGGGGACGCATCTCGCGCATTCCCGTCCGCACCTTATACCCTGTAGATATGAGCACAACGGCGGAGGCGCGCGTCTACGTGGAGGAAGGGTTCCGCTGGGACGAGCAGCGGGCTTATCTTTTCGACATTGACGGAACGCTGATGCGCCACCGCGACCGGGTGCACATCGACGCGTTTTTCGAAAGCGTGCGCGGAGTGATGGGACGGGAACTGGCGCTCGATGGCGTGACGCTGTCGGGCAATACGGATCCTGGGATTTTGCGGGACGCGTTCGAGCTGGCGAGCGTCGAAGACAGCGTGTGGCGGCCGCATCGGGAGGACGTCCTGAAGGCGATGGGCGAGCATGTGGCGGGGCGGCGCGCGGAGATGCTGTGGTCGCTGATGCCGGGCGTGGAGCAGATGCTGGCGTATCTGGAGCAGAAGGGCGCATTGCTGGGCGTGGCGACGGGCAATCTGGAGAAGATTGGCTGGATCAAGATTGAGAATGCGGGGCTGCGGTCGTGGTTCCGGTTTGGCGGCTTCTGCGACCACTTTGAGGCGCGGGCCGACATGATTGCGCATGCGGCAGAACAGGCGCGCGCGATTCTGCGATCGACGGATGGTGCGGATGCGGCTGAAACGACGGTTTGCGTGATTGGCGATACGCCGCGCGACATTGAAGCGGCGCGGGCGAATGGATTGCCGACGGTCGCTGTGGCGACGGGGCGGTACAGCTTCGACGATCTGATGGAACACGAGCCCGCTGTGTGCGCGACGACGCTGGGGGATTTGCTGTTGGCTTCGGCGATTTCGATGAAGGCGGCGAGCGATGTTTCGTAGGGAGGCTCGGATCAAGCCAGCGAGACGTCCCTCAGGGGTTAAAGCCCCACCTGTTTTTGCGGACCTTTACGGCACGGCTGAAGCCGTGCCCCTTCAAAACCGCACCATCCATGAGGATCGGAACATTCGTCGGGGAATTCGCAGAGGAACATTGCTCTCGAGGCTCGCACTGGCGGTGTTTGCGCTGGCGGCTGCTGCAGTCTGGGCGCAGACTGGGCCGGGTGGGGAGCAGGCTGCGACTGCGGCTCCGGCGCAGCAGGCGGGAGCGGCGCAATCAGCGGCGGCGGTTTCGGGGCAAGAGGCTGCGGGCGCGCAGACGGCCGATTCGGGCGGAGAGACTCCGAAGCATCGCCCATCGAAGCACGATCGCGTCGAGGCGCAGAAACTTTTCACGCAGGGTGCCAAGGACGTCGATAGCAATAATATGCGAACGGCGATGGATAAGTTCACGCGGGCCGCGGAACTGGATCCCGACGAGAAGAAATACGGGATGGCGGACCAGATTGCGCGCGAGCATCTGGTGACGGACCTGATCCAGAGGTCTGACAAGGACAAGATTCTCGGCCACTATGCGGATGCGCGCGCGAAGATTGCAGAGGCGTACAGCGTCGATCCGGGGAACCCGATGGTGGCGCAGCACATGAGCGAACTGGCGTCGGCAGTGGTTGCAGGCGAACCGGCGTTTCGTTCCGAAGACGTGGCGCTGTCGGGACCGATCGAGCTCAAGCCGAAACCGGGAATGCAGAGCTTTCATATTCGCGGGGGCGAGCGCAACATCGTCAGCCAGGTGCTGCAGGCTTACGGCATCCAGCCCACAGTGGACGATTCGGTGGGGTCGCAGCCAATTCGCTACGACGTGGACGACGTGGATTTTGCCGCGGCGGAGCGGGCTCTGGCGCTGGCGTCGGGAACGTTTTTTGTGCCGATTGATCCGCAGCGCGTGCTGATTGCGAAAGACACGAAAGCGAACCACGACAAATTCGAGCGCGAGGCGGTGGAGACGGTTTACCTGCCGGGAATGGCTCCGGCGCAGCTGACCGAGATCGTGACGACGGCGAAAAATGTGTTCGCTTTGCGGACCGCCTCGGCCGATGCGCTGCAAAGCGCGCTGACCGTGCGCGGCGCGCCAGCCGATCTGAATGCGCTGAACACGACGCTGAAGACGTTGATGGAGGGCCGGAGCGAATTGCTGCTGGACGTGCGCATGTACGAGATCGACCGCACGAAGGCGGTGAATCTGGGCGCGATTCTGCCGAATCAGACGACGCTGTTCAACGTGTATTCGGAGGCGCGCAACATTCTGAACAGCAACAGCAGTCTGGTGCAGCAGATCATCTCCAGCGGCCTGGCGGCACCGGGGGACTGGGAGGCGATCCTGGCGATCCTGATTGCGTCGGGGCAGCTCAGCAACTCGATTCTGACGCAGCCGTTCGGCGTTTTTGGCGGCGGGCTGTCGATGACCGGCGTTATCTACCAGGGCGGATCGGTGAACATGCAATTGAACTCGTCCGATGTGCGCGCGGTCGACCAGATGCAACTGCGGGTGCTGGACCACGAGGAGTCGACCATCAAAGCGGGGGAGCGGTATCCGATCGAAACGTCCAGCTATTCGAGTTTGTCGGCTTCGTCGCTGAATATTCCTGGACTCTCGACGGCGGGGCTGTCGAGCACGCTGTCGAGCCTGGGTATCAGCGCTTCTCAGCTGCAGGCGGCCTCATCGCTGTCGATTCCGCAGGTGCAGTACGAGGACATCGGACTGACGCTGAGAGTGACGCCGAGCATCGAGGGCACGAGCCGGGTCTTCATGAAATTCGATCTGACGCTGTCGTCGCTGGCGGGCTCGTCGATCAACAGCCTGCCGGTGTTGAATAACCGCGAGTACAACGCGAACACCACCGTGGGCATTGGCGAGAGCGCGCTGCTGGTGAGCTCGCTGACGCGGCAGGAGTCCGATGCGATTACGGGCATCCCGGGAGTGAGCGAGATTCCTGGGTTCGAGGTCTCGACGAACAAGAACAGCAGCATCGATATTGGGGAGCTGGCGATTGTGATCACGCCGCATCTGATTCGGGCGGCGCATCATGCGCCTTCGGAGAAGATGATCCTGATGCCGGGCGGACCACCGGGGCCGTGATGGCGGTCACTTTGCGGTTTTGCGGGACGGAGATAGACTGAGGCTGTGATGGGATGGCTCGATGGGCGGACGGGTAGAGCGCTGATACTGGCGCTGTCGGCCGTCTGGGTTGTGACGCTGGCGTTCGCGGACACGGCGGTGACGCCGGCGATGCACTGCCAGCGCGGTCACATGCCGTGCTGTCCGCGATCGGGCGATGGCGAAAGCTGCTCGAGTGCGCGGTGCACGGAGCAGGTCCCGGAAAAAGCTGAAGCCCAGGTGGAGAGGGCGAAAGAGGGCGAGGCTCAGGCCGTCGTTCCGGCCGGGTATGACGGGGCCTCGGGACGTTTTGCTCAGGAGCCGGTGCGCGAGCTGACCTCGGGCCTGCGTTACCAAGCCCCCGTGTTTCGTCTCAAAGACGATTTCAGAATTTAGACCTCGCAGTGTGTCGCATGGTGTTTCTGCGCATGTGTGCGGATTGTGTCTGCTTGTGTGCGCATGCTGATCCGATTTCACACTGAGAGGAATAATTCAATGAAAGCCAAAGTCATTGCATTGATCGCAACGTCGCTGTTCTCCCTGTCCGCACTGGCGCTCACGGGCGCTTCGATCACGAAGAGTGCCAGCAACTGTCCAGGAACCTGCTGCGGGGGAAGCTGCCCCGGCGGCGACTGCTGCGGCCACTAATAACAAAGGCAGCCGGCAGGCGGTAGCCTGTAGCCGGTAGCAAAACCACTCAACTGCGGGGGCGCTTCGCGTCATTATCGGCGCGGAGTGTCCCCTTTTTATTTGCGATCGAACTTCAGCTTGAGGGCGAGGATGGCGAGCGAGAGCGCGAGGCTGACGGCGTTGGCGAGGATGATGGGCAAGGCGTGGAGGAAGATTCCGTAGAGCAGCCAGAGAAAGGTGCCGAGCGAGAAGACCGAGAACATGATGGTGGAGATTTCGCGCGCGCTGCGCAGGCGCCAGACGCGGATGAGCTGCGGGACGAAAGAGACGGTAGTGCAGACCGCGGCGGCGAGTCCGATGGCGTTGACGGCGGGGCTGATGGTGCTCACATGCTCTTCCTGTGGATGAAGAAGTAAATGGCGATGACGAAGCCGAGAACGATGATGATGGGGCGCAGGATGCGGTCGCTGATGCGGCGGGAATTGCGCGCGCCGGTATAGCCGCCGATGGCGCAGGCGATCATCATGAGCCAGCAGAAGCGCCACTCAACGGCGCCGCTGATCATGAAGGTAATGGCGGCAACGGCGTTGGCGGTGGTGGTGAGGACGACCTTCAGGGCATTCATTTCGGCGATGCGGTCGACGCCGCAGAGGGCGAGGGCGGCGAGGGTGAGCAGGCCGGCGCCGGCTCCGAAGTAGCCGATGTAGTAGCTGATGACGAGCTGCGAGGCGAGCATAGGGACGACATAGATTTTTGTGCGGTGCTCGGGGTGCGCGGCGTGGTCTTCGGCGCGGCGGCGCACCATGCGCGAGAGCGGGCCGCTGAACGCGAAGGTGACGGAACCCAGCAGGAAGAGGTAGGGGACGAGGCGAAGGAAGGAATCCTGGGAGCCGTGCAGGAGGGTGAGCGCGCCAGTGAGCCCGCCGGTGAGCGCGACCAGGACGACGGGGATGACGAGGCGGATGTTCTTGCGAATTTCTTCTCGATAACCGGCGATGGAGGTGAACTGGCCGGGCCAGAGGGCGACGGTGCCGGTGGCGTTGGCCTGGATGGGCAGCAGGCCGGCTTTGAGGAGCGAGGGGAAAACGAGGAAGCCGCCGCCGCCGGCGACGGAGTTGACGAGTCCGCCGAGTCCGGCGGCGAAGGCTAAAAAGATGTAGTGGAGGATGGTGGAGTGCACTGTTTTACAGGTTACAGGGTGCAGGCCGGTAGCTGGGAGCCGGGAGCTCAGAGCTGGGAGCGAATCGAACTGCTATGATGCCACGCGATGGTCAGGAGAAGAAATGGGCATGTCGAGGCGAGAGATCGTCGTGCTGGTTAGTCGAGCGCTGGCAGTCATTCAGGCGATTACGGCAGTCCTGGATATTGCTTACTTGCCGGAACGGCTGATGGTCTTGTCACGTCATGTCAAGGAGCTCAACAGTCTGCCCATGGGAAGCCATCTGTTTGATTACGACGCTTCGCTCTTGAGGGAAGATCGAATATTTCTTGCGTTCCTGACTTTGCGTATCGGAATTCTCTGCCTGGCGGCCCTCCTCTTTTGGCGCTGCGGCCCGTTCATTGAACGGATGCTGTCGCCCTCGACGGTGGAAGGCGAAGCTTCCGACCAGACCGAGTCAGCTTAACGACGTTTGTCATCTGGTCCTCAACCAGATTTCATCTCCGGCGTGGCGGCTACGAGCTGGCGGGTGTAGGCCTCGCGGGGGGATGCGCAGACCTGATCGCGGCTGCCGAATTCGACGAGCTTGCCGTTGCGGAGGACGGCGATGTTGGTGGAGAGGTAGCGGACGAGCGGCATGGAGTGCGAGATGAAGAGGTAGGTGAGGGAGAAGTCGCGCTGCAGGTCGCGGAGCAGGTTGACGATTTGCGCGCCGACCGAGACGTCGAGGGCGGAGACGGGCTCGTCGAGGACGAGGAGCTCGGGGCGGAGGGCCAGGGCGCGGGCGATGTTGATGCGCTGGCGCTGGCCTCCGGAGAATTCGTGCGGGTAGCGCGGGAGGGCGGAGTCGTCGAGACCGACCTGACGGAGGAGTTCCTGACACCGACGGCGGCGTTCGGCGCGGCTGTGGCTTTCGTGGATGATGAGCGGCTCGGTGACGATCTGCTCGACGCGCATGCGGGGATTGAGGGCGGCGTAGGGGTCCTGAAAGACGGGCTGCATGCGGCGGCGGAGCGCGCGGAGATTACGCTGCGGAACGCCGGTGACGGGTTGGGCGTCGAAGGTGACGGCGCCTGACGTGGGCGCGAGAAGGCCGAGGACGATGCGGGCGATGGTGCTCTTGCCGGAGCCGGATTCGCCGACGAGGCCGAGGGTCTCGCCGCGCTCGATGGAGAAGGAGACGCCGTCGACGACAGGGGCGTTGTGTTTTGTGTAGATCTGGGTGAGGTCGCGCGCGACCAGGAGGGGCATGGTCTAGAAACTAACAGGCTGGCTGAACGATTAAAATAGAAGAGAGCCGATCCTCTTGCAGCCTCTCCTCCAGCACCTCAATCCGCAGCAGCGTGAAGGCGTCGAAGCCATCGATGGGCCGGTGTTGATCCTGGCCGGCGCGGGGTCGGGGAAGACGCGCGTCATCACGCATCGGATTGCTTATCTGATCGAGCAGCGGGGCGCGGCGCCGGACTCGATTCTGGCGGTGACGTTTACGAACAAGGCCGCGGGCGAGATGGCGGAGCGGGTGGAGAAGCTGATCGGGCATTCGTCGCTGGCGAAGCCGGTGGTTTCGACGTTTCATTCTTTTTGCGTGCGGTTGCTGCGGCGTGACATCGAAGTGCTCCGGATCAACAACGAAGGGTTGACGAAGACGTTTGCGATTTACGACGAGAGCGATCAGCAGGCGGTGGTGAAGGCGGTGATGCGGCGGCTGGGACTCGACGATAAGCAGATGACGCCGCGGGTGGCGCTGGGGAAGATTTCGTGGGCGAAGAACCACATGATCGATCCGCAGGAGTACTACCTGCAGTCGGCGGACCCGTTGAGCGAGCGAGTGGCGCACATTTTCGAGGGGTATCGCAGCGAGCTGCGCAAGGCGAACGCGCTGGACTTCGACGATTTGCTGCTGGAGGCGGTGCGGGTGCTGAAGGTTTCTTCGGAGACGCGGGAGCGGTACAACCGGCGCTACCGGTGGCTGCTGATCGACGAGTATCAGGACACGAATCGGCCGCAGTACGAGCTGATGAAGCTGCTCGCCGGGGACGACAAGAACGTCTGCGTGGTGGGCGATGAGGATCAGAGTATTTACTCATGGCGCGGCGCGGACATTCGCAACATTCTGGAGTTTGAGAAGGATTTTCCGGGCGCAAAGACGGTGCGGCTGGAGCAGAATTACCGGTCGACGCAGATCATTCTGGAGGCGGCGTCGGCCGTTGTCGCGCGGAATGCGCAGCGCAAGGGCAAGAAGCTGTGGACGTCGCGCGAGGGCGGCGCGTTGATTGGGTACTACGAGGCTCCCGACGGCGAGAACGAGGCGCTCTTTGTTGCGGACTACATCCAGAAATATTTGCGCAAGGCGGGCGAAGAGCAGGCCGATCCGAAATGCGCGGTTCTCTATCGGACGAACTCGCAGTCGCGGCTGGTGGAAGAGGCGATGCGGCGGTACAACATTCCGTACACCATGGTGGGGGGCTTTTCGTTCTACGAGCGGGCGGAGATCAAGGACCTGCTGAGTTATCTGAAGCTGGTACAGAATCCGCACGACTCGATTGCGTTGCAGCGGGTGGTGAATACGCCTGCGCGCGGGATCGGGAAGACGACGATGGAGACGCTGGAGCGGATCGCGCTCGAGACCGGGTCGAGTGTGTGGACGGCGATCAGCCGGGCGCTGGACGCGCGGCTGCTGCCGCAGCGATCGCTGGCGGCCCTGGATGGGTTTCAGCGGATTATTGGCGATGCGCGGGCGATGATGTTGGCGGAATTTGCGAGGAAGCTGACGGCAGATGTGGCCAAAGAACCGGGCACCGGGCTCCGGGCTCCGGGCACAGAAGGCGCAGAGACCGCGGTGCAGGACGATACGAGCTTCGATTTTGGGGCGGCTACGCAGGGGCACCTGGCGCTGACGCACGACAGCGAAGGCGACGACTTTATCTCGGTGGACGCGGAGAGTTTCGAGCCAGCGAAGTTCTCGGTTTTTGACGAGGAGCCGGCGGTGGAACATGCAGAACCGTCACGGCAGAGCACAGAGCTCAGAGCGCAGAGCTCAGAAGAGGGCGAGGCGGAGGCGGTTCCAGGATTTCGGAAGCCGGGGGATGCGGCGACGCTGCCGGAGCTGATCAAGTTCATCATCGATCGGACGGGGTACATTCGATCACTCGAAGATGAGGGGACGCCGGAGGCGTTTTCGCGCATTGAGAACCTGAAGGAACTGGCGAACGCGGCGCAGGATGCGCAGGAACGCGGCGAGACGCTGGCGGAGTTTCTGGATCACGCGGCGCTGGTGAGCGATGTCGACCAGTACGATCCCGAAGCGCGGGTGACGCTGATGACGCTGCACGCGGCCAAGGGGCTGGAGTTTCCGCTGGTGGTGCTGGCGGGGTTGGAGGAGGGGTTGTTTCCGCATTCGCGGACGCTGAACGATCCGCCGCAGATGGAGGAGGAGCGGCGGCTGTGCTACGTGGGGCTGACGCGGGCGATGGATTCGCTGGTGCTGACGCGGGCGCGGTACCGGCGGCGCTACGGCAACGACATGCCGGAGGCGACGATTGCGTCGCGGTTTCTGGAGGAGATTCCGCAGCATTTGCTGGAAGACCTGAGCGGCGGGCGCGGGCGAGCGACGAGTTGGGGCGGATATGCGGCGAGTTACGCGCAGACGCCGTCGCGGTTTGGTCACAGTGGTGGTGACGAATTCAGCTCGCGGCACTACAGCTATGAGGATGAGGATCAGAGCGCGACGTACAGCCGACCGGGCAACGCTACGTCATCGGGGCGCGGCGAGCGGCGCATCGTGAATCCGCCGCGGGGAAGTTCCGTGGACAACATCGCGCAGTTTTTCACGGGTCGAGGGCCGGCGGGGCGCAATGTGCCAGCGAAGGGTGCGCGGCCGAAGCTCGATATTCCGGAGCCGACGGGAGCGAAGGGATTCCGGAGCGGGCAGCGGGTGCGACATCCGAAATACGGCGAAGGCGTGGTGTTTCGGCGCGAGGGCGACGGAGAAGACGCGAAGATTACGGTACAATTTTCAGGATTCGGAGTGAAAAAGCTGGTGGAGAAATTCGCGCAGCTCGAGCGACTGTGAGGCACAGCCCACTCAAGCCAAATGAGGGCTTGGATGGGGCACCCAGAAACCCACTCACGCCAAAGGCAGGCTTGAATGGGGCACCCCAGGTTCTGACAAAGGATTCTATGGCAAACACAAAGACGATCGAAGACACGGCAGAACGCAAGAAGGTGAAACGCGCGGCTCGCAAGAAGGCCGCTCCCAAAGCAAAGCGCACCGTACCGCGGGGCTCGCAGAAGAAGAAAGTCAGGAAGCTGGTACGCGGCCAGTCGAAGCGCTAACGGCCGCTGCTTAGGACAGGCAGAAGGACGAGTCGAACGAGCCGGGCTGGCGAATTCGCTTTCGCCGGCCCGGGAAAATCGCTACACTCACTCAATCTCACTCCTCCCCGCAGGAGCTGTCGTTGGCGGATCAGCCCGCGCTTCCATCTCGGCGTGAAGGGACTCAAGCGAAGTCCCAGATCTTCGCGCGCAAATCGATCGACAAACTCATCACGGATTCTGAGAAGCCGGAACACGCGCTGAAGAAGACGCTGGGGCCGGTTTCGCTGACGGCGCTGGGCATCGGCGCGGTCATTGGATCGGGCATTTTTACGGTCATTGGGACGGCGATCGCGGGGCAGCAGTTCCCTGTTGCGTCGATTGAGAACACGCCGCTGATCGACTACTTCATCCGGCACACGGCGATGGTGGGACGGCCTGGGTCGGGGCCTGCGCTGGCTTTGTCGCTGGTGCTGGTGGCGATTGTGTGCGCGTTCACGGGACTTTGCTACGCGGAGCTCGCGTCGATGATCCCGATTGCGGGGTCGGCGTACACCTACACGTACGCGACCATGGGCGAGCTGATCGCGTGGATCATCGGGTGGGACCTGATCCTCGAATACGCGTTCTCGAACATGAGCGTGAGCGTGGGGTTCGCGGCGCATGTGGTCGATTTGCTGGACTGGTTCAACATTCATCCGCCGCTCAAATGGATTTCCCCGGCGTATCTGCCGGAGGGGTTACAGGATTTGGCGGGGAATGATTTGTATCCGCCGGGGTGGCATTTTGGGTTCAACATCCCGGCGTTTCTGATCGTGTTCCTGCTGACGGTGGTGCTGGTGCGCGGCATTCGCGAATCGGCCGAGACCAACAACATCATGGTGCTGGTGAAGATCGCGGCGATTTTGATCTTCGTGTCCTTCGGCGCCAGCTTCATCCAGCCGAAGTACTACCATCCTTTCTCGCCGAACGGATGGTCGGGCGTGCTGACGGGCGGGTCGATTATTTTCTTTACGTACATCGGCTTCGATTCGGTTTCGACGGCGGCGGAGGAATGCAAGAATCCGCAACGCGATGTGCCGATCGGAATCCTGGCGACGCTTTTCATCTGCACCATTTTGTATATCGGGGTCGCGGTGGTGCTGACGGGCCTGGTGCCGTGGAAGAGCATGATGGGCGACGCGGCGCCGGTGGTGAACGCGCTGAAGAAGCTGTCGGTGCTGCCGGGCGGGCATCGGCTGCACTGGATCCGGCTGTTTGTGGTGCTGGGCGCTCTGACGGGGATGATCTCGTCGATCCTGGTGTTCCAGCTGGGGCAGGCGCGGGTGTGGTTTTCGATGTCACGGGACCGTCTGCTGCCGGCAGTCTTCTCGCATGTGCATCCGAAGTACCGGACGCCAGCGGTGGCGACGTGGGTGGCGGGGTTTGTCGTGGGGATTCCTTCGGGGCTGTTCGACATTGGGACGGTTTCGAATCTTTCGAATATCGGCACGCTGTTCGCGTTTGTGCTGGTTTCGGCTGGGGTGCTGATTTTGCGCTATCGCGAGCCGAATCGGCGGCGGGGATTTCGGGCGCCGCTGGGGCCGGTGTTCCCGGTGCTCAGCATCATTTTCTGTGTGGTGCTGATGATGGGGCTCGAAGTGATGACCTGGATCCGGTTCTTTGTGTGGCTGGCGATTGGGCTGGTGATTTACTTCGGCTACAGCCGCCATCGCAGCGAGTTTGGGCGCGGGAACCGCGTCGGCTGACGAGGGTTTTGGCTGCGTCAGACAAAGTTGCCAAAATGGCACAGCATAATGAGGTATGGAGCAGCTTGTTTCGCGGGCGGAACTGGAGTCGCTCCTTGACGCGATTGCGCGTCAGACAAATGACCCGCGGGCAGGGATTTTTGGTCCATCTTCGGTCACGTGGCGGATCAATCGGGAAGCGGCGCTGTTTTTGGGCGCTGGACGCGCGGCGCTGCTGCAACTGGCGCATCCGTGGGTGACGACAGCGCTGGCGCAGCATTCGTCGCTGCTTGGCGATCCGGTGGCGCGCTTCCAGAACACGTTTCGCATCGTGTTCACGATGATTTTTGGCAGTCTGGAACAGGCGTTCGCGGCGTCGCGGCATTTGCACACGCTGCACACACACATTCGCGGGGAGATGACGGAAGCGGTGGGCGCGTGGCCGGCGGGATCGCACTACGAGGCGAACGAGGTGGGCGCGCTGGTGTGGGTTTTCGCCACCCTGGTGGAGAGCGCGGTGCTGGCGTATGCGTGTGTCGGACATTTGTCGGACGCGGAACGCGAGCAATATTACGGCGAAAGCAAGACGATGGCGGCGCTGTTCGGCATTCCCGCGGATGCGCTGCCGGCGGACTGGGCGGCGTTTACGGAATACAACCGGCGGATGGTCGCGTCAGACATGCTGTGTGTGAGCGCGCGGGCCAAGTCGATGGGGCATGCGATCCTGGCGGGCGCGGGATCGAGGATTCATCCACCGCGGTGGTATCGCGCGTTAACGGTTGAGTGGTTACCTGTTCGTGTACGCAACGAATTCGGATTGGCGCTTTCGTTACGAGATGAACGGGCAGCAGGGAGGGCTCGGCGATGGTTACCCCGGCTATTGCGGATAGTTCCGGATTTTCTTCGGTTTGTAGGACCGTACCGGGAAGGGACAGCGCGCATTCGTAACCGGAATGTCGATGGTTTCGCGCGCATCAGTAATCGGTTTTGGACGGGGCAGTCACATCTGCCGTTCACCGAAGAGCCATGAAAAGCTCCCCCTCCCGTAACTTATTGAAGTGACGCAAGATAAGTTAACAACGATACGGCTTCTGTGGCACACTCACTCATCGTAATTAACGATTGCGGTGGTGGCGCACAGGCTCGACGCCAAGGACCCCCAAACCGCATACTACGGGCCCAACTCATTGCACGACTTGCAGCGTTTGTGCCTCAGTGGAAGACGTCACAAACCTGCAGCCGTTCAAGCCGATGAGGAAACTATGAAGTTCCTTTCTGCTGGATTGCTACTGCCGGTTCTCTCGTTGTCGATCACAGCCCGGTGTACCGCACAAAGCACGATGCTGGTGGATGCCCCCGTACCGTCGGAGGCAACAGCAACGACGCAACCTGGCGATCCTTACAGCAGCTCCGCGATGGCGGTTTATCCGGTGCAGCAGCCGCAGTTCAAGGAAAAAGCGCCGGGGCTGCACTGGCTGGACTGGAGCATGCTGGGCGCGTCGGCGGCGCTGCGGGTGCTGGATTACACCAGCACGGAAAAGGCGCTGAGCGAGCCACAGTATTATCACGAGGCGGTGCTGCCGAAGGCGCTGGTGGAGAACAAGCCGGCGTTTGCCGCGTTCCAGGCCGGCACCGTAGCACTGAACTATGAGGGCTATCGGCTGCTGGTGCGCCATAATATGCGCTCGCTGGCACGGGTTTCGCAATACGTGTATGTCGGCGCCATGACGTTCCAGGTCGCGCACAACTATCAGACGCTGGGGCAGACACCGGTGAACTGAGTTCCGCGACCTGCGCTTTGGGGTGGTGGCGCAGCGCGAAGCGGTATCTCGGCACAGAGATCCTTCGTCGCTGCGCTCCTCGGGATTTCGCCTGCGGGCTCCCGCTTCGCTCACGCCCGCAAGACGGCTCAAGTTGACAGCCGCGCACGCCAGGCCCTAGGCTGTATTCAGGAATGAAGAGCTTCTCTCCAACCTGCATGTGCATGTGCTGCTGCTGTTGCGGCTGCACCGTGCGGGTGTGTGTCTGAGAGAAGCGTAAAAGTTTCAGGATCGCTCAGAACCCACCCGCTGCCAGATGGCCGGGTGGGTTTTAGTTTGCGCTGCACATCAGGAAGACGGAAAACCCAGGAGGAAGAACATGACACTGCGCATCAACGATATTGCTCCCGATTTCACGGCCGAGACGACCCACGGGGTCATCCGCTTTCACGAGTGGATCGGCGATGGCTGGGCTGTACTGTTTTCGCACCCCAAGGATTTCACGCCGGTTTGTACGACGGAGCTGGGGGCGGTGGCCAGCCTCGAGAGCCAGTTTGCTCAGCGCGGCGCGAAGGTGATTGGCCTGAGCGTCGATCCGGTGACGAACCACGCGAAGTGGACGTCAGACATCAGGGACGTGGGCGGCTACGACGTGAAGTATCCGCTGATCGGCGATCCGGAGCTGAAGATTGCGAAGCTGTATGACATGCTGGCTGCCGATGCGGGCGAGACCTCGGACGGGCGCACGCCGGCGCAGAACGCTCCGGTGCGGACGGTATTCGTGATCGGGCCGGACAAGCGAATCAAGCTGACGCTGGCGTATCCGATGACGACGGGGAGGAATTTCGATGAGATTCTGCGGGTGCTCGATTCGATCCAGCTGACGGCGAAGCATCGCGTGGCGACGCCGGCGAACTGGAAGCAAGGCGAGGACGTGATTATCACGGGCGCTGTGACGAATGAAGAGGCGGATAAGATCTTTCCCGGTTACAAAACGGTGAAGCCGTATCTGCGTACCACGGCGCAGCCGCAGTAGCAGCGAGCCGGCGGTTTTGAGGCCGCGCTTTGGATTTGAGCCGCCGCATCGATGGGCGCGGCGGAGGAGAGCACCGGTGGCGAAGTGGCTAACGCGCTGGTCTGCAAAACCAGTATTCGCGG
>CAZHTJ010000063.1:0-22822 GCA_964535525.1 uncultured Acidobacterium sp. | reverse complement strand
GGGTCTCGAGCGATTCGCGGATCGCGGCTTCGTCGTCGATGATGAGGATGCGCGGAAGGGAATCCGAGGCAGCAGTTTGATGATTGGCCGGAACTGGGAGGGTGGCTTCAGACATGCGCGGGTTTCCTCAGCAAGGGAAACTCTAGGTAAAACGTAGTCCCTTGCCCCACCTGAGACTCCACGTGGATTTTCCCCGAGTGCTCCTGGATGATGCCGTAGGTGACGGCAAGGCCGAGGCCGGTTCCGCGCGGCTGTCCATCGCGGCGCGCGGTCTTGGTGGTGAAGAACGGATCGTAGATGCGGCGCAGGTGCTCGGGAGCGATGCCGGAACCGGAGTCGGCGATGGAGATGCTGACGTGTCCGTTGACTTCCGTCGCGATGCGCAGGGTGCGGCGCTCGCCGTCGCCCAGCTCTGCGCCGGACATGGCATCCTTCGCGTTGAGGAACAGATTGAGGAAGACCTGCTGCAGCTTGCCCGCGTTGCCCATGATCGGCGGCAGGCCTGACATGAGGCTGGTTTCGACGCTGATCTGGGCGGTCTTGAATTGATGCTCGAGCAGCGTGAGCGTGTCGCGGATGATGACGTTGACGTCGGTCTCGCGATACTCGGCGCCGCTGGTGCGGGAGAAGTTGAGAAGGCCGTTGACGATTTCCGACGCGCGGAAGGTCTGCTGCGTGATCTTGTCGAGCAGGGGGCCGAGCTTCGCGTCGCCTTTTACCTGGCGGGCCAGCATCTGTGCGTAGGATGAGATGACGGCGAGCGGCGTATTGACTTCGTGCGCGACGCCGGCGGCGAGCAGGCCGATGGACGAGAGCTTCTCAGCCTGGGCCAGCTGGCCTTCCATCTCGGTCTGGTCGGTGATGTCGTCGATGAGGATGATCCGGCCAACGGTGCGGAAATCCCGCGAGACCAGCGGCGCGATGGCGATATTCGCGGTGCGCGTTTCTTCCGCCCGCGTCTCGAGGCGGAACTTATAGAGGTTGTGGACGCCGGACTGATCCTTCACGCGGCGGAATTCTTCGACGAGGTTGGGCGGGAAGACCGCTTCCAGGTTTTGGTGCAGCGCTTCTTTGCGCGGCAGCGCGAACATGACTTCCATCTGCGAATTCCAGCTCTCGATGCGCTCGTCCGGATCGAGGGCCAGGATGCCGACGTTGATGGACTCGACGATGTTCTCGTTGAACTCCTTCAGGCGCTCGTACTCGATCACCTTCTCTTCGAGGCTGGCGTAGAGGCGGGCGTTCTGCAGCGCGATGCCGATGTAGCCGGCGAGGGATTCGAGCAGCTCCATGTCCTCGCTGGAGAGGAAGTCGCCGGCGGCGCGGCGGCCGAGGCCGATGACGGCGATGGTGCGGTCCTGCATGTGTCCTTCGCGCGCGCCGGGAACGCCGACGCGGCAGGGCAGGAAATAATTCATGTCGAGTAATGCCGCAGAGCGCTGTTCGGCGGGCGCGAGGTTCACGGCAAGCTGGGGGTTCTCGAGGAAGAGGTGGGTGCCGGCATTGGGCTCATCGAAGTCGAGGAAGCCGAGGTCGAGATACGCCGCGGCGACGTTCTCGGGGAGGCCGTGATGCGCGGCGAGCCGGTAATTTTCAGGAGCATCCTGGAGGAAGACGGCGACGCGATCGACCAGCAGGGTGCGGGGCAGGCGATCGACGATGGCGTGCAGCAGCGCGTCGAGATTGGTGAAGGAGCTGAGGCCGCGTCCGAAGGCGATCAGAGTGGTGCGGTAGTCGTAGCTCTGCCGATCGAAGAGCCGGTCGACGCGCAGCTGGATGACGCGCTTGAGGGGCTCGAAGAGCAGCGCCGCGACGATGATGGCGGCGAAAAGTCCCCACACGCCGAAGCTGCGCAGGCGCGCCTGGGCCAGTGCCGCGGCCACAGCGAGGAGCGAAAAGTAGACCCCGACCAGCGCCGCCGTGGCCAGGGTGTAGGTGACGCCGCGCTTGAAGATCAGGTCGACGTCCATCATGCGGTAGCGCACGATCGCCCAGCTGAAGGTCAGGGGCAGAAAGACCATGCAGATGCCGGCAATTTTGGTGACGGCATCGGGCATGGCGATGTCGGCCATGTAGGGGATGGCATAGAGCAGCGTGAAGGGCGCGATGGCGACCAGGGTTCCGCGCGTTAGCCACTTCAGCTGCTGACGCTCCAGTGGAGCTTTGGTTTGCCGGTAATGCAGGAAAAAGACGGCGGCGGCCGCCATGTAGAACAGCGCCTGGTGCGCGGTGGCCAGCTGATCCAGGCGATGGGCGAGCAGTTCGGTGGCCGACCAGCTGGTTTCCGCCACCACCTGCAGCGCTATGATCAACGTGGCCGGCAGATAGATCAGCGGCACCAGCCAACGCCTGCGCTGGCGGTGTTCGGACGAAAAGGCGAGCGCGAAATGCAGAAACAGCGCCGGCTGCAGCGCGTTGGCGCCGATCTTGCCCCAGTACACAATTTCGTCGAAGGTGTTGAGCTTGCCGGTTCGCCAGAACGAATACAGAACGAAAGAAACAAGGCAGAAGATATAGAAGTGCGTCGAGTGCGGCGCGGTCCAGCGTCGCAGCAGCACGTAGAGCCCGATGCCGAGATAAACGAGCGCGATGAAACGGAAGCCCTGGTTGATGCTGCGGTCCTGCATATCCAGGACAACGGGCACATCGGGCAGGCGAATGCCGTGGCGCACCAGGGTGTAGTGGATGGTGTTGTAAGCGCGGGTATGCCACCACTCGCGCGTCAGGTCCGCAGCCACCGGCGTCGGCTGCTCGTTGGCCGCCACCAGGAGGTCGCCGGTTTTCACGCCCGCGCGTTCGCCGGGGGTGTCGGCGGGAACCCGCTGGGCCAGCAATCCACCGGGCGCTTCCACCCACCAGACGCCATCGGTCGGGGTCTGATAGCGGTTCTCCTGCACCAGATTGAAACCGGCGCAGACGACCGCGGCTCCGGTGAACAGCGCCAGAAGCAGGGCCACGATGCGGGTTTGAAACGTGCGCTGCATGGTGAGGTGCGGTACGCTCCCTGGAAACGGACACCTCTGGGGAATGCTGACCTGATTTTATTGTTTATTCCGGGTCAGGATTTCCGATCTGTGACGAGCCTGTAGAGACGATGTGGAGCAACCAGGGTGCCACTGGAGAAGCCGGATTGCGTATTTCTCCAGTGGCTCGGATGTATTTGATGCATCATCACATAGGGCTATCGAAGCGGGGCGGACCAAGCCCGGCGACCGACGGTTCGACGCAGAAACTCCGGAAAGTTGTCAGAGGATATGGGAAATCATAGGCGAAAAGCGGCCCTGGAGCGACCACTTTTCAGGGCTTGTGACCATCAGGGATGCGGCTCTTCGGCCTTCCGGCTGGTCGCCCAGAGGATGCCGGACAGAAAGATCGCCGCGAAGCTGCCGATGACGATAAAAGCCACAGTGTTTCTCCTTGCCGGATCGAGTCGGAACCGCCTCAGGGCCAGCATACCTCAAGGTTGCTGAAGCTGCTTCCCCCGACTACAGCCCCCAGGGGAATCCTCCCACGGCGCGGGGGGCGACGCGATAGAGTGATTCTCAGGAAAGTCCTGATGAAAAAACAAAGAGCCAGGCGCGGCTGGTGTTTCGTTCTTGCTCTGGCGTGCTTGGCCACTTCGGGTTTGGCGCAAAGCTCGCCTCCGGCAGCGAACCCTGCGCCCGCGGCAGCGAACCCTGCGCCCGCGGCAGCGAACCCTGCGCCCGCGGCGGCGAACCCTGCGCCCGCGGTTGCTCCGGCCGTTACACCCAGTGCGGTGGCCGACGACCCCGCCCTGGCGCACGGGATGGCCGAGCTGAAAACCAACCAGGCGCGCAAGGCGCTGATCGATTTTCAGCAAGTCCTGCAGACGGACCCCAACAACATCGCGGCGAATCTGCTGGCATCCACGGCGGCCGTGGAGCTGTTTCAGGGCCAGCTCGCCGTGCAGTACGCGGAGAAGGCGAAGCAACTCGATCCGCGCAACTGGAAGATTCACACCACGCTGGTGGCGGCGTATTCGGCCGCGGGGATGACGCAACAGCGCGATCAGGAGCGCGCGATCCTGGAGCAGCTGCACAACACCGGCGCGCCCGACGCGCGCCAGGCCACAGGGTTTCTGGTTGAGATGTTTCCGGTGGGAGCGTATCGCGTGGATGCGGTGGAGTACTTCGAGCCGCTGGGAAAATTTCACACCTACTATCGATTCCTGGTGCGCCAGGCCGACGGGCATCGCGTGTGCGAGGTCGACGTGCAGAGCGACGACTTCGATCAGAAGTCGTGGGCCGAGGCGCATCCGGCCGAGGCGGCCTCGGGCAACCGGCAGTTCCAGATCACCGGCCGCGGCGACGACAGCAACAGTAATTCTGTCGACTACCGGATGTTTTCCGGCAAACCGGATTACGACAATATTCGGGTGATGGTGGTGGAGATTCTGCGGACGCGCGGGCCGACAGCGTAGGCGTTGGATTGCTTTTAATCCCTAATCCCTAATCCCTAATCCCTAATCCCTAATCCCTGTCTTTCAGATTCCTTCGCCCATGCTGACGAGGCCAGAGCCGGTCTGTTCGCTGCGGTATTGATCGCGTTCCTCGTCTTCGACGGTGAAGGAGCGGACCTCTTCCAGATCGCGATTGGCCAACTCCAGTTGCCCATCGAGAACATCGACGCGCAACCGCAGCCGCTTCACCTCCTCGCCAAGGGCGATGATCACGTGGGAGAGCGGGTCCTTAATCTGGTTGGGGTCGGTGATCAGCACACGCTCGCCATTTTGATAGACGATGTGCGCGGGGACGCCGACCACGGTGGAGTTGGGCGGAACGTCGCGGAGGACGACGGAGCCGGCGCCGACGCGGGAGTTTTCTCCGATGCAGATGTTGCCGAGGATCTGCGCGTTGCTGCCGACGAATACGCCCTCGCGCAGCGTGGGGTGGCGTTTGCCGCGCTCGTGGCCGGTGCCGCCCAGCGTCACGCCCTGGTAGAGGGTCACGTCATCGCCGACGATGGCGGTCTCGCCGATGACCACGCCCGCGCCGTGGTCGATGAAGACGCGTCGCCCGATGACAGCGCCGGGATGGATTTCAATTCCGGTCCCGAGCCGCGCGAACTGCGAAAGCAGCCGCGCGATGAGCCGCAGTTTCGCTCGCCACAGGCGCGACGTGATGCGTTGCATCCAGACGGCGTGCAGACCGGGATAGCAGAGCACCACCATCAGCCACGAACTGGCCGCGGGGTCGCGGGCCAGGACGGAGTCGATGTCTTCGCGGATGGTGGCGAACATGAGGACAGGGTACAGGGTGCAGGGTGCAGCGGGTCAGCCCTTCTCCGGGTTCTCTGCAACATCTCGCAGTTTCTTTACATCGAGAAGGTCCTGCTCCCGTCCACTCGCGAGTTTGTTGCGGATGAGATCTTCTCGCGAGATCACCATGGTTCGGACTTCGCCGTCCAACGTCCCTTCGACTCGATTCTCCCAGGCTTCATCAAAACTGATTCCATCGATATGTTGCAGGAGGTCGATACGCGCTGGCGGCTGGCCGATCTGAAAGGCCGTTCCGTCCATGAAGTCGTCGGCAGACATGCCGGCCACAGGCGCGCCATACTGCGCGAGCGCGCGGAAGACGGCCTGGCTGTTTTCCTTATCCGGCCGGATAAAAATATCCAGATCTTTCGTGGCACGTGGCTCGACGTAAACGCCGAATGCATAGCCGCCCACCACCAGGTACTTAACGGCGTGGTCGTTGAACGCGCGTAAGAGATCTTTCAGATCCCTGGGCATCATCGGAGGGAACTCCCTTGAACGCGGCGGCGAAGGACCAGGCGGCCTGGCTGACATCCCACACGGCGGAGAGCCGATCGCCGACAGAGAGGCTCTGCCAATAGCGATAGGTTTCCCTCTGCTGCTCTTTAGCGTCTGCGATGCGGCGGATGGTTTTGTCAGGGCTCACAATCGGCTTAGTATCCAGCGGGCGGGGAAGCTCGCCGGAGCGGTTAACAGTTGAATTATAGCTTTCTTCCGGCGACCTTCCGGCGAACATGGAAGCAGGATATAGAGTTTAGCGTATAGGGAACACGATGCAGCGTAATGAGAAAAAGCAAGTGCAAGCCCATGAGGCCGCGTTGATCAAGCGGAAGCCAAGCCTCGCTATGCACTGGCCGACCTTCTGGCCGCGTCCGATTACTCACAGTCATCTCCGCAGGAGGAACGCGAATGGGTCGACGCTCCCTCCTTTGGCGCCGAACTTCTCCCGTGAGGGAATGATCGGGTTACTTCGCCTACACTTTCACCGCCGCCTCGATGGGCTCCGCCTTCAGCGCCTGCGCCTCGTTGCGCAGGTTCTCGAACAGAATCGACGAAATGTAGCGCTCGCCAAAGCTGGGGATGATCACCACGATGAGCTTGCCGGCATTCTCCTCGCGCCGAGCCACCTCGAGCGCGGCATGGACAGCGGCTCCCGACGATATGCCAACCAGCAGACCTTCTTCCAGCGGCAGACGGCGCGCCATGGCGATGGCATCGTCGTTCGAAACCTGGATGACTTCGTCAATTAGTTTCGTGTCGAGAACTTTGGGGACAAACCCCGCGCCGATGCCCTGAATCTTGTGCGGGCCAGGCTTACCGCCCGAAAGCACCGGGCTGTCGGTGGGCTCAACGGCAATCGCTTTGAACGAAGGCTTGCGCGGCTTGATGTATTCGCTGACGCCGGTGAGGGTGCCGCCGGTACCGACGCCGGAGACGAGAATGTCGGCCTGGCCCTCGGTGTCGTTCCAGATCTCCGGGCCCGTCGTGTCGAAGTGAATCTTCGGGTTCGCCGGATTCTCGAATTGTTGGAGCATGTAGCCGTTGGGCGTATCGGCGAGGATCTGCTTCGCCTTGGCGATGGCGCCGCTCATGCCGTTGGGCCCGGGCGTCAGGACGATTTGCGCGCCGAAGGCCAACAGCAGCACGCGGCGCTCGAGGCTCATCGTCTCCGGCATGGTCAGGATGAGCTTGTAGCCTTTGACCGCCGCGACGAAGGCCAAGCCAATGCCGGTGTTGCCGCTGGTCGGCTCAATGAGCACGGTCTTGGCGGGATGAATCTTGCCTTCGCGCTCGGCAGCGTCGATCATCGCGAACCCGATGCGGTCCTTCACGCTGTTCACGGGGTTGGCGCTCTCCAGCTTGGCGACTACGCGCGCATGCGCCCCGGCGGTGACCCGGTTCAGTTGTACGAGCGGAGTGTTGCCGATCAGATCGATGACGCTGTTGGCGATCTTCATGGGATGAGTCCTCGACGCGGAGAAGTCCGGGCCTTCAGTGTAGATGAGCCGCCCGCGAATGCGACTCAGGTGTCAACATCCGCCCAGCTTTGCCAGCGCCGCAGCCGCGTGCAGCCGCCGTTCCAGATGCCGCTCCAGCGCCTGCGTCGTAAAGCGGCGCAGGTCTGCGGCGCGGGAGGCCGGCCATTCATCGCCCGCGAGCGCAGCGGCGGCCGACTGAAAAATCCGCCGTGCCAGGGTGAGTGAATCGGCAGAAAGAATCCGGCTGCTCGGGGTTTTGTCGCGCATGCAGACCAGCCCGTCGGACTGCGGCTGAAACCACGCCGGACCCGCGCCGAACGGCTCGCGGCAGACTGCGCAGTGGGTTAACGACGGCATCCAGCCCAGCAGTCGCGTGATCCATAACGAGAAATAAGTTACCGGCATCCAAACGTGCTCGCCGCGCGTGTGCTCAAGCACAGCGAGTACGAGGCGAAAGACGGTCTCATGCGGATCGTGATCGGGCAGCGCCTCTTCAAGGACCTCGGCGTAGAAGGCCAGTGCTGCAGCGCGCGCGTAGTTCACCGGCTCTGAGAGTGGAGAGGAGAGAACTTCGCAGGCATCGAGGCGGACCAGATCCTGTTTCGGCCGCTCCACGTAGCTGGCCGAAACCCACGTCATCGGCTCCAGTGCCCCGCCAAAGCGCCGCCGCGACTTCGCCGCAGCCCTGGCGACGCCGCGAATCCGGCCGTTGTCGCGCGTGAACAGGGACACGATCTCGTCGGCCTCGTGCACCGGCCACGTGCGAAGGACAACGGCTTCTCCCTGGTATGCGATCATGCTGCTGGGTTCAGAGTAGTGGGTTTTGAGCCGGCGCGGAAATCGGCGAAATCCGCGCCCGGAAAATCCGCGACAGATAAAATCGATAAATTCCGGCTATCAGGTTTATTTATAGGAAGACTTCCTTATGCCTCAAGCGATACCCTGAATGCGAATCGCTAAACCTTTTGTCCGCACCGCAAATCGCCGCTCAGGGCGAGGATTTGCGGTCGCGCTCCGGTTTCACCCGCCGCGCGGGCTAACATTCATCCCAATCACGATCAGAGGAGAAGCATGTCGACTGAATATCGGAATTTCCTGGCGCTCACGTATGAAGAGCTGGAGGAGATGAACTTAAAAGCTAAAGACCAGCGCCGGAAGCGCGTTGCGCCCGACAAGATCCAGGAAGAGCGGCTGAAGTATCTCACCGATCAGAAGGGCATCAAGGCGGTCACGGTCTTGTTCTGCGATCTGGAAGGTCGGCTGCACATGCTCGACTACGACAAGAAGTTTTTGCTGAAGGCTTACGAGAACCTGACCTTCGACGGCTCGTCGATTCGCGGCTTCACGGCGCAGAAGGAGAGCGATCTGCGGCTCGGCATCGACTGGAGCGCGTGCTACTATGCGCCCGCCGACATCTTCGGCGCGGGGAAAATTCTGGCCTTTGGCGACGTCATCGATAAGGATGGTTCCCCGTACGCCGGCGACACGCGCGGCCTGCTGAAGACCTTCGCGAAGGAGCAGTTCGAGAAGCATGGCTACACGCTGAACGCGGCCAACGAGATCGAAGGCTTCCTCTTCGCGGGCGTCGATGCGGAGCGGACCTTTTCCCAGACGGGGAAGTTCGAGTATGTCAACGCCGGTGGATATTTCCACTCGCTGCCGGGCGACCCGCTGCGCACTTTCATTGACACCGTGGCCGAGGTGCAGCGCTCGATGGGCTTCGAAAACGAGAAGGACCATCCGGAAGTCGCGCCGTCGCAGTTTGAAATCAACTACAGCTACGGCGAAGTGGTTGCGGCCGCCGATCAGATCCAGCTCTACAAACTGATCTGCCGCCAGGTAGCGACCAACCTTGGCATGACGGCGTCGTTCCTGCCTAAACCAGTGGCGGGCGTCAACGGCAGCGGCATGCACACCAACGTCTCGGTCAGCAAGGATGGCAAGAACATCTTCTGGGATCCAAAGGGCGAAGAGATGCTGGCGAAGTTCGGATGGGATTTCCTGGATCGCATCCTGACCTACGGCAAGGATATGTGCCTGCTGTTCAATTCGAGCGTGAATGCCTACCGCCGGCTCGACCCGCACTTCGAAGCGCCGAACCGCCTGTACGCTTCGGCCGTCGATCGCGGCGCGATGATTCGCATTCCCATCGGCAACGAGCGCAGTATGCGGACCGAAGTGCGGGCGGTTGCGCCGGACGCCAATCCGTATCTGGTCCTGCTGGGGATCTTCAAGTCGGGTCTGACGGGAGAAACGTCGAAGGACGCGAACCTGAGAAGCTCCGATAAGAAGCTGCCGGACAACATCTACACGGCGATCGCGGATTTCCGCAATTCGGCGTGGATCACGAAGCTGCTGGGCGAAGATGTGAAAGGCCGCTACGCGGATCTGAAGGAGGGATCGGCGGACCGCTGCCCGCGCCTGCTGGGAACGCTGGTCAAACCGCAGGAGGTGCAGTTCCACCACGAGGTCTACAACCAGTTCCTGTGGAACCAGTTCTAGCAGGACAGGAGAGCTTCACGCACAGCGCAAAGGCCCGACAGGTCGCCGGGTCTTTGCGCGGGTTCTTTATCGTCCGATGCATCCTTTTGCGACAATATAGAACTCTTCTAGCCGGGCGAACTCGAGTAATATTCCAACGCACGTGCGATGCCGTCACGGAAGCTGATGGAATACTCGAAGCCAAGTGAGCGCTGTTTGGCGGTATCTCCGGCACGAGCATGAACCCCAGCGGGCTTGTCCGACACACCCACGACCTGCGGATGATAGCCCAAAAGCTTCGCCGCCAGACGGGCAAACTCAATAAAGCTGGTGAAGATTCCGGTGGAAAGATTGAGCGCTCCGCCGTCGTCGATTTTGTCGATGGTGGCAAGGACGCCGGCGACGCAGTCTTCGATGTGGATGAAGTCGCGCATCTGGGTTCCCGTACCCCAGACCCGCAAGGTGTTGGAGCCTCGATACTGCAAAGCGCGCTTGCAGATGCTGGGGAATGGATAAGCGTCGTCCTGGTCTTCACCATAACCTGAGAACGGCCGATAGCAGATCGACTTCAGCCCGTGCTTCTCATAGGCTAAACGAGCAAGATATTCGCAGGTTAGTTTTGCCCAGCCATAGCTCATATCCGGCATGCCAATATCGGAATCGAAAGAAATCATGTCTTCCTTCAACAAAACATAATGGTCCGGCCGTTGCAGGTGGATCGAGTACGCGGCGCTGGAACTGAAGCAGGCAGTTTTCTTCGGTTGGGTGACTTTGGCCCATTGCCAGTATGCGGCGTCGATCGAAAGGTCGTCGGCGACCGCAAGCGGGTTGGACTCAATCATAAGTCGGCCACCAACCATCGCTGCCAGGTGGTATGCATAATCGAAGTCTGTATCCTTCACGCGCTCGAACCAGGTCCTGCAATCTTCGTTATAGAAATGAAATCCGGCATAGTCGCGGGGGTCAAATAATGGCCACCTCTTCGCGGGATGGATGCCGCCAGTAAAGGCAGCAAGGGAGTCAACGGCGTGTACGTCGTTTCCGGCCTCGAGCAAACGCCTCACAATGTGCCGGCCCACAAACCCGGCGGCCCCGGTAACCAGGATCTTATTCATGGCAGTTCTTGCTCCTCTGGAAAAGGTTCATCGCGAACAGGCATGCAGGGGTCCTCATTAACGTGAGGGCGACGTGGATACTAACTGTGTCAACAGGACCGGCTCTACACCTATGGCTCCACACCGCTTCCGGTAGTAATCCTGCACGGCCAGATCCTCAACCTGGTTCCAGCGCTCCAGGTTTGCTCGCAACTTCTCTTCGCTGCGCCGCCGGAACTTCATGGCGACCTTGTCCACCGCCTCGGACCTTCTTGCCTTCGCCAGGTACTCCTCTTCGCTCCTGCTGTAAAAATGTGCTAGAAATGCGGTTTTTACAACACACTTCAAAGACAAACTTCCATAAATGGGATCGCCGGCTTCAGTAATCGCGTGCCGCAGATTTTTATAAAACCAGGAATGGGCATTGCGATAACGAGTTACGGCGTTCGGTTGGACAAAGAGCTTGACGTGGGGGTTAGGTTTAGCCTCCCTGCGGATAAAGGAGCGGATCACCGGGCCTGGTGGCTTGGTCTTGTGGCCGCTGGTACCATACATATAGTAGTGAAACCCAACTGCGGGCTGATTCTCATATCGCGCGAGAAGTTCCTCAAGCCCCGCGCCGTCTCTGCTCACCAGGAACTCGTCCACATCGAAGAAGCCCACCCACGCATAGCGGTTGACGCATCGCAGGACGCAATCCTCTTCCGCATAAGGGGACACTGGAATCGTAGGCCAGTCAGCCAAAAGGGTCACAAAGCCCTCTTCTATATAAGGCCGCAGCACCTCGCGAAAATTATCATAACTAAAACTCTCATAGACGAACGCATGACTCGCGCCCGCCGCGCGATAATACTCCAGCCATTCCGCCAGATACGGGGCTTCGTCCTTGATGCGGGTGCAAATCGCTACGCCTTTGGCCGGGCCCGGGACCTTGCGTGCCCGGCTTTCCATTCGGGCAACCAGTGCGCTGCGTACGGAGTTGCGAAGGTTGCCGGCGTCGTAATACACGCGCTGGACAATCGGGTTGAACCTGACCTTCTCGCGCAGGTAGAAATACAAACTCATAGATAACTCCAAATGCCGATCTACTGCCGAAGCAGAAGGTCAGCGGTGTAATAAGTGATGTAACTACGGAATACCGAGCTTCAGTATTGGCCGTAGATCAGGAGCTTGTTGAACCCTGAATGTCCCCAAAATCTCTTAAGCGATGACAAGAATATCTCAATTGTAGTCTGGCACATCTACGACCCCACAAACCGCGCGTACAAACTGCGCGCGACAGCAGCGTCGGTCGTTCCCTGAATGATGGCGCGCCCATCGGCGAACAGCGTCAGCGTGTGCTCCCCGCGCCGGAACCGCAGCAGCAGCTCATTGCGCTGCACCAGTCCGTGCGGACGCAGACGCTCCTCCATCGCGGCCAGATCGACGGGGCGCGAGCGCTCATGAATCTGGACCGAGTTGCGCCCGCAGAGCGTAATGTGAGGACGGCCCTCGCCGCGCAGATGGACAAAATCGCGCTCGCCGCACACGCGGCAGTCGGCACGCGCTGTCCCCGCCTGCACTTCGCTCCATTCATTCGTCCACACATCGCAGGAGAGCAGGGTGCGGCGCATTTTATCGCGTGCTCCAACGATCCACTTCAGGGCCTCGGTGACTTCGATGGACGCAGCCAGGTTCACGGCGGTGTTCAGAATCCCAGCCGTGTCGCAGGTCTCAACGGCTCCGCCCGGCGGCTCAGGAAAAATACAGGCCAGGCACGCCGTCTCTCCTTGCACGATATTCCCAGGGAGAATATTCATCGTCACCGCATAGGAACCAACCGCCGCCGCATAAATCCAGGGTTTCTTCTGCTCCACGGCGTAGTCGTTCAGCAAATACCGGGTCTCGAAGTTGTCGGTGGCGTCCAGAAGGATGTCCGCGCCCTCGAGCAGTGAGTGAATATTGCCTGGAACCAGATCGGCGACGTGTGCCCGGATCTGAATTTCGCTGTTGAAGCCCGCAATCTTCCGCCGCGCCGCCTCCGCCTTGGGCAGAGAATCCCGCGCGTCGGCCTCGTCGAAAAGCACCTGCCGCTGCAGGTTGCTTTCCTCCACAAAATCCCGGTCGATCAGGGTCAATGTGCCGACTCCGGCACGAGCCAGCAGGCTCGCGGCCGCCGCCCCCGTGGCCCCCACACCCACCACGGCCACATGGGCGCGCTCGATCCGGCCCTGACCTTCCAGCCCGACGCCCGGGAACAGTACCTGCCTGGAGAACCTTTCACGCACGGTTTGAGACGCCGCGGCCATCAGTCAGTAGTATAGGAACTTCACCGCCCCGTATGCTTTCGCCGTACGGGCCACGCTGCCCCGAAGTTCGCATCTCATGTGTCGAGAGCAAAACTCGGGGATGCGCATTCCCGGAGCCGGACCCGTCGAGCTGAAGCATTTCAGGAGAACTTGTCGGGGTCAGGCGGTGTTTACACAGGGCACAGGTTCTCAGTTTTGCCGCAGGTATAGAACGAGGGCGGTTTGGGGTCGAAAGTCTTTTTAATTTTGCGCGGATGGCCACGGGGCCGGACCGGGACGGCGCATCGCAACGCCGGGTGGCTGCCTGCGTGGGCCTTGTGTTTGCCGCTTTTCTTCCTCGCCGCTGGAGCCCTTTCCCTTCGGGGGCAGCAGCCTGTCAACCCCACTCAACCCCCAACGCCCGCATCGCCGGAAGAGCAACGCAGGAAGACTCCGCCAGTACCGCCGGGCAGCGTTCTGCCCTCCTACAACACGACCCAGGGAGAGTCCGCCTCGAAGGTCCAGCCGGTGCCGACATCGGAGAACCTGCAGGGATGGGCCGGGCTGCCGGTCGTGGAAATGCGGTTTGAAGGCGTGAACCAGGCCGCTCTCGATCCTCTGCCCCAGCAGATGCAGCAGCAGGTTAACGCTCCGCTCGATCCGGTCAAGATCCGCGCCGACCTCCGCCGGCTTTACTCGACCGGCCTCTATAAGACGATCTCTGTCGACGGCAGCCGGCAGGGGCAGGGCGTAGCCCTCATCTTCAGAGGGACGCCGACTCTGTTTCTCGGCCGCATCCTGGTGCGCGGCGTAAAGAACGGCCACCTCAGCAACCAGCTCAATTACTCCACGCGCCTCAATCCGGGCACAACTTACACCGATCAGAAACTGAGCCGCGCCCAGGACCTGCTGCAGCAGACCTTGCAGGAAAACGGCTACTACCAGGCCACCATCGCGCGGCAAACATCGGTAGACAAGACCAACGCCGAGGTCAACGTGCAGTTCGATGTCAAGATCGGCAAACAGGCGCGTGTCGGCGACGTGGCGGTCCAGGGCGACAGCGGTATGGATGTCCCGACGTTCCGCAAGAAGGCCAGGCTGAAGGCGGGCTCGAAGGTCAACTCCGACACGGTGAGCCGCGCTTTGACCGGTCTGCGGAAGCAGTACCAGAAGCAGCAGCGGCTGGAGGCGAACGTCAGCCTGGCCTCGAGCCAGTATCAGAAGCCCCCCAACCACCTGAACTATGGTTTCCAGGCGGAGCGCGGACCCATCGTCAAAATCATCGTGGAGGGCGCGAAGCTGAGCCAAAGCAAGGTGCGGACGCTGGTTCCGGTCTACTCCGAAGGCACGCTGGACGAGGATCTGCTCAACGAGGGCAGCAAGCGCATCCGCGACTACTACCAGCGCCAGGGCTATTTCAACGCCAAAGTGACGCACCTCTCCGACGCAAAGGACGGCGTCACCCACATCACCTACGACGTGAACCTCGGGCCGCGCAGCCGCATCGAGGCGGTCAACATCCAGGGCAACGGATACTTCGGGGCGTGGCTGCTGAAAGAGCGCCTGAGCGTTCAGCCCGCATCGTTATTCATGCCCCACGGCATTTACAGCCAGGCCCTGCAGGAAGCCGACGTCAACAGCATCACGGCTATCTACCAGAGCAACGGATTCACGGGGGTCAAGGTAACGCCGCAGCTGCACGAGGCTCCGAAACAGACGAAGAAAGGCGAACGGAGCCTGAACGTCACCTACGTGATCGTGGAAGGCTCACAGCAGCGCGTTGGCGAATACAAGGTGGACGGCGTTACTCCGGCGCAGCTGGCGGCCATTCAGCCCAGGCTCAGCCTGCAGCCGGGGCAGCCCTACTCCGGCAATAACCTGGCGGCGGATCGCGACGCCATCATGGGCTACTTTCTCGACAACGGCTACGACCACGCCTCGGTCACGCTGCAGCAGAACCCCTCGCCGAAGGATCCCTCGCTGATCGACGTGAACCTGCACGTCATTCCCGGCGACCAGATTTCCATTCGCAACATTTTGGTCAGCGGCCTGAAGTACACGCATCCGAACACAATCAGACACGAAATCCTGGTGAAAGAAGGCGATCCGCTCGATCAGTCGAAGCTCCTGCAGACGCAGCGGGACCTCTACAACCTCACCCTGTTCAACCAGGTCAATACGGCAGTCGAAAATCCTGGCGGCGACGAGCCGCGCAAAAATATTCTGATCCAGTTCGACGAAGCGCGACGCTGGGATGTGACCTATGGGGGCGGATTCCAGGCGCAGACCGGCACGCCCGGGACGAACTGCCCGAATCCCCTGAGCCTGATCCAGCTCGGGATTAATCCCAATACTTATTCGTGCAGCGCGAACGGGAAGTTCGGCGTGAGCGCTTTGGTGGAGCTCGACGTTTCGCGCATCAATTTGTGGGGCAGAAATCAGTCCATCAATTTCAAGTCGGAATACGGATCGCTGGAGCAGTTGTTCACGGCGAATTACAACTGGCCGAGATTTCTCAACCACCCCAGTTTCGACTTCTCCTTTGGCGGCGGCTACATCAACGCCCAGAACGTAGTGACGTTCGCCTCCTCCACATCGGAAGCCGATGTGCGCGCGACCCAGCATCCTAATCTGATCGACACGCTGATCTATCAGATTTCTTTTCGACGGGTGAAGGTCGATCCCAACACGATTCAGGTGGCGCCCAACCTGATCCCGCTGCTGTCGGAGCCGGTGCGCGTGGGCGGCCCCGAACTCACCTGGGTCCGCGACACGCGGCGGCCCGAGCCTCTCGACGCGCAGACCGGCATGTATAACAGCATCCAGGTCTTCGCCACCGACAACGCGTTTCTCTCCTCCGAGGCGAATTACGCGCATTTCGACTGGTCGAACGCAACCTACTACGGTCTCGGCAGGCAAAAGCGATACATCCTGGCCCGCAGTACACGCTTCGGCATGGAACGCGTCTTTGGCGAAGCCCGCTACGAGGCGATTCCGCTTCCGGAGCGGCTCTACGCCGGCGGCCCGGAGTCGCTGCGCGGCTTTCCGCTGAACTCCGCAGGGCCGCGTGACTCGCTGACCGGCTTTCCCATCGGCGGCGCCGGCGTCTTTGTCAATCAGACGGAGTTGCGGCTGCCCAACCCGCAGCTGCCCTGGTTCGGCCGCTCGCTGGGATTCGTCGTCTTTCACGATATGGGGAACGTCTTCAACAACTCTTCCGACATCTGGCCGAGCGCCATTCGCATCAAGCAGCCTCACAGTTATACCTGCACCTCGCCCGCGTACCTGACTACGGCGGCGCAGCAGCAGGTGACCCGCTCGTCCAGCACCAATACGACTGGCCAGTGCGATTTCAACGATTTTTCACACACCATTGGCGTCGGCGCGCGCTATCACACCCCCATTGGGCCTATTCGCTTCGACATGGGTTACAACCTCAATCCACCGGTTTATCCAGTTATCATCAACTATGGGACGACGTCGACGTCGAGTTCCAATTCCTGTGCGAATTCGTCCCTCGCTCCGCCGTGCGCAGGCCAGGCAGGACACTTCAATTTCTTCTTCAGCATCGGGCAGGCATTCTGATGACGACCACCACGTGCATAATGGGCCTGCTTGCCTTCTGCATCGTTGCGCCGGCGGCGACGCGTGCGCAGACTCCCTCCCCGCAGGCGCCCCCATCGTCGTCCTCGCCTGATCAGCCCGTTCAGCTGGATCACGTGGTGGCCAACATCGGATCCAGTGTGATTCTTCAGAGTGACGTCGAGCAGGAGATGCACTTCTCCGCGCTCGAACCGCTGCAGGTGCTGCCCGGGCAAAATACACCGGACTTCGCGCTGCGCCGCCTCATCGACCGCACCCTGATCCTCGAGCAGATGGAAGAGCAGCAGCAGCCGACCTCCACACCCAGGGAGGACGTAGATAAGTCTCTCGCCGAATTGCGCAAGCAGATTCCCGCCTGCGAGAAGTTCCACTGCCAGACGGCCGAGGGGTGGGGCGACTTCCTGCGCTCCAACGACCTCAACCCCGATCTGGTCGACCAGCGCTGGAGCCAGCGGATGGCCATGCTGCGCTTCATCGATTTGCGCTTCCGCAGCGGAGTGCGCATCTCACAGGATCAGATTGGGACGTATTATCAGAAGACTCTGGTGCCGGCGCTCACCAAAGATAATCAGAAGGCGCCGCCTTTGGCGGAGGTTTCCGGGCGGATTCAGGAGATCCTGTTACAGCAGCAGGTCAGCGGCCTGTTCCAGGACTGGCTGTCCAGCCTGCGCGACCAGGGTAACGTACAGATCGACGATCAGGCGTACAGCGCCGATCTTGAACCTAAACCGGCGGCAGGGAATCAATGAACGCGATGCCACAACCAACGCCGGAACGCGAGCCCCTTCGCGAAGAGCAACCGCCGCGGCTGCGTCATCCGCATCGCGTCCGGAACCTCATCGTCTTCGGCGCGCTTTGGACTCTCGCCGTGCTGGTCGTCCTCGTCGGGCTGCTCGCCTGGGTCGCCACCACGTCGTCCTTCCAGAACCGCATACGGCGCGTTGTGGTTGCCGACCTGCAGAAGTCCACCGGCGGCCGCGTCGAGCTCAGGAAGTTCACCTGGCGTCTTACCCATCTTGAATTCGAGGCCGACGACCTCACCATTCACGGACTTGAAGCGCCGAACCAAATCCCCTACGCCCACATCGACCGCCTCTTCGTCCGCCTGCAGATTCTCTCCTTCTTCCGCGCGAAGATCGGGCTGAACTACCTCGAAGGCGATCACCCGGTGATTCACCTCATCGTCTATCCCGACGGATCGACGAATCAGCCGAAGCCGAAGAATCCTTCTACCGGCAATTCCACGGATCGGATTTTCGACCTTGCTGTGGGCCGCACCGTGCTCAATGATGGCGTCGCCATCCTGAACGAGCAGCAGATCCCCTTCAATCTGTCGATCGATAATCTGGCCGCGCAGGTCAGCTATGTTCCGCTGCGCGATCATTACGTCGGCACCCTCCACGCCGAAGACGTGGTAGCGCAGCGCGGCGCCGACACGCCGGTCCACTCCATCGTCGACGCATCGGTCGACATGGGACGCAACAGCGCCGACCTGGTCTCGCTCGTCCTGCAGAGCGGCCCACAGGGAAAGGCACAGAAGACCATCCTGCGCGCCAGCGGTTCGCTCAATAATTTCGCCGCGCCGCAGTGGCAGTTCGCGATGAAGGGCGCCATCGACGCGCTGGAAATTCGTGCCCTCACCGGCACGCCCGGCCTCGCCGGCGGCACAGCGCAACTCGAAGCCACTGGCCACGGCGCCGGTTCGCAGTTTGTGGTCGATGGCAACGCGCGCATCAGTGGCGGCGCGTACAGCACCGGCTCGGTCAACGCCAGCGGCATCACCGCCGATGCATTCGCGCACATCACGCAGGATCAAATCGCCGTCACCGGCATTCATGCGCGCCTGGCCACGGGGGGCGCCATCATCGGCGAAATGCACATCGCCAACTGGCTCGCGCCGGCGCCTGCGCAGCCGGGCAAGGCCGCGCCGAAGGCTGCCCAGGAACAGGGAACCATCCGCACACAACTCACCGGGTTCACGCTCGACTCGCTCCTCGACACCGTGGCCCCGAAGCGTTTCCGCCGCGTCGGCTTCGATACATCCGCAGCGGGCACGGCCAACCTCGACTGGACCGGCAGCCCCAACAACCTCACCGGCGCCGTCGACGTGACCCTCGCTCCGCCGCACACGCCCAGCCCCAATGAAGTCCCCGTTAACGGCGTGGTCCAGGCGCAGTACAACAACCGAAGCGGCTCCGTTCTCATCCGCGCCTTCGACATTCACACGCCCGCATCGGAAATTCAGATGACCGGCAGCCTGGGCGTCGCGCCCATGACCCAGCGCTCGCAGCTCGACGCGAGCCTCGTCACGCGCAACATCGCGGAGTTCAACCCGATCCTCGCGTCCTTCGGCATTTCCGCGCCCGGCCAGGCGACGCCCATCCCCGCACAGCTTCACGGCGAAGCGCAGTTCCACGGCACGGTTACCGGCAGCCTCCATTCACCGAACTTTCAGGGTCATCTGCAGGCCACCGACTTTAATATCGTTCCGCAAGGCCCCACGCCGTTATCGACGCAGGCCGCGGCCAACCTCCACTTCGACAGCCTGACCACCGACGCCGCGTATAACTTCGGATCGCTTTCGGTGAGCGTCGGCACGCTGGTGCAGGGCAAGACCACGATTCAGTTTTCCGGCGACGTGCACGGACGCCCGAATGAGCCGAAGGACCTCTTCGCAGACGCCTCCACGATTCACGCCAGCGTCCAGGTCAGGAACGTCGACATCGCGCAATGGCTCGCGCTCACCGGCAAAAGCTATCCGGTTACCGGAACGCTGAATCTCCACGCGCAGACCGGCGGCACCATCGGCGACCTCAACGGCACCGGCCAGATCAGCGTTACCGGCGGCGTCATCTACGGTGAGACCTATCGCTCGCTTACTACGGACGTGCAGTTCCATGGCCGGGAAGTGAACGCGGACCATCTCCTCTTTGCTGTGGATGGCGGGCACATCTCCGGCGACGCAGGCTACAACTTCACCGCCAGAACGGCGCACTTCAACCTGCAGGGCAGCGGCTTTGAGCTGGCGCACATCAAGCTGCTCCAGAACGAGCAGTACCCGGTGCTGGGCACGGTGGACTTTGACGCCAAAGGCAGCGGTACCGTCGAAGAGCCCTCGGTCACCGCCAGCATGCACGTCCGCAACATCGAGCTCGCGCGCGAATTCAAAGGCTATCTCGACGCCGACGCGCACACCCAGGGGCGCGCTCTCGAAATGCAGGTGAACGCGCACATGAATACATCCACGCTGAGCCTGAAAGATGAAACGCAGCTCACCGGCGACTACCCAACCAGCGCCACCCTCAACATCGACCAGTTCAACATCGATCCGCTGCTGCGCACCTTCAGCGTCACCGGCATTCGCGGCAGCTCTTCCATCGCCGGACTAGTGACCGTCGCCGGTCCGCTCCGCACCCCGAAGCGGCTGAACGGCGATGTCCGCCTTAGCCAACTCAATGTCACTCTCGAAGACGTGCCCATCCACAGCGACGGCCCGGTACACGCAACCCTGCGCGACGGCACTTTCAGCATGGAGCGGCTGCACATCCTCGGTCCGGACACCGATCTCCAAACTGAAGGATCGGTCGGCGTCTTCGACAATCCCAGGCCGATCCACGGCAGCGCCAAAGGGTCGGTCAACATGGCGCTGGCGCAGACCCTCGACACCGACATCGTCTCCTCCGGCCATGTCGATTTCACGGTGAGCGCCGAAGGCACAACCCAGAACCCCGACCTGACCGGCAACGTAAAGTTCACCAACGTCAACGTCGCGCTGGAAGACTACGTCAACGGCCTCAGCCGCATGAATGGCGAGCTGGTCTTCGATCAGGATCGGCTGGACTTCAAAGATGTGACCGCCTACAGCGGCGGCGGCCTCATCAAAGTCGGAGGCTTCGCCACCTATCATCACGGCCTCTACGCCGACCTCACCGCGGATGCCAAAGACGTGCGCATTCGCTATCCCGAGGGCGTCACCTCCACTGCCAGCGCGCAGATTCGCGTGCAGGGCAACCAGGCCAGCATGCTGGTGAGCGGCCACGTCATGCTCACCGGATTCGCTGTCAATCCCGACGTCGACTTCGCATCGATGGCCAGCGGCGGCGGCGTCTCGCTGCCGCCGAATCCCAGCTCGCCGACGAACAAAGTGCGGCTCAATATTCGCATCACTTCCGCCCCCTCGCTCAATTTCCAGAATTCTTTCGCGCGCCTGGCGGGCAACGTCGACCTCGCCGTGCGCGGCACGCTGGCCCAGCCCACGGTTCTCGGCCGCGTCACCATTACCGACGGCCGCGCCACCTTCAACGGAGAGAAGTTCGAGCTGCAGCACGGCGAAATCTATTTCAGCAATCCCGTGCGCATCCAGCCGGTGCTCGACTTAACCGCCACCACCACCGTCGAGAACTACACCGTCACCATCGCCCTCCAGGGTGACGCCACCAAAATGAATCCGACCTTCCGCTCCGAGCCGCCACTCTCCGAGCAGGACATCTTCTCTCTGCTGGCCATGGGCCGCACCCAGGAGGAGCAGCAAATCTACTCGACCGAACAGCAACAGGCCGGCGTCAACTCGACTGCGGACTCTCTGCTCGGTGGCGCCCTCAACGCAACCATCAGCAATCGGATTCAAAAACTTTTTGGCGGCGGCAGCGTCCGCATCGATCCCACCTTCGTCAGCGGCGTCGGCAACGCCACCGCGCGCATCACCGTCGAGGAGCCTATCTCGAAGAACGCTACCCTTACCTATGCCACCAACGTCAATTCAACAGCAGAGCAGTTGATCCAGGGCGAGTGGCGCGTCACGCCCGACTTTTCCGTCGTCGCCGTGCGCGATGAATCGGGTGTGTTCTCGCTGATTTTCCGCCTCCATCGCCGCTATCACTAAGCCATCCCTCGCCTGGAGCGAGGATTCAAAATATTCGCCTGATGCGCTTGCCTTTCGTCCTGTCAAAAAGCGCCAAACGTGGCCATAAATTTGCCTGACCGCGCATCCAAAACCCCCTCGCCCGTGTCTGAATACAACGGAAGGCGCGTCTCCCCCGGCGTTCAATTCGCTTGCCGGAAACCCCAAAAAATCCAGGAGACGGCCCGGGAGAAAACTTATGAAGAAAGTCATGCTCTTGCTCGTAGCTGTTGCTCTTGCATTGCCTGCCGTCTTTGCGCAAGGCGATTCCGACGTACAGGCGAGCGTGCAAAAGGCCCTCAGCGCGTCGCGCTTCAAAGGCATTCAGGCGTCGGTGCAGAACGGTGTTGTCACGCTGACCGGAACCGTTGACCTGGTGGCGAACAAGATTAACGCGGACCAGAAAGTCCACCACGTCAAAGGCGTCACCGCGGTTCGCAACGACATCGAGGTTGAGGGCGCGGAAGTCTCCGATCAGCAGCTGCAGGAAAAACTGCTGAAGGCCATCACCTACGACATGGTCGGCTACGGGACCACGCCGTTCGACGCCATCACTGTGCAGGTTCAGAACGGCGTCGCTACACTCGGCGGCCATGCCTACGGTCCCGTCGATGCGTCCGACGCGGTCGCCATCGTGGCCAACACCAAAGGCGTGAAAGACCTGGTCGATAACATCCAGGTCGATCCCGTTTCGCCGAATGACGACCGCATTCGCCGCGAGGTCTTTCGCGCGGTTTACAGCTTCCCGCTGCTGAACCAGTACCTCATCGATCCGGCGAAGCCGATCCGCATTCAGGTCGAGAACGGCCACGTCACGCTGTACGGCTTGGTCGACACGGAAGCGCAGAAGAACGCCGCTAACATCCAGGCCAACACCGTCCCAGGCGTCTTCAGCGTCACCAACGATCTCGTGGTCGCGAACGCCGGAAACGAGAAACCTGGAAAGTAAGACTCCGGAGAACACGGGCACCGGGCACCGAGTACCGAGCATCGGGCCCGGAAATCGCAGGCGGTTTAGCGAGACTCAGAAACGGCACCCTCAATCCAGCGAAGGTGCCTTTCTGTTTTCGGAGCCCGGAGTTCGGAGTCCGGAGCCCGGAGCTCGGTGGCCGGTGCCCGGTGCCCGGTGCCCTGTAACCTGTACCCTGCACCCTGTACCCTGTCTTTGTGCCCCTGCTGCGCAGCATCGGCGTCACGCTCGAAATGATCAAGTGGGAGCA
>CAZHTJ010000062.1:0-23151 GCA_964535525.1 uncultured Acidobacterium sp. | reverse complement strand
CCGGAGTAGCGGTGACCAACATCAACTCCGCGAACACGGTGATGGGCAACTTCACAGTGACCCCCACCACGGCCGCGGGCGTAGGGACGGCGAAGAACGTGGACCTGGACGGAGTGAGCAATGCGAACCTGCTCAGCACCGTGCAGGCCGCACTGGGGACGAACTATACCGTCACCTACAACACCACCGCGGCCAACCAGGCGGCGGGTCTGGGCAACCTGTCGATCGCGGTTTCGGCGGCGGGCGCGGCGGCCGGCATCACTTCGTTCACGGTGGCCGAGGCTGCCTCGCAGGCGGCATCGCAGGAGACACCGATCAACGGAGGGATCGAGGTCTACACGGGAGATGGCACCACCGGCGGCAGCGAGAACTACAACGTAACGGTGGGGGCTCTGACCGATGCGAGCGTGGGAACCTCGCCATGGAACTCGCAGATGGGCACGGCCATCACGGCGACGGTGGGCAACGTTGTGGGGAACGGGGGTGTGCAGGCGGGCGCCAGTTCGGGCACCAGCCTGATGGGCACCGATCTGGACACGCAGGCGGCCGCGGAAGCAGCACTGGCGACGGCCGACAACGCCATCAGCGCGATTGCTTACCAGCGCGGCCAGGTGGGAGCGAACATCAACACGCTGACGGCGGCATCGAACATCGCCAGCTCGCAGATGACCAACGTTACGGCGGCGCAGAACACAATTTCGGCGACCGACTATGCGGCGGCGACCTCGAACATGTCGAAGTTCGAGATCCTGACTCAGACCGGCATCAGCGCTCTGGCCCAGGCCAACAGCACGCAGCAGATGGTGACCAAGCTGCTGCAACAATAGCGAACAGGTTTATGGACGGGGGAGCTTCCCAGTCCGCGGTTGAGCCATAACGAGCTCGCCGGGGAGTTGGGGCTCCCCATTTTTTTTGGCGCGGTGGAATGAGCTTCGTGGGCGGAGGGTTTGCTGAAGCGCGACGACTTGTTTGGGCGCGAAGAGGCCGAATTCGCAGAGATGGCGCGGCACAGGCTGTCGTTACGGAGTAT
This sequence comes from uncultured Acidobacterium sp., assembly GCA_964535525.1. GTDB lineage: Bacteria > Acidobacteriota > Terriglobia > Terriglobales > Acidobacteriaceae > Palsa-343. The sequence goes on along the minus strand of CAZHTJ010000062.1, from coordinate 22,121 downwards.
TCTGAGTGGAGTCGTTGTAGTTTCTTTCTCGCCTTTAGCCCGGGATTCCGCTCCAGACGAGCAACGTTCAGGCAGTCAACGGAACTATGGAGCGGCCATGAGCCTCATTAAAAAATCCGACGTGAAGAACTATCTTTCCACGCGAACGGGCGCGAGAGTGCTTCCGTTCCAGCCGGTGACCCAGCCGGACGCCACCGGATACTCGGGCGACGGAAGCGAAGACGGGGCTGAGAATGCGCCGGTTTCGCCGCTGGCCGCTAAGGCGGAGAAGCCGGCGCTGTGAGTGGGCGTTCGATGTTTTTGCGCAGCGGGTGCGTGTTGCCCGGCGGGTTCCGGTTGAGGCAGGAGCGATTCAACACGGGCTGGATGGAGGCGGGCGACATTTCGGCCGAGGGTCTGGATGCGACGCTGCGCCGGTCGGGCTGGCAGTTCAGCTGGATCCTGAACGGGTGTTCGCGACTGGGGTTGGGGAGAACCGAGGCAGCGGCCGTTTCGCATGCGACGGCTCGCGCTTTGCGCGAGATCGGGGAACCGTACAACGCTGCGGAAGTGGACCTGAACCGAGTCTCGATCTACCCAGGCTTTCGCATCGCCCGGGTCACGGCGCACGCGCGCCAGATCAACCCGATCGCCGCCTGAGCGCGGCTGGCTGGAAGTAACCCTGGTTCATTCACAGGAGAAAGTGCCGGAGAGCGATTGGCTCGCGGCCGGCGTCGTGGCTCGTTCCGGGCGCGGGCGCGACGGGGATTCTGCGATACTCTGAAGCGATTCGTTTGCTGAAGAGGCGACAGGAGGGCCGGCTTGGGGACAGTCATACCGCTGTCGGACGCGACGCGGCGGCCGCGTTCGTGGCAGGTGTCGACGGCGCTGATCGTCGCGATCAACGCGCTGGTGTTTTTCCGGGAGCTGGACGGCGGGAATGCATTCGTCGCGCAGTGGGCGGCGATTCCGGCGACGATTGTCAGCGGTCACGGATGGATCACGATCCTGACGGCGATGTTCATGCACGGCGGGTGGATGCACATTTTGGGAAACATGGTATTCCTGTGGGCGTTTGGGCCAGCGGTGGAGGACGCCATGGGGCATATTCGCTACGTCGTGTTTTACCTGGTGGGTGGAGTTGTGGCGATGGTGGCGCAAATTGCGGCGAGCCCGACATCGACGGTGCCAAGCCTGGGGGCGAGCGGCGCAATTGCGGCGGTGATGGGCGCGTTTCTGGTGATGTATCCGCGGGACGAGATTCGTTCGGTGCTGATCATTTTGATTTTTGTGAAGATCGCGCGGATTCCGGCGGTGCTGCTGATCGGGGTTTGGTTCCTGATTCAGCTGTTCCATGCGGGGCAGGTGGCGGACGTGCAGACGGGCGGCGTGGCGTACATGGCGCACGTGGGCGGGTTCATTTTTGGCGCGGCCACGGCGCGGCTTTGGCGGAGGAAAGAGGCGTGGCAGTGAGACGGGGGCGGGGTCTCTACAATGAGGCCAGTTTGCAAACTAGCCTGTAGCCCGTAGCCTGTGGCCTGTAGCTGGAGCCGGGGGCGGGGAGCACGCGGTGCTTAGCGGATAGCGTTCAGGAAAAGCAATTGTCCAAACCGGCGGTGGCCGGGCGTCATCAGGGTGGCGGGACGATGTGCCTGCCTATTTTGGTTCAGGACGGAGGAGAGATATGCAATATCTGCTGATGCTTTATTCGGACGAGTCGGGGTGGGAGAAGATGACGCCGGAGCAGCAACAACAGGGCTATGCGGCGTACATGGCGTACACCGAGGCGCTGAAGAACGCGGGTGCACTGGTGGGGAGCAATCGGCTGCGGCCGACCGGGACAGCGACAACGGTGAAGGTTGCGAATGGGAAGACGCAGGTACTGGATGGTCCCTTTGCCGATTCGAAGGAACAATTGGGGGGGTACTACCTGATTGAAGCGAAGGATCTGGATGCGGCGCTGGGGTGGGCGGCAAAGTGTCCAGGAGCGAGTCACGGGTCGGTGGAGGTGCGGGCGATCTGGTCGATGTAGGGAGAGGCGGGACGGCTTTATGCGCTGACGTTTCGCAAGCCGCGCGCGGGGGATGGGGTGGGCGCGGGTGCGGTCCGTGCGGAGAGCGCGGCGGTTTAGCGCGAGGCTCGTTCAGGGCTGAGGCGGGATGTAGGCGATTGGGGCGAGGGGGACAACCTTCCACTCGCTGAAGGCGAGGACGTAGAGCATGACGATGTTGATGAGAGGAAGCAGCATGAGCAGGCTGAGCCAGGGAGAGAAGCCGGCTTTCTTCCAGATGAACCAGTAGGGAATCATGACAACCGCGATCATAATGATGCCGAAAACGGCAAAGATGCTCATCATGCCCATCATCATGTGCATGGTGTGTTCGTCGACCATTGTGCACCTCGAAGAGAAGAGATAACGGTTTCGCGCCAGCTTAGCGGAGAGCGGGGCGCGCGGCAAGGGGGAATGCCCAAAGGGGAGTGATGGGGTGGGTTCCGCTGGGCTGAGGGCGGCGGGCTGAACCAGGCTCGCGCAGGTGGTGTGGGCTGCCTGACCAAATTGACCAACTGCTGGATTTCGGCGGAGACTTGGGGCGTGGCGACGAAGATCAATCTGTACGAGGCCAAGACGAACCTCTCGAGTCTGGTGGAGCGGGCCGCGGGCGGCGAGGAGATCGTGATTGCGAAGGCAGGAAAACCGATGGCGCGGCTGGTCGCGCTGCCGAAGACGAAGGGCAAGCGGTCCGCGGCCTTTGGGCGGAATCTGATGGGTGTGACGTATGTTGCGCCCGACTTTGAAAAGGACATTCCGCTGCGAGTTTTGCCAGGGAAGAAGGCTGGGCGGTGAAGGGGCAGTATCTGCTGGATTCGAATGTGTTGCTCTGGCTGAATTTGGATCCTGGCAGGGTGCCTGCGGGCGTGATTGCGGAGCTGGACGCGGCGGAGGCGGTGTATTTCAGCGCGGCCTCGGCGTGGGAGCTTGCGATCAAGCAGAGCCTGGGGAAGCTGCGCATGTCGGGATCGATTTCGGCATTTGTTGGGCGTGCCGGATTTCTGGAACTGGCGGTGACGACGAAATATGCGGAGGCGGCGGCGCAGCTTCCGATGCACCATCGGGATCCGTTCGACCGCGTGATTGTGGCGCAGGCGATGAGCGAGGGGCTGGTGATGATCACTGCCGACCGCCGACTGGCGAAGTACGGCGTGAAGACGCTGGCTGTGTAGACGGCGTCAGAAAATAATTCAAAGAAAACTGAACAGTGTGAGGCGCGGGGGCGTCTTTGCGGATGAAGGCGTGAGGAGCCCAGGCGGGTGCGACCAGAAGACGAGGCGGAGTTCGCGGGTCTGGTCGAACGGCAGTGGAGGTTCGCTTATCGAGTGGCGTGGGCGGTGCTGCGGAATGCGGCGGACGCGGAGGATGCGGCGCAGGAGGCGTTTCTGAAGGTTTTTCGGGCGCGGGCGTGGCGGGGATTGCGGGATGAGAAGGCGTTTGTGGCGCGGATTGCGTGGCGGGCGGCAGTGGATCGGTTACGGGACTCGCCCCGCAGGCTGTCGAGGCGGACGCCGCTTCGCGGCCGGGGCGGGATGGATATCGAGCTCGAGGATCTCGCTGACCGGGCGCGTGGCCCGGAGGAGATCGCAGCAGCGGCGGATTGGGAGGCGGCGGTGCATCGGCTGATCGACAGCTTGCCGGAGGAGTTGCGGCAGCCGCTTGTGCTTTCCGTGGAGATGAATTCGCGGGAGATTGCGGTGGCGATGGGGATTGCGGAAGGCACGGTGCGAACGCGGCTGATGCGGGCGCGGGCGGTGCTGCGGGAGAAGATGGCGGCGATGGAGGAACGGCGTTATGCGCGGCGATGATCGGGGTTGGGAAGGAGGGACGGAGGTCGAGGCGCGCATCGATGCTGCGCTGCGGAGTTATGGGGAGCCGGGGGAGATGGTGGAGACGCGGGTGGCGGTGGCTCGGGTGTTGGAGCGGGTTCGGTCTGATTCGAGGCGCCGCGTTCGGTGGTGGGTTTGGGGTGCGGTTACGGCGGGGTGTTTGGCTGTTGCTGTGGGGGTGGGGGCGTGGATGATGGGGGGGCCGCGGGTGGCGGAGATTGCGTGGGCGCCGGTGGCTCCTGGGGCTCCTGGGGTAAGACAAAACTTCCCTCAGCGGCTGAAGCCGGAGCCGCCTCATGGTGATTACGGCGCGGCTGAAGCCGTTCCCCTTCAGAGTGAGAGTCGAAACACACAGCGGTCGGTACGGAACAGCGGCTTGAAGCACGAGGAGTCACTTGAATCATTGCCGAAGATGGAGGTGTTTCCTGCGCCTCGGTCATTGAGTACGGAGGAGCAGGCGCTGGTGGCGTTTGCGACGCACGTGCCGGCTGAGGTGAAGGCGCAGGTGGTGGAGGCGGAGCAGCACGTGGGCGACCCGATTGCGATTGCCGAGTTGAAGATTGCGCCGCTGGAAAGCGGTGCGGTGCAGGATTCGAAAGAACAGGAGAGAGATAAGGAGAAATGAAACGTATGCGGAAAATGGCGATGGGTGTGGCAGCGATGGCCATGGTGCTGGCTGCGGCGGGAGTGCGGGCGCAGGATACGGCGAAGGAGGCAGCGCCGGCGAGCCCGGAGCACTACTACCGGCTGAACTTCACGGTCGAGGAAGTCAACGATGCGGGCAAGGTGGAGAACACGCGGAGCTATATTGCGACGGTTGCGACGGGGCATGGTGGAGGGCAGCAGATCCGGACGGGGTCGAAAATTCCGATTGCGACCGGCACCTCCGGGGGACAGGCGACTCAGTTTCAGTATGTCGATGTCGGCGTGAACTTCGATGTTCGCCAGGTGAAGGAGATGGGGGACCGGCTGACCTTTACATTGACTGCGGATGTGAGCAGTGTCGCACAAGACCAGCATTCGCCGTTGGGAGAACCGGTGATCCGGCAGAACAAGTGGGATTCGTCGGTGCTGATCCCTGTGGGAAAACCGACTGTGGTGTTTTCGGCGGACGATCTGGACAGCAAGGGGAAGATGCAGGTGGAGTTGACAGCGGTGAAGGTGGAGTAGGGCGGCCGGGGATGGTGGGGATTGCGCGGCAGCTGACGCGGCGTGCGGCTGGCGAACTTCCGGGAGCGCTTGCGGTGCTAAAATTACGCGTGTGCCGGGTCCTGCGCGACGCAATCCCGCCAACCCCGCCAGGTCCGGAAGGAAGCAACGGTAACGGGCCAGTGCGTGTGCAGCAGGTCACCCGGTGCACTGAGTTCTCGGTTACGTCCCTCGACACAATTTCTGTTTAGCGGCTTGAGAATCGGTCGCCGTATATCCGGTTTCTCGGTGGTTTTGGTCGAAGATCCTGAGGTGTTCATCGGGATGGACGGATTTGGAACTGTGCGTTCCCAAAATGGTCCACGACGGTACTTTCGGGTCGGTACTCTTGGGTAAAGGCGGGACCGAATCGGATTGACGCGGGGGTTGCAGGGGCCGAAGCTTCTTGCTGTGGGGTGAACCTGGCGTTCTCCCGGTTTTGCTTTTTTTTGGTTTTTCTCGGCCAGGGCTGGCAGGTCCTGGACACCGTGGTAGATCATGTACGCGGGTGATCGGACATGCCGCTGAGTGCCTCTTTTCTGCGACAATACTCCTTTGCTTTGAGGAGTCATTGATTTGAGTCTTACGCTTCGGCCGCGTGTGCCTGTTCGTGCAAAAATCAGCGCCCTGGGAACCTGGACGCCGCCTCGCCTGCTTACTAACGCCGATCTCGAAAAGATGGTCGAGACTTCCGACGAGTGGATCACTTCGCGCGTCGGGATCAGGGAACGACACATCGTTGAGCCAGGGATGGCGACGAGCCACATGGCTGTTGAGGCGGCGAAGCTCTGTCTGGCGGAGCGCGGTGTTGAGCCTGGCGAGGTGGAGGTCATCATTGTTGGGACGGTGACGCCGGATATGCTTTTTCCGGCTACGGCTTGTCTGGTGCAGGATCGGCTGGGGGCGAAGGGCGCGTGGGGGTTCGATTTGTCGGCGGCGTGCTCGAGCTTTGTTTATGCGCTGCAGATGGGGTCGAAGCTGATCGAGTCGGGCGCGCACAAGAAAGTGCTGGTGATTGGGTCGGACACGATGTCGTCGATCATCGACTACACGGATCGCGCGACGTGCGTGCTGTTTGGCGATGGGGCGGGTGCGGTGCTGCTGGAACCGGCGGCCGAGGGGGAACTTGGCATGATCGATTTTCATCACGAAATCGATGGGTCGGGGGCGTGCTCGCTGTTTATGCCGGGCGGGGGGAGTTTGCATCCGCCGTCGCACGAGACGGTCGACAAGAAGATGCACTACGTGCACCAGGATGGGCAGGCGGTTTACAAATTTGCGGTGCGCAAGATGGTGGAGGCGACCGAGACGGTGATGAAGAACGCCGGCGTGACGGGCGCGGACCTTGGGTGCTTCATCGCGCACCAGGCGAACCGGCGGATCATTACGGGGACGGCGGATCGGCTGGGTCTGCCCGAGGAGAAGGTCATCATTAATATTGACCGGTTTGGGAACACGACTTCGGCGACGATTCCGCTGGCGATGCAGACGGCTCGGCAGGAAGGGAAGCTGAAGAAGGGGGATTTGCTTTTGATTGCCAGCGTGGGGGCGGGGTTTACGGTGGGTGCGGCTCTGCTGCGGTGGGAGATTTGAGAGAGTCAGAGTTTAGAGTTTAGGGATTAGAGTTTAGGGATTAGAGTTTAGGGTGTTGAGTTTAGGGTGTTGAGAGAAAGCCGCGCTGCCGACGCGGCTTTTTCTTGTGTCGCGGTACAGGGTCCGGATTTTCCTGACACACTGATTGTTTATCTGTGGTGTTAATCGCTCATTGTGGAGTAAGAAAGGCAAGAGGATGGATAACCCAAAGGCAGAGGACCTGCCGCGGATCCTTATCCTGGGAGACGCTACGGTACCTACGGGTTTTGCCCGGGTTATCTATCACATCTTCGCGCCGCTCAGTTCGGATTTCGAGATTCATCAACTGGGCGTGAACTATCGCGGAGACGAGCATAACTGGCCCTGGAGGATTTATCCGGCCATGGACGGCGATGGCCCGTTTGGGTTCAGCAAAGTCGAGGCGCTGGCGGAGAGGGTCGATCCGTCCCTGGTGTTTATGGTCAGCGACGATGGGCCTCTTGCCGAATGGATGAAGAGGCTTTCCCAATGGAAAGGGCGAGCCGGGGCCAGAGCGATTGTTTATTGTCCTGTCGATAACAATCCGCTGAAGGCTGCGGTGGCAGATGAACTTTATAAGGCAGACAGGTTGTTCACTTACACAGATTTTGGGCGGCGGTGCTTCGCGGAATGTAAGACACCGGAGGAAGTACGCCGGCTCGAGGTTGAGGTGATGCCGCATGGCATCGATACAGCTGTATTTCGGCCGCTGGAAGGGGATATCGAGTATCACCTGAGCCCGGAGGGCAGGTTGAGGGCTAAGAGAAATCTAGTTGGGGCCGATGACTCGCAGCTGGATGGGACATTCATTGTTCTGAACGCAAACCGGAATCAGGAACGCAAGCGGCAGGACACCACCATTCGAGGTTTTGCGCGATTCGCGGCGGGCAAGCCGGATTCGGTGAGACTCTATCTGCACTGCGGAGTCAAAGACATCGGATGGAATGTCGTCGAGCTGGCCGCGCAGGAAGGAATTATGGACAGGCTGATTCTGTCGACGACGCAGGGTCTTAAGCCGAATTTTCCGGATGAGGAAATGAACAAGATTTACGGCGCCTGCGAACTGGGGATCAATACCAGCTCCGCCGAAGGCTGGGGGCTGGTTAATTTTGAACATGCTGCGACGGGTGCCGCGCAACTGGCGCCTGACCATACAGGGTGCAGCGAGTTATGGACGGGTTATGCTGCGATGCTGCGTCCAGCGGTCAGCACCATCGACACCTACAACCTCAAGGAACACTACATCATTTCCCCGGAGACAGTCGCCGATGCTCTGGAGCGGATGTATGTGGACCGCGACTATCATCACGCGATGTGTGTTGCGGCGTACAAGAATGCCACTCGGGAGGAATATCAGTGGGGGAATATCTCAAATAAGTGGCTGGAGGTTTTCCGGGAGGAGTTAGATAAGCTGCGGGCCCTTGCGGGCCCGCGAGCGTGAGGACAGACAGGATTAATGAGTTGGGATACCCTTTGCTACGCGGGGGCGGGAGCCGGGACAGCCTGAGAGGCCGCCCAGCCACATTTGCCGACGGCGGCGACAATGTCCGCAGCGAGGACGCCGACCAGGACCACGGCAATCACGATCTCGGCAGCCAGGGCGATTCCATCCGAGGCGAACCAGGCAACGAGCTGAGCCGCCATAATAACGCCCATTAACAGCCATTGATACCAGCGGAGATTGTCTTTTAAGGCCTGGAGGATCTGTTTCAGACCCAGTTGCTTGAAAATCTGCCCAGCCAGCCTGGCGATCGCAACGGCTTTATCCCACTTTGATGCTGCCTGAAGGACGGCATTTACGCTGACTTCGAGGCCGATCAGCCCTGCCGGTTTGAGGCCGGCAGCAAGGGTTTTCGCCAGATTTCTGGCGATCGTGACTGCGCCGAGGATCTGGAACGCCAGAGTGAGAACATCGACCGCGCAGGTGACAAGAGCCGCGATGCAGTCGGCGCTGGGGCCGCCGGCCGCGGTCAGGGATCTTGTGGCCAGAACGCGTGCGACGGGATCGACATCGGGGCCAAGCCAGACGATCTGGGTGCCCTCATCTCTGCCGACGCGGTTGTTGATAGCCTCGTCGTGCAGGACGTGGTACATATCGTCGATGGCGGCCCCGGGGTTGCTGGTAATTTCCGCCAGTTGGTCGGGATGCTGCTGGAAGTAGGCGACCTGTTCCGGCTCCTGCAGGAACTTCGTCAGTTCGGCCATCATTTGTGTCTGGAAGGCCGATTTGGGAAACTCCTTAAGAAGGATATCTTCCTGAGGCATGATATTGTCCTTTCGATAAGTTAAGGCCTGAGTTGGGTGCGCCGCCAAGGGCACTATTCGGGACTAACTACGGTTATCTTAACGACGGCGTCTTTATCTTTCGGATAAAGAGTCCTGTATACTCCGTTAAGATTGGTCACAGTTTGGGCGCTGTTGGCAAGGTACAGGTACCCATATTGATTTCCCGGGGTGAAGAATCCGCTAAGGTCGACGTATTGTTCCTTCAGGTCGGGGATGGATCCGGTCTGGAAGACGGGTTGCCCTCCGGAACCTACCACCGCATAGCTGATTGTGTTGCCGAGTCCATTGATGATCACCATGGTTTGAGCTCCTGAAAAGAGTATGGGGGCCGAAGCCCGTTATGAGCGGAAGATGTGCGTGAGTGGTTTCACTGCGGGGGAAAGATGTGGGCGAACGCCGAGCAAGTGTACGGCAAAATATGCGCGTGTCAAGAGTGATCAGGCTTGCTCGCTCATTCGTCGACGGCGTCTGTTGGTTGTGAATACCTACTTTAGTAACTCATGGGATGGTGACGCCTGCCAGGCGGAGAGCCCAGGACGGGCTGGGTTCGAAGTCGAGACAGACGATGCGGCTCACAAGGCGCGTTGCCTGAAGGTCGGTGAGTTGGCCGAGGGGCACTTTGGGCAAGCCAGGCCAGCGAACGGGTGTAGCGGCGAACTTCCGCAGCGCGGCATATTCCGAGCCGGTAAAGCACTGGGGCCAGGATAACTGGTGGAGGATGGCGGGGGACTCGAAGAGTCCGGGATGGTACGGGTAGATCAAACCGTATTCCGGGCAGAGTTCGTGAGCGAGGATCAGGTCGTCGTGGGGCAGAGTCGCGAGAAAGCGCTCGATTTGCCAGGTGAGCTCAAGGAGAGGTTCACGCTCATGGAGCCACTGTTTGGCCCACCAGAGTACACCGTGCTGATCCTCGAGCCGTGTGAAGAGCACGTCAGGGCAGAGATGGCCGAGGTGGATGCCAAAGGGGGCGGGTGCGTCGTGGAGGCTCGCGACCGGAACCAGGCGCTTGAGCGGCGGTGCTGCGCCGACGGTGCGCCGATAGAGGCCGGTGACGCGGTAGGTGTTCACGTTATTCATGGGGCGTTCACCAGAGTACACGCCGAACACAGGGCACCGGGCGCCGGGCCCCGGGCGCCGGACGCCGAGCACCGGGCACCAGGCGCCGAGCACAAAATACCGGTGCGGGCTGTTGACCGGTTTGGGAACACGACTTCGGCTACGATTCCGCTGGCGATGGAGACGGCTCGGCAGGAGGGGAAGCTGAAGAAGGTGGATTTGATTTTGATTGCCAGTGTGGGGGCGGGGTTTACTGTGGGGGCTGCGCTTTTGCGGTGGGAGATTAGAAGTGGGGTGCCGTTTTTTCTGTTTTACCCGGATTGCACGTATGGTGTTGTCCAAACCGACAGGCTCATGACGTACTGGCACGGATTGCCGTCGACCAAGCCGGGATGGAAGCGGTCTTTGTGAAGCGACTCGACCATGTGCTGTGCGATAGCAGCGAGGGCGGGGAGTTGTGAAGAGAGGATCGGTTGCCCGTAACGGCGGATGCCGCTCATTTCTGCCTCCCGAGGCATCCCGGCCCGATCAATGACGGCGATGGCATGGATCATGACTCCCGGGGGCGCATCGTTTGCGCCGCCACCTTGCACTGCATTCTGGGGTGCCTCGAAGTGGATCGCCGAATAGGTGGATTTCACGTCGGGCTGATCGAGCGGGCGAAGGGTCAAGCCAGGCGCGGCCGCGTCGCCTGAAATTTGGACGATCGTTGAATTGGCCGGAGGCAGGGGACCGATCTCCACGTCCGCCGCTACCATTATCCCGTCCAATCCGTCGCCCTGGATCTCGATGTGGCGAGGCACCTGCTTGCTCGCGAACGGAAGGTTTTTCTGCCACGTTTCCACGAGGCCGTTGAGGTCGCTGGAGCGGATTAGGGTGCCATTGGGGAGGAACTCGAATGACTCTGAGAGAGGTCCGGACGATGAGGATTCTTCTTCCAGACTAATGCGAACGTAGGGAAGCGCGCCCGCAGCTAAATGCTCGATCTTCCATCGGGAGTGCTTCTCCTGAAGCTCCGGCTCGAGTGTTCGGCGCGGAACAGGGTAATAGAGGGTACGGAGGAGCATGAGGACGCGGCTAGGCTCGTAGTCGGAGTTAGCCTGGAATTTGCGGACGCCGTCGGCACGGACTTCGATGGCGTGATAAGTGCCGAGAGTGACTTCTCGACGCCACGTTTCTGGAGAGAGCCAGGTTTCTTCGTAGGTGCCGTCGCCGGTGAGAATCGTCGATTGGCCGGGCTTCGCAAAGTCGTATCCAGAATACGCGTGGAAGACGACTTTCATGTGGAAGGGCGCGGAACCGGGGAGGCGGATGTTGGTGAGGTCGTCAGCGCGACGGAACCAGTCGATCGGTTTCTTTGGCTCCGCTGGTATTGGGGGGGTAGACGGGTTTTGGGCCGGGTTCGGGAGGGATGCCGCGAGCAGGGCGGTGAGGAGCGAGAGACGCAGGGGTTTCATCGGGAGACATCGCTCGGCGGCGATGATATCACAAATTACCTGACTTACCGGCGGCAAGGAGGAGACGAATCGGCGAAGCAAGAAAGAAATTAGGGGGTTTCAGACCGGTTTGGGAACACGACTTCGGCTACGATTCCGCTGGCGATGGAGACGGCTCGGCAGGAGGGGAAGCTGAAGAAGGTGGATTTGATTTTGATTGCCAGTGTGGGGGCGGGGCTTACGGTGGGGGCTGCTTTGCTTCGGTGGGAAATTTAGAATGGCAGGGCTCTCTTTTGTGAGACTGGGACAAAGCAAGCTAGTGGCCGCCCGAATACCAATCGACCCACCAGTAAGTTTGGCACGGTTTTCCGTCGACTAGCGCGGGATGAAAGCGATCTTTTTCGAATGCTTTGACGGTACGCTCGGCGGTGGCTGCAACGGCATCCATACCCTCGGGGTTGGGCCGTTGGCCATAGAATCGAATGCTTGTTAATTCGACTTCCCGCGGCATGCCACGCCTATCGATAACTGCGGAAACGGTGGTTTTCACATCTGCCGGGTAGAAGCTGGACCCGAGCCCAGCTGGTTCGAAGCGAATCGGCGAGGCGCCTTCGTTATCGTTATCCTCCAGAGGCCGCAGCGTGAGACCAGGGTCGGCTGGCTGGTCAGCAACCTGCGATATCGCGTTTTGGGGCGCGCGAAGGGGTTCAATCGTGACGTCGGCGACGACCATATCCCTGCCCAGGCCAGCTCCCCGGATAGCGACGTGGCGCGGAACCAGCTTTCCGGCGAAAGTTTGGTCACCTTCCCAGCTAGTCAGAATTCCGGAATGCTCCTCTTCGCGGCGAACGAGAATTCCGTTGGAGAGAAAATCGTAGGCGCGCTCCTCGGGCAGGCCATGCCCGATGTTACGAGTGAAGCTGATACGGACCCAGGGAATGGATCCAGCAGTAAAGTGTTCGAGCTTCCATCGAAGGTGCTCATTATCTAACTCGGGTTCAAGAAGAGGGCGAGGAACAGGGGCAAGCAGGGCGCTGAGAAGCATCATGATGCGGCCCGGCTCATAGTCGGAATCAGCCTCGAACGTGCGCTTGCCGTCAGCGCGAATTTCGACAGCATGATAACTGCCGAGAGTAACTGCGCGACGCCACTTTTCGGGTGCGACCCAGGTTTCTTCGTAGGTGCCGTCGCCGGTGAGAATCGTCGATTGGCCGGGCTTCGCAAAGTCGTATCCAGAATACGCGTGGAAGACGACTTTCATGTGGAAGGGCGCGGAACCGGGGAGGCGGATGTTGGTGAGGTCGTCAGCGCGACGGAACCAGTCGAGGGGTTTCTGGGGTGTGGGCTCTTGTGGGCGTGTCGCGGGATGTGCGGGCGGTGTTTTGGCAGTCGTGTCCTGCGACCATGCCAGGGTTCCTGAAAGGGCGAGGAGGAAGAAGAAGGGGGTAAATCCGCTCATATGAAAGATCGCGTTGAAGTGGTTCCAGTCGCCGGGGGTATGGCGAGCAAGTGGCGGGCGTTTGGGAAAAACCGGGCGAGCCTCGAGTCGCCCGTTTTGTCCTGTCGCCCGACCAACTATTCGAGCGTACAATACTCCGAATAACACTGGTTGACCAGATTATTCATCTCGCTAATGCAAGAGTTAATGCAGCTTCCGGCGGATGATGGTCCATCCCAACAAATCGAATCGGGAAAGCACGTTTCACCATTGGTACACGTTAGATTATTACAGGAGCAGTTCGCAAAACCGAAACAAAACTGCTCGGGCGACCCTTGATGTGGGCAGTCGTCATTTACACAATTACCCATCCACTCCTCCGCTGACTGCATACAGGCTCCAACGCCGACGGAACAACTGTAATACTGGCCGCTTTGGGCGATAACCTGGTATGGGCGAGCCAAGGCGAATGTAACCAGGAGCCCCACAAATAGCAACTTTATGACTGATTTCATTGACTAGCTCCTTTCGGGGTCAACTGCGTGGGACTGCTGGTGCGCCATGGGGCAGCACCGCGGCAAGGATCTTTTGTTGGCCTGCGTCGTTCTGTTTGCCGACCCAGGCGGACTTCACCTTCCCGGCACTATCAACGAGCAGCAGGGTCGGTGTGGCGTAAACCCCAATCGAGTCGAGGTTGGCGGAGATGACCTGGGCCCCGGATAGCCCCTCGGCTCGGAGATAGTTTTCGGCTTCAGTTTGGGGCTGAGGTAGAACAGCGAGGACGTTTACTTTTCCCTGCAGCCGGGCTGTCAGGTCCTTATACCAGGGGAGGCTTTCATTGCAGAAATGGCAGTTTTCGGAAATACCGAGCACGAGGGTGTCGCCCTGAGCAGGGAAGTGAGCGCCTGGAATGCTGATCTTGGTGCCGACCAAGGCGTTGGCGGTATGGGCGGATGGTAGGGTGCGCCGGGAGAACTCACCGCGAGCGACGAGAACAAGAAATACTGCGACCGCGACGATGACTGCGACATTCGCGATCCTATCGGTATATTTCATTGCGCCTCCGTGCTTACTTAGCGGACGCGCGATCTGGGGTGCATGAAATGAATCACGAAAATCAAGTTTGTAAAGCTGATCATATTTATCAGTAGGGGGGGGGTTGTCAATACCTGTTGGCGTTAATTTGTAGTTAGTAACAAAGGTCCATAACCGATGGGTAAACACAGGTGACCTGTCACTGGACGCCACGGACTTCAATCGGATCAAGCCGCCTTGGAGAGGGGGCTTTTTGTTTTTGCGATGTGCGGGTTCGGATTGTAGAAGCCTACCGCTATTAGGTTGCTGATCAGGATGGTGGAGGCGATTTTGAGGGCGTAGGTGCGGGGGTTGATTACGCTGACGAAGGGGTAGGCGAGATCTCGATGGTGGCGGTGCCGAGGATGAACATGGAGCAGATGACGGGTGAGGAAATGAGTAGGTAGCGGCCGATGGAGCGGGCGGGGTCGCGGCTTTCACCGGCGAGGATGGCGATGTATTCGCGTCCGGATTTTTTCCATCCAAACTCAAAGGGATAAGCATTTGACATCGGGCTCCCGGCTTCCTACTCTCAAGGGTATGGGGACTCTTCCGAACAACATCAGCAGTCTGACCGCAGCCGAGAAATTCGAGCTGATAGACGCGCTTTGGGAAGACCTTGAATCTCATGCATCCACACTCAGCGCGGAGCAAGCGGAAGAACTCGACCGGCGCATCGCCGCATCCGAGAAGAACCCTCCCACCGGGACACCGTGGGATCAGGTGAAGGCAGGGCTGCCCAAGCGGTGAGTTTGTCCGTTGTGTGGTCGGACGAAGCGAGAGTGGAGTTCTACGACGCCGAGCAATGGTACGCCGATATCAGTGCGCATCTCTCCGAGCGATTCGTTGAGGCTGTCGAAAGCACCGTCCAGCTCATCGCGGAGTTTCCTTTGCGCTTTCCCATTGTCTATCGGGAGCGCAGGCGGGCGGGGGTTCGGCGCTTTCCTTATGGCCTGTTTTATCAAGTGGAAGCTGAACGCATTTTGCTGATTGCCTGCTTCCACGGCAAACGTAACCCACGCCGCTGGCAGAGCCGTTAGGCGGAAAACCTACAGCAGATGTGGTGGGAATGGATTCAGGTCGATCAAGCCGCTTTGGACTGGGCGGCTTTTTCATTTTGGGCTGTGCGGGTGCGGAGTTTGTAGAAGCCGATTGCTATTAGGTTGCTGATCACGATGGTGGCGGCGATTTTTATGGCGTAGGTGCGGGGATTGATCACGCTTACGAATGGATAGGCCGAGATCAGGAGGCTGAAGAGGGTGGAGAGGAAGCCGGCGGCGCTGGTCCATTGGAGCCAGGTGGGGAGGGTTCGGCGGAGGGCGGGTGCTCCTGCGAGGGGAATCGCGAACATGGCTAAGTAAGCGACTTCGTAGTGGGTGAGGCTGGCGTTGGTGAGGAGCTGGTACGCCTCCTGCGCGTGGACGCCGGCGGTGCCAAAGAGGACGAGGGCGAAGATGAGGGCCGCTACGCAGGCGATGGAGTTCGTCGGCGTGGCGCGGCGTGGGTGGAGGCGGGTGAACCATGCGGGGACGAGGTGGTTCCAGCCGGCGGCGAGGGGCAGGCGGGTGATTCCGGTGAAGAGATAACTGACGGCTCCGAGGAGGCGGAGCTGGAGGAGCAGGATGGCGAGGATGGCGGCGAGGTTGCCGATGCCCGTTGCGCCAAGGGTGAGGCGCATGGCTTGCGGAATGGGGGCGATGAAGTCGATATGCGTGCGGGGGACGAGGGCGACGATGGTGGCGGTGCCGAGGATGAACATGGCGCAGATGACCGGTGAGGAGATGAGTACGGAGCGGCCGATGGAGCGGGCGGGATCGCGGCTCTCTCCGGCGAGGATGGCGATGTACTCGAGTCCGCAGAGGGCTCCGAAAAGCATCTGGCCGAAGAGGGCGAGGGTGTGGAGGTCGAGGGGCGGGCGGGCGATGGAGAAGGGCGTGTAGTAGATAGGCCGGTGGCGTGCGTACGCGACGAGAGGGAGCGCGATGAGCGCCGCGAACACGATGAGCATGGCGATGCCGCCGATGTTGTGGATCCACTTGCCGAGCTCGAGACCGCGGAGGGCAGTGAGGGTGATGGCGGCCAGCAGGACGGTGACGATGGAGAGGGAGACGAGGCGATTTTCCGGGAGACCTGCGGCGGCGGGTCCGATGAGGTACGAGATTTCGGTGGGCATGGCGTAGAGGATGGTGGCGACGACGGCGATGCCGTAGACCCAGAGGTTCCACGCGGTGAGGAAGCCGCCGAGGTCGCCGAAGGCTTCGCGGGCCCAGACGTAGAGGCCGCCTTCGAGGGGCATGCGGCGGTTGAGGCAGATGACCGAGGCGGCCATGGGGACATAGAAGAGGAGCATGGCCGCGACCCAGGTGAGGGATTGCGCGGGGCCGAGCGAGCCGGCGACTCCGACCCAGGAGCTGCCGACGACGCAGAGGATTTGCGCGAGGACCAGGTCGCCAAGGCGGAGGGGGCGATGGAGTTGGTGGTCGGAGTCTGAGCTGGGCGGGTCATGCTCGGGCATGGCTTGAGACATGGTCGCATGGAAATGCGGGATATGTATCCGGGGGTTGCTGATTCGCCGGGGAGGGAGAAAAGCAGGTTCCTCGGCTTCGCTCGGAATGACAATTCCTAAAACTAGCGGGCTGGGGCGGAGATTTTTTGGTCGGCGGCTCCGGCTCCCATGAGGATCAGCGAGCGCTGGACGAAGGGGGACCAGATGAGGAGGGCGGTGCAGGCCAGGGCGAGTCCGAAGTTGATGTGGTGAAGGAGGAGGAAGGGAGAGAGGGACCAGAGGACGTCGAAGGGGAGCAGGAAAGGCCAGACGCGGAGGTATTTCTCGCGGAGGCGCGGGGCGCGGAAGAGGACTGCGCAGAAGAGGAAGGCGCGGACAGGGATGAGGGCGGCGGCGGTGACGATGAGGGTGGTGAAGACGAGCGTGGGGCGGGAGAGCGGGGCGAGGAGGTCCTGGATTTCGGCTAAGTTGGCGAGGGCTCCGATATAGAAGGCGAGATACATGGCCTGGAAAAGGAGGAAGAGGTTTTGGGCTAGAGAGCGGGAGACTTTAGGGAGTTCTTCCGGGGTGGTGAGGATGCTGCTTGCTGTTGGGTTAGTTTCGGGAGCTTCGCTGGAGTTTATTTCGGGCGATAAGTTCTGCTTGTCGGGGTCTGAGTTTCTTTGTGAGGGGGTTGAGCCGGCTGAGTTGTTGTCGATGGGTTCGACGGGAGCTACAAAGCGGTAGCCGCGGCGGGCGAGGGTTTCGATGAAGCGTGGGCTGGAGGCGGAGTCGTTGAGGGCTTCGCGGATGCGGTTGACGGCGGAGTTGACTCCGTGTTCAGCATCGACGTAGACGCCGTCGGGCCAGAGCTGGCGGGCGATTTCGTCGCGGGTGAGGAGCTGGCCGGGGCGGTCCAGGAGCAGACAGAGGACCTGAAAAGGCTGCGCGTTGAGGCGGAGGCGGATGCCCTGGCGGCGGAGCTCGCCGGTGGAGGTATCGGCTTCGAATGCGCCGAAACGATAGCGGCGCGGTGGGTCTGGGTCCTGCATGTCTGGTGACGAGTGTAGACGATGGAGGGGGATTTTCCGGCGTTTAGAGCGATGGAGAACTCGGCGGAAGTAGCGCGGGTGGAGGATGTTGCGCGGTGAGAAACATTCCTTTAACAAGCGAGAAACTATGTATTGCCGGGGAGGGTGGGGAGGGGCATGGTGGGTGACATGAAGCGGGGATTTTGGGGGCTGGTGGCTGGTTGCGGGTTGCTGTTGGGCTGGGCAGTCGCGTGGGCGGAGGCTCCGGCGGCGGCAGTGGCGAGTTTCGACAACTATGTGGGCGGGGTGGAGGGGAGGCTGGCGCAGGAGCATGGGTCGCGAGCGGGTTTTCTGGCGGGTGAAGCTGGGACGGCAGAGGGGCAAGCGCGGTTGCGGCGGGGCGAAGTGATGGTGGAGGAAATTTCGCCGGCGGGCGGGGCGGAGTTGGCTGGGGCGCTGCTGCACGACTGGCGTGGGACGGCGTTTGCGGCGGGAGCGAAGGCTGCGGATTTCGAGAAGTTGCTGCGGGATTTCGGGGGATATCGGAAGATTTTTGCACCGCAGGTGACGAAGGCGCGGACGCTGGCTGCGGATGGGGATCACGTGGAAGGGTGGATGCAGGTGCGGCAGAAACACGTGCTCACGGTGGTTACAAATGCGACGTATGCGGTGGAATTCGGGCGGCTGAACGCGCTGGATGGGTGGAGCGCTTCGCGGAGCACGCGGATTGCGGAGGTGGACCGGGCGGGGACGAGCCGGGAGCGGGAGGTCAGTTCCGCGGAGGAACACGGATTTTTGTGGAGGATGAACACCTACTGGAGCTGGCAGGAACGCGATGGCGGGATGTACATGCAGGTGGAGTCGGTGTCGCTGACGCGCGCGGTCCCGGTGGGGCTGGGATGGGTGGTGAAACCGTTGATCGAGAGCGTGCCGCGGGAGTCGGTGGAGTTCACGTTAAGAGCAGCCTGTAGGCGGTAGCCCGTGGCCGGTAGCTGAAGCTGGAAGGCGGAAGCAGGAAGCGATCAGATCAAGAAAAGGTGACAGCGATGGTTACAAATGCAGCGGTTCGGGATGGGGATGCGGGTTTTGTGGCGGCGCGGAGGGTGCATCGGTCGCTGACGGCGTCGGCGGAGAAGCGGGGGCTCGAATGGATGGCGGAGCGGGCTCCGCGATGGGTCACGTCGGATGGGCTGACGATGCTGGGGCTGGGGGGGCAGGTGGGGGCGGGAGTTGGATATGCTCTGGCGCGGTGGGATCGGCGGGCGCTGTTGCTGGTGATTGCTTGCATTGTGCTGAACTGGCTGGGTGACAGCCTGGACGGGACGCTGGCTCGGGTGCGGCGGCAGCAGAGGCCGCGGTACGGGTTCTATGTGGATCATGTCGTGGATATCTTTGGGTCGGCGGCGCTGATGGGTGGGCTTGCTTGCTCGGGGTTGGCGCACTGGGAGATTGCGGTGGCGATGTTAGTGGCGTTTCTGCTGTTGTCCGGGGAAAGTTATCTGGCCACTTATACACTGGGACAGTTTGAGCTATCGCAGGCATGGTTTGGGCCGACGGAGTTGCGGATTTTGCTGATTGCGGGGAACCTGGAGTTGTTGCGGAGTCCTTGGTCTACGATGTTGGGGCGCCGATTTTTGTTGTTTGATTTAGGAGGCGCGATTGCGGCGGCGGGGATGTTGGCGATGGTGGTGTTCGTCGCGGCGCGGCATACGGGGCAGTTGTATCGTCAGGAGCCGTTGCCGTGAGAATGGAGCGTTC
This sequence comes from uncultured Acidobacterium sp., assembly GCA_964535525.1. Classification (GTDB taxonomy): domain Bacteria; phylum Acidobacteriota; class Terriglobia; order Terriglobales; family Acidobacteriaceae; genus Palsa-343. The sequence continues at coordinate 2,900 of CAZHTJ010000062.1, read as the reverse complement.
AGTTGTCAGCGTTCAGAGTTCAGAAAAGCAATTCACCACAGAGGAAGCAGAGAACACGGAGCTGGAACGTGAGGCGGCTCCGCGGGCCTTCGCGCGGTGGCTGAAGTTCAACGCGGTGGGTGCGGTGGGGATGGCGGTGCAACTGGGGTCGGTGGCGGTTTTGAATCGCGCGATGGCGGGGCGGTATTTGCTGGCGACGGCTTTGGCGATTGAGATCACGTTGTTGCACAACTTTGTTTGGCATGCGCGATACACGTGGCGGGATCGCAGGGGTTCGGGCGAGTTCTTCGAGCGGTTGGTGCGGTTTCATCTGTCGAATGGGGCGGTTTCGATCGCGGGGAATCTGGCGTTGATGCCTTTGCTGGTTGGCGTGGTGGGGATGCCGGTTGTTGCTGCCAACGGAATCGCGGTGCTGGGATGTTCGGTGCTGAATTTTTGTCTGGGGGATGGATGGGTATTTGCTGAACGACAGCGTTCAGCGGTCAGCTTACAGCGTTCAGTCACGACAGTCCGATCCTGATCGTGACCGATCAGGAGGGAGTCGATCCGGGTCTCCGGAGCGAGACCCGGACGTTCCAGTCGTGCGGCGATTAGTCGCCGGCGCGGTATTTGACGCTGCAGCCGTAGGGGCGGGTGTAGGTGACGGCGACTTGCTGGCCGGACATGGCTTGGGTTAGGGCCAGAGAGACGTAATTCTTTGAGTTAGGGATGTCGCTGGGGTCGGTGGTGGGGTGGTCGTCGATAGCGCCGGAGTAAATGAGCTTGCCGGACGGATCGATGACGTACATGTCTGGGGTGGTCCTGGCTTCGAACTCGTGGCCGAGGGCGCCGGAGGGATCGAGGAGGGCGGCGGTGGGCGCGGCGTGAACCCTCTGGATGTAAGCGTTCTCGGCGGGGGCGGTCATATAGCCGTCTCCGCCGGGGGTGGAGGAGAGGACGGTGAGCCAGACGACTCCTTTGGCGGTCCATTCCTTCTGGAGATTTTGCATGTTGCCGCTGGAGTAGTGCTTTTTGGTGAAGGGGCAATTGTTATTGGTCCATTCGAGGACGACGAATTTGCCGTGGTACTCGGAGAGCTTGTGGGTCTGGCCGTTGGAGTCGGTGGCGTTGAAGTCGGGCGCGGGGTCGCCGACCTTGACGGCGTAGGCGGATAGGCTGAGGGCGGCACAGAGAGCGGCGATGGTGAGAATGGGCAGATGGCGCATGGGGAACGCCCTCCTGGAAACATTATTAAACGATTGGACGGACGGATGGGCTGAGGGGTTTGTAAATTTCCACGGAATGGGCCGGGGAGCGGGGTAGCTGATCGGAGTGTTGCAATACTGACATCTGCCATCTGGAAAAAAAGGCTCGAATGTCTGGTACTGGAGGAGATGAGATGGTGTTTTTCCCGAAATGGGTCGCGGGGATGCATGAAGGCATTACCTTGGGCGGGGAACAGAGGCAAGTTTTATTGCCAATTCTATGGCAGGGAGCTTCCACTTCTTGCTGTGGGGTGAACCTGGCGTTCTCCGGGTTTGGGGGGGTGTGCCTTTTTTTCCCGAAATGGGCCCGAGGGCAGTACTTTGGGGAAAATGCAGAATCGTTTTACATTGATCCTCACGCGGCAAGGGAGGAAGCTCCTTGCTGTGGGGTGAACCTGGCGTTCTCGGGGTTTCCGGGGGGTGGTGCTTTTTTTTCCGAAATGGGCCCGAGGACAGTACGTTGGGGAAAATGCAGGATCGTTTTGCATTGATTCTGACGTGGCAAGGGAGGACGCTGCTTGCTGTGGGGTGAACCTGGCGTTCTCGGGGTTTCCGGGGGGTGGTGCTTTTTTTTCCGAAATGGGCCCGAGGACAGTACGTTGGGGAAAATGCAGGATCGTTTTGCATTGATTCTGACGTGGCAAGGGAGGACGCTGCTTGCTGTGGGGTGAACCTGGCGGTCTCCGGGGTCTCCGGGGGGTGGTGCTTTCTTTTCCGAAATGGGCGCGAGGACAGTACTTTGGGGAAAATTCAGATCGTTTTGCATTGATCCTGACGCGGCAAGGGAGGACGCTGCTTGCTGTGGGGTGAGCCTGGCGTTCTCCGGGTTTTGGGGGGGTGTGCCTTTTTTCCCGAAATGGGGGCGAGGACAGTACTTTGGGCGAAAATGCAGGATCGTTTTGCATTGATTCTGTCGTGGCGAGGAGGAAGCTGCTTGCTGTGGGGTGAACCTGGCGTTCTCCGGCTTTTTGGGGGGTGTGCCTTTTTTCCCGAAATGGGCGCGAGGACAGTACTTTGGGGGAAAATGCAGATCGTTTTGCCTTGATTCTTACGTGGCATGGGAAGACGCTGCTTGCTGTGGGGTGAACCTGGCGTTCACCGGGCTTTTTTGGAGGGGTATGCCTTTTTCCCGAAATGGGCGGAGGACAGTACTTTGGGGAAAATGCAGATCGTTTTGCATTGATTCTGACGTGGCAAGGGAGGACGCTGCTTACTGTGAGGCGAACCTGAGCGTCGCAAGGTCTTTTTGGTGTGCGGCTGATGGTGGATTGGTTGATAGTTCGGCCGGGTAACCTGCGTAACCTTGCTTAGGGCAGGTTTTGCGCCGATGCGGATTGCTGCTGCGGCTTGGGGAGGGTATTGAGGGCGTCGATGACGATGCCTGGGGTGAGGACTTCGGGGAGGACTTTCGCCGGGGCTGCGGGGTCGGCGGGGTAGAGGGCGTAGGTGGGGACTCCGCTGCGGCCGAGGGCGGCGAGGGTTTGGGTGATGTCGGGATCCTGGTTGGTCCAGTCGGCGCGGAGGAGGACGGCGCCGGAGTCGTGGAGGCGTTGCTGGACGTCGTTGCGGTTGAGGATGAGGCGCTCGTTGACCTGGCAGGAGAGGCACCAGCTTGCTGTGAAGTCGACGAAGACGGGTTTGCCGTGGGCTCGGGAT
>CAZHTJ010000061.1:21788-23612 GCA_964535525.1 uncultured Acidobacterium sp. | reverse complement strand
GCGGTCGGCGGCGCGCGCGGCGAAGAGGCTGCCGAGGTTGGCGCAGGCGGCGAGGAGGATGAGCCCGGCGAGGAGCATGAGTCCGCCGATGAATTCCCTGGCCGGGGTGGTGAAGGAGGTGAGGCCGGTGCGGCCGATGACGAAGTGCTTCTGGCCGCATTCTTTGGGATAGGTTTTGGCGAGCCATGCGCCGATGGCGTTGACGTCGGCGGAGGCCAGTTCCGGAGTGACGCCGGGCTTGAGATGGCCGAAGGTTTCGAAGATGGCCTGGATCGAGGAGCGGTCGTGGAGGAGGTCGCCGCCGTCGACCTGGGCCTGGTTGACGATGGGCATAAAGTAGTCGGGCGCGACGAACATCAGCGTGCCGTGAAAGCCGGGCGGAGCGACACCGATGATGGTGAAGGGATGCTTGTCGAGCTGGACGACGCGGCCGATGACGGTGGGGTCGTCGTGGAAACGGGTGTGCCAGTAGGCATGGGTGAGGACGATGTAGGGCGCGCTGTTGGGACCGTGCTCGTCGGAGGTATCGAAGAAACGGCCGAGGAAGGGCTGGAGGCGGAGGACGCTGAAGTAGTTGCCGGTGGCAGCGTAGCCGCTGGCGCTTTGCGGATCGCCACCGGTATCCATGCCGGTGAAGACCATCTTGAAGGCGGCGAGATCCTGGAAGGAGTGGTTGCGGTCGCGGAGATCGAGGTAGTTGGGGTAAGACTGGAAGCCCGCGTCGGTGCCGTAATCGGTCCCGTAGAGGTCTTCGGAGTGGGGGACGTTGAGCGGGCGCAGGATGAGGCCATCCATGAGGCCGAAGACCACGGCATTGGCGCCGATGGCGAGGGTCAGCGTGGCCACCGCGGCGAAGGTGAAGCCGGGAGATTTGCGGAGGACGCGGACGGCGAAGCGGAGGTCGGCGGCGAGGGTTTCGAGGAAGTGGGCGCCCACGGCTTCGTAGCTCTGTTCGCGGAATTTCTCGTAGCCGCCAAATTCAATGCGGGCGCGGCGCTCGGCTTCGGCGCGGGTGAGGCCGGAGCGCTCGAGGTCTTCGGCGCGGCACTGGATGTGGGAGCGGAGTTCTTCGGCCATGTCGTCGGCGGTTTGGGAGCGGTGGAAGAACTTTGCGGAGACGAAACGGAACCAGGCGAGGGAGCAGGCCAGGGGATTCATACTTCCTCCGGTTGCGCGGCGAGCGCGGAAGACATGGCGGCGGCGAGGCGGTTCCAGCCCTCGGTTTCTTCGCGGAAACGCTTGCGGCCGGCGGCGGTGAGCTCGTAGAACTTGGCGCGACGATTATTGTCGGAGATGCCCCAGTTCGGCTTGAGGAGGCCCTGCCGGACCAGGCGGAAGAGCGCGGGGTAGAGGGCGCCCTGCTCGATGAGCAAGGTGCTGCCGGAGATCTGGCCGATGCGGAGGAGAATCCCGTAGCCGTGGAGGGGGCCCAGGGAGACGGCTTTGAGGATGAGCAGGTCGAGGGTTCCGGGGAGAATCTGGGCCTGATCGGCCATTGCGCTTTCCTCCTAATACAATTAGGAGAGTATCGTGATTCTCCTAAGCTGTCAAGGAGAGGCGAAGGCAGGGAGTAGGTTGTAGGGGGTAGGGTGTAGGCCGCAGGAAGTCCGAAGCTGGAAGCAAAAGGCAGGAGGCAGGAAGCCGGAAGCCGGAAGCTGGGAGCTGGGAGCTGAACTGAGACGCGATAACGACGGGATGCAAATTGGCGTAATTTCGGACACGCATGGGTTGCTGCGGCCGGAGGCGATGGCGGCGCTGGCGGGCGTCGAAGCCATCCTGCATGCCGGGGATGTGGGGGATGCGGGGATTCTGGATGCGCTGCGG
>CAZHTJ010000061.1:0-21688 GCA_964535525.1 uncultured Acidobacterium sp. | reverse complement strand
AGCCATCCTGCATGCCGGGGATGTGGGGGATGCGGGGATTCTGGATGCGCTGCGGACGATTGCCCCGGTGACAGCGATTCGGGGAAACATTGACACGGCGGGAGCGTGCGCGGCGCTGCCGGCTGCGGAGCTGGTGGAACTCGGTGGGGCCAGCTTTTATATGCTGCACGACGTGAAGACGCTGGACCTTGATCCGGTGGCGGCGGGAATTGGTGTGGTGGTGAGCGGGCACTCGCATCGGCCGGGAGTGGAGCGGCGGCGAGGCGTTCTGTTTTTGAACCCTGGAAGCGCGGGGCCACGGCGGTTTTCGCTGCCGGTGACGGTAGCTGTGGTGACAGTCAATAGTGCGGAACCACAGGCTGAGATTGTGGAATTGAAGCCCGTAGCCGGTGGCCTGTAGCCGGTAGCTGCCGCGAGCCCATCGTACGGCGCGCGATGCCCAGGCTAATACGCCCAACTACAGTCGCGGGTGAAGTCGGTGGTGTCGGAGCGCTGCCAGGTAGCGCCGGATTTTTCGACGGCAAATATGCCGCCGCTGCCGCAGAAGCCTCCGCAGTTCTTGATGACGGAGACCAGAGCGCGGGTGTGGGAGCGGTCGAATCCGGGGACACCAAGGAAGCGGACGTGGTGGATTTGTTTCCAGGCGGCGCACCGGGCTGCGTCCTGGTTGTGGGTTTCGAGGCAGGCTTGCGCCTGCACGGTGTCGGCGGGGGAGAGCAGCGTGTAGCCCTGGGGGATGGTGAACTTCTGTTCCCAGAGGTGGCTTTGTTGGTTGGCGGCGACGAAGGCGTCGGCCATTTCGTGCTCGGCGGGGGTTGAGGGCTTGAGGCAGGAGCCTCCGACCTGCGGGATGTCGGTGCGGGATTCGGCGGCGAAGACGAGGGGCTCGTCTTGTTGGGTTGGGGGCTGGATTTGAGTCCCGGTTTGATAGAGCGCGGAGTAGACGGGGTAGGCTTCGGCAGGAGCGGGTCCGCCGCCGGGCTGGTTGAGAGGGTTGCTGGTGGAGCGGTCGGGGATGGACGGCGCATGTGGCCGGGGCGGGTGGCGCGGGATGAGGCGCAGGGCAATGATGACGACGAGGATAGCGACCAGGACAAGGCGGAATCCCAGGCGCGGCGTGAGGCGCATGGAGAAATTGTAGGCGTGCCACGAATTGGAGGGGGTGCCGGGGCTTGCCATTCGTCGAAACAAGCGGCGGATTCGACCCTCGGAGTCCGGCAATTTGTCTCAGAATCGGGACAATATTTTGACGATGCTATGACATTCCAGAGCCTCCCTGGGATGAACAGGTCCGCAGAAACCGTGAGCGGAATCTGGTGGTGACGAACGAATGGCCGCTAAAGTGCGAAGAGGCTGGACGAGATTCGGGAGGAATCCATGTCCATGTCTTTTCTGCGAAGTGCGGTGGTTCGATGTTTGGTCGTGGCGCTGGCATTGGGAGGGATCACGGCGCGCGGGCAGGTGGAAGGTGGGGGGATTGCCGGAACGGTGACGGATCAGACGGGCGCGGTGGTGGCCGGGGCAACGGTAGTGGCGACGAATACGGCGACCAGCGCTGCGCGGCAAGCGCAAACGTCGGCGACGGGCGCTTATGAAATTACCGGGGTGGCGCCGGGCACCTATAAGGTTACGGTGAATTCGGGCAGCTTCCGGCCTTTTACGGCGACGGCGGAAGTGACTGTGGGCGGACATATCACGCTGGACGCGAAGTTATCGGTGAACGCGAGCGTGACCGAGGTCCAGGTAGTGGGCGAGGGCGGAGCGACGGTGAACACGCAGAGCCAGGAGCTGTCGCAGGTGGTGAGCTCACAGCAACTGGCGGATCTGCCCAGCCTGACACGGAATCCGTACGACTTTGTCACTCTTTCGGGCAATGTAAGTGCGGGCGATAACTCGACCAACAGCGCGAACAGCGGACAGAATCTGACGTCGCGGGGAGTGGGCGTGTCGATCAACGGCCAGCGCGAAACCGGCACGGAGATTCTGCTGGACGGGGTGGAGAACATCGGCGTGTTCAATTTATCGGTGGGCGATCAGACGCCGGTGGATTCAGTGCAGGAATACAGCGTGATCACGAACAATTTTTCGGCGGAGTATGGGCGGGCATCAGGGGGCATCGTCAACCTGACGACGAAATCGGGGACCAATCAGATTCACGGGTCGGTGTGGGAATACAACCGGCTTTCGGCCTACACGGCGAACACTTATGCCAACGATGCGGCGAATGCGGCGGCGGGATCGATCGTGGCGCCGAAGGGGAAGTACACGCGGAATCAGTTCGGATATGCGGCAGGTGGTCCGCTGCTCCGCGACAAGCTCTTCATCTTCGAGAGCACGGAATGGACCCGGGTGCGCAGCGCGGCGGCGGAGAGCGAAGAGGTTCTGGATCCGGGGTTCATCTCGATGTTGCCGGCCAATGCGCAGGCGTACTTCACTGCTTTCGGCAAAGGCGTTTACCCGAGCTCGGGCAGCGTGACGACGGCGGGTCAGCTGGAAGCATCCGGGCTGACGCTGGGGATGATCAACGGAACGAAGTCCATCCCCGCATCGACGCCGGTGTTCGACACAGTGAACTTCAAAACGCCCTTTGACGCGGGCGGCGATGTTCCCCAGAACACCTACAGGCTGGCGGGACGGCTGGATCTGAACATGACCGGCAAGACAACGATGTTTTTCCGCGGCGCGCGGGAAAGCCAGGTGGAGACGAACGGCTCTTATTTCTACAGCCCCTATCCGCAATACGATGTGGGGACGCTGAACCTGAACCAGAGCTACCTGTACTCGCTGAGCCACTCGTTTACGCCGAGCCTGTTTAACAATCTGAAGCTGAGCTTCGACCGGTTCAATGATTCCAACTCGTTCGACCAGGTGCAAGTGAGCGTGCCGAACCTGATGATCGTGCCGCCGGCGGATCCAGTGACGAACGGGGAGATTGTGCTGCCGGGGCTGGAGAACTATGGAGCCCCTGGGGCGGGCGGACTACCGTACGGCGGTCCGCAGAACACGATCCAGGCGGAGGACGATTTGTCGTGGACGAAGGGCAGGCATTCGATGCGCTTCGGCGGACAGATGACCTACATTCAGCTGAACGTGGCGTACGGCGCGTATGCGCAGGCGGTGGAGGAACTGGGTGCGACGCTGGGAGACAGCCTGAACGACCTGATCAACGCCGGGGGCAATGCGGGGGGCAGCCAGCTGTATCAGTTCGAGGCTCGCGTGGATGCGCAGGGGCATCTGCCGTGCCATGCAAACCCGGGATACTGGCTGACGGGGAGCAACGACGATTTGATTCAGACCCCGGCGTGCGCGGTGACTCCCCCGCTGCCTCCGGCGGTGTACGGGAGAAGCTACCGGTATAAGGACTGGGCGACCTATGCGCAGGACAGCTACCGGGTGACGCATCGGCTGACGCTGAACTACGGCCTTCGCTACGAGCACTACGGGGTGCAGCACAACAACCATCCGAATCTGGACTCGAATTTCTATCCCGGATCCGGATCCAACCTCGAGGAGCAGGTGCGGAACGGCAGCATGCTGATCGCGGATCAGAGCCCGCAGGGCGGGTTCTGGGCCCCGCGCTGGGGCAGCGTGGGACCGCGGGTTGGTTTCGCGTGGGACATTTTTGGCAACGGCAGCACGAGCGTGCGCGGCGGATACGGGATCAGCTACGAGCGGAACTTCGGCAACGTGACGTTCAACGCCAGCTTCAATCCACCGGCGAGCGCGGTGGTAAGCGCGAACTGCGCACCGGAGGCGACGACGTGCACAGCGCTGGTGACCAACAACAATGAGGGTCCGCTGGGTGTCGCCGGACCTTCGAGCTATCTGGGCCCATCGGAGTTACGCATGCCCGACCCGAATATTCAGGTGGCGCAGACGCAGTTCTGGAGCCTGGCGGTGGAACGAGCGCTGACGCACAACACGGTTGCCGAGATCAGCTACAGCGGCGCCAAGGGCACGCACCTGTATGACATCGAGAACATCAACCTGCTGGGCTCGGGGCAATACTACCTGGGCGATCCACTGACGTTCGCGCAGTCGCCGGATTGTCCTTCTCCGTGCCTGAACCGCGCGAACAATCAGTTTTCGAATATCAACATGCGGGGCAGCCTGGGCGCGGGTGCGTACGACGGGCTGAACCTGAGGATCCAGTCGCAGAACCTGCACAACTCCGGGCTGACAATGATTGCGAACTACACGTGGTCGCACTCGCTGGACGATCTGAGCTCGACGTTCTCCGACAGCCTGCAGGGCGGATCGGGGTACATCGGGTCGCTGGGCTATACGGACGCGCTGGATCCGAAGCTGGACTGGGGCAGCTCCGACTACGACGTACGGAACCGGCTGACGGTATCGCCGATCTGGGAGACGCCGTGGTACAAGCAGACGGGCGGCGTAAAGAAGGAGGTGCTGGGGGGCTGGATGGTATCCGGCATCGCGACGGTTCGCTCGGGGACGCCGTTCTCGGTGTATGACTACTCGAACGATCTGAACGGATACACGGTTCCGCGCCTGACCCCGGCGACACCGATCCAGAGCTATCACGTGGGCTCGCGGAAGGCACAGGGGCCAAACATCTTCAGCGCGCTGACGCTTCCCGTGCCTGCGAGTTTCGCTCCGCTGGATGCGGCGCTGGGGATTTCGGATTTCGGACCCTATCCCAATGCGATGACGCACCGCAATGCGTTCCGTGGTCCGGGGGCATGGAACACGGATGTGGGCCTGGCGAAAAGGTTCCCCATCACGGAACGCGTGGGGCTGGAGTTTCACGCCGAGGGGTTCGACGTGTTGAATCACCACAACTACTACCTGAACACGACTGACCTCGACTACAACGGGCCGACCACGAACCCAATACAGGTGACTGAGCTGAAGGGCGGCCTGGGATCGCTGGCGACGGGGGGCAATCATGACGAGCGGCGCTTCGGGCAATTCGCTTTGAAGGCGACTTTCTAAAGGAAGGCTGAAGAAGAAGGGGCTGCGCTACTCCGCATTGGAGTGGCGGCAGCCCTGTTTTGCGTTCAGGCAGTGTAGAGATTCACAGCGAGGAACGGGTTGCGAAATTTGGCTTCGGGATCGTACGTGGCGGCGAGGGATTTGAAGTCGGCGAGGCGCGGGTACAGGGCCTGAAGTTGCGTGGGTGGGAGGGTGAAGAGCTTTGCCCAGTGCGGGCGGGCGCTGAAGGGCGCGAGGCGCGCTTCGATCTGCGGGAGGATGGCGCGGACCTGGGGCCACTCGGGTTTCCAGGTGAAGTGGATGGCGAGGGAGCGGCGCCGGTAGGCCATGCTCATCCAGAGGTCGTCGGCTGCGATGGTGCGGAGTTCGGTGATGAAGAGGTGCGGGGTGATCTGGTCGCGGAGGGTTTCGACGGCACGGATGGCCTGATAACCGTGCTCGAAGGGGACGAAGTATTCGGTTTGGAGTTCCTGGCCGCTGGAGGGGGTGAAGTTCATTTTGAAGTGGGGCAGGCGCTCGTACCATGGGCCGGGGACGCCGAGCTGTTCGGTGCAGGCTTCAGCGGGATGGCCGAGGATAGGGTGCATTTTTTCCGTGGCCGGGCGGGCTCCGAAGAAGTCGGGGCCGAGGGTGGTGGGGACGTCAGCGTGGTCGGTGCGGCGTTTGATCCAGACCTGGGTGATGCGGCCGTTTTGCCAGTCGGTAAAAAGCGAGACGCTGTAGCCGGCGGCGAAGATTTCTTCGAGGTGATGCTCGAGGGCGGCCATGGGCAAATCGAGATAGACGGTTTGGGCGACCTGGTAGGTGGGCTGGACGTCGAGGGTGGTGCGGGTGAGAATGCCGAGAGCTCCGAGGTGGACGGCGGCGCCCTGGAATTTTTCCGAGGCCTGACGTGATTCGGGGGCGCGGGAGAGACGGACGAGGTCGCCGCGGGCGTTGACGAATTCGAGGGCGGAGACGGCAGTAGCGAGGTTGCCGTTGTGGAGGCCGGAGCCGTGGGTGGCGGTGGCGATGGCTCCCGCGACGGAGATGTGGGGAAGCGAGGCGAGGTTGTGGAGGGCGAAGCCGCGCGCGTCGATCACGGGAGCGAGGTCGCCATAGCGTACGCCTGCGCCGACGGTGACGGTTTTAGCGGCGGGGTCGAGGTCGATGGCGTTGAGGGCGTGGAGGGAGATTTGGTTCTCGGGGCTGTCGGCGATGGCATTAAAGGAATGACGCGATCCGAGAGCGCGGAGATGGCGGTGATCGCGGACGGCGGTCTGGACTTCTTCGACCGAGCGGGGCTCGAAGAGGTTCGGCGCGGAGTAAGTGAGGTTGCCGGCCCAGTTGGTGCGGGGGGCGGCCTGGGTTTGGGCTGGGAGCATCCGCGACAGGATACTGGAGGCGATGGCGGCGGCTGATGATTGGAGGAATGCGCGTTTGTGCATGGAAAGACAGGGTACAGGGTGCAGGGGACAGCATGCAGGTGGCGGGGATGTGAAGAGCGGATATTGGTGGAGACGGTCGAGGACACTTTCGGGGTCGCGACGCGGGGAGGGAGCGAATAATTATGCAAACACAAAAGGACAAAGGCGAGGACTTTCGTGTTCTCCATCAGCGGGATGCTGCGTTCATCATTCCCAACCCGTGGGACGCGGGGACAGCGCGCATGCTGGCACACATGGGATTCGAGGCACTGGCCACGACCAGCGCGGGGAATGCCTTCTCGCTGGGACAGAAGGACGGGACGGTGGGACGGGAGCGGACGCTGGCCAACGCGGCGGCGATTGCGGCGGCGACCGATCTGCCGGTGAGCGGCGATCTGGAGAACGGATTCGGGGACAGCCCGGAGATGGCAGCGGAGACGATTCGGATGGCGGCAGAGGCTGGGCTGGTAGGTGGATCGATCGAGGACGCGACGGGGAGGCCGGAGCAGCCGATTTACGCCGTTGAGCACGCCATTGAACGCGTGCAGGCGGCGGCAGAGGCGGCGCATGGGTTGCCGTTTCCTTTCACGCTGACCGCGCGCGCGGAGAACTACCTGTACGGACGCGAGGATCTGAAGGACACGATCCACCGGTTGCGGACATATCAGGAGGCGGGGGCGGATGTGCTGTATGCGCCCGGATTGAGGTCGAAGGAAGAGATCGCGGCGGTGGTGAGTTCAGTAGACCGGCCGGTGAACGTGCTGATGGGTTTGGGAGGAATGGATCTGAGCCTGGACGAGCTGTCGCAGATGGGAGTGCGGCGTTTGAGTGTGGGGGGCGCGCTGTGCCGGGCGGCGCTGGGAGCCTTTATGAGCGCGGCGCGCGAGATGAAGGAACGCGGGACCTTTCGCTTCACGAAGAGAGCAGCAAGCACAAAGAAGATCGTTGGGATGTTCGGGCCTTGATTTTTTTCCCCGGGGGCTGTGGATGAAGAAGATCGGAATTGTGGGCGGACTCGGCTGGCGATCGACCGTCGAGTACTATTCGGAAATTTGCCGGCGCGCGGATGAGTGGCATCAGGCGAAGCAGCTGACGCGGACACAAATGACGCTGGAGATCGTCATCGAGTCGCTGGACCTGGCGAGGAGTTTGGCGCTGTTGGGCCGCGATGGAGACGAAGAATCGTGGCAGCGGTTCGATGAGTACCACCGGGGGGCGTTCCGGCGTCTGGAACTGGCGGGTGCTGAGGTGGCGGTGATGGCCAGCAACGGGCCGCATCATCGTTTTGACGAGATCGTGCGCGGTTTGGAAATGCAGGTGATCAGCATTCTGGATGCCGCGGCGGCAGAGTGCGCGCGCATCGGAGCCCGGCGGGTGCTGATTCTGGGGAGAGCGCTGACCATGAGGTCGGGGAGATTCCGGGCAGGTTTCGGGAAGCATGGGATCGCGCTGTCGGGGCCGAAGGACGAGGCGGCGCAGGAGAAGACGATCGGGTTGATCGCAGAGTTGCAACGCGGGAGGGAAAAGGGATCTGCGGCGCGGCTGGGCAGAATCGTGCGAGCGAGCTGGGGGTTTCAGGAAGAGCCGGTGGTTTGCCTTGCGTGCACGGAACTGCGGCAGGCATTTCCGGCGTTCACGGCTCAGCCTTCCTTCAAGTATGGCGGAGTGATGTACGTGAACACGGGGGCGGCGCATATCGCCGCGGTGCTGAAGGCCGTGGGGATTGAGCCAAGAGCGGAACATGGGAGAGGTTCGCGCGAGGCGATGTTCGACCCTGGTGCAGGCATGGAGCAGAGAGCGATTCGGAGAAGTGAGCGAACCGGGGATCGGCCCCGGCCGGCCGGGGCGGCGTAGCGCAAAGTGGCTCGCCTGGAAGCAGCCTCGCTGTCAGAACACATTCCCGTTGCGGAGGGCCGGCGGGAGAAGCCGTGCGATGGATGCAGTAAGCTTCTCCCGCGCACTGGATCAGTGATGGGCAGCGCCGCCAGCGGAACTGGCAGGAGCAGCCCCGCCTCCGCCCCCGCTGCTGCTGACGCCGCCGCTCGCATGGCCCCCGCCGCCGGAAGCCGCACCACCGCTAACGCCTCCACCGCGCGAGGCACCGCTGCTGCTGAAGGAGCCGTGTCCGGAATTTCCGGAGAAACCGCCTGAGCTGGGGGCGCCGAAGGATGGAGGCGCGCCAAAGGTGCGGGTTCCCTGGGACGGATTGTAGATACCGCGCGGCCCGGCTACGATGCCCGGCGCCGGAAGCATTCCCGCGGGCGCCATTTCAGGATGGGTGCGGATAAGAGCGCTGGTGAAGCTCTCGCCCATGGGTCCGCGCTGCAGGGGGTGAATGCCGGAATCGAGAGGCTGAATCGTCCGGCCCGCAAAGCTGAGAGGACGCGGCTCGGGCTTGAGGCCGTTTTCAAAGTGGAAAGGCGCAGAGAACTGGGCGCCACGGTTGACAGCGACGAGGTTCACCGGGCGAGGCTGACCAGGTTTGTGGATGGGCCCGCCATGCGGACGAATCGGCGGCAGATAGCCCCGGGGCACGCGCCAAATCGGGACGTACGGATACCAGCCAGACCCGTAGAAGCCGTAGCCGCAGTTGCCGGGGACCCAGAGCCAGCCCCATCCATCGAGGAAGTCCCAGGCGCCGCAGTGATAAGGCCACCAGCCCCAGGGATAGCCGGAAATCCAGGTGTATCCCATGCCGGGATAGTAGCCCCAGGAGCCGACACCGAAGGGGTCCCAGCCGGCGCCGACACCGGCAGGCGACCAGACCTGACCGTAGCCGGGCAGGCTATACCAGTTCCCGTAGTAGTCGAGATCGCTCCAGGCCGGATTATCGGGGTTGCCGGAGCTGGCGCGGGCCGTGGTTTGACTGGCTTCCATCTGGCCAAGAAGCTGATCGCGGTCGGAGTTCCACTGATCCCAGGAGTCGGCGTTGACATTTTGCGCGATTGTGAACTCACCGGGTTGCTGAGGATCGGTCTGAAAGGTTTGGCTGGGATGGACATCGAGGGAGAGGCCCATCCCGTCGTCGAGGTGGACAGAGCCGTGCATGACGGCGAGTTGCGAGGGCGCGGTGTCGAGACCGACACGAAAGACGGCGTTCTGGACAGGCGTTGCCGTGTCCGTGCCGAAGTGGACGCTGTACTGGCCGCCGCGGCCGTTGAGCTCGAAGTAGCTGAGGCCGGTGAGGGCGTCGATCTGCGTGACGGTGCTGCCGTCGGCGTTACGGCGCAGCTGGGTGAGGCGGATGGAACTGTCGGGCGTGAGACGCGTGACGCTGCCATCCTCGAACTGGATTTCGAGGCGGCCGTTGTCGCCGGTGACGAAGCGCATGCCCTCGACGACGGGCATGTTGGGCTCGGCCTGGTCGAAGGCGACGTCGCTGCCCTCAAGGATCTGAACCTTGCCCTCGACATCGCTGAGGCGCACGGCGCGGACCTGGGACTGGCCCTGGGATTCCGGCGGAGCCGTGGCGGATTGGGTGTCAGGGGGAGGCGGCGGCGGGGTGGCGTCCTGCGCATGCGCGGTGAACGCGGCGAACAGGAGAGTGAAGGCAGCCAGGAGAATCAGGCGAGGAGAGGTGTTGCTGCGACGAGCGAAAAGACTAAACAGAGAGCGGCGCCTCATGATGGCACCTCCTTTGCGCGTCTTCCCCTGTCCCTGGTAAGGCGGGAATCCGTGGGTGCAAGCTCAAGTGCCGGAAATCCCTGCCGCCCTGGGCCTGGAGTGAAGACGCTGTGGCCCACAACCCATCTGCAGTTAGATAACGTGCGAGGGTTGCATTAAGTTTCGACCTATTCTCGCATGGGAAGGGGCGCGGCAGACAGCCGAATTCCGGGCGGACGCGGTACTGATCGAGCCCGATCGCAATCCACGGCTGACAGGAGCGGATCGATTTGCCCCTTGTCCTGACCCATGGTCTTTGCACTCCGCTGTCTTAAGTGGCGGGCCCGGCAAAGAGAATGAGATTGCCGTCGGGGTCTTTCACGATGAAGGTTTTGGCTCCCCATGGTTCGTCCCTCAAGGGCTGCACGATCGGCACTTCAGCGGCCTGGTACGTGAGAAAGAGCTGCCTGATTTCGTCCGCGCCGGCGAGGGTGATGGAGGCGGAGAGCAGGCTCTCGCGCTGGCGGATGTCCTGACTGGTATCCGGGTCGATGTTCTGGGCAAAGAAAGACTCATCCATGGAACGGAGCGCAAGCCGGGCGTTGTCGCGGCTCACCTGTCCGTAGAACGGCGGGTCGCCGTAAACGAAGTCGATGGTGAAGCCGAGCTTCGTGGTGAAGAAGTCGGTGGATGCTTTGAGGTTGCGAACGTACAAGTGTGCGGCGATTGAGGTGAGAATCGGCTGAGAGTGTGGGTTCGGTTGGGACATAGCAGGGGTCAGTTGTGTTTTTGGGGAGTTCCGGCGGAGGCGAGGAGGGCGAGGGCGCGCTTGCGGGCGCGGTCCATGACCTGCTGGTTGTCGGCGACGGCGTGGAGATCGTCGGCGATGTTGGGAAGGTCGGCGGCGCGGTGGTCTTTGAAGGCGTCCTGGAGGGATTCGAGTTCGGCGTCGAGGGCGAGGCGGTCGTGCAGAACTTCGAGGCGCAGGCGGCGGCCTTCTTCAATCGTGAAGGCAACAGCACCAAGCTGATCGACGATGCGCTGGAGCGCGGGGTCGGAAGCCCAGACGAAAGCACACGAACCGCTGCCATCGGGGCCCGTGTAGGCGAGGGTCTTGTGGCCGGTGAAGGCGAGGGCGGCCTGGGCGGGTGTGGTGCAGTGCGTGGCGAAGAAGCTGTGGCTGCGGGCCCAGGTGAAGAGGTCGGCGCGAAGAGCGTCGTCGAGAACGATGGGGCGGTCGACGGGTGTGGGGAAGACGCCGTCGCTGGCGTCGCCGACGGGCCCGGGCTGGGAGGTGAAACGGCCTGCGCCGGTTTCGTCGACGGTGATTGTGTAGCGCGAGGGCTGGAGCTGGGGGTGATCGAAGGTGAAGACGATGTGAGCCGAGGTGAGAGGGGTCTGGGCGGAGAGTGCGGTGGCGGCGAGAATGAGGGCCAGCCAGGCCCGACGAATGCTCATAGCCAGACCGCGCGGGCCTCCTGGAGGGCGAGGGTCTGCGCGTGGTGGATGTGGCAGATGGCGATGGCGAGGGCGTCGGCGGCATCGGCGGGCTGCGGCGCGGCGGGCAGCGAGAGCAGGCGGGCGACCATGAACTGGACCTGATTTTTTGCGGCGAGACCATAGCCGGTGACGGTGGACTTGATGGTGAGGGGCGCGTACTCGGCGATAGGCAGGCCGGCATTGGCGGCCGCCAGCAGCGCGACGCCGCGCACGTGGCCGAGCTTGATCGCGGACTTCGCGTTGACGGAGTAGAAGACTTCTTCGACGGCAATTACTTCGGGACGGTAACGCTCGAAGAGCGCGATCAGCTCTGCGTGGATGAGGGCCAGACGATCGGGGAGAAGCGATTTTTTTGGAGGACAGATGCCGCCGGAGCAGATGGAGACCAGATGCGGGTCGCGCGCCTGGTCGTCCCATTCGACGACGCCGTAGCCGGTGGTTTCGGTTCCGCAGTCGATGCCGCAGACACGCATATTGCAAGGCCTCAGAGAGCAGGAACTGTTCGTGCTGAAACGCTACGGGCCAGTTTAGCGCAGGCGGGGTGGTGGGTGCGGAGGATTGTGGTGGATCAGATCAGGCGAAGCTCGACGAGCTCTCGCGCCGCGTCTGAACGCGGCAGCACTGATGCCTGATCTGGAAGACTCCTTCGGTGAGGAACCCCGAGGAGGCACTCCAGCACGAGATCGGCGAAGCAATCGAGCAGGAAGTCCACGATGGGGTCTCAGCGTGAGACGCCTTCGAGGGGCGAACTGGCTGTGGCGTAGAGTTTGCGGGGCATGCGGCCGGCGAGCCAGGCCTGGCGTCCGGCGAGGACCGCGTGTTGCATGGCTTCGGCCATGAGGATCGGGTTCGAGGCGGCGGCGATGGCGGTGTTCATGAGGACGCCGTCGGCGCCCATTTCCATGGCGAGGGTGGCGTCGGAGGCGGTGCCGACGCCGGCGTCGACGATGAGGGGGACGGCAGTGATTCTCTCGCGGAGGATATGCAGCGTGGCGCGGTTCTGGATGCCCAGGCCTGAGCCGATGGGGGCGGCGAGAGGCATGACGGCGGCGGCTCCCGCGTCGATGAGGCGCTGCGCAAAGACGATGTCGTCGGAGGTGTAGGGCAGGACGGTGAATCCTTCTTTGACGAGGACGCGTGTGGCTTCGAGGGTGGCCTGGACGTCGGGGTACAGCGTGGCCTGGTCGCCGATGACTTCGATTTTGACCCAGTCGGAGAGGCCGACTTCGCGGGCGAGACGCGCGCCGCGGATGGCTTCATCGGCGGTGTAACAGCCAGCGGTGTTGGGGAGCAGGAAGTAGCGGTGCGGGTCGATGAAGTCGAGCAGGGACTCCATGGAACGGTCGAGATTGACGCGGCGGACGGCGACGGTGACCATCTCGGCGCCGGAGGCTTCGAGGGCGGCCTGGGTTTCGGGTCCGTTGCGGTACTTGCCGGTGCCGACGATGAGGCGCGACTGGAAGGCTTTGCCTGCGATGACGAGGGGTTCCATGGGGACCATTGTAAGACTGTGGCGCGATGGGTGAATTATTGCGATTTACCAGAGGGAGCGAACGGCTCGGGAGCGGCGGATGTTCCGGTCGGCGGTGACGAGAGGCAGGCCCTCGACGATGGCAGTGGCGGCGATGATGCGGTCGAAGGGATCGGATGGGAAGGTAGCGGGAAGTTGGGCGGCCGTAGTGGCGATGGCTGGCGTGAGCGGGTAAACAGTGAACCGGGACTGGAGACTGTGAATGAATGTGTCGAGCGGTTCATTGGGGAGGATTCGTCTTCGAACGATCAGCCAGGCGACCTCGTAGAGCGATTGCGCACTGAGACCCAGGCCAGAGGGGGCGTTAACCTGGATGGCGCCGCGCGCGGAGTGCGACAATCGCTCCGGACTGAGAGCCAGCCAGATTGCAGCGTGGGTATCGAGCAGGATCATCGGGTCAGATCATCCCACTCGCTCTCCCAGCGAGCGACGTCATCGTCGCTCATGGTTGGCTCCATGATATCTCCGACGATTTTCGCCCTGCCCTTCAGAAATCCGAAGATGCTCTCCGGCTTTTCGGGTTGGGCGGGAACGATTTTCACGAAGGGTTTGCCGCGTTTCGTGACGACGATTTCCCCGTGCCCGTTGTGCACGTCGTCCATTACGGAGAGGCATTTTGCTTTGAAGGCGCCGGCGCCTATGGTCTTGGTCATGGGTCTCCTGACTATGGTCATTTTACCATAGTCACATCGTTGCTTACAGGAAGGCGAATTTCCATGCCAATCGAGCCAGGAAATGTGAAAGGCCCGCAGCCAGATTGGGCATGCGGGCCTTGATCACCGGTTGACTGTGGAGATTGACCTGAGGCGCCCCCGCTTTCGGAGTGGCCTCGGCGCTTGGGTTACGCCAGGACTTAGTTCACTTCAAGCCAGGTGCGGCTCTAAGCCTCAGTCACCTCACGTAGGGTCCTGCGGGTACTACTACCATCGGAATTTGTCATTAGCTGGATCATCCTCCTTTCCCGTGTACGGATACGTTAACCCGGGGAGGGTCGCGACGGCAAGCGGGGAAACCCCGCGGGGCAATGTCGGACAATGTCTGCCGCATGTCAGACAATGTCCGACACATGTCAGACATTATGGAAACCCGCGTCCAGAGCGGCTACCAGGAGTGCCAGAAGCCGTCGTGGTTGATCAGGGCGACTTCGACGCCAAAGAGGTCGCGGAGTTTTTCCTGGGTGAGGAGTGCCCGCCTGGGGCCGTCGGCGAAGATGCGGCCCTCTTTCATCATGATGACGCGGTCGATTTCCGGGAGGATGTCGGCGAGGTGGTGGGTGACCATGAGGATGCCAGTTCCCTGCTGCGCCACCTGGCGCAGAGCCTGGCGGAGCTCTCGCTGGGCGGCGAGGTCGAGGGCGTTCGACGGCTCGTCGAGGAGGAGCATTTCGGGCTGATGCACGAGGGCGCGGGCGATCATGATCCGGCGCTGCTCGCCGGCAGACATTTCGCCGACGAGTTTGGATTCGAGTTGGGTGGCCTGCATCAGGACCAGCGCCTCGTGGGCGCGCTCACGCATCTCCGGCGTGACGTGGAGGTTGGGCCAGAGGGTCGAGGCGGAGAAGAATCCGGCGATCACGGCGTCGAGGCCGCGCGTGACGGGGGTGCGTTCGCCGGGGAGTTCGGCGGAGACGACGCCGAGGTGGGTGCGGAGCTGCGAGACGTCCCAGCGCTCGCGGCCGAGGAGGCGGAGCTCGGTGGTGGGCGTGAAAATGGGGTAGCACTGGCAGGTGATGGTTTTGATCAGCGTCGATTTGCCGCAGCCGTTGGGGCCGAGGATGGCGACGTGTTCGCCGCAGCCGATACGGAGGGAGATCGAGTGGAGGACGACGTTATCGCCGCGGGCAACGCTGACGTCGTGCATGATGAGGAAGTCGGATTGGCGGGCGTCGGACAGGGCGGAATCATTATTTCAAAGTGCGTCATTTCAAAGAGCGAAGTTGGTAGATTAGAAATCGCGGCACCCAGGTATGACTGAACTTTCTTCGATTTCGAGCGGCATGCTGCTTCGCGCTCGGTTCCGGCTTGCGATGGCTGGTGTGCTCGCAGCGTGTCTGGCGTCGTCGGCCTGCGCGCAGAAGAGGCTGGTGCTGATCGATCAGGATGGGTCGGGGCCGGGTGGATCGAACCAAATGGCGATGATGGTGCTGCTGCAGTCGGCGCAGGTGGAGGTGCTGGGCATCACGATGGTGACGGGAAACGCCTGGCGCGATGAAGAGACCGAGCACACGCTGCGGATGTTGGAACTGATCGGCCGCACCGACGTGCCGGTGGCGAAGGGCTCGGTGTTCCCGCTGGTGCGCACCGAGGAAGAGACGCGGCTGAACACGCCGCTGGTGGGGCAGGTGGATTGGCTGGGCGCGTGGGGACAGGGGCCCATGACGCTGGTGGATACGGGCCATGGTGTGGTGGGGGTGAAACCTGCGAACCCGATGATTCACGCGCCCGATTTCGTGCCACCGATGCCGGAGGGCGCGCCGCATACGAAGGCGATCGATGAGGACGCGGTGCATTTCCTGATTCGGCAGGTGCATGCGCATCCGCATGCGGTGACGATTTACGCGGCGGGGCCGCTGACGAATATTGCGCTGGCGATTCGCATCGATCCGGAGTTTGCGGAGTTGACGCAGGGGATCGTGATGATGGGCGGCAGCCTGAATCCGCAGACCGACGATCCGGAGTTTGCGGAGAGCCCGCGGCATGAATTCAATTTCTGGTTCGATCCGGAGGCGGCGCATATCGTGCTGCGCGCACACTGGCCGCGCATTGACGTGACGACGGTGGATATTTCGATCAAGGCGATGTTCACACAGGCGATGGTGGATGAGATTGCGAAGTCGCCGAACCCGGCGGCGCGGTATATCGCGGCCTGGTCCGAGGATCGCTACTATTTGTGGGACGAGCTGGCGGCTTGCGCGTGGCTCGATCCTTCGATCATCACGAAGGAGAAGCAAGTGTATATGGATGTGGACCTGAGCCATGGTCCGAGCTACGGCAACACGCTTACGTGGACGGATGCGATGCGCCCTGCGACGGATGTGCAAAAGGTCCACGCGCAGATGGATCTGGATCTGGGGAAATTCACACGCGAGTTCGTGGCGCTGATGAGGGCGCCGACGCAGGGCGGGCGGTGAGACGCAAGGGATGACGGATCCTTCACTGATTTCTTCTGAGGCGCTGCCGCGTGGGTTTCGATTTGCGGCGGTGAAAGCCGGCATCAAGCCGAGCGGCAAGGCGGACTTCGCCGTTGCTGTCGCGACTGACAGCTCAAACCAGGGCGCGAGCGCGGCGGCGATGTTCACTTCGAATCGGGTGCAGGCGGCGCCCATCACGGTGGGGCGCAGGCATCTGGCGCGCAGCGGGGGACGGGTTCGCGTGGTGGCGGTGAATGCGGGCAACGCGAACTGCGCCACGGGAGAGATCGGGATCACGGCTTGCGAGCAGGTGTGTCGCGCGGCGGCCGAGGTATTTGGATGCGAGGGGCACGAGGTTTTCCCTTCCTCGACGGGAATCATTGGAGTGCCGCTGCCGGCGGAGAAGCTGGTGGCGGCATTGCCCTCGGTGAAGAACGAACTGGCTGGGGATGCGGTGGCTTTTGCTGGATTCGCACAGGCGATTCTGACGACGGATACGCGGGCGAAGGTCGCGCACGCGTCGTTCGAGGTCGGCGGAAAGAGGGTGCGGATTGCGGGCGTCTGCAAAGGCGCGGGGATGATTCATCCTCGGCTGGTGCCTGCGGCTCCGCACGCGACCTTACACGCAACCATGCTGGTGTATGTGTTCACTGACGCCGCGGTGGACGTTGCTGCGCTGGATGGATTTTTGCGCGACACAGTGGAAGTGAGTTTCAATCGCATCTCGATTGACGGGGACACGTCAACGAATGACACGGTGCTGCTGCTGGCTTCGGGAGCTTCGGGAGTGAGGGTCGAGGCGGCGAATCGAAAATTTGCGGAAGCGCTGACGACGGTGTGCACATCGCTTGCGAAGCAGATTGTGACGGACGGCGAGGGCGTGGAGCACGTCGTCGAGTTGCAAATCGAGGGCGC
Source organism: uncultured Acidobacterium sp. (assembly GCA_964535525.1). Lineage (GTDB taxonomy): Bacteria > Acidobacteriota > Terriglobia > Terriglobales > Acidobacteriaceae > Palsa-343. Next base: position 4,647 of record CAZHTJ010000061.1, on the reverse strand, counting down.
GCCGAGCGATGGGGACGCACTGACCGTGGCGAAGTCGATCGCGCACTCGATGCTGGTGAAGACGGCGTGGGCGGGATCGGATCCGAACTGGGGACGGCTGATGGCGGCGGTGGGATATTCCGGTGTGGCGATCGATCCGGAGAAGATTGCGATTTGGTTCGGCGAGCTTCCGATCTGCTTGAACGGCGGACGCGCGCCGGAGTACGACGAACACGCTGCGCACGCGTATTTGCGGCAGGGTGAGTATTCAATTCGCATTGTGCTGGGAGTGGGTGGCGGGAAGTGCAGATTCTGGACGAGCGATCTGACGGCGGAGTACGTGAAGATCAATGCGGAGTACTCGACATGAAGCAGCTAAGAAGCGGTTAGCTAAGAAGCGGGTAGCTAAAAAGCGGTTAGCTAAGCTAAAAAGCGGTTAGCTAAGCTAAAAAGCGGGCAGCTAAAAGGCGGTCAGCTAGCGGAGCTGATACAGACGAAGAGCCAGCGCTCGAAGTGGGATCAGGGCAGCGCGGGATGTGATGGAAATCGCATTCCGGAGCGATGCGAGAGTGCATCGGGTGGAGTGCAGAATGGTGAAGGCCGCATCATTGGCGACTTTCGGGCGCATGCGAGCGGGAAATGCACAGGGTTATTCACAAAACTGTTGAAATCGGCGCGGGCGCGGCGATCGTTTGTGCGATGCAATGACGGCGGGAACAAGGCGCGGCTGCGCTACAATTTTTCTATAGCTGGTTGTGTTCAGCGTCGCATTGGACGTGACGGCTGCACCCCCGAATTCGAGCGGCCGCGAAGGACTCTCAAAACAGATGACGAATGAGGCGAGGAGCAGGGTTCCGTCTGCCGCAGCGAATGGCAAGAATGGGCACTCGCTGATCGGCGATGCAAAGTTCCGCCGGCTCTACGAGCTTGCGCTGCAGCTGCATTTGGCCGGTGAGCGCGCCAGCGGTGATGGCTCGTGGCTGCGGGGCCACGAGGCGGTGTTTGCAGGCGCGGCGGCGGATTTGCGCGATGGCGATGTGGTGGTTGCGGAGCACGGCGGATCCGTTGAAGAGATTCTGCAGGGACATGCCGGGGTGCGCATGGATCGTCGCAGCTTTGAAGAGCGCACGATTGAGGCGCTGAGCGATGCCGTGGGCGATCGCATGCGGAAGACGGGAAGGATCACCGTTGTTTTTCTCGATGTCGCGCGGAACGGAAAGGTTTTGCAGGAGGCGCGCTCGCTGGCGATCGCGGCGAAGCTGCCGGTGCTGTTTGTCGAGGAGCAGCAGAAGGTCCGGGGCGCGAAGAGCAAGAAGCAACAGCGAGCGATCGACTATCCGTCGATTCCCGTGGACACTCAGGATGTGATTGCGATGTACCGGGTGGCTCACGAGTCGATTACGCGGGCGCGCGATGGCGGGGGGCCGACGCACATTGTTGGGGTGCGTTGGAAGCTGACGGCGAGCGGAAGGAAACGCGCGGTGAAGGCCGAGGACGCGGTTGAGCATCTGGAACAGTGGCTCATCGCGCGGGGATTGCCGGTCGAGGCGTGGCGGCGGGAGATCGTGGCTGAGTTTGAGACGAGCGCGCGCGGGCTCGGATTTGCAGGCCGCGATGCGGCGGACAGCCTGAGCGAAGACGAAGAGACGGAGACGCGGGCGATCGCGTAAGGAACGGGCACGCAGGTACAGGGAGAGACCAGGAGTTTATGGCAACGAAAGTGACGAATCCGGTGGGCAGCGATTTTTCAGCGGAGCTTCGGGAGTGGATCGAGGCGTTCGATGACGTGGTAGTGGGTGAGGGTCCGGAGCAGGGCGCGGAATTGCTGACGGCGCTGAAACAGCGCGCGCGCGAGGCGGGGATTTCGCAGCAGAGCGAGCTGACCACTCCCTATGTGAACACGATTCCGAAGCATGAGGAAGTGTCTTACCCCGGCGATCGCGCGCTGGAGCGGCGGATCGAGGCGCTGATCCGCTGGAACGCGATGGCGATGGTGCACGGGCAAAACAAGAAGGACCACGGCATCGGCGGACACATCGCGACGTACTCGTCGTTGGCAACGCTGCTGGAGGTGGGGTTCAATCATTTCTTCCACGCGAAGTATGGCGAGGAGCCGGGAGATTTTGTTTATTTTCAGGGACACGCGAGCCCCGGTATCTATGCGCGTGCGTTTTTGCTCGGACGGCTGGATGAGAAGCGGATTCTGAATTTTCGGCATGAGTTGCGCGACACGCCGGGGCTGTCGTCGTATCCGCACCCATGGCTGATGCCGGATTTCTGGCGGTTCCCGACAGTGTCGATGGGGATTGGGCCGCTGAACGCGGTATATCAGGCACGGTTCATGCGATATCTGGAGAATCGCGGACTGATTGAGAAGACGCCGCGGAAGATCTGGGCGTTTGTCGGCGACGGTGAGACGGATGAGGTGGACACGCTGGGTGCGCTGTCGCTGGGCCGTCGCGAGAAGCTCGACAATTTGATTTTCGTAGTGAACTGCAACCTGCAGCGGCTGGATGGGCCGGTGCGCGGGAATGCGCGAATCATCGACGAGCTGGAAGCGGTTTTCCTCGGCGCCGGTTGGAATGTGATCAAGGTGATCTGGGGTTCGGACTGGGACGAGTTGTTCGAGCGCGACCACACCGGGCTGCTGGTGAAGCGCATGGAAGAGTGCGTGGATGGCGAGTATCAGGCGTTCAAGGCGAAGGGCGGCGCGTATATCCGGAAGGAGTTTTTCGGGAAGTATCCGGAGTTGCTGAAGCTCGTCGAGCACATGACGGACGATGAGATTTTCCACCTGCATCGCGGTGGGCATGACGCGACGAAGATTTACAACGCGTACAAGCAGGCCGTAGAGCACAAGGGCGGGCCGACGGTGATTCTGGCCAAGACAGTGAAAGGTTACGGGCTGGGGAGCACGCAGGCGCGGAATGCTTCGCACCAGGAGAAGAAGATGGCGGACGATGCGCTGGTGGAGTTTGCGCATCGCTATGAGCTGCCGATTTCGGACGACGACGCGCGGGCGGGCAAGCTGTATCGGCCGGCTAAGGACGCGCCGGAGATGGCGTACATGCACGTGCGGCGACAGGGGCTGGGTGGATTCATGCCGAAGCGCGATGTTCCGAAGATTGACTTCAAAGCGCCGAAGCTGGAGACCTTCGCCGAGTGGACGGGAGGGTCAAAGGGGCGCGCGGTATCGACGACGATGGGGTTCGTGAGCATTCTGCGCGCGCTGATGAAGGACGCGCAGATTGGCAAGCTGATCGTGCCGATTGTGCCCGACGAGGGACGGACGTTTGGGCTGGAGTCAGCGATCAAACAGGTGGGGATTTACGCGAGCGAGGGGCAGAAGTACAAGCCGCACGATGTGGACATGGTGTTGTCGTATCGCGAGGAGAAGGACGGACAGATTCTGGAAGAGGGGATCACGGAAGCGGGGGCGATGGCGTCATTCACGGCGGCGGGCACGGGCTATTCGAATTATCTGGTGCCGACGATTCCCTTCTACATGTACTACTCGATGTTCGGATTTCAGCGTGTGGGCGACATGATGTGGGCGTTTGCCGATGCGCGGGGCAAGGGATTTCTGATGGCGGGGACCGCGGGCCGCACCACGATGCTGGGCGAGGGGCTGCAGCATCAGGACGGGCACAGCCATGTGCTGATGAGCGTGATTCCGACATGCGTGAGCTACGATCCGGCGTACGTGTACGAGCTGGCAGTGATCGTGCAGGACGGGCTGAAGCGGATGTATGAGGATGGCGAGGACGTCTTCTACTACATCACGATGTACAACGAAGACTATGCCATGCCGGAGATGCCGAAGGGCGCGCGTGAGGGGATTGTGCGGGGCATCTACAAACTGAAGGCGGGCACCAGTGGCAAGGCGGTGGCCCAGTTGTTCGGGAGCGGGCCGATTCTGAATGAGGTCCTGCGCGCGCGGGAGATTCTGGCGGAGAAGTACGGCGTGGAGACAGATGTGTGGAGTGTAACCAGCTATAACGAGCTGCGTCGCGAGGCTCTCCGCGTGGAACGGTGGAACAGGCTGCATCCGACCGAAGCGGAGAAGACGCCGTATATCGTGCAAGCGCTGAGCAAGGCGAAAGGGCCGATTATCGCGGCGACGGATTACATGAAAGCAGTGCCGGATCAGCTTTCGCCGTGGCTGACGACGCGGCTGGCTTCGCTGGGGACGGATGGGTTCGGACGCAGCGACAACCGCGAGCATCTGCGCAGACACTTTGAGGTGAATGCGGAGTCGATTGTGGCCGCGACATTGTCCAAGCTGGCGCGCGAAGGGAAGTTCGACGCGAAGAAGGCGCAGAAGGCGTTCGCGGATCTGGGCGTGGATGCGGAGCGGGGCGACCCGGCCCGCGCTTGACACCATAGAGTCGATGAATGAGTCTGAATTTAACGGCGCACGATGAACGTCCCCCGCGCCTGAACGGAAAACCCCCGCCGAGGTCTGCTTGCGATCCTCCTTTATCCTTCCCGCAGTTTTCTTCTTCAGCGCATTTTTGTCAGCGACCGAGGCACAGGTCACGACGCAGCAGCCATTCCCTCCTGGATACAAGCCACCGTCGGAGACGATTTCGACCAGCGCACAGGGATCGACGTACGTGCCGATGGACAGCTGGATTTATCCGGCGCTGGACCGGCTGCACTCGCTGG
>CAZHTJ010000060.1:4395-24768 GCA_964535525.1 uncultured Acidobacterium sp. | reverse complement strand
GTCGTGATCCTGAAAGATCCAAAGAGCGAGGCGGTGCTGCCGATCTGGGTGGGTTTGTACGAGGCGAACGCGATCCAGATGGAAGTGGAAAAGGCGACGACGGCGCGCCCGCTGACGCACGATCTGCTGCGGAACATCGTGATGGGGCTGAACGCCCAGGTGCAGCGGGTGGTGGTGTCGGAGCTGCGCGGCGACACGTTTTACGCAGTGATCTGGATGGAGCAGAACGGCGAGATTGTGGCGATTGACGCACGGCCCTCGGATGCGCTGGCGCTGGCGCTGCGGTCGGATTGCCCGATTTTTGTTTCTGAAGAAGTCCTGCATGCGGCGAAGGTGTTGCCGAACGCGGCAGAGACGCAGCCGACGGAACAGGATGTCCGGAAGTGGCTGGAGAACCTGGGCGATGAGGACCTGGGGAAGTACAAGATGTAGAGTGGCTGCCACTCCATTCGGTGGGTTTCTCCGTCCAGCGGATTTCAACCCGACCCAGCCAGGAGACAATCTGAACAGCCCCCGACTATGAGCCTCAAACGCATCCTCAAGCTGCTGGCCGCGTTTTTCACGGGTCAGGGCGTTTCTATTGTCACGCAGTTGCTGGTGCCCCCGTTCTTTCTGCACCGATACGCGCATGGCGTGGAAGTCTACGGTGAATGGGTCGTGCTGACGGCTGCCGTGAGCTACCTGAGCACCCTGAATTCGGGAATTCAGACCTATGCCAATAACCAGATGGCAATCCATTACAACGGCGGCGAGCTGGAAGAGGCGAAAACCGTTCAGGCCAGCGCCCTCAAGCTGAGTCTTACTCTGATCGCCGTGGTTGCCGTTGGGGGTTCGATGGTATTGCTGATGCCCGTCGGCCGCTGGCTCCATCTGCGCTACACATCATCGCTGACTGCATCTCTGACTGTTTTCCTCTTGATGCTGCAGCTGATGACGAACTGGCTTTTTTCCTTTCTGTGCAATAGCTATATGGCTCTGGGCCGCGCGCACCGCGGCCAGAACTGGGGCAGCGCGCAGAGACTGGCGGCGATCCTGGCCATGTCCGCGTTCCTGTGGTTTCGGGCTACGTTCCCGGTTCTCGCATTGACGCAACTGGCCTCGATGGTCCTGTTTACCGTGGTGGTAGCGGCGGACATGCGTGTCACTGCCCCGGTACTGCTGCCTTCGCTGCGCTTCGGAAACAGGAAGACGATGTTGGCCATCATCAAACCCAGCGCCTATTTTGGCCTGTACTCCGCTTCGGGCTTTCTTGTTTGGCAGGCGCCAGTGTTGCTGATCCAACTGTTTCTGGGACCAGCGAGCGTTGCCATCTTTTCCTTCACGAGGGTGATCTTCAATTCCTCCCGGCAGATTCTTTCCGTGGCGACCTATGCTGTCTCTCAGGAGATTACTCTCCTGGTGGGCAGCCGCGACTGGAGAGCTCTCCATCGGCTGTACGATCTTTCCGAGAGGGTCGTACTCTTCATGGTCACAACAGTCAGTGTCGGCACTCTGCTGATGTGCCCTGTGGCATTCTCGGTCTGGCTTCATCGGCGCAATCTCTACGATCCGGGATTGTGCCTGCTAATGACTATTGTCTACGCTTTGATGGCCATCAAGGATCACAAAAGCCAGTTCCAGTGGTCGAGCAATCAGCACCAAAAGCTGGCCGTGATCTCAATGTGTGCGTATCTCAGCATGTGCGGGCTTTCATTGATCGCGTTGAGACCATTTGGAATCGTTGGGGTTATGGTTCTTTGGGTGGGAGCGGAGCTGGTTCAGGTCCGCTCGATATTGCGGTTGAATGAGAAGCTTTTCCCCCCTGAGTTTCCCGTTTCGAAGGCACCAGTTATGCGTGCCGTCGCGTTTCTAACCATCTGCCTTGCACTGTCGGTTTGGCCGGTTTATTGGAGCGAGCACTGGTCGCTGATGAGGATTACAGGCATTGCTTGTGCGGCGGTCGCGATCTTGTCGGTTCTTTCATATGCATTCTTCGGGTTAAACGGAGTGCGGGCCGCGATCGGGGCGCGGTTCAGGCGGCGATGTGCTTTGGCGGAATAACGGGATCCGGAACACGGCAGTGCGGGGCAATGCGGGGAGCGCTGGACAGGGCCGGATTCCTATTCTCGGATCAAGGGCAATCGGCAAGGACATCAATGGAGGCTATCAGGAGGGGTATGCGGATTTTCAGTGACGAGCAGCGAGCCAGAATCGACTATTTGTCATGGGCCGCGAGGCATTGCATTGGCTCTGATAAAGGTTGCCCGGGATGCGGGAGCGCGTCGGCAGAATTGATCCGACATAAGTACCTGGTGACGTCGCTGTGGGAATGCCCGACCTGTCATCTGCGATTCAGGGTTCCCAAAGAGACGCCGCAAAGGGCTGAAGAGCTGTACAGGGAAGAACGCTATCGGCAGGGATTCACAACGACTTTGCCCAGCCGGGAGGAACTCAGTCGGCTGCTTGAAATCCGGTTTGCAGGGACAGAGAAAGACTATCTTCGTTACATTACGGTGCTTCAGTCGGTGCTGCCGGGCGGGGCCAGGATTCTCGATTTTGGAAGCTCCTGGGGTTACGGAAGCTGGCAAATGTCACAGGCGGGGTTTGAGGTTTTGTCATTTGAAGTCGGACGGCAACGATCTCATTATGCCCAGGAGTTCCTCGGCTGCCAGATGATCGAGGATCTGAGAGCAGTCGAGGGAAAGATGGACTGCTTCTTCTCCGCTCACGTAATTGAGCATCTTCCCGATCCAAATATCGTCTTTCGCGAAGCGGCAAAGGTGCTTGTGCCGGGTGGGTACTTCGTTTGCTTTTGTCCTAACGGCAGTCCGAATCGGGAGAAGATGGATCCGAATTATCACAAACTTTGGGGAAAGGTGCATCCTCTCCACATAACTGCGGAGTTCATGCTATGGGCGTGTGAGAGGTACGGATTCGCTCTTTATGAAGGTTCGGGAGGGAATGCGACTGCTGAGGAATTGCTGATCGTGGCGCGGAATACGGTTTAGCCTGCCTTAGGGTGTGCACGAGTACGTTGGGCGGCGCTTCACTTGCTGACGGTTCCGGCCGCCGTTGGGGTACTGCCAGTGACAATGCGGTCCAGCAAAGCCATCCACTCTTCTCCATACTGATGCCATCCGCCGATGCGCCGGACGCGCGCGAGGGCGGCTTCGCGCATGCGCTGCTGGAGGGCAGCATCGTCGGCCAGTTGCTGGAGACGGGCGGTGATGGCTTCCGGTGCGCGGATGGGAACGATAAACCCCTCCACGTTGTCAGTGAACAGATCTTCTCCGCCGGTGTTGGTGCTGCTGATGAGCGGGCATCCGGAAGCCATCGCCTGAGCCTGAACCAGGGCCAGACCTTCTTCAATCGAAGGCAGCACCATGACGTGGCTGGTGCTCATGACAGTGGAGAGGCGATCCTGGGGCAGGTGGCCGACGAACTCGACGTTGTCCTGCGGCAATTGCGTAAGGATTCGCCGGAGATCGCGGGAAAGTCCGCCCACAATCCGCAGGCGCTTGTGCGGATGTTTCAGTTGCGCGAAGGCCTGGAGCAGATACGGCACGCCTTTACGTAAGCCCACCTGGCCTACAAAGAGCACTTCAAAGCGGTCTTTGGGTGGTTCGCCGACGGGGCGAAAGCGATCGAGCCGCACGCCGTAGGGGATCTTGTGGAGTTTTTCGGCGGGCACGCCCATCTCGATGAAGGAGCGGCGTGCAAACTCCGACGGCACGGTGATGGCATCCGCCTGAGCGTATTCCGCTTCTTCACGCGCGATGAAGCGGGGATCGACGATGGTTTGGTTGAATCCCCATCGGCGGAATTCCTCGCCAACGATGGCGTTCTGATAGCGGATGTGGGAGGAGCCGCGGTCGCAGACATACTTTGCGCCGAAGGACTGAGCGCGCCGGCCGCTGGAGACACCTGCTCCGGAGAGGGCTACATAGACGTCACTAGCGGGCAAATGGCGCGTAACCCAGGCGTCGAAGGTGACTGCGACCTGCCAGGAGACGGCTCGACTCAGCCCAGCCGGGATCCTCCAGTGACGCTCCGCGATCATCAGCGGCGAGTGGATCCAGGGGAAGGTGTGAACGAGGTCGCGCGGCAGCTGCTCGCGAACGAGGCGTTGCCAGGGAAACGTGGAGTAGATGGCCTTGAGGGAACTGCGTTGGTGGAGTTCGCGAGCCAGATCGAAGTGGTGGAAGGCGCCTGCCACGGCTTGGACCACTTCAAGAGGCTGGCGAGCCGTTTCCTGTTTCGCCATCTGCGGCAATTATATCCGGCGTGTTGTTGGGCAGCGGGTCCCAGGACGAGGAGATCATGACCGATATTGAAGCCGATCGGAGGGTGCGGCTGGCCGCGGTCCTTCGTTGGTAGTGTGAAGGCGGTGATTACGAAAGTTGAACCTACCTCCGTTATCTTGCGGAATTACGGGACGGGTCGGTACAACTGAACTCACTTACAACGCAGATCTGGGGAACGGGGCTGATGCCTGGCAGGCGACTGCAGCGCAGCCCCCATTTTTTGTTTCTTATCAGGAAGATTCGACCAGGTTCCTGCAGTTTCCGGCGGGCGGACTTCAACCATAATGTGGGGTTGCGCATCGTATTCACGGGTGCGGGCTCGCGAAGCCATTCCCCCTCGGGCGGGGGTACCCCCCTCGGCCTTATCGGACGGTCTTAAGCGAGATTCAACCCTGGCTGCGTCGGCGTCACGCTGGTTTTATGGGATTCCTGTACCATAGCACGGGGCTCCTCAGAAAACATCTTTCCAACTGGAGAAACGACTGAAATGAAAAGACTTGCTGTCCTCTTTTGTGCGATTGCGGTAGCGGTTCCTGGCTTTGCCCAGGACAAAGCTAAGATCGATGCGCGGCTGGATGCGGCGCGCGACGTGCTGAATCAGATCATGGCGACCCCCGACAAGCAGATCCCCGATTCAATTCTGAGGCAGGCGACCTGCGTCGGGGTGGTACCGGGCATGCTGAAGGGAGCGTTTATTTTCGGCGCCGAATACGGCCAGGGAGTGGTGACGTGCCGCACGCCGAGGGGATGGAGCGCGCCTGTGTTCATCCGGATGGCAGGCGGATCGTGGGGCTTCCAGATTGGCGGACAGGGCACGGATTTGGTGCTGGTAGCCGTGAACGACAAGGGATTCCAGGACCTGCTGAACAGCAAGTTCAAGATTGGCGCAGACGCTTCGGCGGCGGCCGGACCGGTGGGACGGAACGCGCAGGCTTCGACGAACTGGAAGCTGCAGTCCGAGCTGCTGACATGGTCGCGGAGCAAGGGGTTGTTTGCAGGGGTGGACCTGAGCGGCGTCGCGGTGAGCCACAACGAGGACGACACGAACCTCTTCTACGGGCGGCCGGTGGTCTACGAGCAGGTGCTGCATGGCGCGGTGCCGGTGCCGGAGGATGCGAAGCCATTTATCCGCACCGTAGTGAAGTACTTCCACGCATCGCAGGAATAACTCAAAGCAGGAAGCACGAAGCCGGAAGCTGGAAGCAAAAAGGGGCACGCGGAGGTGGCGGGGCTTCCGCGTGTCGCTGTCCCCCGGCGCGACGGACGGCCCATCTTCGATTTGAATTCGGATTTAGACTGGCTTTTCGCCATTCATGCGAGAAGCTCTGGAATATGCGTTCGCCTGGACGCTGCTGAGCCTGACAGGAGCACTGCCGCGCCGCGTTGCTCGGAGTGCGGGAGCGGCGCTGGGTGCGGTGGCGTGGTGGGTGCTGCCGAAGCTGCGCCGCACCGGACTCCGCAACCTGGAACTGGCTTATCCGGAGATGCCGGGGGCGGAACGAAGGCGGATTCTGCGCGGCGTCTATCGCCAGCTGGGATGGCAGCTGGGCGAGTTTTGCCAGATGCGCCGCTATACGCGGGAGAACACGCGCGACCTGTTCCGCTATGAGGGGCTGGAGCATTATCTGGCCGCGCGCGAGCGGGGACGCGGCGTGCTGATTGTGACCGGGCACCTGGGAGCGTGGGAGCTGTCGAGCTTCTGGCACTCGCTGATGGGTCATCCGATGACGATGGTGATCCGGCGGCTGGACAATGCGCGTGTGGATCGGATGGTGAATGCGATCCGGTGTATGCACGGCAACCGCGTGGTACACAAGGATGACTTTGCCCGCGGGCTCCTGGTGGCGATGCGCCAGGGCGACACGGTGGGGATCCTGATGGATACGAACATGACGCCTCCGCAGGGGGTGTTTGTGCCGTTCTTTGGCGTCGAGGCGTGCACTGCGTCGGGGCTGGCGCGTGTGGCGCTGCGTACCGGCGCGGCGGTGCTGCCGGGATTTCTTGTGTGGGAAGCAGGGGAGAGGAAATACGTGCTGCATTTTGGGCCGGAGTTCATTCTGGTGGAGACGGGCGACGATGAGCGCGATGTGCTGGAGAATACGGCCCGCTTCACCGCGGCGCTTGAGGGGTTCGTGCGCCGGTATCCGGAGCAGTGGCTGTGGGTGCACCGGCGGTGGAAGACCCGGCCGGCAGGGGAAACGCCACTGTACTGAACGTCCTGAAGTAAGACAAACCTTCGTGGAGCGAAAAGCAGGTGTCCGCCCGTGGGATGGACGGGGCATCGGCTCCTGATTTGTGATGTGCCGCCGATAGGGCCGTACAGAGTGCTAAGGGACATCGAGATCGGCGGAGCCGGGATGGGGCCGGACGCGATCGGGGGGCAGCAAGGTCTGTCTGCCGGAACCGGCGCGAGGATTCCGGCTGGCGCGGAGTTAGCGCTTGAGGCAACAGCGCCGAGTCCCACGCCGATCGGCAGGGTGACGTGCACGCAACGGGCGCTGGGCTCGCGATGGTGGCCACTGCGGAATGGGACCGTCCGATGCAAGCTGACGGTGCTCATCCTTGCTATTGGCTCCCTGGCGGTTCTGATGGAGCTGGGCTTCCTGATCCTCTATCAGAGCAGCAGCCTGCGCGGTCAGTCCGCGGGGGATGCCGGTTCGATTGCGCGTGTATTGTCCTCGAGCGCAGCGGCCTCGCTGAGCAGCGGAGACCGATCTGGTGCGGAAGCGGCGCTGAACGCGGCTGCCGTGGAGCGCCAGGTATTGTCTGCCGCTTTGTACGACCGCGACGGCAAACCTTTCGCGGAGTACCTGCGACCCGGGAGACGGCCTGCGCCGATCCGCACGGCGGCCAGCGACGGCAAGCGGTTCGTTGGAATGACGCTCACCCTTACCGAGGGAGTTGTGCAACACGGAACGAGAGCGGGGACGATCGTGCTGGTCTACGATCTGGGGCCCCAGGGAGCGCGGCTGCGCCAGTATGTGTGGATCATCCTTGTGGTGCTGGTGTTGTCGATTGGGACCAGGGTCGCGGTGGTGATGCGCCTGACGCGCATGGTGACCGATCCGCTGGCGTATCTGGCCGGAGTAGCGCGGGAGATTTCAGAGCGGCGCGACTATTCGCTGCGGGCCCAGCACGAAACCGGGGGCGAGATCGGGCAGCTGATCCATGCGTTCAATGCGATGGTGGCGCAGATCGAACGGCATGACCGCGCGCGGCAGGCTGCCGAAGATCGCCTGCGCAGAAGCGAGGAGCGCTATGCGCTGGCGGCGCGCGGGTCGAACGACGGTCTGTGGGATTACGACGCGACCACAGAGAACGTGTATTTATCGCCTCGGCTGAATGCGATTCTTGGCGGGCAGGAAACGGAACGATGGGGATCGCCCGAAGACTTCTTTGCCAGGATACATCCGGCAGACCGGGAGCGGGTGCATACCGAGTTCGCGGCGCACAGCAAGGCGAACGCCGATGCCTTCGAGGTTGAATGCCGCATGCGCCACCTGGATGGCAGCTGGGTGTGGACGTTGTGGCGGGGCACGCTGGTGCTCGGCGAGGATGGCCGCGTGGTGCGGACGGCCGGATCGATCAGCGACATTACGAAGAGAAAAGTCGTCGATGCACTGACCGGGTTGCCCAACCGGGTGTTCTTTCTCGATGAGCTGGAGCGCGCCCTGGAGAAAACCACGAGGGGGAACACGGCGGTGCTGTTTCTGGATCTGGATCGCTTCAGGATGGTGAACGACAGCCTGGGGCACGGGGCCACCGAGGAATTGCTGATGCAGGTGACAGGGCGGCTGCGCTCTGCTGTGCGGGCTGTGGGCCGCGACGTGGTGGTGGCGCGCACGGGCGAGGATGAATTCGCGATGCTGCTGACCGATATCGAGCGGCCCGCCGAGGCCGAGGACGTGGCCGGTGTGACGCTGGCGTGGCTGCGCGAGCCATTTTATCTGGAGGGACAACGCTTGCCGGTGGGGGCGAGCATCGGCATCGCCTTCGCTTCGGCATCCGATAAGGCTGAAGATCTGCTGCGCAATGCGGAGACGGCGATGTATCACGCATCGACGAAGGGGAATGCGGAGGTAGCGATCTTCAGGGCAAGCATGCGCGAGCGCGCGGCGGCGCGGCTGGAAATCGTGATGGGATTGCGTTCGGCGATCAAAGCGAACCAGCTCTGCCTGCGGTATCAGCCGCTGATCTCGCTGCGCGAGCGGCGGATTATCGGGTTTGAATCTCTGGTGCGCTGGCAGCATCCGGAACGCGGGCTGCTGCGGCCGATGGAATTCATCCCCATAGCGGAAGAATCCGACCTGATCCTCGAGGTAGGGGAGTGGGTGCTGCGGGAAGCTTGCCGGCAAATGGCGGAATGGGACCGGCGGCTGGCTCCCGCTCCGCCGCTCACGCTCGGCGTGAACGTCGCGGCGCGGCAGATGAACGACGGCCGCTTTGCGGAGCTGGTGCAGCGAGTCCTGATCGAGACGGGGATGGAAGCGAGGCGGCTGCGGCTGGAGATCACGGAAAGCTCGCTGGTGGCCGATACGGGGCAGATTCTCGCGACGCTGCGCGCGTTGCGGCAGATGGGGGTTCAGCTGGTGATCGACGATTTCGGCACTGGCTATTCGTCGTTGAGTTACCTGCAGAGGCTGCCTTTCGATGTTCTGAAGATCGATCGCTCGTTCATTCGGGAGCTGGGCGCAGGCGACGGGTCGCCGGAGATCGTCCGGACGATTATTCAGCTGGCGCGTTCGTTCAAGCTGCGCGTGGTGGCCGAAGGTGTGGAGACGGCCGACCAGGTGAATCGTCTGAGCGCGCTGGGATGCGATCTGATCCAGGGGTTTTATTTTGGAAAGCCGGCGACGGCGCAGCAGACCGAGGCGCTGATCCGCGACGGCCACGGGCTGAATCCCGCATTTCCCGGTGGGGCAGCATATTTCGAGGAGGCAGGCACGCTGGGGACGGCGGAGGCCCGGTTGTCCCTGGAGGAATAAGCCTGCGACGCATCGAGGCTAATCGGCGGCGGCGGGCTTTGACGGAGCTTCGACGCGGCCGGGCGCGGCTGGGTCCACCAGCTGCGCGGCGGGATGCGTGTCGATGCCATCCTTGTCCGTCCAGCCGGGCAGCGCCAGGCTGCCGTAGATGAGCCGGACACCGTAAGTGAAGGTGAAGAAGGCCCAGATCCATTGCGAGAGCACCGCGAGACGATTGCGGAAGCCGATGAGGAAGTAAATGTGGACCGTCAGCCACGCGATCCACGCCAGGAAACCGCCAAAGTGGGCTTTGAACGGCCACTCGACTTTGGCGACGGCCGCGAGTCGGCCGATGGTGGCCATGTCTCCTTTGTCGAAGTAATGGAAGGGGCGGCGGGGCCGATGGTTGAGGTCGGCTTCAATCATGCGAGCGACGTGATCGCCCATCTGCATGGCGGGTTGCGCGACGCCGGGGACCTGGTGGCCGTTCTGCTCGAAGTGCGCGAGGTCGCCGCAAACGAAGATTTCCGGATGGCCTTCAGGGTTGAGGGTCTGGTTCACGAGGACGCAGCCGCGCTTGTCCGTCGGCACGCCCAGGAGCTTGCCCAGGGGTGAAGCCGCGACACCTGCTGCCCAGAGGGTGACGGCGGCCTGGAAGCGCTGATCGCCAGCGATGACGAATCCTGGCTCGACACCGGTGACGGTGAGGCCAGTGTGGATTTCGACGCCGAGGGCGCGGAGCTGCTCTTCAGCTTTGACCGAGAGGTCTTCCGGATAACTGGGCAGCACGTGCTTATCCCCTTGAATGAGGATCACCCGGGCCTGCGCAGGATCGATCTGCCGGAAGTCGCGCCGCATGAAGCGGCGGGTGATGTCCGTGATGGCTCCGGCAAGCTCGACGCCGGTGGGACCGCCACCGATGATGACGAAGTTGAGGGGCGGATGCGAGCCGGTTTCCAGCATCTCGCGCTCGGCGAGCTCGAAGGCGAGCAGGATGCGGCGGCGAATCTCGATGGCGTCTTCGATGGTCTTGAGGCCGGGCGCGAGCGGCTCCCACGCATCGTGGCCGAAGTAGGAGTGGGTCGCGCCGGTCGCGAGCATCAGGTAGTCCCAGGACATCTCCGCGCCGCTGCGGAATTTGACCCGATGCTGCGGGAGGTCGAAAGCCACGGCTTCGTCCATCAGAACTTCGGTGTTGGCGCTGCCGCGCATCATGGTGCGCAGCGGCGAGGCGATGTCGGCGGGAGAGAGAACGGCGAGGCCCACCTGATACAGGAGCGGCTGGAAGGTGAAGTGATTGCGGCGATCGACGAGGGTGACGTCGACGGGCAGCTTCGCGAGCCCTTTGGCAGCGTGGGTTCCGGCAAAGCCTCCGCCGATGATCACCACGCGCGGCCGGCGATGGAGTTGTTCGGTGGCCATATTCCTCCGCACCTGCTAAGAAAGATGCACGGAGAGCGGGAAACGATGGAGGAATAACAGGCCACGGGATGCAGGCCACAGGCCGCGGGGTCAGCCGAAGCGGGCGCGCCTGACAGTACGGCGAAAGTCTTCGCCGCGCATTTCGACCGTGAAGCACATTTCGGAGAGGCGAGAGCGCATGCGCTCCCCGATGCGGTCCCCCAGGGTTTGTTCAGATCTGCCCTTTTCGTTCTTGTTTGCAGGGCCTCCTGGGGCCACACCACCAGCCGCCAAATCATCAAGATTGGTCGTAATGATGGTGGTGCGCTTGTCGTTGTAGCGGGAGTTCAGAAGCAGCGCCACTGTGTCCCAAACCCAATCCGTGGGTTTCGTTGCCCCCAACTCATCCAGTACTAAAACTTCGGCGTCGAAAACCGGTCGTAGAATCTCGAGTTCGGTCGTCGAGACCTGCGGGTTATAGGAATTCTGGATTTCCTTGAGGAGCTCACGGTAGTCGCAGAAGAGGCCGTGGACGCTTTTTTCGACGATGAGAGCCCGAAGGATAGCGACAGCCAGATGGGTCTTGCCGACGCCGATCGAGCCGGTGAGCAGTAAGCCCTGTCCCTCC
Organism: uncultured Acidobacterium sp.; assembly: GCA_964535525.1. GTDB lineage: Bacteria > Acidobacteriota > Terriglobia > Terriglobales > Acidobacteriaceae > Palsa-343. The sequence goes on along the minus strand of CAZHTJ010000060.1, from coordinate 13,492 downwards.
GTCGTAACCGGGTAGCCATCGACAAAGCGGCGCGCCATGAGGTGCGCGGCGGCAAGGGTGCGGTCGGCGCCGGGGAAGCTGGCCTCGTAGCTGTCGAGAGAGCAGTGCTCGTAGCGGGCCGGGATCGCGGCACGATGGAGGAGGCGGGCGACCCGCTGCTCAAGCTGGCACTCGCAGGTTTCGATAACGGTTGCACCGCCTGGAGACGACAGGACCCGCACACCCATTCCGCCACATCTGACACAAACGCTGCTCATGGAAGGATCAGTATCGCAGGTTGGACGGGGTGGAAAAGAGGACGGCAGTGTGGAGGAGAGGACGACGTTGGTTCGTCAGGAGCCGAGCAGTTTGCGGAGGCCACGGTAGTTGGCGTAGACAAACGCGATGGAGGGGACCCAGATCATGCAGAGGTGGGAGGTCAGCAGGGCGGCATAACCGGATCCGAAGCAGAAACGGCTGGAGAAGGCTTCGATGCAGCGCCAACGATCGTTGAACACCCATACCGAGAGGAGGATTCCTGCCGCTGCGGACAACAGGACTGCGGCGTCGTGGTTGTGCGCGGCCCGTGTGTGCCGGAGCAGGTCGTGGATATCAAAAGACAGGAAACAGATTTCGAAGGTGAAGGCCACGACAACATAAACCCACGCGCGATGCCGGCCGCGCCGGATTTGGCGGTACTCGCCGGCTGCGTCGCCGATACGCGCTTCATCGAACGGCGGCGGGGTTGGCGTGGGTGGCGCTGGCATGGGCTCTTGATTCTATGTTGGCTCGGGTGGGGCGGCAAGATTCTTTTAGCGCTGCGGAGTGTGGCGTTTGCACGATCGGGTTGCGGAATTCGATCTAACAAAAATGGGGAAACAAAGTTGTAGGATTGTCTGTCTAACGGTCAGATTTGGGGGCGCATGTCATGATGCAGTTTCCTTTGACGGTGCGTTGGTTTGCGCTGGCGGTTGCGATGGCGCCGATAGGCTGCGGCGCTGGGGCGACGATGTCCAATCGCCAGCTTGAGACGATCACACTCAGCCCGGCAACGGCCGCTGCACAAGGGCAACCGGTTCAATTCACGGCGACGGGGCACTGGAGCGCTGCTCCGCTGACGACCGCGCCGCAGCCGGCGACGTGGGGGGTCTGCCAAAACAGCGCGCCTTCGTCAGGGGTGACGGTATCGACCAGTGGGCTTGCACAGTGCGCGAGCGGCGCGAAAGGCGCGTATTCGGTGTTCGCCTTCGATTCGACCAACTGCAACGCCATTACATCGTGCGGCGGCGGGTGCACGATTGAGGGTACAGCGCAGCTGACGTGTCCCTGACGTGCGCGTTCGGGGTTTTGCCGAGCCGCTGCCTGGATGCTAACTTTGTGTCCGTGAGCGGCGAGTCGGAGCAGATTATCGGGCTGTATCAGCGGCACGCGGGGGCGTGGGATCGAGCGCGAGCTCCGGGGAGCCTCTTCGAGAAGCCCTGGCTGGACCAGTTTCTGGCGCTGGCGCCCCTGGGTGGGACGATCCTCGACCTCGGATGCGGCGCGGGGTTGCCGATTGCCGGGTATTTCATCAGCCAGGGGTACGGAGTGACGGGCGTGGACACGTCGGAGCCGTTGCTGGCCCTGAGCCGCAGCCGTTATCCCGCACAGGAATGGATCGCCGCCGACATGCGGACGCTGGACCTGGACCGGTCATTCGCCGGCATCATTGCGTGGGACAGCTTCTTTCATCTCACCCCGGACGACCAGCAGGCGATGTTTCCTGTCTTTGCGAGGCACGCCGGACCGCGAGCACCGCTGATGTTCACCAGCGGACCGCAGCACGGCTCGGTGCTGGGGGAGATGGAGGGAGAGCCGCTGTACCACGGGAGCCTCGACCCGGAGGAGTATCGGTCGCTGCTGGAGGAGACAGGCTTCGAACTGGTGGATAACGTTTTCGCGGATCCGACATGTGCGGGGCACGCGGTGTGGCTGGCCCGCGCAGCGTAAGCGGGTGTATGGGGTCGACTCGGTAATCTTTCGGCGGCCGCCGCGGCGATATAAAATGGGGAATCGGATGGACTGATTCCCGCATCCGGCCCACCCACGGTCATCTCATCTTCATGTTCAGCGCGAGCAGCAGAGCAACAGCGAACGTGTGTGTGAGGTTCGGCCGGGGATCGGCAATACACGAAAGCAGGCGATCTGGTGACCCAGGCGAAGTCGGCAGTAGTGGTCGGCGCCCAGTGGGGCGATGAAGGCAAAGGCAAGATTGTCGATGTGCTGAGCGAGCGCTTCGCGGTGGTGGCGCGCTATGCAGGCGGGCATAATGCCGGGCACACGGTGATCATCAATGGGCAGAAATTCATTCTCCAGCTCGTACCGTGCGGGGTGCTGCGCCCCGGCTGCCGTGGGGTGATCGGGAACGGCGTGGTGCTCGATCCGATGGCGTTTCTGAAAGAGACAGGACGGCTGCGGGAGCTAGGGATCGACGTCGATAGCCGGCTGTTCGTGTCGAACCGGGCGCAGGTGATTTTGCCCTATCACCGCATGATCGAGCTGGCGGCGGAAAGCGCGCCGGGGCGGCAGAAGATCGGGACGACCAGCCGTGGGATCGGGCCGGCCTACGAAGACAAGATGGCGCGCAACGGGCTCCGCGTGGTGGATCTGCTGAATACGGGTCTGCTGAAAACGCACATCGAAAACGCCTGCCGCGAGAAGAATGCGATTGCGCATGCGCTGTTCGGGACCGAGCCGCTCGATCCGGCGCAGATGTACGACGAATATGCGGCGGCGGCGGAAAAGGTGCGGCCGTTTGTTACAGACACGGCCCTGTTGCTGAATAAGGCGCTGAGCGAAGGGCTGAGCGTAATGTTCGAGGGCGCACAGGGGACGATGCTCGACATCGACCACGGGACCTATCCGTTTGTGACATCGTCGTCCTCGTCGGCCGGCGGAGCGTCGACCGGAACGGGTGTGGGGCCGACGCGGATCGGGACGGTGATTGCGGTGACGAAGGCGTATGTCACGCGCGTGGGCGAAGGTCCGTTTCCGACGGAGATTCACGATGCCTCGGGCGAGGCGCTGCGCGCGCGGGGGCAGGAGTATGGCGCAGTGACGGGGCGGCCGCGGCGTTGCGGATGGCTGGATTTGCCGCTGCTGCGCTATTCGAACCAGATCAACGGCACGGAGTGGCTGGTCGTTACGAAGTTGGACGTGCTCGATGAGATGGACTGGATTCCGGTGTGCACAGCGTATGAGCTCGACGGCAAACCGTGCGAGACCATGCCCGCGGACATAAGAGGGATCGATGCGATACGGCCCGTGTACACTCGGCTGAAGGGGTGGAAGACTTCGACAGAAGGGGTCAGGAATTTCGACGAGCTGCCAAAGGCGGCGCAGGAGTATTTGCGTTTTATGGAGAGGGAATCGGGCGCGAAGATCGGGATTGTTTCAACAGGCCCGGACCGGGATCAGACTCTGGAGATGCCGGAATTCAGAGAAGCCATGCAGCGGATCGCGGGTAAGTAAGCCGTATTTATCAGCTATTAACGTCGTTCAGCGGGGACGGGAATTCATACCATGATCAGCTTTACGGTTCGCATGAAATTCCGCAGCGAGGATCGGGAACGGATCGCCGAGTTGCTGACAACGCTGGCACGCGCTTCGCGCCAGGAGCCGGGCTGCGTGAGTTATATTCCGCACACGGTAGATGGAGAACCGGACACGGTGGTGATCTACGAGCAATACAAGGATCAGGCGGCAGCGGACGCACACCGGGCCTCGGCGCACTTCAGAGATTACGTGGTGGGCGGGTTGTACCAGATGATGCTGGACCGGCAGATGGAGACCCTGTCGTCGGTGGCCTGAGGGCGATGCAATCGTCGTGCAGTCAACCCGGGGTTTTCGCGCGTCTGAAGAAGGAGAAGGCGAGCGATGCCCGGGGAGCTTTGCGGTCCCGGTCCCTGTATGACGTTCTGGCGGCAAATGCGCGCAGTTCGGCGAATCTTTTTTGACGGAGCGCGGGAACCCGGGCTAGCATCGGGTACGACCATGCGCCGCCGCCCGGCTCCCAGCCTTTGCCTGAAGGCAGTTCCGCAAGCCGTTGCGGTGCTGATCGTGCTGGCGTGGTGCCAACCGGCGTGGGCGCTGCCCCATCGCGAGAAGAGCGAGATCCACAAAGAGATTGAGGCGCTGGAGCAGCAGTGGCAGCAGGCCACGGTCACCAACAACATCCCGGAAATGGGCCGGCTGCTGGCTGATGATTACGTGGGTATTACCTCAAACGGAACGGTAGAGAACAAGCAACAGGCCCTGGCGCAGCGCAGCGCCGGCACGGTCCGGATCACCAGGCTGGACCTCACCGACACGCGGGTGCGGGTGTATGGGGATACGGCGGTGGTGACGTCGGTGGCGCAGCTTGAGGGCACCAACGGCACCAGCGACATCAGCGGGCAGTATCGTTACACCCGGGTGTACAACCGGCGGTTGGGGCAGTGGAAGATCGTGAGCTTTGAGGCCAGCCGGATGCACGATTTCGACGCGCGGGTGGGCACGAAACACTCCAATTGAGTCATTGAGCGTGAAACCCCGGCCCCGGATAACTCACCATGCATCGTATCCAGAGGCGGTTGATATACTAAATTGCCGCGTGGCTGGCCACGCTGAGGAGACAAACCCATCGATAAGCGTTCCGCGAAGCAGTTCGTCCGTATCAATGATCGTATCCGCGCTCGTGAAATTCGCGTGATCGACGAAAACGGTGAGCAACTCGGTATCCTCCCCCCTTTTGAAGCGCTCAAGATTGCCCGCGAGCGCGGTTTGGATCTGGTGGAGGTTTCGCCCACAGCTGTTCCCCCCGTTTGCCGCATTCAGGATTACGGCAAGTTTCTTTACGAAAAAGAGAAGAGCGACCGCGCTGCCAAGAAGCGCCAGAAAGTGATCGTCGTCAAGGAAGTGAAATTCTCCGTGACCATCGACGATCACGACTACGAGACGCGGCGCAACCAGGCGATTCGCTTTCTGAAGGACGGCGACAAAGTGAAGGCGTCGCTGCGCTTCAAGGGCCGGCAAATGGCGCACCGCGAGCTGGGTTACAAGATCATCAACCGGCTCATCCAGGACGTCGGCGAGAATGCGATCGTGGAATTCATGCCGCGCATGGAAGGCAACACACTGCACGCGATTCTGGCGCCGGGCAAGAAGGAAATGCCGAAGAAGCCGGCGGTGCCTTCACGAGCGCCGGCACCGCCGCAGGGACCGCAGGCCCCGCCGCCCGGACCGCAGGCGTAGACGGCCTGCTTCTTCCGAATGCTCCGGTGATTTAGATCGATCGGGTTCGGGTCTCGGATGCGTGACCCATGCCCACTCGTCCGCCTGATTCCTCCGAATTTCACTCGTCGTCACCGCAAAGCAGATATCATGCTCCGCAACCCCTCATTGGGTTGGGAACCGTATGTCCGCTGATTTGGATAAGCCGGTAGGAGTGCGGCCGGAGGCTCTGCCGCTGCGCGTGGACGGAGTGGTGAAGCGCTTTGGCGCGGTCACGGCGGTCGCGGGCGTGTCGTTTGAGATTCAGCCCGGCGGATGCTTTGGATTGCTGGGGCCAAACGGCGCGGGGAAGTCGACGCTGATCCGCAGCATTGTGGGGCGGGTCCGGCTGGATGCCGGGAGCGTGAGGGTTTTCGGCCATCCGGTGAATTCGGCGCCGGCCCGGGGCGATCTCGGCTGGGTGCCGCAGGAACTGGCGGTGTATCCGCTGCTGACCTGCCGCGAGAATCTGCAGGCCTTTGGAAAATACCAGGGATTGCGCGGGAAGCCCCTGGACGACGCGATTGCGTGGTGCCTGGAATGGGCGGCGCTCGAGGATCGCGCGGGATCGCCGGTGAAGACGCTGTCGGGCGGGATGAAGCGGCGGCTGAACATGGCTGCGGGGCTGATCCATCGTCCGCGCCTGGTGCTGCTGGATGAGCCGACCGTGGGCGTCGATCCGCAGTCACGCAACCGGATTTTCGAGATGGTGGAGGCGCTGCGCCGCAGCGGCACGACGATCATCTACACGACCCATTACATGGAAGAGGCGGAGCGTCTGTGCGACTGGATCGCGATTATCGATCACGGGCAGATCATCGCGCAGGCGACCAAGGAGACGCTCGTGGCGCAGTCGTTTGGATCGCGGAGTTCGGTGACGATGCATTTTGGAGCGACGCGCGTGGACCTGGCGGCATGGGCCGCGGCGCGCGGGGGCACGGCTCAGGACAGCGTCGTCCTTTGCTCGGTGGAGAAGCCGGCGGAGATTGCGGACTGGCTGGACGCTGCGAACCGCGAGGGCCTCGAGGTGCTGGACGTGACGCTGCAGCGGCCCAATCTGGAGTCGGTGTTTCTGCACCTGACAGGGAAGGAGCTGCGCGCATGATCGGAGCGATTCTGCAGACCAGCTTTCGGAGTCTGCGACGGGACCGCGGCGCCTTTATGATGTCGTTCATCCTGCCGATTGGGTTCTTCACGATTTTCGGATTTGTGTTCGGCAGCATGCGCGGCTCCTCGACGCCGCGGGTGACGGTGCTTGTGGTGGATGAGGATCACACCGGCTCCTCGCGCGCGCTGGTGACGGGGTTGCTGCGCGAGCCGTCGCTGGATGCGATGACACATCCGAGGGCGACGAAGGAAGATTCCTCCCCGGCGGACTATACGGCTGCGACCGCGGAGGCAGCGGTGCGCAGCGGCTATGCGCCGGCGGCGCTGATTATTCCCGCAGGTTTCGGGGCGCATCCGATTGCGTTTGGGCCGAACTCCGGATCAGGCGCCCAGAGGCCGACGTTTGAGATTTTGCACGACAGCGCCGACCCCGTGGCTGCGCAGGTCGTGGCGGGGATGCTGCAGAAGACGGTGATGACGGCCCTCCCGGCGACCATGGCGACGATGGGCTCGCAGTATTTCGACCGAGAAGTCGGCGGGCTGACGCCGCAGCAGCGGAAGCAGATGGACGAGGGCCTGGCTCAGCTGAGACAACAGCAGCAGCAAGACGCGCAACAGAGTGCGGGCGCACAACACGGACAGGCGGCGAGTTCGGCGGATGACCAGAGCGGGATGGTTGCGGTGCACGTGCGCGACGTGGTGGGCGAGAAGAAAAAGAGCCCGATGATTTCGTATTACGCGGCGGGTGTGGGCGTGATGTTTCTGATGTTTACGGCGAGCGCGGCAGGCGGAAGCCTGCTGGATGAGTCGGAGAGCGGAGCGCTGGATCGGGTGCTGTCGGCGCGCGTCACCATGACGACGCTGCTGGCGGGGAAGTTGATTTATTGCGCGCTGCTGGCGTTTGCACAGTTGACGTTGATGTTTCTGTGGGCGGCGCTCGTGTTCCACCTCGATTTCTTCTCGCACATTCCTGGATTCATGGTGATGACGGCGATCACGTCGTTCGCGGTGGCGTCGTTCGGAATGCTGCTGGCGAGTGTTGCGCGGACCCGTGGGCAGCTGGGCGCGTTCTCGACGCTCATCATTTTAACCATGTCGGCCCTGGGCGGAAGCATGTTTCCGAAGTTCATCATGTCCGACACCATGATCAAGGTCGGCTACTTCACGTTTAATTCGTGGGCGATTGAGGGCTACCAGAAAATTTTCTGGCGCGACCAGCCGATTCGCAGTCTGGGGCCGGAGGCTGCGGTGCTGATCACGACGGGCGTGGTGCTGTTCGTGCTGGCCCGGTGGTTCGCGCGGAAGTGGGAGTACGTCTAATCAGCCTATAGCCCCAAGCCGGTAGCTGGAGCTGGCAGCAGGCAGCGCGGCGGCCTGGCGCGTGAGGCTCTCAGGCGCTGAAGCGCTGAGCGGAACGGGCTTTGGCTTTCGCGGCTTCTTCTTCTCGGTTCTTCGGCGGGGCGTTGGTGGCGAGCGAATGCAGGAGGCGCGAGCAGGACGCGGCGATTTCGTCGATGGCTGCCAGGAAGGCGGCTTCGTTGGCCTGAGAGGGCTTGTTGAAGCCGGTGATCTTGCGCACGAACTGCAGGGAGGCGGCTCGAATTTCTTCCTCGGTGACGGGAGGATCGAAGTTGAAGAGGATTTTTATATTGCGGCACATGGGTGAACCTCGAACGCAGGCTCTGGAAATCTCGCTTCCTGACAAACAGATTAGCCGAAGGCCGGGCCGGAAGGATCAGGGTCCTGCTCTACTCCGTTGAACGCCAGGAGAAGACACGGAATTCGGCAAGGCGAGCGAAATCGCGCTGGTTGGCCGTGACGATGGTCATCCCGGTTCGAGCGGCGCTCATGGCGAGGAGCGTGTCGTTTGTGAGTCGGGCCCTGCCGATGGCTTCGTAGCCGTACTTTTGCGCGAGACGCTCGAGAATCTTTCCCGTTTGAGTCCAGTCGCCAAGGTTTGGAACCAGGATCCGCTTTGCCGCGTCGAAGTCGTGTTCGAGCTTTTCGATGATCGGGTGGTCTTTGCTGAGCGCACCAGCATAAAGCTCCTCGAGCGCGATGGAACTGAGCCACAGGGGTGAGTCACCGACCCAACGACGAAAGAGCAACGAAGGGTCGCCCTTCCGGCGAAAGGCGCCGACATACACAGACGAGTCGAACAGAACCGGCGGCATTGGCGTGGTTGGTCGTCAGTTCGCGTCATCAAGCTTGCCGTATACGTCGCGGATGACAATGCCGCTCTTCACGAAGCGCTCGTGGGCTTCCGCGGCGAGCTTGTTTCGCTCGTGCTCCGCCAGGGCCAGGTCGAGGGCTCGGTCAATTGCTTCCGTCTCAGTGGAGGCGCTCAGGGCCTTACGGACGCGGCTGATCTTCGCGGGGTCGAGCCGGAAGTGCTTGTGGGTGACGCGCGATTTCGCGTTCGGCATGAGGCTCCTCCATTCGCAAGCTTAACATGGATGTGTACAAACCTCAGTTTTATGAACATCCGCCTCCGAGCCGTCTAAATAGCCCCCGCAGGGTTCATGGTTCAGCTGTTTTGCGCATGTGTCTGCCTTTTACCAGAGGGAAATAGAAGAACAGGAAAGCGGCAGCAAGCAATCCAATCGTCGCTGCGAGCGCCAGGGAGCGGGGTGACACGGCTTCGCCGGCAGGACGGTATCGCACGATGAACCAGGCGTTCATCCACATAAGAATGCTGGTTAGCAATCCCGGAGAGTACTCG
>CAZHTJ010000060.1:0-4295 GCA_964535525.1 uncultured Acidobacterium sp. | reverse complement strand
GAACCAGGCGTTCATCCACATAAGAATGCTGGTTAGCAATCCCGGAGAGTACTCGTGTCTGGCCAGCATGTTTTCCCGACCTTCGTTGAAACGTTCCCTTACGATGACGGCCGCTGCGCTATGAGGCGATGCCCACCGGTTCGCGCAGCCAGGTGTAGAGCGGGAACTGTTCGGCTAGTTCGAGGACCTGATGGCGGATGCGGGCGAGCGCTGCGGTGTCGGTGCGGTGTTCTAACGCTTCAGCAATCCATCCGCCGATGGTGCGCATCTCGGCTTCCTTCATGCCGCGTGTCGTCAGCGCGGGCGTGCCAATGCGGATGCCGGAGGGCTTGAGCGGCGGATTCGTGTCGAAGGGGATGGCGTTCTTGTTCACGGTGATGCCGGCCTCGTGGAGGGCGGTTTCGGCCTCGCTGCCCAGCATGCCTTTGGCGAATACGTCGACCAGCATAAGATGCGTGTCGGTTCCACCGGAGATGATGCGGAAGCCTGCACCGGCCAGAGTCTCGGCGAGCACCTTGGCGTTGGCCACGATTTGCGCAGCGTAGATTTTGAAGTCGGGCTGGAGAGCTTCGCGGAAGGCGACCGCTTTGGCGGCGATGATGTGCACGAGCGGGCCGCCCTGCTGGCCAGGGAAGACGGCCTTATCAATCGCCTGCGCGAATTCCTGGCGAGAGAGAACCATGCCGGCGCGTGGTCCGCGGAGCGTCTTGTGCGTCGTGGTGGTCACGATGTGCGCGTGCGGCACCGGTGAGGGATGAACGCCGCCGGCGACGAGTCCCGCGAAGTGGGCCATGTCGACGAGGAGAAGGGCGCCCGCCGCGTCGGCGATCTGCCGCATGCGGGCGAAGTCAAAGAACCGCGGATAGGCGCTGCCGCCGCCGATGATGACCTTGGGTTTTTCACGGATGGCGGTCTGCTCCAGCAGGTCGTAGTCGATGGTCTCGGTATCCTTTTTCACGCCATAGGAGACCACGCGGTAGAGTTTGCCGGAGAAATTGAGCTTGTGGCCATGCGTGAGGTGGCCTCCCATGGCGAGGTCGAGGCCGAGGATGGTGTCGCCGGGATTCAGGACGGCGGCGTAGGCGGAGGCGTTGGCCTGTGAGCCGGAATGGGGCTGCACGTTGGCGTGCTCGGCGCCAAAGATCTGTTTGGCGCGATCACGGGCAAGGTTCTCGACCACGTCGGCGAACTCACACCCGCCGTAATAGCGGCGTCCCGGATAGCCCTCGGCGTACTTGTTGGTGAAGACCGAGGCAGCGGCTTCGAGCACGGCGCGGCTGACGAAGTTCTCCGACGCGATCATCTCCAGCCCTTCATGCTGGCGGCGGATTTCGGCGTCGATAGCGGCGGAGACTTCGGGGTCGTCAAAGGGGAGTGTGCGGGACATGGGGTCGGACATGGGTTGATTGTAGCGAAGGAGGGGTTCGCTAAAAACCGGTCAGTTAAAAATTGGTTAGCGAAAGAGCGGCGAAAAGCGAGCAATTCCGAGCCATGGGGCGTGCCGGGCTTTGAGCTAATTATGCGGAGGCAGCGGTTCGGGCCACTGGACTACGGCGTACTTGCCGCTGGTGTCTTTGGTGAGGATCGGCGCGTAAAGTCCAAGGAGGTTGCGGCGCCACCAGTTGCCGGTGGTGTGTTTCTCGTCCAGCGATGTGAACCAGTACTGCCACAGCACAGCTTTGACGTAGCGCGGCGGCGCTTGCGGAAACGGATTCGAGCGGAACAGGGCCAGCACGTCGCGGTCGTTGTCGAGGAGGCGCTCTTCGGTGAGGGGGACGATCGTGGCGTTCTGATAGTCGGTGAGCGAGGCGAACCAGAGATTCCAGTCGAAGCGCGGCTGGTAGGGCGCATAGACGCCGGGCGCCTCGTTGAGCGCCTGGGGCTTGTGGCGGAAGAGATACGCAGTCCATGTTTTGCCATCGTTGGAGCCCTGGAACTCGATTTCGTAACGGCCGCGGGTCATGACTGCGAACAGGCCATACTGGTTGGCGATGCGAAAGGGCTCGAGGGCAACGATGGGCGCATTAGGGAGCGGGAGATCGGGCCAGGGCATGCGGAACATTTCGACAGTGGTGTCGTAAGCGATCCAGGTCAGCGCCACTACGGTGACCGCGAGCCGCATGGCGCGAAGATGGGCGCGGAAGCCGCGGACCACGCGGGGCCTGGGAACTGGGTCGGGGCCGCCTCCGGCGGCGGAGTCGGATTTGGTTTCCCACTCCGGCGTGGTCAGGATGGAAAGACGTTCCTGCGCGGCTGCGACCGACTCAATCGGAACGACGTGTTCGAGGGGGTCGCGGAAACGGGCGGGGATCCAGGAGAGAAGGCTGCGGTCGTCGAGGAGGAGGAAGCCGAGGAAGAAGACGAGGTAGTTGAGGAAGGCGTAGTTGGCGGTGAGGATGACGCCGATTTCCCAGGGCGTGACGATGCAGAAGCAGATGAGGCGCACGCGGCGCGGCATGAACATCATCCAGACAATGGCGAGCTCCATGACAAGCGTGCCGGCGGCAGTGTCGACATGGAACCAGTGCGGGAAATGCTGCACGTACCAGCCGATGAAGGTCGGCAGTGGGCCGTTCTGGTAGTAGTCGTCCATCGCGGTCAGGTGGCGCCATTCGGGATCGCCGGAGAGGAGCTTGACGATGCCGGACTCGAAGTAAATGCGGAACCACTCCCACTGCAGCAGGAAGAGGGCGGCGCGCGGCGCCGCGGACTGGATGCCCCAGCCGGGCCAGAATCCGCGAGGCGCGAAGAAAAGGGCCAGGAAGCCGGCTTCGAGCAGCATGCCGTCCGACTGGTATCCGGAGAAATCGCCGGCTGCGGTGACGAAGGACAGGAAACAGACCAGGCAGACGAAAAAGCTGAGGCGCGGCCAGACATTGAAGAAGGCGGCGACGGAAGCCATGAGGCCGATCCAGACAACAACCATCATCATGTGGGAGCTGGAGGAGAACCAGAAGAGCGTCGCGGCATACCAGAAGCGCGAAAGTCCTGGGACCTGACTCTGAATGGCCTCGAGCAAACGCGGCGCGGGAAGGATGCCGCTGGGGCCGATGAGTCCTTTGATTTGAAAAACGAGCGCAAGGAACGCGAAGAAGTAGATGGCGGCCAGGGCGCGGAGAAAAATCCAGCGCGGGGCGAAGCGATCGCGCGGGCCGGAGTCGGGATCGAAGAGCCAGCGGAGGTAGTTGCGCGGAGAATGCTCCATGGGGGTGCAGGAACGTCTTCAGGATGGAACTTACCTGCGATGATACGGCGTCGCGAACCCGCGCCCGCAAAAACCAGGGGCGTGGGGCACCCATTCTGTCACCGTTACGACCGCGGGCGGAGGAATAGGCCGACGAGCGCGAGCAGGAAGATGAAGGCGATGAGGGTTTGGGAGATAACGCAGTAGAGGCACCAGACGCCGAGAACGTGAGCCTCGATGTGACTGAGGTAAACAGCGAATCCGAGTGCGGGAAGGGAGAAGAGGAAGGTGAGCCAGCGCCTGCGGAGGAAGGCGCACAGGGCGATGGCCGCGTATCCAAGGATGCCCAGAAGCGCGACGGGAAAGCCGGTGCGCGGCGCGGGACCGTAGTCGGCGTCGGGATGCATCGAGGCGCGAAGATGGAAGAGAATGCCGTTCACCACAGCGTAGGAGCTGTGGTTCACGGTGCCGCAGTCCCAGTGGGCATTGAGGTCGCAGGGCTCTGTGCCGGTCGTGTAATGGACGTGGAGAGCGAGAGCGGAAACAAGGACGCCGGCGAGGGCAAGGAGGACGATCAGGAAACGCATGAGCCTCTAGGGTACAGCGTGCAGGGTGCAGGCGTTAGGAGCAACTGCACCGGTCATGGGAGTGGCGGGGTCACGGCTCGCGGGAGCTTCCCACCCCGATGTGCCCTCACCGCCTCGGTTTCTTGATCCGCCTCACGCCGAAGGTATCGAAGTGGGCATCGGTACTGAGAACAGGCAGGCTGTTCTGAATCGCGTGCGCAGCGATCATGCGATCGAACGGATCGGCATGGGCGTTCTCGAAGCGCGCAGCTCGCATCATGGCCTCCGGCTCCAAAGGCAGAAGCGTATATCCAAGACGAGACTCTATATTGACGATCAGGTCGCTTTCGAACTCAACCGCCTCTGGGAGCTTCCCGACCCGGACCTTCAGGCTAATCTCGTAGATGGAGGCGGCCGATACCAGTATCTCGTTGTCGAGATCGGCGATCAGCTTCCGGGCCCACCGCTCCATGCGGGAGGAGTTGAGGGCTGCCCAGAGCACGTAGTGCGTGTCGATGAGAATTCTCACTCACTCCCCGCGCCAG
>CAZHTJ010000059.1:0-25672 GCA_964535525.1 uncultured Acidobacterium sp. | reverse complement strand
TTGCGCGTATGCGCGTAGGGCCCGGTGGTCGTCAGCTCCGCGTTCTTCTTCACGTAGCCGGAAGCGTAGCCGCGCAACAACAGTCCGGGCACCACTAACACCAGGCTGAGCACGAGGAACAGCGCGGTGGGTTTGGCCAGCCAGAGAAATAGCACGGCGAAGGCGAATCCCAGGGGCACGCGAATGCGGCGCGCGATGCGCTTCCAGGTCAGCGCCAATTAGCGGGCCTCCCGCAACAACTCGAGCGCCGCGCCAGTGACGGCTTCCGGCGCGATGGTGAGCAGGCCCGCTTCCGGCTCGCTGCGCCGGGCGTGATCGCGCACGCTTTCCGGATGGCGGAGCACGCGGTTGGAACAATGAAACGGTCCGTTGCGCGCCGGATCGGTGGGCCCGTAGATGCCGACGACAGGTCTGCCCAGCGCGCAGGCCAGATGGAGTGGGCCGGTGTCGCCCGCAATCGCGAGCGCGGCGCGTCGCGTTACGGCGATCAGCTCCGCCATGCCCAAAACGAGCACCTGCGCCGCGCCGCCGCTGGTTGCGACGATCTCCTGCGCCAGGTGAGCCTCCTCAGGGCCGCTGTTGATCACGACTGCGTAGCCGGCATTTATCAATTCGCGCGCGACGGCACCATAGCGGTCCGCGGGCCAGCGCTTGGCGCCCCATCCGGCGCCGGGACTGAGCAGCACATAAGGCTGCGGCAGCTGCGCCGCCTTCGCTTCGGCAGCTGGATCGCACGGCAACAACGGGAGCGGCAAGGGCAGATCTTCGGAGAAGATCGCGTTCGCCACTTCGAGCGACTGCTCGATGACATGAACGCCCTGCGTTGTGACCTTCTCGTCGAAGAGCCACTTCGCCGCAAATTCGCGCGGCTGTGCTTCGCCAATCACTCTGCCGGTTCGCGCCCAGCGTGCCACCATGGCCGCGCGCACTGCGCCCTGCATTTCGACGACGACGTCATAGCGCATCGCGCGCAGTTCGCGACGCACACGGCGAATGTCGCGCAACGTTGCCGCCGACAGCGGAGATTTCGCCCACCTTTTCGCGGGCACCAGGTGCAGTCGATCGACGAGCGGCATTGCCGGCGTTCGAGGCTCGCATCCGTTCGCGCAGAACAGCCCGCGCCACTGCGGCTCGATGGCCCAGCCGATCACCCACTCCGGGTGTGCATGGCGCAGGGCAGTTACCGCGGGCATGGAATGGAGGATGTCGCCCATCGCGCCAAGGCGCACGACGAGCAGACGCAGATGCCTGGGTATTTCAGACATATTTCCGACAATTCTTCATTTTCTCACGGTGTCTGCGGCGATTTGCGCGGTTGCTCCTGCCAGGCCGCGGGCAACAGAGCGAGCAGCTGGTCGATGGCCGCGGGCTCGTTACGCAAATGGACAACCAGCCTGGCCGCATGCAGCGGCGCGGCATTTTCGAGCAGGCGGCGGTGTTCCGGCACCAGCCGCACCAGGTCCTTTTCCGTGGTCATGAACGCTTCAGCATCGTGCTGGCGGCGCAGCTCGATCAGCGAGGCAATGTCGGCGTGGTTATAGCGATGATGATCGCGCCAGGCACGCATGGCTGCGACGGTAAGGCCGGAGGATCGCAACCCGGAGAAGAACTCGTCCAGGCGTGCAATCGCGCAAAAGGCCACGACTCGCCTGACGGCAGGGATTTCGAGAGTGCGGTCCGTCCACCAAACTCGACCGGCAAAGCCTCTGCGGCGCAGCTCAGATTCCAGAGGCCGATCTTCCTCGCGCATTGCGACAATTTGTGCCCGTGACAGTGACGAGAATCCCTCGCGGAGCCGGCCGGCGGGAAGCAGTCTCTCCCCAAAATCGCTGCTATGCAGGACGACAATATCCACGTCGCGGGCCAGCGCGCGATGCTGGAAGCCATCAT
Source organism: uncultured Acidobacterium sp. (assembly GCA_964535525.1). Taxonomy (GTDB): domain Bacteria; phylum Acidobacteriota; class Terriglobia; order Terriglobales; family Acidobacteriaceae; genus Palsa-343. The sequence goes on along the minus strand of CAZHTJ010000059.1, from coordinate 23,782 downwards.
CGAGCAGGTGCAGCATCGGTCCGGCGCCTTTGGACTCGGACAGCAAGCCCGCAGCGTGACGGCTCGCCCCAACGAACACCGGAACGCCCGCTGCCTGCGCAATCAACAGCGGCTCATCGCCAAAATCGTCCGCCAATCCTCCTTCGGCGACCTGCTGCACTACCTTCGAGCGCCGCCCATAGCCGCGCGAAAGGACATCCACCGCAATACCGCGCTCGCGCAGTAGCTGCGCAAGCCGAATAGTCAACGGCGTCTTGCCGCTTCCTCCCACAGAGAGGTTGCCGATGCTGACGACGGGCCATTGCAAATGCTGTTGGTGGGCCCAGCCTTTTGCGTAAGCGAGATTCTTCGCACCGACTGCCAGGGAATAGAGCGGAGTCAGCGGAAAGAGGGCGCGGCTCACGTCCGGGCCTCCTGTTGCGATCGCCGCTGGTTTGCTGGATTCGAGAGGGGAGAGGTGACGATCTCGATGAGAGCCCGCACCGCGCGCTCCGTTGCTCCCGCTTCGCGCTCAAACACTTCGCGGGCGCGTGCACCGAGGTCGCGCGACTCCCCGGAGCCGGACAACATTGCCGTCAGGGCTGCGTTCAGCTCGCCGGGCACGACGATGCGGATCGCATCATGCGCGCGCAGCTTGTCGACGATGCCGCGGAAGTTTTCATAGTGGGGACCCATCACGACGGGAACCGCGAATTGCGCAGCTTCGAGGGGATTATGGCCGCCGGCCGGCACGAGGCTGCCGCCGACAAACGCCGCGTGCGCCAACGCGTAGATCGATGCCAGCTCTCCGATCGAATCCAGCAGAAACACGGTTCCGGGCGCAAGAGCGCCGGGAGACTCGGCCCATTGCGAGCGCCGCACCCACTTCGCCGCGCGTTTCGACAGGATCTCCGCGACCTCGCCAAAGCGCTCCGGGTGGCGCGGCGCGAGCAGCGTGACGACGTCCGGCGGGAGCGCATTGAGCAGCATTTCCTCTTCACCGGCAAGTGTCGATCCGCAGACCAGCACGCGGGCGCCGGGGGCCAGGAATTTGTGCAGCATGGCGGTGATCGCAGACGACCCGGCCGCGCGCACATCGTATTTGAGGTTTCCTGCCACGCTCACATGACCGGCGCCGAGAAATTGCAGGCGCTCGGCATCGAGCTCCGTCTGGGCGAGAACAGCGGCAAGATCGCGCAGCAACGGCCGCCACATCCGGGCGAATCTCCGGTACCGCGGCCACGAGCGATCCGAGATACGCGCGTTCACGACGGCGACGGGGATCGCGCTGCGACGGCATTCGGTGAGCATGCGCGGCCAAAATTCGGTCTCAACAAGGACCAGCAATTTCGGCCGCAGAGCCCTCAGCCAGGACCGTACCGGCCATGCAAGATCCAGCGGAAAATAAAAAACGCGATCAGCGCCAAAGCGGCGGCGCGCGAGCTCCTGACCGGTTCGGGTGGTGGTGGAGATCATCACGCGCCAGCGATCCGCGACGCGCTGACCGGCCGATTCCGCCAGGCGCGCTTCCAGCTCGTCGACTAAACGACTGACGGCCAGAACTTCTCCCACAGAAACGGCGTGCACCCAGACGATCCTGCGGCCGTCGAGCGCCTTGCGTATGCGCTGCGGCAAAAAGCCCAGCCTCTCCGTCAAACCTTCGCGATATTTGCCGCTGGTGGCCATGCGCAACAGCCACCACGGGGCGCCCAGTATCAGCAGCGAGGCCAGGGCGAAACTGTATAGAATCAACATCCGCTTACCAATGTCACCTTCCGCAGGTCATAAGGCAAGATGATAATGATGGCCATGCGCTCCCGCTGGTTCCGTGGTGCGATGCGATGTTACTGGCCATTGTGTCTTGTGCTGGTCTGCTGGGTCCCGGTTTCCGTGGCAGCGTCCGATCCGCCGCCGGTGCGGGATGCGACGGCGTATGCGGCCTTCGACTCCCACAGCAAGGAGCAGGTCGCGATCGCCGCGGAGCCCTTCGACACAGCGGAGAAATGCAAAATCTTTCAGGTCGACTATCTCAAGTATCGCTTTCTTCCTATCCGCATCATTGTTACGAATACCGGAGATCGACCTATCTCGCTGCGCGATGCCCGCATTTTCTTCATCAGCGCGACCGGCGACCGCGTTCCGGCGGCTGAGCCGGAAGACGTGGAGCGGCGGGTGAAGCCGAAAGACAGCCGGGGGCGCGATATTCCGGTTGGGCCGATCAAGGTGCACACGAAGGGGAGCGCGTCCGATAACAAGATCGAGGCGGACTTCGATCATTTCGAATATGCGGCGCTGGCGGTGGAACCGCACACTACGCGCGCGGGGTTCCTGTTTTACGACATGCAGGGACTGGGGGATACGCCGCTGCACGGCGGCAAGCTGGTGCTGCGCGAGCTGCGCGACTCGGGGGGCAACGAGCTTTTCTTTTTCGAGATTCCGTTCGACAAGTACCTTGAAGCGCGCCGCTGAGGCATGCTGATTGAATGAACTCCGTTAGGGACGAACTGGGACTGCGGCCTGCGCGCGCTGAAGACATTCCGGCGATCATGAGCCTGGAGCGGCTTCCGGAGTACCGCACCTTTGTCGGGAACTGGACGCTGGACGAGCATCGCGCGAGGATGACAGGAACCGATTGCCGTTACCTGGTGGTGGAGCTGGAGCCGGGAAAGATCGCGGGTTTTGCCATTCTGCGCGGGGTCTCCTCACCGCACAGGTCGATTCGACTCCAGCGCATTGTGGTGGCGAATCCGGATCGTGGTATCGGGCGGCGGATGATGGGCGCGATTGAAGACTATGTGTTTGGCGAGCTGAAAGCGCACCGGCTGTGGCTCGACGTCTTCGAAACGAATACGCGCGCACAACACGTTTATGAAAGCCTGGGTTTACGGCGCGAAGGCATTCTGCGCGAAGCGATCTTCCGTGACGGGGAATACCACACGCAACTGCTGATGTCGATCCTCGACCGCGAGTACGAGGCCTTACCAGGCAAGTCTCACGGCGAGGATCGAAGGATCAGGGAAGCGACGGCGGACCCAGCACCGGAGTCTTAACCGGAGCCGCCGCGCCAACGAACTGGGTCACGCTGCCCGAGGCCTGATTGGAAACCCAGACGTTGCCGCTGGAATCGATCGCGATGCCATCCGGCCCACTGAGGTCAGCATCCGCACCATATCCGGAGCTGGGGGAAAGTGCGGTACCGGGCGAGGTGCCCGCCGCGCCTTCCAGTTCGCTGAGAGCCGCGCCATGAAAATCGGTGATCCATACGTTGCCGACGCCGTCGATGGCAACGCCGTCCGGCCCATACAGACCACCACCTGAGTAGCCGGATCCTGAGGAAACCAGTGTAGGCGCGCCGGTGCTGGGTAACTCCAGTTCACTAACCGTCCCGGAAATGTAGTTCGTGATCCACACATGACCGATTCCGGGGCCGATCGCATCTGTCGCGATTTTGTAAGGATAGCCACCTCCGGTCTCGTACGTGTGAATCTGTGTTCCATCCGGAGAGACCGAGGTCACCGAGCAGGTCGTCGCGCCTTGTGGGCAACTAGCCGAGGCACCAGAGTTCGGGAACCACGCATTATGGTTGGCATCGATTGCCACGCCGAAAGGCGCGTCCAGGTCGGCGGCATATCCGTCGGCGCCGGAAAGGGAAACGCCGGAGGAGTTGATCAGAGTCGCGTTTCCGTTAAAGTTGGCAATCCAAAGATCGCCGTTGGTGTCGGCAGAAATAGCCCCGTAGGGATAGTAGACATCGGTGCCGGAGTAGGTCGCAATAACGCCGGACGAATTGAGCACAGTGATGCTGCCATCGCCGCCGTTGACGCTGCTGGCACTTTGCTCATTGACCACCCAGACCGAGTCGTCGGTGTTCACCGCCAGCCCGTAGCTCTCGTTCAAATTGTCTCCGGTGAATCCCGTCGGCGTGGGAGAAAGCGCATTTCCGGTATTCGACAGTTCGGCCACTTCACCCGCGCCCGCGGTCTGGCTGTAGTAATTCGCAATCCAGATATTGCCCTGCGAATCGATACCGACGCTGGAAGGATAACAAGATCCCACCGTGGGATCCTCGTCGCAAGTCGCGTCCAACCCTCCGCCGGTGTAGCTGACCGCGATCAGCCAGTCGTTGGGCGCGCTGCTGAGAGCGGGTGGAAACTGCGCGCTGGGCGTTGAGAGGGCAAAGAGCTCGGTCGTGTTGGCGGCCGGATTGTGCGCGATGTTAATGGCGGCTGTCGCGGTATCGGCGGGCTGGGCTCCACTGGCATTCTCGGCGTTCAGGAACAGCGTGCTGCAGCCTGTGGCGTCCGTGACGCTGTTGATGCAAGAAGCCAGGATGTTGGCCAGGGTGTCGAGCTTGCTCTGGGGCACCGTCCCATTGCCGCCCGGCGTGGTGGTGTTTGCGAAACCCGTGCCGATGTTGGCCAGGTTGGCTGCGTTCTTCGCGGCGTTGGCCATGCCCGTTGCGGCTGCCGACGACGCCGGTCCCGACATGTCGGTGGCGTCCTTAGCATAGCCGGCCAGGGCGTAAGCCGCGGCGACGGTGGTCACCTCGTTCATCTGGATGACCGCGGGCAGCCCGGAAAAGCTGCTGTTGGAGCACTGGCCGAGGACCGCCATCAGTCCGATGTCTTCGTTATCGCCGTAGCTGGCGTTGCCGCCCTGGGAGTAGAGGTAGGCCTGACCGCCGGAGCAGGAAAACTCGTCGGCTGCGATGGTGAAATGGCCGGTGGAGTCCGTGAGGACATAATCGCCGATGGTGTCGCTGTTGCCGGTGTTCGTCAGCAGAGAGGTGGAGGCCTTGCCATACGCGGCAGCCCCGGTACCGGACTGGGCTATGGCCAGGAGATAGACCTTCGCGCCACTGATGGGGGACTGTCCACCATGGACGGTTCCTGAGAACGGAACGGTGTTCCCCGGATTGGGATTGGGATTGGGTGGCGGCTCGGTTGCGACCGTCGCCACCGAGCAACCGGTGACGAGGAGCGCCAAACCAGCCAGGAGCGTCCAGGCGAAACGCATTGGGCTGTCTCCATTCACGGCTCTGTTCGCCGTACAAGCGCGGGATGCAGGAAACTATGCAGGAAACCAGGGGGCTGAGAGGCTCCGAAGCTGGGCTCCGGAGCCTGGACTCGGTTCCATCCGTTTCACGATGAACGATCCGGACTATTCGTCCCTGGCGCGCTTGCGAACCTGGATGTATCTGCGGACCCGGGAGTAGCCGAAGCCGGCAGCGCCCACAATCAGGCCCAGGACGAGGGTTGGGTTTTCCGGCGAGTCATCGCACCCGGTGATCTGGGCATGAAGCCGGACAGCGGTTACAGCGAGCAGCAGAGCGACGGGAACGATGGCTCTGAACTTCATCAAGGCGGTCCTCCAAAACACCCCGAGGGCAAATCCTTGTCAATTGCGGTCCAGCACGCCCGTCGCTCTTGAGAGAGGCAAACCAAATCGCATTCCAAAAATCGTCCCGGTGGGGATCATCATCATAGCGCCGCTGGGCTGGCGCAGCAACGGAATTTTTCGCGTTTTTGGAGCATTTTCCAGCTGCGCCTGAGAACGGGACAGCACCGCAGTAACACCCGAAATCGCCATTGTCGGCGCCGCGCCCAACCGATAAAATGGAACTGCCAGGTCCCCGAAAACAAAGTATGAAAATCGGCGTTTTGCAATCGGTTCCTGCCGCCTCGCGGGACTCCTCGGCTTCCCCTTCCGAAGGCAAGGCATGGCCGGATATCGAGGTCCGGGCGGCCTGGATTTGGGTCGCAATTCTCGCCGGGCTGGCCACCGTTGGGCTGTCCGCGGACCTCCTGAAGCTGTGGGAGGTATGGACCGACGATCCGCTGCGCTCCATCGGGATGCTGATCGTACCGGCCAGCGTGGTCCTGACGCTGCGGGTTTGGCGGCAAACCGGGTGGGAGCTGCGGGGGAGCTGGTGGGGATTGCTGCTGGCGGCTCTGGGCCTCGCCATGAGCGCGTTCCGGCACATGCTGGCGTGGTCCGTCATCGTGGGCCCGCTGACCTTAAGCTTCCTGGCTCCGAAGCTCGCGCTCTATTTGCTCGGCAGCGGAATCGTGCTCCTGTTTGGAGGGGCGAACGTCTGGCGGCGAGCATGGTTCCCGCTGGCGCTGCTGCTGTGCGCGCAACCGGTGCCGAGTTTCATGCTGCTTTATGGCGATCTCCCTTTGCAGAACATCTCGGCCCACATCGCGCGCTCCTTTGCGTTGCTGATCGGGTTTCCGCCGACCAGCAAGGAGCTGCTCCGGTTGATGTTCACCCCGGACTTCGGCATGTTCATCGCGCCGGGGTGCGATGGCATCCGGGGCGCGGTCACCCTTGGTTATCTAGCTCTGATCACTGGTTACCTCAAGAAGGTTACTTTTCGGCGATGGATCGCCTATGTTTGCGGCGGCGTGCTGCTGGGTTATCTTTTCAACCTCATCCGGCTGTGCGCTCTGGTGCTCTACTACCGCATCGCGGTTGGCCATCCACGGCTCGAAAATGTCGCCAAATGGGCCGACTACATGATCGGCGGCACGCTGTTTCTGATTGCGACGCTGCTGTTCCTGTGGGTGGTGTCGAGGAAGAGCGCGGAGCGGGGAGAGGCCAACAGCATTCCCACCGCGGCATCCGACGCGAGGCCACGCGAGAAGCGGGCTTTCTACTGGCATGCCGCGGCATTCTCTGTCGTGGCTCTGCTCTTCGCTGTGCCGGGCGTGCATGCGATTCGCAGCTATCGCAAGAGCTTTGCCGCACAGGTGCGCGACGGCAACATCACGACGGCGGAACTGGACGCGCGGCTCCCGCAACAGACCGGCGGCTACGCATTGGATCATACCTCACAGGAAGTCTTCGGCGACCGTATCTCGATGGAAATCGGCGCCTACGACGATGGGTCTGCCGACAAGGCGACGCTGGGAGTCTGGCTGCCCTCGGGCGATCACAATGCGCACGCAAGCTGGCTGGTTCACGGCGAGGATCCGCTCATGCGCGGGGAAAAGACCTTCCTGACGGCGGGGGGACGGCCGGCCCAGTTCGATACTGCTTTTTACACCGACGGGACGACCGACAGCATTGGCGCGAATGCGTTTTGCACGCCGGCGGGTTGTATCCCGTCCGAGCCTCCGCCGAATTTCGATATGCACTTCCTGCTGAATCCGCCCGACTTTGAAAGCCCGGGCCACCGGGCTATCCCGATGTTCTTCAGGATCGACCGGGCCCACACTGAAGGCGATCAGGCGGCGGTGTACCAGGAACTGATGGCGGAGGGTCAGCGCTTCGTTGCCGGCGTCGACTTCGGCGAACTGAGCCGCAGATTCCAGTAGCGGAAAGAACAGCGAACCGCGCCTGCCCAACGGGGCGCACTCGCTTCCCTGCCCTTCTACGGCCGCGTGGCGATTTTGTTTCCGACCGAGGCGTCCGCCAGCGGAGTCACCGTCGGAGCTGCAGCGCCGATGATTTCAATCAACGGATCCCCGCCGCTTTGGGTCGTCACCCATACGTCCCCGGAGGGATCGATCGCGACGCCGGTCGGGGTGCTGCCAACGGTCAGCTGGCCGGCCCCGGTATAGCCCCCGTTGCTCACCATCGAAATCCCGTCCGGGGAGATGGCCGTACCCGAAGAACTGAACTCGCTGACATTGGATCCGCCACTATTCGCCACCCAGGCGTTGCCCGCGCCGTCCACGGCAACCGACACCGGGTTGTACAATCCGCCACTGGGAGAGGCGATGGTATCGGCAAGGGTAGCCGTGGTCCCACTGGTGGTAAACAGGTACAGGGAATCACCCTGGAGGTCTGTGACCCACACGCTGGTGTTCAGGCCGAGGGCCATGGAGTCACCGTTATCTGTGAAAGGCGCGGTGTTGTCGGCAGCCGTGAGCGTCGAACCATCGCTCGATAAGACAAAAAGAGTCGCCGGGACCGGCGGCATAAGGCCGGAATTTCCAACGTCTGTGATCCAGGTTTGTCCCGTGCCGTCAATTGCCGCGGCCCACGGCGAACCGAATCCAGTCGTCGTCAGGAAGACATACGAGCTGCTCGTCGTGAAACCGTAAACGCCTGGCTTGCCGTCATCGACGATCCGGAGATCGCTGCCCGCCGCGACCGCCGTTGGATTGCAGTAGGGCAAGGTCCCGGCCGTACAGTAATCCCCGGCGGGCGGATCGACGGCGGCGCAGTTGCCGTCGAAGGCGGTCACCGTCTGCTTGTAGTTATCGGCCACCCACGCGGTTGCCGGCGAGACAGTGCTCGGGCTCAGAGCGATGGCGCTGGGATGCAGGAAAACATTGCCACAGGAGCCAGATGTTTCAAAGGCGAGGAACGATCCCTGCGGCCCGACCACCGAGACACTATTCTGGCCGTTCCCCGGTGTGTCTATGACCCAGGCGTTGCCGGAAGCGTCGATGGCGAGACCGGTGGGGTTGCTGAGCGATCCGCCGGAATAGCCGATGCCGATGGTCCAGTCGTTTGGCGGCTCCGAATCGTCTGGCTGAAAGGGCGCCGTCGGTGTCGCCAGCGCAAACAGCGTTGCGACGTTGCTGCCCGGGTTGTGGGCGATATTGATCGCGGCGCTTGCCGTGTCCCCGGGCTGGGTGCCGCTGGTGGTGCCATTGCTGGTGGCGGTTTGGAACAGCGTGGTGCAGCCAATCGTGCTCGGATCGACGCTGTTGATGCAGGCAGCCAGAATGTCGGCCAGCGTGTAAATCTGGTCCTGAGGCACGGTTCCTGTTCCAGAGGGAGTGGTTGCGAGCGCGAGGCCCGTACCCAGATCGGTCAGATTGGCTGTGTTCAGCGCCGCATTCTTCATTCCGGTTGCGGCCAGGGAGGTATTCGACCTGGAAATATGAGTCGCATCGGTCGCGAAGCCTGCCAGAGCGTACGCGGCGGCGACCGTCGTCACTTCGTTCATCTGGATCGTGGCGGGCAAACCCGCAATGCTGTTGGCCGACCCGCAGGTACCGAGCACGGCCATCAGGCCCGCGCCCGCATTCGAACCCGATCCGGCATTGCCGCCCAGCGAGTAGAGATAGACCTCATCGCCGCTGTTGCAGGAGTAGTCGCCGGACGCAATGGTGAACCCGCCCGTCGCGTTGGTTGTCACGTAGTACCAGCGGTTGACGCCATCGGCGTTGCTGGTGTCAGGGGGCTTGTCGTTCATCAGCGACGTCGATTGCTGGCCATAATAAGGGCTGGCCGTCCTGACCGTTACAGAGAGCATGTAGATCTGCGCGCCCACGATGGGGCTCTGCCCGCCATGCACGACGCCGTGAAAGGGGGTGCTGGTCAGAGCAGCCGGACCCGATACCGGGCTCGTCGAGGGTTGATTTGCGATGGGCGCCATCGAGCAGCCGACGAGGATCGAACTGCCGATGAGGAGAACTGCGGAACTTGCGAACAGCCTCCGGAGCGGACGCATCATGGAGGTCTCCATCGACGGGTGAATTGCCTGAGCTTGGGGAACTCAGGGGAAACGGTTTGCCTGGCCGGAGCGCAGGGTGGTGCGCTCCGGCCGGGACCGCGCATCTATGCGGATGTAATCATGCCGACGATGGTTGTTCGCAGCAGAAATTTCGGTGAGGACGGGGCCTCCCGGAGGGTTCGGATCAGGGCAGCAGCCCGTAGATCTCCAGCTCGCCCACGGTCTTGTCGGTCGCGGTGCCGGTGCCACGGGTGCTCACGTACACCTTTCCATTCGCTATGGTGGGGACCGTGAACTTCATCGCGTGGCCGGCGGCGTTCGAGATTCCGCCCAGGCCTGTACCCGTCGAGCTGGCCCACAACTCCGTAGCGAGGTTGGTGGCGTCGTAGGCGTACAGAACGGCAGCCTTACACCCGTTCGTCGTACCGGTGGTGCAATAGGCGCTGTTGTCCTGCGCCCAGAGGATGCCGTTGGTCATCCCCGACGCGGAAATCGAAGGCGAGGTGCCCGGAAACGCGAAGGTGTTGGTCGTGCCGGTCGCGACCGCCGTCAGTTTTGCCGTGGAAGGACTCAGCGTCCATGCCGTCACCGACTGGTACTGTATGCCGAGGTAGTATTTGTAGTTCCAGAAGGCGCCGATGGCAAAGATGCTGTCGGACTGAGAGAGCTGCTGCCATGCGTTGCTGTCGCCGGAGCCGCCGAGCGAGTCCCGGTTGAGGACGTAGAAGTTCCCCGAGCCCGACGAATTCTTGCCGCCACCCATGATCAGGTGGGTGGGATTGCCGCCATTGACGGGCAGATCGACCAGAACGGTTGCCCCGCCCGATCCGAAATCATTGTCGCCGCTGTTGTCGGTGGACTGGTCGCTCGGAGTGAAGTACTGGCTGACGGTAAGGCCTGGAGTGAGTTTCAGCAGCGAGTCGCCGTAGTCGTCATGCGGCGCCGAGGAGCTGGTGGCATCGAACAGCCCGTTGCCGGTGATGAGGTAGACATACCCCGATGAATCGATCGCCGGCGCGGCTCCGCTCATCCAGATACCTGCGCCGTAGGTGCTGACATTGTGGTCGGGGACGTCGTTGAAGACGTACTCCGGCGCCAGTGTGGTGGCGTTGAACCCGACCACCCAGCCGTAGTAGGGCGTGGAGTCTTCATGCGAGGCCCACGTGACGTAGACGATGTTGTTGGCGCCGTCGTTTCCAAGAGCCAGACCGCAGCGCTGATTCTCGTATCGCGGACTGAAGGCCGGGGTCGCACAACTCGTGCCCTGGCAGGGGAAGGTAATGGAGCTGGTGATGTTGGCCGGGCCTGAGAACTTCTCGTTGCCGGTCGTGATGTCGATGGCGTGCAGCCTCTGGAAGAACGTGGGCCCGGTCGTGACGTAGGACTTCGAAACCACATACAGCGTGTTGGTGGACGAATCGATCACCGGCGTCCCGATCACGCCGACCGTCGGCTCGATGTCGCCCGCCGGCGGGCTCTGGCCGACCAGCGCCCCGCTGGTCCCCGCGGGCACCGGAGCTTCACCGGACGTGCCGCCGTGCGCCGTATCCAGCAAATTCGCATGCCACAAGGGAGCGCAGGGGCTGCCTGGATTATCCGCGTCGAAGGCGTACAAGCTGTCATTGGTGGTGGCCACAAAGACGACGTTGTGTTTGGCGGAGCTGACGGTCAGGTTCGCCACCCACAGCGGCTGGGTATAGATCGGCGAATCCGTCGCGCAGGCGTACAGCTTTCCGAACTTGCCCGACGTGACGTTTGAGGTCGTCAGCGCGTATTCCTGCGTGTTGGCTCCGTCGCGATTGTTGTCGTTGTGATAGGTGTAGACCCCGGCGAGATTCGTCACACCCACAGGCACAGACGCCAGCACCGATGTCTCCGATGCGCTGGTCGCGGTAAGGGTGTACGCGCCCGGCGTGGCTGGAGGCGTATAGACCACGGCTACTCCCGTGGCGGTGTTCTCCGCGGAGAAGGTGCCGCAGCCGGTGCCGGTGCAGCCCGTTCCGCTGGCCGACCAGTCGACCCCGTGGGAGTCATTTGTGGTTGCGGTCAGCGACAGGGTTTGATTGACAGTGATTCCGGCGTTGCGGGGCGAAACGGAAACCGTTATGCCCGAACTCGCAGTGATGGTCAGGGTCAGGTTGACCGACTGGTGCTGCGGCGTCGGGTATCCGGAATCCGTCACCTTGAAGGTAAGCGGAGTGGCGCTGGCTGTTGCCTCAGGCGTGCCGCTGATGACGCCGGTCGAGGCGTTGAGCGATAGCCCGGCGGGAAGCGCGCCGCTGGTGAGCGACCAGGTGTAAGGGGTGGTGCCGCCGGTGGCCGTCAGGGTCGTGCTGTAGGCAACGCCCTCCTGGCCGCTGGGCAGCGAGGTGGTGGAGATGGCAAGGGGCGTGGAACTCAATCCCGCCGCGGGAGGGGCAGCCGTTGGCGACGCCACTCCCACAAATTCCGTTAGAAAATTGTTGGGCCCATTTGTGTTGGGAATCCAGACATTACCGGACTGGTCCACGGCCAGGTCCTGCGGCTGGCTCAAGCCTCCCTGATAGCCATTCGCCGAAACCGCGTTGCCCGAGGAGTTGAACTCGCTGAGGGAACTGTTGCCGCCGTTGATCGCCCAAATATTGCCGGACCCGTCAATAGCAATATGAGAAGGAACGTCCAGTCCGCCGCCGGTATATCCGGTCTGGGAGACGGGTGCGCCCGATGAATTGAATTCGCTGAGGCTGTTGCCGTTTTGATTCGCCACCCAGATATTGCCCGAAGGATCGACCGCAACGTCGACCGGGAAGTTCAGCCCGCCACCGGTGTATCCGGTCTGGGAGACCGGCGTGCCCGAGGTGCTGAATTCGCTGAGGCTGTTGTTGCCGCTGTTCGGAATCCAGAGATGGCCTGAGGAGTCGATGGCCACGCTCTGCGGCGCATTCAGTCCACCCCCGGTGTATCCGCTCCCGGATAATGCCGTGCCCGACGGATTGAATTCGCTCAGGCTGTTGTTGGTCGCGTTGGAGACCCAGGCGTCGCCGGCAGCGTCGATGGCGATGCCGTCCGGCCCGGAAAGCCCACCGTTGGAATAGGCGGTCGTCGAAATCACACCACCGGACGAATTGAATTCGCTCAGCGTGTTGTTGTCGTTCGTTACCCACACGTCGCCGGTAGCGTCGATGGCGATGGCGTAAGGACTGTTCAGCCCTCCGCCGGTGTAGCCTGTTCCGGATAACGCGGCCCCCAGTGGGCTGAATTCGCTGATGCTGTTGATGTCATTCGCCGTCCAGACATCGCCGGCGGCGTCGATGGCCACCGTGTCAGGGCCCGTCATTCCCCCGCCGGTATATCTGACGGCCATGGTCCAGTCGCTGGGGGCATTTTGCAGCGTTGGCTGAAAGGGCGCGCTCGGTGAGGCCAGGCCGAAGAGATTGCCCACGTTGGCGCCCGGATTGTGCGCGATGTTGATGGCCGCCGTGGCCGTGTCGCTCGGCTGCGTGCCCGTGTTGGTACCGTTGTTCGTCGCATTGGCGAAGAGGGTGGCGCAGCTGCCCGATGTGGGTCCGCTGGAGTTGATGCAGCCGCCGAGAATGTCGGCCAGAGTATTGATCTCGCTTTGCGGCACAGTGCCATTGCCGGCCGGCGTCGTGGTCAGGGCCTGGCCCGAGCCCAGGTAGGCCAGGTTGCCCGCAGTCAATGCCGCGTTGGCCATACCCGTTGTTGCTCCTGTTGCGCTCAACCCCGAGATGTGGGCCGCATCCGTCGCGAAACCGGCCAGAGCATACGCCGTCGCGACCGTCGTCACCTCATTCATCTCAATGTTTGGGGGCAGGTTAGAGAAGTTGTTCGTTGCTCCGCACTGACCGAGCACCGCCAGCAGCCCGGCGGCCGAGTTCGCCCCAAAGCTAGCGTTGCCGCCCACAGAGTACAGATAAACCTGCTGCCCGCTGGTGCAGGCGTAGTCGCCGACTTTGATCGTGAAGCCGCCGGTCGCATTGGTGGTCACGTAATACCCGTACGTGCCGGCCTGTGTATCGGCGGTGTTATTCAGCAGAGACGTCGACAACTGTCCGGGCCCGCTGGTGGAGGCGGTGACGGCAAACATATACACGCTCGCGCCGGAGACCGGCTGCTGTCCGCCGTGGACTTGGCCTTTCAAGGCTACGGCAGCGGGATTCGGAGGATTTGGCTGCGATCCGTTTCCGGAAAGATTGGTTGCGACGGGCGCCACCGAACAGCCGGCGGCAAGAACAAGCAGTAAGGCAAGGGCCCTGAATCCAGTGCGCAAGGGACAGTCTCCACTCCTGGTCGATTGGTCTTTCACTCCAATCCCCACTGGAAAGAGAACACGGGATACTGGTGTGCAGACACTTGTGTGCGAAATGCAGATTGAGAGAGGCAGCAACAGATACCTTACGCCGTTGCCCGCCTAAGGCAATTCAACTTCGTCAACAAAGTGCTCGCCAGCCGCTCTTTTGCGTGCATCCGGCTCTGTGCGCGGCAATTAGTAATTTGCACTATGAGTGCACCACTAGACAATAGCCCTCCAGTGCCTTACCAAGGGAATCGGCGGGCGACACGGGATGGACCTCGCAGTAACCCATAAGACGGGTACCGGTTTGCTGCCCTCCCTTGTGGTTCACTAACGGCCGCCCACCTCGCCCGACGAAAACTGCGTCCACGGGCCGGACTTCATGTCGCGCAGGATCGGCGCCTGCCATGCGTACTCGGGATGCGCGGCCAGAAAGGGCTTCGCGAGGAAATCTTCGCCGCACGGATGGCCGGCGTGCGCGATCATCGTCATCTTCGCGGCCAGATCGCTGCTGGTGACCTTGCCCTGCACCGCACCGAAGGGATTGTACGGACCCATGTCCCACTGCGGCACGCCCTCCTTCGCCGCGTCGACGTGGCCGCACAGCGTACGCTGATCGGCGCCCTGCTGGTGCGAGAAGACGTCCTCGTGATCGGCGAGGAATTTCTCCGCCATCTCCACATCGATCTGCCCCTTGTTGGCCTTCATCTCCTCTTCCCAGCGCGCGTGACGCGCGTTGGCGGAGGCGGAGAGATCGTTCGCGTCCCAGCCGTCGGTCTCATCCTTAATGAGTGAAGCGTCGCGCGGGAAGTTGGAGCTGACGAAGTAGCCGTCGGTCGAGCGCCACATGGGCGTGTGCTTGAGGCCGAGTTCGAGGTAGGCAATCTCGCCGGTCTTGCGGTCGCCCACCAGCCAGTCGTTGGCATAGCCGCCGTTGTCGCCTTCGATCATTGTCCTGGCGTAGTCATCGATCGAGTTGGCGTACTGCAGCGCCTTGCGCGAGCGCACGAATTCCGGAATTCCGTCGGAATTCCAGCCCTCGAACCGGCTGATGGTCGTCTCTGTGATCATGATGCCGGCTTCGTTCAGGCCGAAGTCGTCGTTGCTGGTGATCATACCGGGCACGCCGTCCTGCAGGATGCGGTAGCCGTGCGTGGGCTGGATGTCGAACATGATGGTCCAGCGCGAGCCCTCCGCGTAGGAGGACCAGTTGTTATGCGCGATGACGATCTTGCCGTCTTTGGTGTAGCTGCCGGTGGCGATAAACGCGCTGCAATTGCCGGGCGCGTGAATGCTGGGCGCGTTGAGCGCGTGCTGCTGTTTGTCGAGCCACGGAACGTAGTACTCGGCGAGTTCCATGGTGCCGTTGAGGGCGACGATGTCCCACACGTCAAGCTTGATGCCGCGGGCCTGTGCGCCTTCCGCGATGCCCTTCAGCTCGGTCTGGTATTCGGCGTCAATGTGCGGCCAGAACATCTTTTGCGAGGCGTCGCGGAAAAACTTCCAGTCGCGTTTTGACATGTGCTCGTCTTCCACTTTGTAGACGTGCAGGGCGTCGGCGATTTCGGGGCCAAGCAGGTAGCCGTGCTGAAAACCAATCTGCTCCGGTGTGCCTTCAAGGTGAACGTAGGTCCATCCGCCGCGCTGGAACGACGAGGAGCCGGCGAGGCGCGGGTCCTTCAAAGCAGGCGCGGAGGCCAAAGCCGCGGAAGCTGTGAGAATCAGGACCGCGGCGGTTACAAATCGACAGGCAGACTGAATCATGGTGGCTGGTTCTCCGTGGGGATTAACGTGACGATACAACAATGCGGCTACTTCTTCTCCGTCTCTTCGAGGAACTGGATCAAGTCGTCCTCCCAGACCGAAGCCACGGTGTGGGTGCCGTGGCCGCGCGTGGCGTCGGAGATCGGAATGAGGATGAATTTCGCGCGTGGCATCCGCGTAACCAGCCGCTGCGCGATCCCCAGCTCCGGCGGATTGATGAAGTCATCGGCCGAGTTGATCCAGAGCACCGGGGCGGTGATGGTTGCGAGTTTCGGCTCCGGGTTGTAGTTACGCGAGGCGTCGACGTAGTAGAGAAAGTCGTTGGCGTCGGAGTGTGCAATCGCGGTATCGAGGGACTTGTCGACAAAGGCCTCCGCCTCACTGCGCGTGGGGTAGTTTTTCTGCCACTGCAGCGGCGCCGAACCGGCGATGAGAATCAGATCGTTCGCCCCGCGCAGGCCTTCCACCGGCTCGCTGGTGTAGTCGCCGTAGTTCCAGGCCGGATCCTTGCGGATCATCTGCATCGCCATGTAGCGCCAGGCGCGGTTGCGGCCGGCCAGCTCGACGGGCAGGCAGGCGAAGGGCGCCAGCGCGTCAGAAAAGTCCGGATAAGTCTCGCCCCAAACGAAGCTCTGCATGCAGCCCATCGAGGTGCCCAGAGTGAGGCGGAGGTGATCGACGCGGAGCCCGTCGACCAGCATCTCGTGCTGCGAGCGCACCATGTCGTCGTAGTCGTAGTGCGGAAACTTCATGTGCAGGCCGTCGGAGGGCTTGCTCGATTCGCCATGCCCGATGTCGTCCGGCAGGATGATGAAGTACTTCGTGATGTCGAGCGGCTGCCCCGGCCCGAAGAGCACATCGGAAAAAACCGGGTTCAGCAGCGAGTGCGCGTTGCCGCCGGTGCCGTGCAGCAGCAGGACCGCGTTCGCGATGTGGCCGTCGCGGCCGTGATGCGGTGTTCCCAGCGTGAGGTAGTGGAGCTTCAGCTCGGGCAGAGTCTGACCGGTGTCGAACTTGAAATCGTGGATGACGTAGGTGCCGTCATGGATGGGCCAGTGCGTTGGCGGATACGAGGGCGCCGGCGCCTGGGCTGCAGCGGCAAAGGTGAGCGCGACAACGGCGGAAACACAAAGCGAGGAAAGGCGGAGGGGCATGATGGCTCCTGGAGACGAAGAACCATCTTAGCGGGAGTCGCGACGCGGGCGGTTTACTCGTCGTCGTCTTCCTGGGCAGCTTTTACCATCTCCGAAGTCAGCATTCTGCCTCGCGAACGGAACACCGCCAGTCCGTGTGCCCCGATCTTGATGCCGTAAGACTCGTCGACGGGAGACAAGCCCTTGCGAACCAACTCGCAGATCGCAGTACCGAGTGTCACCCCGCGACCGCGAGCGTACGCCGTAGCCAGTTCGTGAATATCGTCGTCAAGCCGGACCGTAGTACGCAAAACGCCTCATTATGCAGAAAGCAATTCGAAATATCGTTCCCGGCTCATCTCTGCCGTGCGAAGAAGATTCTTGATAATGAAAACCGGAATCTCGTGATACGCAGGAATAACCAGCGGACGTTTTGCCCCCGGCTTGATAAAGATAAGGTGGTCGCGCGCTGGCGGTGGAATCTGAATCCGTCTTGCTCGAACACCCTGACCAGAGCGGTGTAGTGGACAGGGCGCAGCGAGGGCATTACCCTACGCTCGCCTTCTCCCGATCAAGCGCGACAAACTCAGGCGCCTCCCAGGAGTCGCCCTTGCGCTGATAGCCTGCCTCTTCGAGAATCTCATCGAGGGTGTGCATTGCAGCGCTGGTATCAAGGAAGCCCTGGACAGCATCGCGGATATTGCGGCGCGCTTCCTCATTCGTCGCCCCATAGCTGGAGACGTCCAGTTCGGGGACGTAGGCAACGTAGGACTTGCCTTCTCTGAACGTGTGGATGGTGTAAGGAATGTCCTGCATGTGGGTCTCCGAAGCTGCGTCCTGCATAAAGGATACATCTGCCCTGCAAAACAGAACGGGCTTCGTCTCTCGACGAAGCCCATTTCTTGTGCGCCGCAAGGCGCGTCCGCCTGAGCGGCCAGCTTAGTACATGTCGCCCATGCCGCCGCCGTGGCCGCCGCCCGCGGGAGCCGCGGACTTGGGTTCCGGAATTTCGGAAACCATGGCTTCGGTAGTCAGCATCAGGCCGGCGATCGACGCGGCGTTCTGCAACGCCGTGCGGGTCACTTTGGTCGGATCGATCACGCCCGCTTTGACCAGGTCCTCATACTTATCGGTCTGCGCGTTGTAGCCGTAGTTGGGATCCTTGTTCTCGAGGATCTTGCCCACCACTACCGCGCCTTCCTCGCCGGCATTGCCGACGATCTGGCGCAGCGGCTCTTCGAGCGCGCGGCGAACAATCTGGGCGCCGATCTTCTCGTCACCGTGCAGCGTGCCGATCAGATCCAGAACGTCCTTCTCGCAGCGAACCAGCGCCACGCCGCCGCCGGGGACAATGCCTTCCTCGACCGCTGCGCGGGTAGCGTGCATGGCATCCTCGACGCGAGCCTTCTTCTCCTTCATCTCGGTCTCGGTTGCCGCGCCCACCTTGATGACCGCGACGCCGCCGACCAGCTTTGCGAGCCGCTCCTGTAGCTTCTCACGGTCGTAGTCGGAGGTGGTCTTGTCGATCTGGCTGCGAATTTCCTTCACGCGGCCTTCGATGGCTTTGTGCTCACCGCGGCCTTCGACGATGGTGGTGTTGTCCTTGTCGATGGTGACGCGCTTCGCCTTGCCCAGGTCTTCCAGCTTGATGTTCTCAAGCTTGATGCCCAGGTCTTCGGTGATGGCCTTGCCGCCGGTCAGGATCGCAATGTCGCCCAGCATCGCCTTGCGACGATCGCCGAAGCCAGGAGCCTTCACGGCCGCGACGTTGAGCGTGCCGCGCAGCTTGTTGACGACCAGGGTCGCCAGCGCTTCGCCGTCCACATCCTCAGCCACGATCACGAGCGGCTTGCCATTGCGGGCAACCTGCTCGAGCAGCGGGAGAAGATCCTTCATCGAGCTGATCTTCTTTTCGTAGATCAGGATGTAAGGCTCTTCGAGCACCGCTTCCATGCGGTCCGGATCGGTGACGAAGTACGGGCTCAGATAGCCGCGGTCGAACTGCATGCCTTCCACGACTTCGAGCTGCGTTTCGAGAGTCTTCGATTCTTCAACCGTGATGACGCCGTCCTTGCCGACCTTCTTCATGGCCTCGGCAATGATGTTGCCGATGGTGTGGTCGGTATTGGCCGAGATGGTGCCGACCTGCGCGATCATGTCGCCGGTGACTGGTTTGGAAAACTTCGCCAGCGCACCACCGGTCACGGTGCCGTCCTCGGCGCGCTTGCCAACAACCGCCTCTACAGCCTTCTCGATGCCGCGCTTCAGCGCCATCGGGTTCGCACCGGCGGCGACAGTCTTGACGCCTTCGCGATAGATGGCCTGCGCCAGCACGGTCGCGGTGGTGGTTCCGTCGCCAGCCACATCGCTGGTCTTCGACGCCACTTCGCGGACCATCTGCGCACCCATGTTCTCGAGCGCGTCCTTCAGCTCGATTTCCTTGGCTACCGTCACGCCGTCCTTGGTGATGGTCGGCGCGCCGAATTTCTTCTCGATCACGACGTTGCGGCCCTTCGGACCGAGCGTCACCTTGACCGCATCCGCCAGAATATTCACGCCGCGCAGAATCGCCTGGCGGGAATCTTCTCCGTGCAGAATTTGCTTTGCCATTTGCTCTAATCTCCTTAAGTACGTTGCAGAGCCGTCGGCCCTGACTGAATTTCTATGCGCCGGAAGGCGCGGCTGCCTGGATGGCAAATCCTACTTCTTGAGAATGCCCAGAACTTCTTCTTCGCGCATGATGAGGAACTCTTCGCCATCGATGCGGATCTCAGTGCCGGAGTACTTGCCGAAGAGGATGCGGTCGCCCTTCTTCACATCGAGCGGGAAAACCTTGCCCTCGTCGTTCGACTTGCCTTTGCCCACGGAGATGACTTCGCCCTCCTGGGGCTTTTCCTTCGCGGAATCGGGAATGATGATGCCGCCGCGCACGGTCTCGTTATCCTCGATACGGCGGACAAGGAGGCGATCGTGGAGCGGAGTAAACGTCTGCGTTGCTGTTGCTGTTGCAGTAGCCATTGCGTTGCTTCTCCTTCGGAGTTTCTCGGGCGCGCGTCGAAACGCGGTCGCCGCGTGGTGTTTCCCGCAGCAAGCCTGCTGCGGACCGGTACGAACTTTTGAGGCCTTCCTTATCTTTGGGTTGGGGCGACTGCCGGACTCGGTGCTTCTGCGGGTCCGGAACGGCGCTGCGCTGAGTTTCCGGCGCTCGAGCCGTCGTTTAGCACTTTCGCCCTATGACTGCTAAGATAGCTGGCTTGCGCTGTGGATGTCAAGGGGGCGAATGGCAAAAAGTGAGTGAAAGTCGCTCATATAATCGGCGCATCGACTGAGAAGCCGCCGCGCGCCCAAGCGCTCGGGACCGCCCGCATCGATTTACGCGTCTGCCGGAGCCGGCCCTGGGAACCCCATCCGCGTCACAACCAGCACTTCCAGCAACGTGGCCGTCTGCCGAATATTTCCGGAGATGGTAATGAGCGCTTCGGAAAACAGGTTATCTTCCTCGGCCAGCGAGTCAAGACGCTCACTCACCTGGTGGAGTTGACGGGCTTCCCGCAGGATCGCATTTGAAGGCATGGGGGATACGGCTTTCCTGGGAGGCTAAGGTGAGATAGTTTCAGGCTGGCTGGCGAAGTCCAGCCGACCTGAAGGGGATGCGGTGGTTCTCGATACCACGCGCACAGCGTGGGATCTCCCGTTTCTAATTGCGGCGCCAGCGAGAGTATCCCCAGCCTCCGCCGCCGAGCAAAAACAGCACCAGAACAATAATCAGAATAGTTACCATGTGTACCCTCGCCTTTCCAGGGCGCCTCGCCCCTGGTTCACTGTGAACTTACTTTCCCAACTGGATAAAGGCGAATGAGCCTTCGTTTATTCAGATCCGAACCGCTTACTGCTGGCGATCGGGGTTGTGATGATGATGGTGATGATGGTGGTGGTGGTGACGAACGACCACCACGGTGGTCTGCGCCGGAAACGCAAAAGGTGCGGCAAAGCAGAATACGAGGGCAAGCCCGAGCAGAATCCTTTTCATGAGTGAACACCTGACTGCCTTCACTCTAGCCATCTCGACGCCCAGTGTCTGAGCAATGCGGCTCTACGAATTCGTGGCATGGCCGGCGCGACGCGAGGACGGCACGTATACAACTTTTGCAGCATTTAAGAATATGCGAATTCTCGAATATGCTGGGGGGAGATGCCCGACTCTTTGCGTCAGTTCAAGGCCGAGATTTTTCAGGCTCTCGGCCACCCCACCCGCATTGCGATTCTTGACCTGTTGCGCGAGGGCGAACTTACCGCCGGCACATTTTCCGATCGCCTCGGTCTGGAACAGGCCAACCTTTCGCAGCATCTCGCCGTGCTGCGCGCCCGGCAGATGGTGACTGCGCGCAAAGCCGGCAATCAGGTTTTCTATTCGGTGCGCGATCCTCTCCTTTGGAAAATGCTCGACCTGATGCGCCGTTATTTTCAGAAGCAGGTCGGCGAATCGATGGCGATGCTGGAGGAACTGGAAAAGGCGGAGGAGCCGGATTAGTGGCATTCCCGGAACAATGGCTCCCCCGCTCCGTCACTTCCCTGCGCTCCTATTCGGTCCGGCGCTTCACGCATGACCTCGCCTCGGGACTGACCGTAGGCCTGGTGGCTCTGCCCCTGGCCATGGCGTTCGGCATCGCTTCCGGCGTTACGCCCCAGGCGGGGCTCTACACCGCCGTCGTTGCCGGATTCCTCATCTCCGCACTGGGCGGCTCGCGTGTCCAGATCGGCGGACCGACCGGCGCCTTCGTCGTTATTGTTGCCGGAATCGTGGCTCGCTTCGGTATCGCGGGGCTCTCGCTGGTCACGCTTATGGCGGGCGCGATGCTGGTCATCATGGGCCTCACGGGCCTTGGGTCGGCGGTCAAGTTCATTCCGCGGCCGGTGATCATCGGCTTCACGAACGGGATCGCGCTGCTGATCGCCTCCACACAGATCAGGGATTTCCTCGGCCTGAGAACCGGAGCCGTCCCGAGCAGCTTTTTGCCGCGCATGAAGATGCTGGCGGAAAATGTGTTGACGCTGCAGTGGCAGACGGTGGCGCTTGCCTGCGCGACGCTCGCGATCATCCTGCTCTGGCCGCGCGTGAACCGCCGTATCCCCGGCTCGATTCTCGCGGTGTTAGGCTGCACGGCGGTTGCGGCGCTGCTCCATCTGCACGTCGACACCATCGGCTCACGCTTTGGCGGCATTCCTCAGGGGTTTCCGCCACTCACGATGCCACACCTGCACGCCGAGCACATCCTGCCGCTGTTGCCCTCGGCGTTTACCGTAGCGCTGCTCGGCGCGATTGAAAGCCTGCTCTCTGCCGTCGTGGCCGACAGCATGGCCGGCGACCGACACAACTCCAACGTCGAACTGGTAGCGCAGGGCGTCGCCAATATCGCCTCGCCTCTCTTCGGCGGAATTCCGGCAACCGGCGCGATCGCGCGCACCGCGACGAACATCCGCTCCGGGGCGTTGACTCCGGTTTCCGGCATGGTCCACGCGCTCACACTGTTGGCGATCCTGCTGATCGCAGCGCCTCTGGCCCGCTTCATTCCGCTCGCCACGCTTGCCGCCGTCCTGTTTGTCGTCGCCTGGAACATGGGCGAGTGGCGCGAAATCGGAGGCGTGCTGCGCCTGGCGAGAGCCGACATCGCGGTCTGGCTGGTGACGTTCACCCTCACCGTCATTGCGGACCTCACGGTGGCGGTCGGTGTGGGCATGGCTCTGGCGGCCCTGCTCTACATCTACCGCATCGCCGAAACCACGACTGTGGCGCCGGTCACGGAAAAATATTTGCGCGACGGGCAAGCGCATATCCTCCAGGACAAGGAAATCCCTCCCGACGTCGCAATCCTCCGCATTCATGGTCCGTTCCTGTTCGGCGCCACGCAGAAACTGGAAGAGGCCACCGAGGACCTGAACGGCTTCCCTGCCATCGTGATCCTACGGCTGCGCAATATGACCGCCCTCGACGCCACCGGTCTTTATGCGCTGGAGATTTTCGCCGAGAGGCTGCGTGGCACCGGCCGGACCCTGCTGCTGTGCGGCGCGCGCGATCAGCCCGCCGAGCTGCTGGCGGGAGCCGATTTCGTCGAGGAAATTGGCCGCCAGAATATCCTGCCCAATGTTCAGGAAGCCCTGGCACGCGCGCGCCAGATCAGCAGCAGCTTTAGCGGGGTGGCACTTGAGATCGCCGACGACATGCAGGTGATGAAGATTTAGCTGCCCGGGCCCGGGTTAATCGGCAGCCGTGCCCGCCAGCGAGTCAGTCAATTCCCCGCCCCTACCCTTACTGCTTCGAAAAATCCAGCTCGATGGTGATCTTCACGTCCTCGCCCAGCATCGCCACCGGCATTCCTGCGCCGATCCCGAAATCTTCGCGATGCACGGTCGTCGTCGCGGAAAAGCCGGTGTGCAGCTTTTTGTTCATCCCCGTCACCGGCCCTGTGGGACCATCCACGTCGAGCACCACGGGCTTGCTCACACCCTTGATGGTGAGATTGCCGTTCACCTGTAGCCCTGCACCACCCTTCGTCACGCTGGTGCTGGTAAAGGTCGCCTTAGGATTGTTGGCCACATCGAAAAACTTCGCGCCCTTGAGGTCGTTGTCCCGGTTCGGCACGCCGGTGTCGACGCCGGTCACGTCGATCGTCGCGTTGACGGTGGACTTCGTCGGGTCCTGCTCGTCCCACACCAGCGTCGCGTCGACGGCGCCAAAGCGGCCGTGAACGTTCGACACAGTCATGTGCTTAATCGAGAAGTCGACTTCGCTGTGTGCCGGGTCGGATTTCCAGGTAGAGGTTTGAGCCATGGCGAAGGGCGCGGCCATAGCAAGAATTGCCGAGGCAAAAATAGCGAGCTTCATGCGGAGAAATTCCTTTCCAGGGTCCTGGGGTTTTGGACCTCTTCCAGCTTAGACAAAAAAATGGGATCGCGCGCGCAGCCGGATGCCATAGCAGGCCGGAGAGCGGCCGCCCCACGCAGCCGCCCCTCCGTCATTCGTACCGCAACGCCACCAGCGGATCGACACGCATCGCCCGCCGCGCCGGAATGTAGCAGGCCGCCAGCGCCACCGCCGTCAGCACCAATGTGACCCCCGCGAACGTCAGCAGATCCGTGGGGCTCACCCCGTACAGCAGCCCTGCCATCAGGTGCGACACGATCACCGATCCCACCAGT
>CAZHTJ010000058.1:0-27514 GCA_964535525.1 uncultured Acidobacterium sp. | reverse complement strand
GCTAACGGCGAACTGTCAAAACTCGAACTGTCTCACTCCAGGGGTTCACCCCAGCGTGTGCCGCAAAGGCAGCGAGATAAGCGTCTGTCCACGCATTCGGACCTCCAGAAATCTCGTTCCCCAGCAGCCGCCATTGTTCGCTGAAGCCCGCCCGCTCTGGAAGAAAAACCACCCGGTCGTCCATCCGCCATGCGTCGTACACACGCCAGGCTTGAGTCGGAGATAAAACGTCCTTCCCCATTACATGAGGATTCGTCAGGAGCCGGAGAAAGCCGAGTTCACTGACACGACAGAAGGCTATTGTGTCCTGGTCTATGCCCTGAAGCCATTCGGTTGCTATTGGATGGTGAACGTGCCGGTTGGAAGTGAGCGCGATCCAGATATTCACATCAGGCAAGTAGATCATCGAAGTTGAAATCTCTCAGATCCAGAGTGCCTGGTTCCTTCGAAGGAACGAGCGGCAGCATGACCCTCCTGGGGTGCGCGGGCTTCTCGGGTTCGTCTTTCAGTTCGCGCTCGAAGGTGCGGGCAATAAACTCCTCGATCGTTACGCCCTGGGTGCGCGCGACCTTTTCACCCTTGCGGTAGACGGAGTCAGGTAGCTCGATTGTGGTTCGCATGGCCGCACCTCTTATGTATGATACTGCGTCTTCTGCATAGGGCACGCACGGGAATCAAGTGGCTGCATCGCCGCTTGCCTAAAGCTTCTCCGGCTCGATGGCAATGTTCTTCTCCCCCGCCGCCTTCTTCTCCCAGTACTTCTTCACCCAGGCTTCGAAGGTTCTGCCAGCGGCGTTGTCACGTCCGGTGAACGCCAGCGCCGCAATCTCCGCGTACGGAATCGTCAGCTTCGTGCGCTCGTCGGACGGCATTACGCGCACGGCGGAGTCCTGCAGCGTCGCGCCGGTGCGACGATCGAACACGTACCCGTGCACCACGCGCCCGTCCTTCAGCGTCAGCGTCACGTCGCCGCGATAATCGAACGCCTTCTCGAGCGCCTGCCGAATCTCATCCTCGCTCGCCAGCGAAGGAATCCATCCCTCCAGCTGCTCACGCTGCCGGCCCTCCATCACTTCGACGGAGTTCGGATCAAACACTGTTACGTCTTTGCCCGCCTGAGCCGGAATCAGCTGATTGCTCATACCCGAGTTCCCTCTTCGACGCGGACGTGCGTCTCGATTTGGATTTGCTCGATCTGCACCAGCGGATTAAAGCTGTGCACCGGCTTCACCGGCTCATGCAGCAAATCCAGCGCGCCCTTGTCCTCGTAGCGATTCATCATCGCCTTTGCCGTCTGCCACAGCCCCTTCAGCGACCCAAACGTATAGTTCACCGCCGTGCCCTCATACCCCGAGTGGACCATGCAGTTCGCGCATTTCGGATTCCCGCTCTCCGTCCCGTAGTTATCCCAGTTCGTCGAATCGATCAGCTCCTGGAAGGTGTCCGCGTAGCCGTCCTGCAGCAGGTAGCACGGCTTCTGCCAGCCAAAAATGCTGAACGTCGGCATCGCCCACGGCGTGCACTTGAAGTCGCGCTTCCCCATGATGAATTCGAGATAGAGATAATTCGCGTTGAACTTCCAGCTCTTCTTGCGGTTCGACAGAATCGCTCGAAACAGCCGCCGCGACCGAGCCCGCCCCAGAAAATGTTTCTGATCCGGCGCCTTCTCGTACGTGTACCCCGGCGCCACCATCATCGCCTCGACGCCCACGTCCATCAGATCGTCGAAATGTCCGCGCACCGAATTAGGATCCGCTCCATCGAACAGCGTCGTGTTCGTCGTGACCCGGAAACCCGCCGCCACCGCGGCCTTGATCCCTTCCATCGCGATGTCGTATCCGCCTTCGCGGCACACGGAGAAGTCATGGTGCTCGCGCTGCCCATCGAGGTGCACCGAAAACGACAGATACTTGCTGGGCTTGAACAGGTGAAGCTTTTCTTTCAAAAGCAGCGCGTTCGTGCACAAATAAACATACTTCTTCCGCGCAACCAGCCCCTCGACAATCTTGTCGATCTGTGGATGCAGCAGCGGCTCGCCGCCCGGAATCGACACCATCGGCGTGCCCGATTCATCGATCGCGCGAAAACACTCCTCCGGCGTCAGCTCCTGCTTCAAAATGTGCGGCGGATACTGAATCTTCCCGCAGCCGGCACACGCCAGGTTGCACCGGAACAGCGGCTCCAGCATGGTGACCAGTGGAAAGCGCTTCCGCCCCTTCAGCTTCTGCCCCAGCACGTACGTGGCTACCGTCCACGCCTGCGATACAGGTACTGCCATTGAAGATCCTTCCTCCATCTCAAAAAATCTGTCATCCCGACCGAAGCGCGCATGCAGCGCGCGTAGCGGAGGGACCTGCTTTTCGTACTTACCGGCTAACAGCCATGGCCCGCTTGTAATTCGTCAGCGCCAGCAGCGCGAAATAATCCCGATAGAGCGGATACGCCAGATAAAACACCCGCGGAAATCCCGTTCCCGTATAGATCGCCTGCCGCGTCTTGCCCTGCCCAAAGCTCTCGTCCCACGAGCCGTCGGCCTGCTGCCGCGCCAACAGCCATTTGATGCCCTTCGCTACCGAGTCGCTTCGCGTATCGCCGGCCGCCAACAGCCCCAGGACCCCCCACGCGGTCTGTGAAGGCGTGCTCACACCCACGCCGCGCGTCGTCGGATCGTCATAGCTCTCGCAGCTCTCGCCCCATCCGCCATCGGCGTTTTGCACCATGCGAATCCACTCCGCCGCCTGCTGAATTTCCGGCTCGTGATTCCACACGCCCATCGCCTCAAGGCCGCGCAGCACCAGAAACGTCCCGTACAAATAATTCACGCCCCAGCGCCCAAACCAGCTTCCATCGGATTCCTGTTCCGCATAGATGAACTTGATGGCCTTCTCCACACGCCGATCCTTGCGCGTGTAGCCATACGTCGCCAGCATCTCGAGGATCCGCCCCGTAATGTCCACCGTTGGCGGATCGAGCATCGCGTTGTGATCCGCAAACGGGATCTGCTGGAAAATCAACCTGGTGTTGTCTTTGTCGAAGCTCGCCCACCCGCCGTTGCGGCACTGCATCGAGAAGACCCACTCGATCGCGCGCTGGCAAACATCGTATTGATAGCGTTCCCGCGGATTATCGACCTTGTTCAGCGCCAGCAAAACTTGTGCTGTATCATCGACATCCGGATAAAACTCATTGCTGAACTCGAAGTACCATCCCCCCGGCGCCGCGCCCCGATTCTTCACCGCCCAGTCGCCCTTGTGCCGCACTTCCTTCGACAGCATCCAGTCCGCCGCCCGCAGCAACCGCGCATCTTTACGATCCAGCCCCGCTTCGCCCAGCGCGTACATCGCCTGCGCCGTGTCCCACACGGGCGACATACAAGGCTGCATCCGGAACGTCGGCTCCGGATAATCCTTCGTGCCCTGCGGCTCGTCGATGCCGAGCTTCTCAAACTCATCGATTGCCCGAATCACCTGCGGATCGTCCAGTGAATACCCCAGGCACCGCAGCGCAATGATTGAGTTCAAAATGGCCGGGTAAATAGCGCCGAGGCCATCGGACATCTCGAGGCGCTCCAGCATCCACTTCTGCGCTTTCTTCAGCGCGAGGGAGCGCAGCGGCCGAATGTGAATCCGCTCGAACCAGTGAACCACCCGGTCAAGGAAGATAAAGAAATTCCGCCAGCTGACCTTGTGGGCTTTGTCCCACTTCAGCCGCAGGTCGGCGTTCTCGCGTCCGCCCACAAACAATTCGCTGATTCCGTGCTCCGGCGGAATCCGCTTGTACGGCTTCTTCGCATAAGCGATCGACAACGGCACCAGAATCGCCCGCGACCACGAAGAAATTTCGTAAATATTGAACCAGAACCATTTCGGAAACAGCACGATCTCCGGCGGTATCGCCGGCACCGAGTTGTACTCGTACTGCCCCAGCGCGCACAGATAAATCTTCGTAAAGGTATTGCACTCCGTCACGCCGCCATGCGCCAGAATCCACTCCCGCGTCTGGGCCATGTGCGCCTCATCCGCGGAAACCCCCATCAGCTTGTTCGCGAAATAGCACTTCACCGAGAGGCTGATGTTGCCCGGTCCACCCGGATACAGCGACCAGCTGCCATCCTCGTTCCGGTAGCGCATGATCTCGGTCAGCGCCCGCAGCATCTTCCCCGGATCGCCGGTCCCCAGCAGCACATGCATGAAGATGTAATCCGCTTCGAGCATCGAGTCGCCTTCCAGCTCCCCGACCCAGAAGCCCTCCGGATGCTGACGATCCAGCAGCGACTCCCGCGAGCGCTCAATTGCCCGCTCCACGTCCTCAGGAGCCGCATCGATCCGCCCAAACTTCACTTGCACCGGAGCCGGACTGCTCGCTTCGTCGATGGAGTTCCCCCCTGTCGCAATAGACTCCGGCCGCAATCTCTGAAAGGCTGCGCTCATTTCGTTCGAGACCACTCGTTCCCATGGCGGTGCGCTGTCCGCACCGGTTGGTCAGACACCCGCAGGGGTTGATGCGGGAGCCGACTGGATTGCCTGCACGATCTCCGGAGGAAGCCCAAACCGGACGTTTTCCGGCATGACCTCAACTTCCTCGACCGTCCCAAAGCCGTTGTTCTTCAGGTAATCGATGACGCCCTCAACCAAAATCTCCGGCGCCGACGCTCCTGCCGTCACAGCGATGTTGCGCACGCCCTTGAGCCACTCCGCATCGATCGCTTCCGCGTTGTCGATCAGGTAGCCCTGCGTGCCCAGATTCCGCGAAACCTCCACCAGCCGGTTCGAGTTCGAGCTGTTGTTCGAACCCACCACAAGTACCAGATCGGCTGAGTGCGCCACGTTCTTCACCGCAACCTGGCGGTTCTCCGTCGCATAACAAATGTCCTGCGAGTGCGGCCCGACTATCTTCGGGAACTTCACCTTCAGCGCCTGAATAATGTCCCGCGACTCATCGAGCGACAGCGTGGTTTGCGTCAGATAGGCCACGTGCTCCGGATCCGGCACTTCGAGGGTCTGCACTTCTTCCACGCTCGAGACCACCTGCGTCACATCGGGCGCCTCACCGAGCGTGCCCTCGATCTCATCGTGATCGCGATGCCCAATCAGCACCAGCGAATAGCCCTGGCGGGCAAACTTCACCGCCTCGACGTGCACCTTGGTCACCAGCGGGCAGGTCGCGTCGATCACCTTCAGCTTCTGCTTCTTCGATTCCTCACGGACCGCCGGCGATACGCCGTGCGCCGAGTAGATCACGCGCGCGCCTTCCGGAACCTGGTGGATGTCGTCGACAAAGATCGCGCCCTTCTCCGCCAGCTCATTCACAACAAAGCGGTTATGGACGATTTCCTTGCGGACGTAAATCGGCGCGCCAAAGGTCTCGAGCGCAATCCGAACAATGTCGATCGCCCGCACTACGCCCGCGCAGAACCCACGAGGCTTCAGCAACAAAACCCGCTTTTCCTCAGGTCCGGACGCCGCGCGCTGGGGTGCGACAGGTGTCTCCGTGATGACGGTGCTCACGTTCTTTATTATACCGTGAACGGCTGCACCTCCCCGTAGGCAGATTGGTTACCCGCGCTCTTCAGATGGGCTCCGCCTATCGCGCCGGGAAGCGATAGTCCCGGCACACGATGCCGTCGCCTCGATCATCAACCTCGATCACGGTGTTCGCTTCGAGTGTCATTCTCGGGCGTATCGTGTGACCCTGATCGGCTTCTGCCCCGCCCACGGCAGCCGCACCGGCCGCCCGCGCCGCGGAAATGCCTTCATGTAGAAAGGGGCTGCCTTCACCTGCTCGCGGTTCAGAGCGACATATCCCTCAAGAATCTCCTCCTCGCTCGCCCCCTGAGCCAGCATGTCCGCCACCAACTCGACCGGGATCCGCGTTCCACGGAACACAGGCGTCCCCCGCATAATCTCCGGATCGGAAACCACCATCCGCTGCACTTTCCGGAGCCGCGCCAGTTCCCGCTCGACCGAACGGCGAGCGCTCCGCACCGCGATCACCAGCGCTCCGCCGCCGAGCACCGTCATGGTATCCAAATCCGGCTGCGCCACCACGGTTCGCGCCACCTCTCGCCGCGCCGCCAATGGCAGTAGCCGCACACCCTCGGCCTCCAGCCGCAGGTAAACCAGCTGCCCTCGCGACAGAAGCCGCTGCGGCTGTTTGCCGCGCGTGCCCCGCTGCGGACGAATCAGCCGGATGTCGATCAGCTTGTGCACCGCCTTTAACGGCAGCCTGGCCACCGCCGACGCCTGCGCCGGCGTATATCGATCCTCGGTCATGGCATAATTCTACCCCGAACAGGGAAGATTATCTACAACCCATAGAAATGAGCCCGCTCCCGCAAAGATACTCGGTGGGCCTGTCTGGTTGCCGGCGGATCGCCGGCGAGTGATTGGCCCGGACGACCCATCCCCGGGGCGGCGCAGCTTCAAAGGCACCAAAACACGACTCGTGGATCTTTCCAGCTCAAGTTGCACCAATATCTGATTATTGCACCATAAATTGCATGTGGTGTACACTCGGCAAATGAGAACCAGTATCAATCTCGACGATCAGGTTCACCAGTTTGCCTCCGTTTACGCAAACGCCAGGGGGATTACCCTCAGCGCGGCCATCAACGAGTTGATCCGCAAAGCGGAGTCGGCGCCGGAACCCAGGCCCGAAATCCGATTCTCATCGGACGGGTTTCCGATGTTTCCGCCTTCCCGCAGCGGCAGGGTCGTTACAGACGAGACGGTGAAGAGACTCGAGGAGGAAGAGTTTGATCCCCAAAAGTTTGCTTGATTTGAACGTCTTAATATCGCTCACGGATACCGAGCATCGGCATCACCGGAAGGCGCGGCACTGGTTCGCTTCCTCTGGCAAACAGAACTGGGCCATCTGTCCTTTTACAGAGGCAGGATTTTTGCGCGTGACGACGAATCCCGCATTTCGCCCCGGCCCCCGCACCCTCGAGCAGGCGATCGCCATTCTTCAGGCCCTTAAGGGTTATCCCGGCTATTGCTATTGTCCGGTCGATGAGAGTTGGGTGACTCTCACCGCTCGGTTCGCGTCGCGGATCCACGGTCATCAACAGGTGACCGATGCATATCTCCTGGGTGTTGCGATCAAAGAGAACCGCACGCTGGTCACCTTCGACAAGACGCTCCAATATTTGGCGGGCGCGGAGTTCAGCCGGTACGTGCGACTCCTGGAGTGAGAAAGAACGCGCCTCCTGGAGCAAAGAGAGACGTACCTCGGCCGTCGCCAGGTTGCGTTCATCCCGTCACTCAGCCCCTCGCCCACAGCCCATCTCCCCCGGCGAACCACATTCTCCACCCCTCTGCCACCTTTGTGGGATCTGCACTTCGGCCTTCCAACGCGTCTAAAGGATCAGGACCGAGTTGCCAGGTCCCAGGAATACTCCATGAAGGTCCTCGCGGTCGGAGCCACCGGACAATTCGCCTCACTCGTCGTTCCCGAGCTGCGCAGCCGCGGCATCTCCGTCCGCGCCCTCATCCGCGATCCAGGCCAGAAAGACATCGCGTTCGCCCATGGCGCCGACGAGACCGCACTCGGTGATCTGGAAAACCCCGCCAGCCTGCGCCACGCCGTCAAGGGTGTCGATGGCATCTTTCACATCAACCCCTCCTTCGCTCCCAACGAATTCACCCTGGGCATCGCGATGCTCGAAGCCGCGCGCTCCGCCGGCGTCCGAAGATTTGTCTTCTCCGGCATCATCCACCCCTCCATCCTCGGCCTCAGCAACCACGCCTCCAAGCTCCCCGTGGAAGAGGTCCTCTACCAGTCCGGCATGAACTTCACCGTCCTCCAGCCCGCCCGCTTCCTGCAGACCCTCGACGGTGAATGGGGCGAAGTCCTGCGCCTCGGCCGCTTCGCAGTTCCCTACTCGACCAGTGCCCGCGTCTGTTATGTCGACTACCGTGACGTTGCCGAAGCCGCAGCCATCGCGTTTTCTACCAGGCGCCTCGACTACGGCACTTTCGAGTTGTGCGCCCCGGGCATGTTCAGTCCTGTCGAAGTCGCCGCAGTAATGACGGAGACTCTCGGCTTCACGGTGAAGGCCGTCGAAATCCCTTTCGATGAGTGGGCCAATACCGCCGGCCTGCCTCCTGGCCCAAAGCGTACCGGCATGCGCCACCTCTACGACGACTACGACCGCCACGGCTTCCCGGGCGGCAACGCGCTCGTCCTGCGCGAAATCCTCCAGCGCGAACCCCGCACCCTCGCCGACTATGTTCGCGAACTCGCCGTCCTGCGCCACCGCCTCGCCGCCTGAAGCGGTCCGATCCAAAGCTCCAGGCTCATCCGCGTTATGTGCATGCCGTAAACTCGGAAAGGTCCTCTGATCCACCCCGAGATCCGCAACGCATGACCATCCTGCTCACCCCCATCGAAGCACGCATCCTCGGCGCCCTCCTCGAAAAAGAAGCCACCACCCCCGAGTACTACCCGCTCTCCCTCAACGCGCTCGTCAACGCCTGCAATCAGAAAAACAACCGCGAGCCCGTCCTGCAGCTCAAGGAGGACGAGGTCCGCCAGGCGCTCAATCAGCTGCGCGACCAGAACCTCGCCGCCGCCGTCCATGACAGCCGCGTCACCAAGTACGAGCATCGGCTCCAGGAAGTCCTCAACCTGACGCGCGGCGAAAACGCCGTCCTCTGCGTGCTCCTGCTGCGCGGACCCCAAACTCCAGGAGAGCTGCGCGGCCGCACCGAGCGCATGCACCGCTTCGAAGAACTCGACGACGTTCTCTCCGTCCTCGACAAAATGGCGCAGCGCGATCCCGCCCTCGTCGCCGCACTGCCCCGCCAACCCGGCTCACGCGAAATCCGCTATACACACCTCCTCTCCGGCCCGCCGGACCTCACGCAGCTACCCGCGCCCACCCTCGAATCCGCCGGAATCGCCCGTCGCACCCTGGACGACGACCGCCTCGGCCAGCTCGAAGCCGAAGTCGCAAATCTGCGCGAACAAATCGCCGAACTCAAAGCCCAAATCGCCGCCCTGACCATCTCCCGCTCCTGATCGCCGGTCAGGAGATGCATGCACATGCATGTCCGCGCGGTATACTGGAGCCATGCGCACGACCGTCGAAATGAAGCCCGAGCATCGCGCCGCGCTGATCTCCATTGCGTCCAAACGCGGCCACAAGGGCTTTTCCGGGGTTCTCGCCGAAGCCATCGACACCTATCTGCAGGGCGAAGATGAGCGAGCAAAACGAAAGGCCCGTTTGCTCGCGCTCGGCGGTTCGCTCTCGGCAAAGGACGCCGAACACCTCCGAAGCGTGTCCCGAAGACTTCGGGAGCACTGGCGTTGATCATCGCCGACACGGATGTCCTGATCGACTTCCTCCATGGGATTTCACCCGTGCACGGGCAAATCGCCCGCTACATCGATGC
Source organism: uncultured Acidobacterium sp. (assembly GCA_964535525.1). Taxonomy (GTDB): domain Bacteria; phylum Acidobacteriota; class Terriglobia; order Terriglobales; family Acidobacteriaceae; genus Palsa-343. The sequence continues at coordinate 18,119 of CAZHTJ010000058.1, read as the reverse complement.
CGATGAACTGGCAACGACAGTCGTCAATCTCTTTGAATTGCTCAGTGGCGGGGACCAGGGAAAGCGAGCCAGGGCGACGAGGGAATTGACAGAATCTCTCCCCGTTCTGCCTCTCGACTTTCGCTCTTCTGAACGATCCGCGGCAGTCAGCCGCCGTCTCGACGCAACCGGCCAAACCATCGGCATGGCCGACTGTCTTATCGCAGGCATCGCCCTCGCGCACGGCCTGCCGCTCCTCACCCGTAATCGAAGCCACTTCGCGCGCGTGCCGAACCTGAAACTCGTCGAAATCCAGAAAGTCTGACGACCGCCGTCCAATCCCGTCTCCTGCCTTCTACTCCCTACTCCCTATACCCTGTTCCCTGCAATTGTGACTCCCATCACATCCCACCCAGCCCACCTCCTGCCACCCTGTTTCCATGGACATCCGCCAGGCCATGACTACCCTTGACTACAACCGCGCGCCCTTTCTCGCCATTTGGGAAACGACACAGGCCTGTGACCTCTCCTGCAAGCACTGCCGCGCCTCCGCCCAACCCCTGGCTCACCCCAGCCAGCTCAATACCGGCGAGGCGATGAACCTCATCGACCAGATCGCCGACCTGCAAGTTCCGCTCTTCGTCTTCACCGGCGGCGATCCCCTCAAGCGCCCCGACATCTTTGAGCTCATCCGCCACGCCGCCGGCAAAGGCGTCCACGCCGCGCTCACCCCGAGCGGCACACCGCTGCTCACTCGCGACGCCATCTTCCGCATGAAGGACTCCGGCCTTTCGCGCCTTGCTGTCTCCCTCGACGGCTCCGTCCCCGCAATTCACGATTCGATCCGCGGCATCCCAGGCACCTGGGAGCGCACCGTTCAGGCCATCCAGTGGGCCAACGAAGCGAAGCTTCCCATCCAGGTTCACACCGTCGTCAGCCGCCTCAACATCTCCGACCTCGACAACCTCTCCATCTTCCTCACCCTGAAGCAAATCGTCATGTGGAGCTTCTTCTTCCTCGTGCCCGTCGGCCGCGGCAAGACCGACGACCTGCTTACAGGCCAGGAATTCGAAGATGTCTTCGCGAAAATGTGGGACCTCACCAAGCGCGTGCCTTTCGCTATCAAGACCACCGAAGCCATGCACTACCGCCGCTATCTTATTCAGCAGCGCATGAAGGAGAATCTCCCCACCACCGGCGTGCACGACGATGCCGGCGCGCGCCCCACCTCGCATCCGGGATGGACCGTCCGCTCAGGACACCCCGGCCAGGGCTCCGAAGACAAAGCCGTCGGCTGGGCCACCAAACGCGTCAACGACGGACGCGGCTTCGTCTTTATCTCCCATATCGGCAAGGTCTACCCCAGCGGATTCCTGCCCATCGAAGGCGGCGATCTCCACTCCGACACGCTCGCCCACATCTACCAGGAGTCGCCCATCTTCGTGAAGCTGCGCGATTCAAACCAACTCCACGGCAAGTGCGGCGCCTGCGAATACCGCAACATCTGCGGCGGATCCCGCGCCCGCGCCTACGCCGTCACCGGCGACATCATGGCCGAAGAGCCCTGCTGCATCTATCAACCCCGCGGCTATCATCCCGATCCCAACGATCAAGAGGCTTCCCCTGCATGCGCCGCCCATGATCTCATTCAGCTGGAGGTCGCCCACTCGTAAGGACGAAGACACGGCAATCCGTGAGGCGATTTCGTCCGCCAGAGCACAACATCATCGCCGCCAACGCCGACGCCGGACGCCATCACCATCGACTTCCCCAACTGAAACATCCATCCGCTATCATCGCAGCGAACGCCACTGGAGAAACCGCATGGCTCAAATGATCGTCCTCTACAAATCGCCAAAAGACCCGGCCACCTTCGACCGGCACTACGCCACGACCCACATTCCGCTCGCAAAGAAGATCCCCGGCCTGCGTAAGTATGAAGTCAGCAAGGGGCCGGTCATGACGCCGTTTGGCCCTTCGCCTTATCACCTGATCGCCACGCTCCACTTCGACGACATGCAGGCGATGCAATCCTCTTTCGCCAGTCCCGAAGGCCGATCCGCGGGAGCCGATGCGCAGTCCATTGCCGACCTCGAAATTCTTCTCTTCGACGATCACGAAGTCTGACAGCTCTTCTGTACCCGTGCCCCGTAACCTGTGTTGACCCCACTCCCCCAACCCCGTAAACTTGATCTTTGCGGCGAATGCGGCCACGCGTCTCTTCCGCCCGCATTCATTTCCGAAAGCGAGACCCGATTCACCCATGGCGAACCACGTTTCTGCGCTCAAGCGCGCCCGTCAGACCACCAAAAAGACCGCGGTCAACCGTTCCAACAAAACCCTCTTCCGCTCCACGCTGCGCTCTCTCCGCGAAGCTCTGCAAAAGGGTGACTCGCCGGCCGCCGCCGCTGAATTCCGCACCGCCGTCTCAGTGATCGACAAGAGTGTGAAGAAGGGCGTCATCCACGCCAACACCGGATCCCGCTACAAGAGCCGCCTCAATGCACGCGTCAAGGCCATCGCGGCCAGGCCGGCTGCGGCGCCCAAATCCGCGGCAAAGAAATCCGCCGCCCGCTAACTCTACTGATTTTTCTCCGAACGTCGAGGGCCAACTGGGCTCTCGCACACATCCGCGCCCACGGACCGCCAACCTGATCACCAGCCGCGAGCTGCCGCTTACTCTTCGACGCTCACGAATCCCGTCGGCACATACCGCGTCGTGACGCTCCCGTTGTCCACCGTCACAAACGTCACGCCCTCGCGATCCCCGTACTGCTTCCCCTTCCACCAGTTCCCGCACACCGCGCCGCCGGTCAGATACTGGATCCCGTGCCGGTGCACGCTCTCCACAATGTGCGTGTGGCCCTGCAGCAAGGCGATCACGTTGTACTGCTCCATCATTGGAATCATGTAGTCCGAGTTGACGATCGGTTCGTAGACTTTGTTGTTCGATCCCGCCCCGTAAGTCGGCATGCTCGTCGCCCATGGCACATGGCTGATCACAATCGAGGGCGTCGCCACGGTCGCCTGCAATACCCGTTCCAGCCACGCGGCCTGGTCGATATCGATCGCCGGAAACCAGTCCCGTCCCTTGATCAGAATCGAATCCAGCACGACAAAATTCACGCCCTTATGCTGAAAGGTGTAGTAGGTCGGCGTATTGAAAACCTTCTCAAACATCGCCTTGCCGAAGATCACATCGTGCGAGCTCATGCCCGTCTCCAGCCCCGCCACATCGTGATTCCCCAGCACGTGCCACACCGGCATGCGCAGCGCGTTCTCCGCCTCCGCATACAGCTGGTACTGCTCAATGATTTGTTCCTTATGCGCCCTCAGCGCGTCGAACACATGATCGCCGCCGCAGATCGCAAACTCCGCATCCGATGCATTGATGATGTCCATCGCCAGTGCCGTGCCCTGCGGCGCGTTCATTTCCGGCTCGATGTGCACGTCTGTAAAGAAGGCGAACGTGAAGCTCCCGGTCGCGATCGGTCGCGCTTCCCCGCTTGCCTGGGCTCGTGCCTGCGCTCCTCCAAGAGCGCACGCTGCCGCCGCGAGCCCCGATCCCCTCAGAAAGTTCCTTCGATTCATGCCGCACACCCTGACACGTAACGTTATGGCTTACACCATCTCCGCGCTATTCCAAAGTAGTAACCCCGGGGGAGTACTGTCGAAAGTAACTGTCTTTTACCACAGGTCACCGTGACATTCATCACCGTTCTCTCAAACGGAACGCCAGGCACGCCACCCCTCATCTGAGTATCGGCGCGCGCAACTGCTGCATGAACCGACGTCCTGCGGCCCCGACGCGTCTCTGCCAGCGCAACCCGCCTGCGCGTCTTCTTATGCCTGCCTGTCGCAGCACCGCGGACCACCCAGCAACTCGCCACCCCGCGCTTCCTGCTCACCGGCCGCGCCCCCCAGATCCAGCGCCGTCCGCCCGTCGGCCCGCAACATTCCGTGCCGCGGAGTCCCGCAAACACGGCATGCTTCGCTCTTCCCCGTAATCTCAGCACCACAGCACCCGCAAAAGGCAGCCATCGCATCGCCTCCGGTTTTGCTGTTGGATGAAACCGCGCAACGGTAAGATTCGCCGCCCGCGTCACGGATACTGGAACGATTCTCATCCTGCCGCCGCGATCAGACAGAAAATGGTCGTGCCGGTTGGGCGGCCGGTTTCGCGGCCGACGAGAAGCAAGGCGACGGACCGCCATTGACCACAAGAGAGCCTCGGCGGCTCCCGCACCCTGCACGCTGTACCCTGCACCCTGTACCCTGTGTCCGTGATCCCCGACCTCCGCCGCGACTTCAACACCCGTTTCCGCCCGGAAGCCTTCCGCACCCTGCGCCATTCCCTGGACGCCATCACCCGGACCCACGTCTCCTTCCCCATCGCCGAGACCCCGTGCTTCTTCCCCCAATCTCTCCTCGACGAAATCTCCTCGATCGGCATCGGCCTCACCCTCCGCCTCATCAATGATCCCGCCTACCTCGCGCGTTCCCTCGCCGCCATCCCCGAACCCTGGCGCGCCGCCAACCAAACCGCGCATCCTCATTTCCTCACCGCCGACTTCAGCCTCGTCCGCGAATCCGATGGCGCCCTCGCCCCGCGTCTCGTCGAGATGCAGGCCTTCCCCTCCGTGTTCGGTTTTCAGTTCGCCGTCAGCGAGGCGTATCGCGCCGCCTTCTCCCTCGACCCGTCTCTCCACTACCTCCTCGGCGGCATCGACGAAGCTAAATTCTGGAAGCTCCTCGAACAGACCATCGTCGCCGGCCACGATCCGGAAACCGTCGTCCTCATCGACGTCGATCCCGCCAGCCAAAAAACTCTGCCCGACTTCCACGTCACCGCCGATCGGCTCGGCATCGGCATCGTCGACATCGCCCACCTCGAGCCTCTCGACCCCGCGATTCAATCTCCCGGTCAACTGCGCCGCCTCGGCTACCGGCACAACAACCGCCTCGTCCCCATACGCCGCATCTACAACCGAGCTATCGTCGACGAACTCGTCCGCAAACAAGTCCCTCTTCGCTTCGACTATCGCGAACCCTTCGACGTCGAATGGGCCGGCCATCCCAACTGGTATTTCCACGTCAGCAAGTTCTCCATCCCCTTTCTCGACCACCCCTCCGTCCCCCCTGCCGTCTTTCTCGACCAATGGTTCCACGACCCCGTCTCCCGGGATCGCCTTCCCACCGACCGTGATCGCATCATCCTCAAGCCTCTTTTCTCCTTCGCCGGCCAGGGCATCCGTTTCGCCCCCACCGACGCCGAGCTTGCCGCCATTCCCCCCGCCCAGCGACCCAACTTTCTGCTGCAGGAGCGGGTCTCTTTCGTACCCGTCATCGACACCCCTTTCGGACCCACCCAGGCGGAAATTCGTATCCTTTATGTATGGCCGGACCACGCCCATTTGACCCCCCTCATCTCGCTCGTTCGCCTTGGCCGAGGTCCCATGATGGGGGTCGACCACAACCAGGGGCAGTCCTGGGTAGGGGCCTCCGCGGCGTTCTTCCCCGCCCAAACGTTTACTCCAAAGTAATTTAGCCACCGAATTCCACAGAAATCAGGGTTTCCCACAGACGAATCCTTATCCTGCCCCATTTTGGTCATTGCCTCCCCCCACTTGGTCGTTTACAAATGGGGACGAAGATGTAAACTTTGGTAATTGGCTAGCGCCATGGTTTACGGGTACTGTAGGGATTAACACAGCAGCACGCTTTATGGAAACTGCCGTTTGTTCGACCCCGCATTCCCTTCCCTGGCGCCCCGACCGCGGCTCCGTTCGCTATCCGATTTCTCTGCGGGTAACCGTTCTGGCCGACGGGCACGAATATGAAGCCTTCACCGAGGATCTCTCCGCCAGCGGGTGTCTCTTCCGCTTGCTTGAGCCACTTCGGGAAGGGCAGCAGATTGATTTTCTTGTGGAGATTCCGGCGGGTACGCCGGACCTCTCTGTGACTGCGGCGGTGCACTGCTCAGGAAGAATTGTCCGTTCTTATTGGAACAATGATCAGCCCTTCGCCGCTGCTGTGATCGACGAGTACAGGTTCCAGTAGTTCGGACAACATTTATGACGCATATCAACGGCAACGGCAACGGCAGCACAGCACCTCCTCAGGCGGCTCAGCCCTCCCCTGAGGTTCGCGTTATTCTCGCTGACTCTCAGGCCATCTATCGAGTCGGCATGCGCAAGGTCTTCGGACCGGATTCCGGCGTTTCTGTCGTCGCCGAAGCCGACAATCTTCAGGGCCTCCAGGACACCGTCCAGCGTGTCCCGGCCGACGTTCTTCTCCTCGAAGGAGCGATGATCAACGGCACCGCCAACGCGGTTCCCGCCGTGGTTCGCCTTGCTCCCGATCTCAAGATCATCGTCCAGGCCGCATCCACGGATGAGTCCCACACCGTCGACCTCTACCGTCGCGGCGTGCGCGGCATTATCCCCCGGTCCATCTCGCCCGACCTTCTCGTCAAGTGCGTGCGCAAAATCGCCGCCGGCGAAACCTGGATCGACAATCAGTCTGTCACCTGGGTCATCGAGGCCTATCGTTCCCAGGCCGGCAGCCCCAACAACCCGCGCAATCAGCCCCGCCTCAACCAGAAGGAGATGCTGATCATCGCCGGCATCACTCAGGGCAAGCGCAATAAGGAAATCGCCTATCAGCTCGGCACCACCGAGCAGGTCGTCAAGAATTATCTGCGCAAGATTTACGACAAACTCGGCGTTTCCGATCGCCTCGAGCTCGCCCTCTACTGCCTCCATCACCAGCTGCACAAGACCGCCGAGGCCGACGCCCGTCCCCTCGAAGTCTCCGCCCAGCCGTAACCGTTCCCCAACAAGAAAACGGCCCGACTCCGGTCGGGCCTTTCTGTTTTCTACTCCCTGTTTTCTACTCCCTGTTCGCTACTTCCCTGTTCCCGATTCCCTGCTCTTCTCAGCTTCCCGTCTTCCGTCTCTCTTCGAGCCGCTCCGCAGTCGCGTTCGTCGGCTCCATCTTCTCTGGCTCTGTCAGAAACGGCATCACGGTTGCGATCCCGATGTACTCTCCCTGCCGCCGGACTTCATACCGCACATAGCTCGTCCGCCGCTCGAAGATCGACAGCGTCAGATCCGGCCACGTCCAGCGTTTCATCATCGCGTTCAGCTGCGCTTCCAGGTTACGCGCCGCCGCGATGGCCTCGCCGAAGGTGAGGACCGGGTCGCCATCCTTGTCGAATGGATATCGATAGAGCCCTGAGCGTGTCATCGTCTCCTTTGCCCAGCTGTCTCTATCTTTCGCGACTGCCGCCCAGCGGTCACTTCCCCATTAGCTACTTTCTGCCAACATCTTGGTAATGCTGAACCAGCCACCGCAGGAACCATCCTCCCGGTACTGCGCGTGCGGCCGGTCTGTGCCCTCTGCTAGCCTTCCTGCAAGCTAACCTCGGAGGACTCCGTGAACTTGCCGGCTTTGTGCGCTGCTCTGCTCCTCATCGCACCACTCGTCCCAACCGCCAACACTTCCTCTCAAACTTCCCGGGAAAGCGACACGCGCCAGCTGCAACAGCTTGAACAGGTGTGGAACAAGGCCCACATCGACGGCGACGCGGATGCTCTGGATCGCCTCTGGGCCGACGATCTCGAGGTCTCCGTGCCGCGTATGGCGGTCATGAACAAAACCGATGCGCTTGCCTTCGCCCGCTCCGGACGCATGAAGTTCCTGCGCTATACCACCTCCGGCCTTAACATCCGCGTCTACAAGGATGCGGCTGTCGTCAGCGGCCGCCTTCAGCGCACCCGCTCGATGAACGGCAAAGAGATCTCTGACGACTGGCAATTCACCAAGGTCTATATTCGCCAGGGAAAACGCTGGCGCGTCGTCTCTTTCCACGCATCCGACGCTCCCCAGTCCTGATCGGTCCCTTGTCCTCACGCCGAGCGCGGCAGCGCCTGCGGCATCTCGATGCACCGGCCTCCCATCCGCATGCTCGTCAGCGAATAGTTAAACCGCGCCCCGCACGTGCAGCACACGCGATAAGTATGGCCGTCGATGGTGAACACGCGGCTAAGATCCGCATGCCTGCATCCAAACAGAAAATCGAAAATCCTCATCACCTGATCTCCGTTGTTTCGATATTCATCGGCCCGCGGTGGACTCCGTACCGTCCCCGCCTGGCCCGTTCCACGCCGGCGAACGCTCCTCCGCAAACAAATAATCCACCAGCGACCATTCCGCGCGATGCTTGTTCGACACCGGAACCCTTGACGACCCGCCGTGCGTGACCTCCGGAACTCGCGACGCATCCACCTGCGCCCGCAGCACCAACTTTTCTTGCGACATGGCTGTCCTCTGCGGAGTAGTGATCGAAATTCCTCTTCCGTATCACCAGCCGGCAGCAAGGCTACCGGCTACCGGCAACGGGCTACAGGCTGTACCCTGAACACATGGCTCACCACCCGACTCCGCCTCCCCCAACCGCGCTTCCCGGCGTCAAGTCCATCGTTGCCATTGGATCCGGCAAAGGCGGCGTAGGCAAAACCACCCTCGCCGTCAATCTCGCCATCGCCCTCGCCCAACTCGGCCACCGCACCGGCCTCATCGACGCCGACATCTACGGCCCCAACGTTCCGCTCATGCTCGGCAGCTCCCGCCAGCCCAGCATCCTTCCCAACAATCAGATCGAGCCCAACGTTGCCCACGGCGTCAAAGTCATCTCCATCGGCTTCATCTCCCCAGGCGACAAGCCACTGGTCATGCGCGGCCCCATGCTGCACCAGATCATCCGCCAGTTCCTCCAGCAGGTGGAATGGGGCGAGCTCGACATTCTCCTCATCGATCTCCCGCCCGGCACCGGCGACGTTGTCATCTCGCTGGTCCAAACCGTGCCCCTCACCGGCGCAGTCGTCGTCTCCACGCCCTCCGACGTCGCGCTCCAGGACGCGCGCAAGGCTCTCGAAATGTTCCACCAGGTCAACGTCGAAATCCTCGGCATCGTCGAGAACATGTCGCACTTCACCTGCCCGCACTGCCATCAGGAAATCGACATCTTCTCCCGAGGCGGCGCCGAGCGCACCGCGAAACAGTTCGACATCCCTTTCCTCGGCTCTGTGGAACTCCTTCCCGAAATTCGTCACGGCGGCGACACCGGCATGCCCGTAGCGCTGGCCGGGCCCGATTCACCCAACGCAGCCCCGTTCTACGCCATCGCGACGCAATTAATGGACCGAGCCCAGGCCCAGACCGCCAAAACCGAAAACGTCTTCGAGATCAGTTAACGAGCGGGGGACGAGCTCTCGCCACGAGCAGACCGGTGAAAGTTGCAATCGCATCGAAATCCCGATCCCGGTGCCATACGGAAACGCGGTTTTCGATAGCAATCGCCGCGATCAGGCAATCCGCGGAAGATCGAATCGTCCGGCCCTTCTCCCGGCCCTGACGATAGAGTTCTGCCCCGGCCAGAAACAGGGACTTTGGCAGCGGGTCGCTCAACGTCGGCAGCGCAAGAAACACCTCGCGGAACGCATCCCCTCGAGGACCGGGCCGTAATCCCTGCAGAACCTCCTGTATGACCGGCCCGCAAGTGACGAAATTCAGGAGCTCCTTCTCGGAAACTCCTGCTCTCACCCGGCTGTTGAGCAGTTCGACCCAGATCGACGTGTCGACCAGAATCACTTCGATCTCCGGCGCCGCAACGGGGCCCGGCGCGGCTTGTCCTCGCGCATTTCCGCCAGATTGCCATCCCAAAGCCCTTCGCCAAAAAACGAGGGAATCCTCTGGATACGCCGCACCCGCAGAACCTCAGCCAATGCCATATTCACTGCGGCCGACCAGGTCTTTGCCTGCAACTCTCTTGTCGCCTCATCCAGTAAATGTGTATCAACCACAAGATTTGTGCGTTTCATGTGTATAGGATGCCATAAATCGCCGCCCGCCTGCTACCAGCTTCCGGCTGTGCTACGCTGAAAAAATTGGAGGAGAGCACCCCCATGTCCCGCTACTCCCGTCGCGATTTCCTCAAAGCCTCGGCCGCCGCCGGCGCCGCCGTCACCCTGAGCAACGTCCCGCTCTCCGGCGAAACCCGCCGCGCCACCGATCTCGTCACGCTCGGCAAGTCCAACGTCCGGGTCACGCGCCTCGCCTTCGGCACCGGCTCCAATAACGGAGCGGTCCAGCGCAACCTCGGCCAGGAAGGCTTCAACCGCCTCGTCCGTTACGCCTGGGACCACGGCATCCGCTTCTTCGAGACCTCCGACTCCTATTACGACATGCACCGCATGCTCGGCATCGCTCTCAAAGGTATCCCGCGCGACAGCTATCAGCTCATGACCAAGCTGACCACCGAAGATCCCGTCGATCCCCAGGTCCGCATCGACGAACTCCGCAAACAAATCGACACCGACTACTTCGACATCGCGCTCCTCCACTGGCAGCACATCGGCGACTGGCCCGACGTCACCACCCGCTGGCAGGATGGCGTTGTGAAAGCCCAGGACCGCAAAGCCGTCATCGCCCGCGGCGCCTCCGTCCACGGACTCCCTGCACTCCGCCGCGTCCCCGACTTCAGCTGGCTTCAGGTTGCTATGATTCGCGTCAACCACGACGGCACCCGCATGGACACGGAAATCGCCGACGGACCCGGCCGTGGCAACGTTCCCGAAGTCGTCGAGCACATCCACAAAACCCGCGCTGCAGGCATGGGCGTCATCAGCATGAAGCTCGCCGGCGAAGGCGCCTTCAACAAAGAAGACCGCCAGAAAGCCATGCGCTTCGCCTTCCAAACAGCAAAAGTCGACAGCGTCACCGTAGGCTACAAAAGCCCCCAGGAAATCGACGAAGCCATCGACAACATCAACCAGGCCCTTGCGTAGCTGAAAAGCGGTTAGCGGCTGCAGCGGTCAGCAAAAAAAGGTCAGCGATCTCTGCAAGCCGCTTTCCGGCCGTCCGGTTTTACCTGAACGGTCAGCGAACCGGCTCTTAGCCGAATTTCAGCCGGCCCCGGCTGTCTTCTGTCTCATACATCATTCCTTCACACTTCCCGCCTACAGTGTTCTCGGTGGAGGACACACCCATGCCCGTCGATCTCTCCGATCTGGATCGGATGCAACAACAATACAAATTCGCGGTCGACGAGTGGGTCGCCGCCATTCGCCGCGAAGAAACCCTGGCCTCCGTCAACCACAACGTCGCGCAGATCGACCAGTGGGAAAACGCCGCGCTCGCCGAGGACGAATCAAGGAACAAGGCGAAGGCCGCCAAGAAGGAATATGAAGACGCTCTCCGCGAGAAATTCTTCAGCTTCTAGGAACAAACATCGCGCCCCATCCCTGGCCCACTGCCTGACTGCCGGCGCAGGATGGTGAAGTTCGTCGATCCGCTTTCCTGATCCCTCATCCCTGATCTCTAAAGCCTGGCCGTTACTCGCTGGTCGTCGGATCGATCATCGTCCGCACCTGCGCAACCCGATTCGCCGGAAACCCGCCCATCTCCGCATGCTTCCGCACCGCCACCTCATCCGGCGCAATGTAAACGCAGTAAATTTTGTCGTCCGTCACGAAGCTCTCCACCCACTGGACCTGCGGCCCCAACTCCCGGAGCACGCCGCACGACTTCTGCGAAATCCCGTGCAGTTGATCCTTCGTCAGCTTCCCCGCCCCGGGAATCTCCCGCTCGATCACAAACTTTGGCATACGTTTCTCCTCAAAATGAGACGCTCCGCCGTTTCCCCGTACACAGCCCAACTCCGGCTGATCCCATCGAGTGTATGCCGCCCCTGCCGTTTCACGCCGCAGGAAAATCTGCTTCCGTAAGCGAAGAAGAAAAGGATGCAACAATTCGGGCCCACGAGCCAGACACAAATCAGGTTCGGCTTTTTCCAATCCCTAAACCCTAATCCCTGAACTCTGCCTCGCCTCACTCCATCCGCAGCACCTGCATCGGATGAATCGAAGCCGCCCGCCGCGCCGGCCAATAACAAGCCAGCAACGCCGACGCCATCAGCACCACGCCCACCGACACAAACGCCAGCACATCCAGCGGCTTCACTCCGAACAGAAGGCTTTGCATCGCGCGCCCCACAAAGTACGCGCCCACCAGTCCCAGCCCCAGTCCCACGGCGGCCAGAATCACGCCCTCCCGCACCACCAGCCCGATCACCCGCCCCCGTGTTGCGCCCAGCGCCATGCGCAGCGCCAGCTCATGCGATCGCTGCGCCACGCTGAACGCCATCACGCCATAGATCCCCAGCACCGCCAGAAACAAAGCCACGACCGCAAACGTCCCAAACAAAATCAACGTAAACTTCTCGTTCGCCATCGTCTCCGTACGAATCTGGTCCAGCGTCTCCGGTTGCGCCAGCGCAATCTCCGGATCCACCGAGTGCACGGCTGCCGCGATGCTCCTCTGCATCGCCAACGGATCCTGCGCCGTGCGCACCCCGAACCCCGCCTGCGGCCACGGAATCTGCCAGAACGGAATCAGCATCTCCGGATTTTCGTCGCGCTGATCCGCCGCATGCACGTTGTGATAAATCCCCACAATCTGCCACTCCTGCGGCGGCCCCAGCCTGGTCACCCCGGGAATCAACTGCTCCACCGAAATTTGAGCCCGCAGCGGGTCCTTCCCTTTCAGCCACTTCTTCACGAAATCCTCGTTGACGACCATCACTTTCACGCTGTTCGCCGTGTCCTGATCGTTCAGCTGCCGCCCCTTCACCAGGCGGATTCCAAACGTCGCGAAATAATCCGGCGTCACCATCCCAAAACCCGCCCCGGGCCGTTGCGATGGATCGGCGTACGTTTGGCCGCCCACAACCGTAAACGGCATCCCAAACCCCGCACCATAAAGCGGCATTCCCGTCATCGCCGCCGCGTGCTGCACTCCCGGCACCGCGTCGATCCGCGACAATATGTCACGGTAATAGGCACTAATTTGCGCCGGATCCTTCGAGCGCTGATCCGGCACCGGCAAAAAGAATGTCAGCACGTGATCCGTCTTCACGCCCAGATCCACGCGCGTCAGATTCCAGAAGCTGTGGATCGCCAACCCCGCCCCGGCCAGCAGCACCAGCGCCAGCGTGAACTCCCCCACCACCAGAATCCGCCGCAGCCGATGCTTCCCCGCGCTCGTCCCCGTGCGCCCGCCCTCCTTCAGCGACTCCGCCGGATCGATCCGCGACGCATACCAGGCCGGCACGCTCCCTGCCAGCAATCCCGCCATTGTTGTCGCCAGCAGCGTGAACAGCAGTATCGGGATATTCAGCCGCAGATCCGCCTCATAGGGCAGCGTATCCCGCGGCATCGCCGCGATCAGCCCCTGCAGCATGCCGTAGCCAACCCCCACGCCCAGCGCCCCTCCGGCCAGCGCCAGCAGCACACTCTCCGTCAGCAACTGCGCGAAGATCGTCTTCCGCCCCGCTCCCAGCGCGCTCCTCACCGCGATCTCTTTCTGCCGCGTCATGCCCCGCGCCAGCAAAAGATTCGCCACGTTCACGCACGCGATCAGCAGCACAAACCCCACCGCCCCCAGCAGCAGCCACAGCATCTGGATCCGCTCCTTCGGCAGAAAGTCATTCTTCAGCGGTTCCACATACGATCCCCATCCCTTATTGCTCTTCGGATACACCTCCGCAATGTGCTGCGTGACCGAGTCCATGTTCTGCTGCGCCTGCTTGATCGTGATGCCCGGCTTCAGCCGCCCCATCACCAGCAGCCAGTGAAAATCATGGTTCAACTGCTCCGGCTTGAACACCAGCGGCACCGTCAGCTGTTCCTGCCCCTTATCGAAGATTCCCGGACCCTGCACCCCCACCACCGTGTACGGTTGCCCATCCAAACGAATCGTCGTCCCCACAATGTGCGGATTCGACCCCAGCTTCACCCAAAACTTATGCGTCAGGATCGCGACGTGATTCTTCCCTTTCACCCCCTCTTCCGGCAAAAAGAATCGCCCCAGGAACAGCGGTTCCCCCATCATCTGCAGCATCTCCGGCGACGTGATCCGCGCCTGCAGATATTCAGGCTGATCCTTCGTCGCCACATTGAAGCTCGTCCCCGTCCATGCGCACAGGTACGAGAACACCGACGACTGGTTCTTCCAGTCCGTGTAGTCCCCCGCCGAAACCCCGTTATGAAAAGTCTGGATCTTCGACCACACCATCACCAGCTGGTTCGGCTGCGGATACGGCATCGGCGCCAGCAGCGTCGCATAATCCACCGTGAAAATCGCGGTGTTCGCCCCAATCCCCAGCGCCAGCGTCAGCAACACCGTCGCCGTTAGCCCAGGATTCCTTCCCAGCATCCGCAAACTGAAGCGAAGATTCTGCACGAGCGTTTCCATGAACCGGCTCCTCTCGCGATGAGGAACAGTGCCCCGAGGCGCGCCACACCGGGCGCGCGCTCACGGGCATGCCTCGCCGCAATCTGTTACGCAGCGTAACAGCATCGGGTTCCATCAGCCCGGCCCATTCGTCACATTCTTATGAAGAAGAGATCGCCGAACGCCGAACACTGTCCTTTGCTACCCTTAATCACTGACTGTCATGAATCATCAGCGTCTCCCCATCCTCTTCTTCGCGCTCCTCCTCTCCACCACCCCCAACGCACTCGCACGAACCCATTCCGCTCCTCAAACGAACACCCCCGCCACCGCAACCACCCATCACGCCACCGCGCGCGCGGCTAACCAGGTCGCTACCCCCGCGCCCCCCAGCGCCTACAACGGCCATCCCAAACTCGCCATCATCCTCGTCATCGATCAGTTCCGCGGCGACTACCTCGACCGCTACCGCGCCGACTTCAAAAATCGCGGCTTCAATCTCTTCCTGCAAAAAGGCGCCTACTTCCCCGACTGCTACTACGACTACGCCAACACCAAGACCGCTCCCGGCCACGCCACCATCGGCACCGGCGCTTACACCGACGGTCACGGCATCTCCTCCAACGACTGGTGGGACCTCGCCCGCAATCAGGATCGCCCCGTCAGCTCTGTCGAAGACGAGCGCTACCACATCGTCGGCGCGCCCGACTCCAGCCTTCCCTCAAAACAGCCCGGCGCTCCTGACACCGCGGCGAAATACCTCACCGGCAGCTCGCCCCGCAATCTCCTCGCCTCCACCGTAGGCGATGAGCTCCGCCTCGCCACCCAGGGCCAGGCCAAAGTCTTCGGTGTCTCGCTGAAAGATCGTGCCGCGATCCTCCCCGCCGGAGCCGCCGCCAACGGCGCTTTCTGGATCGATCCCATCTCCGGCTACTTCGTCACCTCCACCTTCTATAGGTCGCAGCTTCCCGACTGGGCTACCACCTTCAACACCGGCGGCCGCATCGCTCAGGCCGAGCAGGAAGCCAACGCCCCCGCCAACACCACCGAGTTCTACGATCTCGTCGGCCGCACCGCCGCCGCCAATTCCTACGAGCTCGACTTCGCTGAAGCTCTCATCCAGGGCGAACAACTCGGCCAGCGCAACGTCACCGACCTGATCACCATCAGCCTCTCCGCCAACGACATCCTCGGCCACCAGCTCGGCCCTGACTCCACGTACGAGCAGCAGATGGTCGACTCCCTCGACACCCAGTTCGACACCTTCTTCACCTGGCTCGACAAAAATATCCCCGGCGGTCTCGCCAATGTCTGGATTGCCCTCACCGCCGATCATGGCATCGCGCCCATCCCCTCCACCGCCGCGCAGTATGGACTCAACGCCGCCACCCTTGACCTCGACAAGCTTCGCGACGAGCTCAACTACGCCATCAACATGAAGTTCTCACCTGGCGAAAAAGTCGAGTACATCCTCCCGCACCAGGAGCTTCCCTACCTCTCCCTCAATCAGGGCGAATTCCTCAAGGCCGGCATCATCGAGCAGGAAGCCGAGAACGCAGTCCAGCAACTGCTGCCGCCGGCCATCGCCTCGCTCGTGCCGCAGCCCCCCGAGCCGCCCCCCAGTGACGCGCCGCCGGCACCGCCCACCACCGAATCCAACGGCCAGCCAACCCAGCCCTCAGAAACCCGCCTGCCCCCGCACCCCGTTCTGTTTCGCAGCTACACCCGCGAGCAACTCGCCGACGGACCCTATCCGCCTACGCCCTGGGGTGAACTCCTCGCCCACAGCTACTCGCCGAATGGCGGCTGGTACGTCATGGTTATCCCCGCCGCGTTTCAGATGGAAACCCTCAGCTCCATTCAGACCACCCATTTCAGCCCGTACTCCTACGACCGCCACGTCCCCCTCGGCTTCTTCGGCGCGCCCTTCGCCCCAGGCATCTATCGCGGCCGCGTCGAGCCCACCGACATCGCCGCCACCTTCGCCGCGCTCCTCGGCGTCAACCAACCCTCCGCCTCCGTCGGACACATCCTCACCCAGGCCTTCAAACCCGCGGCTGAAGTCATCTACCCCAAACCCGCGCCCCCTCCGAAGACCCGCCACACCATACCCGCCCGCTCTGCTCCCGCCGCACCGAAGGCCACCCACCCATGAAATTGATTCGTTCGCGCAAAGCGCCCCGCTCTTCTGAGCCCTGCGCTCTGAGCTCTGTGCCCTGTCGTTGCCGGAGGCGCCAACCATGAAGCCCGACATGCAGGTCCAGCTCTGCGGCCTGAAACTCACCAATCCCGTCATCGCCGCCAGCGGCACCTTCGGCTACGGCGTTGAGTTCGAGGAGATCGTCAACTTCAAAAAAATCGGCGGCCTCGTCACCAAGGGCATCTCACGCGAGCCCATGGCCGGCAATCAGTCTCCGCGCCTCATTGAAACCGCTGCCGGCATGATCAACGCCATCGGACTGCAAAACATCGGCGTAGAAAAATTCATCTCCGACAAGCTCCCGCCCCTGCGCCGCTATCCATCCTGCGCCGTCATCGTCAACGTCTTCGGCTATGCCATCGACGACTACCTCGCCGTCCTCGACCGCCTCAATGACGCCGAGGGCATCGCCGCCTACGAGCTCAACGCCTCCTGCCCCAACACCAAACACGGCGGCATCGCCTTCGGCTCCGATCCCGACACGCTCTTCGACCTCGTCTCACGCGCCAAATCCCGCGCTACGCGCCCCCTTATCGTCAAGCTCTCGCCCAACGTCACCTCCATCGCACTCATGGCCGCCACCGCGCAACGCGCCGGCGCCGACGCGCTCTCCCTCGTGAACACTTTCCTCTCCCTCTCCATCGACACAGAAACTCGCCGTCCCCGCCTCTGGAACATCACCGGCGGCCTCTCCGGTCCCGCCATCAAACCCATCGCCGTCCGTATGGTCTGGGAAGCTTCCAAAGCTGTCACCATCCCGATCATCGGGCTCGGCGGCATCGCCACTCCCGAAGATGCAGTCGAGTTTCTCCTCGCCGGAGCTACCGCCGTCCAGATCGGCACTGCCAGCTACGCCGACCCCCGCGCCACTGAACGCATCGCAGTCGGACTCGAACAATGGTGCGCCCGCCACCACATAGGCCGGGTAGCCGAGCTAACCGCCGCCCTCGACCTAACCCAGCCGAACCCCAGCTAAGCACCGGTCAGCTAAAAGACGGTCAGCGAATGGAGCGGTTAGCCGAGAACCGGTTAGCGTGGACCAGTTGGTGATGTAGCCGTCTCAGAGCCGCGGATCTTTGCCAGAAGCCCATTCAACATTCGGGCTATCTCATGGATCTGTTCGAGAACCTCCTGGCCGGCAGCTGTCTCGGCAAATGCAAGCTGGATCGCCAATTCTGTCTGGCTCTCCAGTTCGTATAGCGATCCGCGGGCGTGGCCGAGAAACAGAGCAAAACTGCGGTCGCTGAGTCTCCCGTGCCCTTCGGCGATATTGCTGGGGACAGAGACTGCCGAGCGGCGCATCTGAGCGGTCAAACCAAAGACTTCTCTCTTCGGAAACCGATCTGTAAATCGATAGATCGCTGCCGCCAAAGCCATCGATTTCTGCCAAACCTGCAAATCTCGAAAATGTCGCGTCTTCATACAGACCATGCGAAAGCAGTTCGAGGCGCTCCGCAAGATCACCAGAGTGTTGCCGCCTCCTCGCTGGCCGGTTCTTAGCTAGCCGGTTTTTAGCTAACCGGTTTTCAGCGAACCGCTTTTTAGCCACCCGCTTTTTAGCTAACCGCTTCTTAGCCACCCGCCTTTTAGCTAACCGCTTCACCAGCTACCCGCTTCTTAGCTATCCGCCTAACACTATTTCGTT
>CAZHTJ010000057.1:12498-28317 GCA_964535525.1 uncultured Acidobacterium sp. | reverse complement strand
TCCGCCGATCCACCCAACCCTGACCAACCGGCATCCCCGCGTTCGGTAAACTAACCAAAGATACATTCAGATGACTCTGCTCAAAGCTGTGCGCGGCACCCGCGATCTCCTGCCGCCTGAAACCGAACTCTGGAACCGCGTCGAAGCCACCACCCGCCGCGTCTTCGCCCGCTACAACTTCGGCGAAATTCGCACCCCCATCATCGAAGACACTTCGCTGTTCGCGCGCAGCGTCGGCGAAGAAACCGACATCGTCTCCAAAGAGATGTACACGTGGGACGATCGCGCCCGCGCGCAGTCGGAAAAATCCCAGTCCCTCACCCTCCGCCCCGAAAACACCGCCGGCGTAGTCCGCGCCTACATCGAGCACAAACTCGGCGAGTCCGGTCTCCTGCAAAAGCTCTACTACATCGGCCCGCAGTTCCGCCGCGAGCGCCCGCAGAAGGGCCGCTACCGCCAGTTCTGGCAAATCGGCGCCGAAGTCATCGGCCCGCCCAGCGCCGGTTCCGAATCGCCCCTGCGCGATGCCGAAGTCCTCGAAATGCTCGCGAGCTTCCTCGACGAACTCGGCATCTCCGGCTGGACGCTGGTTCTCAACTCAGTGGGTTCCTCGACGGACCGGCCCAAATACATCGCCGCTCTCCGTGAAGCGCTCGCGCCGGTGAAGGACCAGATGTCCCCCGACAACCAGCGCCGCGCCGAAACCAATCCTCTCCGCGTCCTCGACTCGAAGGACCCCGCCGACGAAGCCATCATCGCGACCCTGCCCAAAATCGACGACTACCTCGACGACGAATCGAAAGCTCACTTCGCCGCGGTCCTCGCCGCCCTCGATGCCTGCGGCGTGAAGTACGAAATCAATTCCCGCCTCGTGCGCGGTTTCGACTACTACACCCGCACCACCTTCGAGTTCACCCACGGCGGACTCGGCGCGCAAAACGCCCTCCTCGGCGGCGGACGCTACGACGGCCTCTCCGAAATACTCGGCGGACCGAAAGCTCCCGGCATCGGTTTTGCCATGGGCCTCGATCGCCTCATCCTGACTCTGCAATCCGCGGAAAACGAATCCGCACCCGGCGCGTCTCAGCTCATCCTGGCCGACGCCTTCATCGCTCCCCTCGGCGAACAACTCAACGCGCCCGCCCTCTCGCTCGCCCGCGAACTCCGCCGCCACGGCCTCCGCATCGACCTCGGCGACGGCGCCTTCCGCATCAAGAAATCCTTCGAAATCGGCAACAAGCTCGCCCGCAATATCATTCTGCTCGGCGAAGACGAGCAAGCCTCCGGTATCCTGACGGTGAAGAACTTCGCCACTGGCGAGCAGACCAAGATCGCGCGCAAACAGCTCGCATCGATGCTTTCTGCGGAGAAAAATCGCTTTGATCTGAATTCTGGTTATTTGCTATGAAAGATCCAGTTGTGGAGGCAGCGCAGCTCGCCTTCGCCGTTAGGCTAAAGGACTCCGCAGATGTATCCGAAAACACAAAGAATGCCCAGGTGATCGCCAAAGCTTGGCGCAAAGCTGTCTACGATCTGAATCCTGATCGCTTCCAAATAGAAGCAATAGTCAGTCCGGAACTGGATCAGAGGATTGACGTCATCGACTTAGATACTAGTTGTGCATATGAGTTTAAGGTCTCCGGGAAAAACGCTCCGGCCGAGTTCTACAAAGACATCGTCAAAGTCATCATGTGGAACGAGCGCAAAAAGCGAAAGCTGACCTGCTTGGTCTTTATCACTGAGGAGAAATGGGGGCGGCGCCTTCTCGACGGACCTATGCCTCGCGCGTATATCGCGTACCTAGCCAAGAACGGCCTTGACGTCAACGTGGAATACGTCAGCCATAGATAAACGCAAATCGCCTGAATCACCCAGAGAGATCTGGGAGATTTTGAAGGACTCATCATCTTGCTCGACTTTCTAGGCACACGCCAACGCACCAACACCTGCGGCGAACTCCGCGCCACCGACGCCGGCAAAACCGTCACCCTCATGGGCTGGGTCAACCGCCGCCGCGATCACGGCAACCTCATCTTCCTCGACCTGCGCGACCGCTACGGCATCACCCAAATCGTCCTCGACAAAGAAATCTCCCCCGAAGGCCATCCCAAAGCCGAGCACGTCCGCCCCGAGTACGTCGTCGCCGCCATCGGCAAAGTCCGCCTCCGCGGCCCCGAATCCATCAACCCCAAAATGGTCACCGGCGAAATCGAAATCGCCGCCACCGAACTCCTCGTCCTCAACGACTCCAAAGTCCCGCCATTCTCGCCCGCCGAAGACGCGATCCAGAACGAAGAGGTCCGCCTCAAATATCGTTACCTCGACCTGCGCCGCCCCGAGATGCAGCACAACATCGAAACCCGCCACAAGGTCGCGCTCGCCATCCGCGAAAACCTCGCCGCCCAGGGTTTCTACGAAGTTGAAACGCCGTACCTCACCGGCTCCACGCCCGAAGGCGCGCGCGATTACCTCGTTCCCAGCCGCGTCAATCCCGGCGCCTTCTACGCGCTCCCGCAATCGCCGCAGCTCTTCAAGCAGATCCTCATGATCTCGGGCCTCGATAAATATTTCCAGATCGCCCGCTGCTTCCGTGACGAAGATCTGCGCGCCGACCGCCAGCCCGAATTCACGCAGATCGATTTAGAGATGTCCTTCCCACAGCAAGAAACGATCTTCCGCGTTGTCGAAGGATTCCTCAAAGCCGCCTTCGAAATCAGCGGCGAGAAAATCAACACCCCCTTCCCCCGCATGACCTACGACGAGGCCATCCGCCTCTACGGCATCGATAAGCCCGACCTCCGCCTGCCCCCCATGACGGACGTCCGCGATGTCTTCACCGCGGAAGAACTCGCCTCGCTCAAGATCGAGCCCGGTCACCCCATCGTCGCCATCGTGATTCCCGCGAAGCAGGCGATGAGCAACACGCAAAAGAAAGCCTTCGCCCAGGAAATCAACGCAGCCGTCGCGCCCGACCTCGCCTACCTCGATGTAGAACGCCTCGGTGCCGCCCCACAATATGCGGCACTCGCCGAACGCATCGATGCCGCGGCAGCGAAGAACTGCGGCCTCCCCAAAGTCGAGCCGGAAAACCGGCTCATCGTCCTCTCCCCGCGCATCGGCATCACGCCGCCCGCAAGAGATCGCCTCTGGATCTACAAAAAAGCCGGCCAGCTCCGCCTCGATCTCGCCAAACGTTTCGAAAGCGACCATAAAGCCTTCGACAAAAAAGGCAACAGTGACGATTACAAATTCCTCTGGGTGACCGATTTTCCCTTCTTCGAGTGGGACGAGCACACCAAAACCTGGACCTTCGCCCACCACCCCTTCACCTCGCCCCACGAAGACGACCTCATCGCCGGCCGCATGGAATCCGATCCCGAAGCCGTCCGCTCCCTCGCCTACGACATCGTCCTCAACGGCATGGAGCTCGGCTCTGGCTCCATCCGTATTCACCGCCAGGACGTGCAGTCGCAAATCTTCCGCGCCCTCGGCATGTCCGACGAAGAAGCGAAAGCGCGCTTCGGTTTCTTCCTCGAAGCGCTGCAATACGGCACGCCTCCGCATGGCGGCATCGCCCTCGGCCTCGATCGCATCATCATGATCCTCACCGGCGCCGCGAGCCTGCGCGAAGTGATCGCGTTCCCGAAGACGGCGAAGGCCATCGACCTCATGGTGGACGCGCCCAGCGCCGTCCGCGACGAGCAGCTGAAAGAGCTGCACATCCGACCCGTAACCCGCACTTAGCCCGCAGCTAGCCCCAGTTGCTCGGCAGCTGGTAGGTCGTCCCAAAACCTTGCATCAAATCTGCCGTTGTGATCCTGAGTGGGTTCCAGGGACATTGCGGAAAAACTCGCCTTCGCCAACGAAAAGTGAAGGGGCAGCTTGCGCACAGGTATGAGCAAGCATAGCGGGAAATTGGCAATCGAGCGAGATGCGCCTCCGCAGGAAAGAACAGCGTTCCGGCTTTGTCATACCCTTCCCCCCACCCCCCTTTCCGCCTTTCCGGTAAGCGTTTGAGCGGTATGGAGTTCGCTGCTCGGGAGTAGTGTTATCCGGTTGAAGGGGCATGGTTTAAGATCTCCGCCACTCATGCGAGGGGAGTTGAGTGCGTTTTCGGGTTGTTGACGCCGGATTCAATTGAGAGCATGCGAGTTAAGTCCTGGATCATTCGATCGGTGGCGTTTAGGTCTTCCAGTTTCGGCGTGGCTGCGGGTCTGGGCGTCGCGGCGGCCGGGACTTCGTCGAGGAGGTCTTCGCAGCGCTGGAAGGAGACCTGGAAGATGAGGTGGGCGCGGTTGGGGCTGACGCGGTGCTCGATGACGGCTTCGAGGGTGTCGAGCAGGCGGAGGAGCAGGGTGCGGAGGCCGCTTGCGTTGATTTCGCCGATGAGGGCGCGGGTTTCGCGGTTGGTCTGCTCGATGCGGGCGAGTTTGTCGTGAGCGTGGCAGAAACGGCGGCCGCGGAGGGCGAACTGAGCGCACTGCTGTTCGTTGGCGAGGATCCATTGGCAGAGGGGCGGAATCATGGGTTGGCTCCAAAGGAAAAGGACCGCCTGTGGGCGGTCCTTTTTTGTTTTTACCCTATATCTATAGAATACCAAGTTTGGAGAATTAGACTGCCAAATTTGTTTGGGTTGGTTGGTTTGTAAGTGGTGTTAAGTCAGAGAGAACACTTTGGTACTGTAGGCGGAAAGCTTGACAAGTTTTCCACAGGTTGGTCTGGAAGAGCTGGGGGCCCGGAGAGGCGAGGCCGAGAGGCGGTAGCCGGCGGAAGTCGGGAGTGGCCGTGTTCTTCTTCAGGAAAGCGGATTTACGGCTGCTGGAAGGCCTAGTTTCTCAAAGAAGGCATGATTACGCTGCTTGGCTGTGTCGAGCAGCTTCGAATATGAAACGAACTCGAGATAGGCCTTGTAATGCTTCTTGTAGCCAAAGAATCCTTGGCCATCCGGAGTTCTTTCCAGTTCCGCGCGATACGCTTGCTGCTCCAGTACGTCTGTCTTGTCTGCAACGATATAGCAGTAGAAGTGAACGCCTTCTGCGATCGGGATCGCCCGTTTGTCAGGGGTCTGCGATTTGCCGGCGCGAATCTCATCGATGTAGGTCAGAACCTGATCGAAGGGATTCTCCTCGTTGGTGTAAGCCGTCCGCATCGGCCGTTTGAACTCAATGATCGTGATCGCCTGAAATGGGCCCATGGTTACATCGGTGAAAGCACAAGCTTTGTCAAACACGATAATGTCCAACTCCTTTTTTGAGCTATTCTCGAGCGGCGCGGCCTGTCGCAATTGGCGGTCCGACGCCAGGTAACGGTGGTATGCGAGCCTCTCGTCAAGCAGCCAAAGGTTGTGATTCTCAAAAGGGACGTCGTCTGAGGTCGCTCCCATCGGGAAAATGAGCTTGTGGATCTTATCTTCCTTCGCGTATTTGCCTTCCTCTTGTATGCCGAGCAGTTTCTGCAAGAACTGGAGGACGAGCTTTCGATCAAACACGTAGCGGGCGAGATCGGACTGGTTGACGTCGGTTATCTTGGTGAAGTAGGAATCAAACTTCTGGGTGTACTCGCCGAATTCAGCGTAGGTGTCCGCCGTATTCGCCAGTTCCGAGCCTTCTTGCCGCAACCTTTCCTGGAACCTATGCAGCGCCTCATAGAGCTTGAGGTCCAATTGATTGTCCTCGATCTCCGGGTCGAGAAGGGCTAGATCGTTTTCGACATGTTTAAGGATGGGTCGGTACATCGGACCTTGAGTAGATACGAATCGCTCCACCCGTTCTCTTTTTTTTCTCTGAATTGGGATAGTGAACGGCGTCAGAAAGCTGCTGATTTGCTCCTCGGCTGCCTTCCGGAGGTCACCCCAAGTGAAGTGTCCTTCGAACAAAGTGCCCTGCTCCGACGCGAGGGAGAAGTCGGTTCTCTCTTGGTTTACGGTATCGTCGAGGAGCTTTCCGTCGAGGTAGGCGGCATAAACAAATTCCTTGCCGGCCTCGTCGAGCAGGACCTTCGCAAGGTTGGGTATTCTGCCGGCCAGTTTGTCAGATCTGACAACTCGGCTATTGGCGCAGAAGTGGAGCTGGTGATCCTTAAGATGAGAAGAGTAAAGTTTGACATGGAGGATCAGGAAATCGTTGCCGCCGGCTTTGAAAGGTACGGGACTGGCGTTCTGGCCCATTTCTTTCTCAAACAGATCGTTGAGGTTAATCGTTTCTCCGGACGCGGTGTCCGTAAGCATCATCGCTGGGTGGTCTGCCCGAATCAGGTATTCCAAGCAGTGTTCCACGAGGTAGGCCCCAATGGTTTCGATCCTCTTAGGGCAGAGCTCCCGAAACTTGGTTTTGAAGCTCTTTAGCCGGACGATTGTGCGAACACGGTCATCGGTCGCGTTGACTACGGTTTCCGCTTCGATGCCGTCTCCGACCGGAACAAATTTGAATCTGCGTTCTCGTAGGCCCGTCGGAGTCGAGAAAGTGCTCTCCACTTCGACTTCATCGAAGGCCACAAGCCACACGAATCGCCCAACGCCTTTGCCTCCCCTGTCTACTTTGTAAGTTGTATCGGAGGTCGAGAAGGCGTTGAAGTTGTCATCGTTGAATCCGATGCCGTTGTCTTCGATCTCGAAGCCGATGATGTCACGGTTGGATTTATCGATTTCGACGATCGTGGGAGTTTGGTCACGGGTGATTCGGATATGCACGGTCCCGCTCTGCTTGTTGTCTTCAATAGCCTGAATTGAATTGACGACAGCCTCAAACAGCGGCATGAGAGGCCTGCTTGCAGGTAGGTTCACGTTTCTGATACGGCCCCGGACGTCGAGACGCATGGGAGAAGAATATACGAAGCAGGTATTCAAGGCCGTGTGCATCCGTGTTTATTCAATGCGGGCTGCCCCGGTGATGGTGGCGTGGCGTCAAATCCGGTTGGCGCTGCGCGCGAAGCCCTTGCTTTGCGAGGGGCTCGTGGATCGCTTCAGGTCTTTGTCGGTCGCTGCGCGACCGATTCCCCTTCGCGCCGAGAGCTGGGGCAAGAGTGGGGCCTGCTGCTTCGGGGGGGCCCGTTCGGCGCGTCGCCTTGCGGCGACTTGCTCAGGGCAGGCTCTTCCACTCCGCGCGGATCGTATTCCGCGCACCGCTGGAAGGGCCTTTGGCCGCGCTCCGGTCAGGATGACATTCGTATCTTCTCTGAAGCCTCAGGGGTTTGAAGTGTCTGCGGGAGAACTAGTTCTGATCGCCACGTATTGAGTTCGATGATTTTGCAGAGCCCAATCTGTTGTGGTCACACGAGCCGAAAATCGGGCTCTCACGCAGGCGCTGAAGCCCAGCATCAATTTGCGGCGTGGGGGCACGGTTTGAATTCGTGCCCCTTTAAAACCCGCCGGGCCTAAAGGCCCGAGATCGGGTCAGCCGCAATTCCTCGGCCTAAAGGCCGAGGCTTCTACCGTCGTGCTGCTTACGCAGCACAGGATACAAATTTCAGCCAGCTGTAAAGTCTTGCCCTGACACGGGGCTTTGTTCTGCGCGCAGGGGGAACGGGTCACCGGAGCAGCGAGCGAAGGAGAGATCTTTCGCCGCTGTCTTTGGCTCTGCGTTATTTGCCTGGGCGGGAGCCGAATTTGTAGACGATTCCGGCTGAGCCGGCGAATTCCTTTTGCCAGGTGAATCCGTAATGGGTTGGCTGGAAGTCGGTCACGATGCGGACGGACAGGCGTGGACCCAGGTTGTAATCGGCCCAGGCTCCGGTGACCAGCCCGAGGGCGAGCTTGTTGTTGAAGATTCCGACGTCCTGGGGCCTGGTGCCTGCCGGAAAGCCGGTATCGAAAGCGCCGTAGGCGGCGCCGATGAGGCCGTGCATTCCGAAGGTGAGGTTTTTGCCGCGCAACATGCGGAAGTTGGGTCCGAAGAGAAACAGGTGTTCGCTCATCTGCGGGTTGGCCGGAATCTTCTCGGTGTTGGGGGGAACCACGAGAGTTCCGTAGAGGCCGCGGGCGGTGCCCTCGATGCCGAAGTGATCGCGCATCCAGGCGGTCGCATCGCCCTGCCAGCCGAGGAGGTTGATGGCCTGAACGCCGCGGCCGGGGCTGGGATTGAAGTGCGAATACTGGGCGCCGCCGAAGAAATCCCAGCGCTCGGCGTATTGGGGGTTCTCCGTTTCAGGAGCGGTGGCGACGACCTGTGCGCGCAAGTGAGCGTGGGGAGCGAAGCAAGCCCCGAGCGCAGCCAGGGCCAGAAGACGAAACATCACAGCTTTCACGCGATCGGAAACCTCAAACGAAGGGATGGCAAGATTCAAGGGTATCACCTGGGGTGCACGAAGGAGGCGAGCCGGGAGCTGACCGGGCTGCTCGAAACCGGGCTGCTCGAACCGGGCTGCTCGCTTCGACAAGGGCTTTCAGGCTTTGGTGAGCAAAAGAAAATTCCCCCACGCTGCGTTGGTTTGTCGCAGGAGTGGGGGATGGTCAGCAGGACACGCTGTTCTGCGCTGGCTGAAGTGAATGGAAGAACCGAGTTGGTGGTTCGTCTGGAAATCTCTGAGGAACTCGAGAAGCGTCCCTCAGCGGCTAAGCCGCGCTCAATTTGCAGCACTGTGCGGCACGGGTGAAGCCGTGCCCTTTTGAAAACGCAGTCTTGAATCAGAGCTCTCTCAGGCGCGTGAAGACACGCCACGCCTGTATGAGCGGTGAGGCCCACTCGGGAATCTGGCCGGAATGCAGGTGGGGTTTAGTGCTGGACTTCGACGATCAGATTGACATCGATCGGAATCGTCTGGTTGTCGAGAACGGCGGGACGCCAGCGGAACTGGCGGACGGCCTGGACGACGCGCGCATCGATGGTTGGAGAAAGGGGCTGGACCACTTCAACGTGGGTGGGGCTTCCGGTGTCGTCGACGTTCACTTTGAGAACCATCTTCGCCGGGTTGGGAGTGTCGGCCAGCTCCGGGGTGTAGGGGAGTTCGATTTTGGCGGCGTAGCGGAGTTGAGCGGCTGTAACTCCGGTCGTGACCGCCGGCAGGGTTGCGGGGGTTGAAGCGTCGTTCAGGGGCTTGGTGTCAGCAGCAGCTGCGGTCAGCGCGAACGATGAGAGCAGAGATGCAACGAGGATTCGGCGCATGTGTAACCTCCGATAGAGTCGATAGTAACCGTCTTCACCTTAGACCGAAACATATACGATTGTCAAGGAGAATTATTAAGTAACGTATTTTTAATCAATTAGTGTGAATCTTTTTGGCGGAATAAGAATTTGTTTTGGGAAAGGGGGGATCGCCGGACTGTCGCGGCTGAGTCTGTCCTGGATGAAGCTGGGCATCGTACCGGAGCGCATCCAGCCCGGTCATTCGGAACGTGCCCTGATACAACAGCTCGATTTTTCCGCAAGCTGCGAAGCCGTGCCCTTTCAAAGCGCGATCTTAATCAGAGCTTTCTTCGAGGTTACAGGTTACAGGGATCAGCCGCGGAGGTTGACGAAGCCGCCGTCGAGGGGATAATTGGCGCCGGTGACGAAGCTGGCGGCATCGGAGCAGAGCCAGACGGCGAGGCTGGCGACTTCGTCGGGCCGGGCCATGCGGCCGATGGGCTGGGCGCGGCCGAGTTCTTCCATCATTTCGGCTTCGCGGCCGGGATAATTTTTGGCGACGAAGCCGTCGACGAAAGGGGTGTGGACGCGAGCCGGAGAGATGGCGTTGCAGCGGATGTTGTCGTTGAGATAATCGCGCGCGACGGAGTAGGTCATAGCAAGGACGGCGCCCTTGCTGGTGGAATAGGCGAAGCGGTCGGGGAGTCCGACGAAGGCGGCGATGGAGGCCATGTTGAGGATGACGCCGCCACCGTGCTGCTTCATGGGCTCGACAACGGCGCGGGTGCAGAGCCAGACGCCGAGGACATTGATGCGCATGATGCGGTCAAAGTCTTCTTCGGAGGTGGTGGTGGCGGTGCCGACGTGGGCGACGCCGGCGCAGTTGACGAGGATATGGACGTGGCCGCGGCGGAGGATCGAGTCGAAGGCCTGGCGGACGCTGTTTGCGTCGGAGACATCGCAGGCGAGGGCGTGGGCTGTGCCGCCGGAGGCTGCGATTTGCTGGGCAGCGGCGTGCGCCGCATCTTGATTGAGGTCGAGGATGACTGCCCGGGCGCCTTGCTGCGCGAAGGCTTTGGCGATGGCGAGGCCAATGCCGCTGGCGCCACCTGTAATAATGGCTGTCTTGCCGCTGAGGGTTTGCGGCACGGACGATTGCTGTTCACTCATGTTCTTGCTCGCTGCAAACGGGAAATCTCAACCTCAAGAATTGTAGTGTTGGTGGCGCGCGGACCGGCCACAATGCGGGACGGCTGGCCGCGGCGGCATCGATGGCAAAGGAACAAATCGCTTGACCGATCTTCGCATCACGGAGGTTCGCGTCATCGATCTGCGCTTTCCCACGTCGCGGGAGAGCATTGGGTCGGACGCGGTGAATAAGGATCCGGACTACTCGGCGGCGTATTGCATTCTCGAGACGAACCACGGACTGCGCGGATTTGGGCTGACATTCACGCTGGGGCGGGGCACGGAGCTGTGCTGCGAAGCGCTGCGGTATTTATCGCGGTATGTGGTGGGGCGCACGCTGGAGTCGATCACGGAGGACTTTTGCGGGTTCAGCCGGGAGCTGACCGGGGACACGCAGTTTCGCTGGCTGGGGCCGGAGAAGGGCGTGATCCACCTGGCGACGGCGGCGCTGATCAATGCGGTGTGGGATCTTTGTGCGCGCGCGGAAGAGAAGCCGCTGTGGCGGGTGCTGGCGGAGATGGAGCCGGAGCGCATCGCGAGCGTGGTGGATTTTCACTACATGAACGATGCGCTGAGCCGCGAGGAGGCGATTGCGCTGCTGCGTGAGCGGCGGCCAGGGCGGGAGCAGCGGCTCGCGCAACTGCGCAGCGACGGGCTGCCCGCGTATACGACGTCGGCGGGGTGGATTGGGTTCAGCGACGAGAAGATTGCGCGGCTGTGCGATGAGGCGCTGGCGGCGGGGTGGACGCGTTTCAAGCTGAAGGTGGGCGGCGATCCGGCGGACGACGATCGGCGGGCGCGGGTGGTGCGGGCGAAGATTGGGGCGGCGAATCGGCTGATGATGGACGCGAACCAGAAGTGGGACGTCGATGAGGCGATTGTGCGGACGCGCGAACTGAGGCAGTTCGATCCGTGGTGGATGGAGGAGCCGACGAGTCCGGATGACATTCTGGGGCACGCGCGGATTCGGCGCGAAGTGCCGGGCGTGCGCATTGCAACGGGCGAACATTGCCAGAATCGGATCATGTTCAAGCAGCTCATGCAGGCGGAGGCGATCGACGTATGCCAGATCGACAGCTGCCGGCTGGCAGGGGTGAACGAGAACATCGCGGTGATTCTGCTGGCGGCGAAGTTCGGCATCCCCGTGTGCCCACATGCGGGCGGCGTGGGCCTGTGCGAGTATGTGCAGCATCTGGCGGCGTTCGATTTTCTGTGCGTGTCGGGGTCGCTGGAGAATCGCGTGGTGGAGTTTGTGGATCACCTGCACGAGCATTTTGTGGATCCGGTGCGGATTCGGCGCGGGCACTATCTGCTGCCGGAGCAGCCTGGGTACAGCATCGAGATTTATGCTGAGACTTTGCGCGACTACAGCTATCCTGACGGCCGCGTGTGGAGGCGTGCGTGAAGCTGGTTTCGTTTGCGTTTTTTTCCGAGGGGGCTCCGCGGGTGGGGCTGCGCCTGGACGATGCGATTCTGGATCTGACGCCGCTGGGCGTGACGGATGCGGTGATGGCGGTCGCGGCGGGCGCGGAGGTTTTGCGGCAGGCGATCGACAGGCCGGCGGCTTCGCACATTTCCGCCGCTGGAGTGAGACTGCTGCCTCCGATTCCGCGGCCGCCGCGGATTTTTTGTGTGGGGCTGAACTATCGGGATCACGCGGTGGAATCGAAGATGGAGATTCCGAAGGCGCCGACGGTTTTCGTGAAGCTGTCGTCGGCGGTGATTGGGCCGGAAGAGGCGGTGCGGATTCCGGCGATGACGAAGCAGCCGGATTATGAAGTGGAGTTCGCGATTGTAATTGGCAAGGGTGGGCGCGCGATCGCGGCGGAAGACTGGCGGGAGCATGTTTTTGGGTACACGATTTTGAACGACGTGAGCGCGCGGGATGTGCAGCTGGCCACGTCGCAATGGGTGCTGGCCAAGAGCTTCGACACGTTTGGTCCGCTTGGGCCGGCGGTGGTGACGCAGGACGAGATTGCCGATCCGCACAACCTGGACATCCAGCTTTCGATTGGCGGCGAGGTGCTGCAGCATTCGAACACGCGCGAGCTGATCTTCAAGGCGCCGGAACTAATCAGCTACATCTCGTCGATTACGGCGCTTGAGCCGGGGGACATTATTAGTACGGGGACGCCGGCGGGAGTTGGCCTGGGGCGCAACCCGCAGCGATGGCTCCAACCGGGAGAGACGATGGTGGCCGAGGTGGAGGGCCTGGGGCGGCTGGTGAATCCCGTGGTGGCGGACGAATGAGTGGCGAATGATCGAGGGGACCCCGGCGCCGATCGCGAGAAGAGCACTTACTCGGCGCGGAGGGCCTCCATGGGGTTGACGCGGGCTGCGCGGCGCGCGGGCAGGTAGGCGGCCAGCAATCCGCTTGCGAAGAGAAGCAGCGCGGCAGCGGCGAGTGTCCAGGCGTCATGCGCTTTGACGCCGTAGAGGAATCCGCGAACGAGGCGGCCGGAAGCGAGCGCGAGGCCGAGGCCGGCGACGACGCCGACCAGCAACATGGCGCCTGCCTGGCGCATGACGAGCCACAGCAAGTTGCGACGCCGGGCGCCGAGCGCGATGCGGACGCCGAGTTCGCGGGTGCGCTGCGAAACGACGTAGGCGAGCAGGCCGTAGAGTCCGGCGACGCAGAGCAGGAGGGCTGCGCCGCCGAAGACTTCGAGCAGATGGGCGGCGAGTCGCTGGCTGCCGAAGGAGTCCTCGACAATCTGGTCCATGGTCGAGAATCGGGAGTTCGCGAGCTCGGGGCTGGCCTGGCGGAGGAGATCGCGCAGGTCTGGAATCATCTGCGAAGGTGGCTGCTCGGTGCGGACGGCGAGATCCATGGCGATGGTTGAGGGCTGGTAGATCCCGCTTTCGGGTGTGATTTGGCAGAGACAAATTTCGATCTCGGGCTGCGACGGTTCGGCCACGGTTTTCTGACGTTCGTTGTCGAGGACGCCGACGATGTGCGCAGGCATGCCCTGGCGCAGATTCCAGACGGTCATTCCAAGGAGCGAACTGGGATCGTGCTTGTTGGGGGCGTACTCGGCGGCGAAGGCAGGATTGACGACGGCGACGCCCTGCGAGGTGGGCGTGTCGTCATTGGAGAAGAAGCGGCCGGCAAGCATCTTCATGCCGAAGATTTTCTGCACGTCGGGAGTGGCGGTTTTGAGGGCGGCGGAGATGTCGTTGCCGTTCATACGAAGGGTGAGCAGGATGTTGAAGGTTTTCCCCAGGGGGACTTCGCTGATGAGGCCGGCGGCCTGGACTCCGTGGAGGTGCTGGGCCCGCTCCAGGAGCGGCTGATAGAGGCTCGCGTTGACGCTTTTGTTGACGTAGCGATACGAGGGGATGGAAAGGTTGGCGACGACGATGTGGTCGGTGCGATAGCCGAGGGGGACGTGGCGGAGGGTGTAGATGGTGCGGAGCAGCAGACCGCAGGCGACCAGCAGCGTGAGCGACATGGCCACTTCGATGGCGACGAGGCCGCTGCGGAGGCGATTGTGGCGGCGGCCTGATCCGGCTTGCTGGCCGCCCTGTTTGAGCGCGGGCTCAATGGGCGCACGCACGGCCATGAGCGCCGGCCACGCCGATGAAAGGACCGCGGAGAGCAGGGTGAGACCGCACAACGCGGCGAGGATGGTGAGATCGAGGTGGGTGGAGAAGTTGACGTTCAGGTTGATGGGAGCGACGCTTTTTGTGAGGTTGATGGCGCCGAGGGCGAGCCCGACGCCAAGGACAGCGGCGCAACCGCTGATGACCAGACCTTCGACGATCATCTGCTGCATGACGCGGCCGCGGCTGGCGCCGAGTGCGCCGCGCATGGCAATTTCGCGCCGCCGCGCCATGCTGCGCGCCAATAGCAAATTGGTGACGTTGACGCTGGCGATGAGCCAGAGCACGCCCGAGGCTGCCAGCAGGGCCAGCAGAGCCTTCTTCACGTCGCCGTCGATCAGGGAATCGGCGTAGCCTTTCACATCGATAAGGCTGTGATCGGCGCGCTCCTCCGGGTCTTCATATTGTGCGGCGACCTGCTTCTGGATGGTGGCCATCTCGGCGCGCGCGGCTTCGATTTTGACCCCCGGGCGCAGGCGGGCGATGACGTCGTAGTGGTCCGATTTGTAATCGCGGCCGGTATCGTTTTCGCCCAGATGCACGGCCACCCACACTTCGGGGCCGACAGGCGCGCCACGGAACGACGGCGAGTAGCGGAATCCCGGGGGCATGACGCCGATGACGGTCCAGGGCTCGTCGTTGACGCGGACCACGCGGCCGATGATGTTTTTGTCGCCGCCGAAGGCATCGCGCCACGCGGCATTGCTCAGCACGATTCCGCCCGCATTCTTGCCTGTTCCGAAATTCGGTTGCTCGGCGATGAATCCGCGGCCAAGCGCAGCGTTGGCGCCCAGCATGGCGAAGAGATTCGGGCTCACCTGCTGGCCGTCGACCTGCAACGCGGCGCTGTTTCCCTGGATGTACGTCCGCCCGCGCATTCCTGAGCTGAAGGCGATGTCCACGAAGGAGCGGCTCTGGGCTCTCCACTGCGCGATGTCCAACCATGGCGCGCTCCACGCGTTATTCGGTCCGGGGCCGGTTTCCTGCAAGGTGACGAGGCGCGCCGCATCCTTATAGGGGAGGGGGCGGAGGAGGGCGTGATCGACGACGGTGAACATGGCGGCGGCGGCACCGATGCCGAGCGCGAGAGTGCCGATGGCGGTCGCGGCGAAGCCGGGGCTGCGGCGCATCTGGCGCATGGCGTAGCGGAGGTCCTGGCCGAGGCGCTCGATCCAGGCCCAGCCCCATTTTTCCCGCGTGACGTCTTTGACCAGGGGCAGGTTGCCCATTTCGCGCTCGGCGGCGGCGCGGGCTTGTGCTTCGGACTCGCCGCGCGCGATGCGGTCGGCGATGGCCATGCGGCGATGGGCTTCGATTTCTTCGTCGAGTTCTTTTTTGCGGCGGCTGAATCCGGTCATGACGTTTCTCCTTGCTGTGCCAGCGGTTACGCTTCGAGGATCGAGGCGATGGCGGCCACCATGGTGTTCCATCTGGAGCGATTCGCAGCGAGCTGGCGTCGGCCTTCGGCGGTGATCTTGTAGAAGCGAGCTCGCTGGTTTTGTTCGGTCTGACGCCACTCGGCGGCGATCCACTTCTGGCGCTCCATGCGATGGAGCGCGGGGTAGAGCGATCCCGTTTCAACCTGGAGGACTTCGCCGGAGCGCGCGCGGAGGGCCTGGCTGATGGCGTATCCGTGCTGGGGGCCCCATTGAAGGGACTGGAGGATGAGCATGTCGAGGGTGCCCTGGAGGAGGTCGATGCGGTTGCGATATTTATCCTGTTCGGGCTTCATGATGGAGACAATCTACAGCCCTGGGGATAGGTTGTCTACTGCCTGCGTTTTGCGAAGCTGGGGTTCGTTTTCGCAAGTTGGGGAGACGGCCGCTTAGACGGGTTTGGGGGGCCGGAGTCTGTGTTTCCCAAAGTGGTGCGGGTGCAGTACTTTCGGGTGAAGCGAGAGTCGATTTGTCCTGATATTTCGATCGCGAGAGTATCCGCTTCTTGCTATGGGGTGAACCTGGCGTTCTCC
>CAZHTJ010000057.1:0-12398 GCA_964535525.1 uncultured Acidobacterium sp. | reverse complement strand
GATCGCGAGGGTATCCGCTTCTTGCTATGGGGTGAACCTGGCGTTCTCCGGGTTTTGGGTTTTGGGGTTTTGGTTTTTTGGGAGGCTGTGGTGGGCGGGCTGGGATGGTGGGATGTCGCGCGTGGCGGGCGGCGGTTGGGGGTGTGCGCTATATTCCAGATGAACCGCACATCTTTTGCACGTGAGGGCGCATGGATCGATCCCGCCGCCGCTTTCTGATTCATTCTTCCGCTGGACTTGTTTCTGCTGCTGTTGCCGGCCCTTTTGCGGCGGAGGTTGAGGCGCAACAGACGCCGGTTCCCGCGCAACAGACGCCGGCTCCTGCGCCCCGGACACCGGCTCCTGCGCCGGGGACGCCGCCTGCGTTTGGGACTGCGCCGGCTGTGGGGCCGGAGGTTTCGGCGGCGACGTTTGCCGAAGCGGAGAAGCTGGTGCGCGTGGAGATGACGGAGAAGGACCGCGCGCAGGCGGCGAGCAACTGGCGCGAGTCGATGGCGGGCCTGTATGAGATGCGGACGGGGCCGCGAAAGGTGAAGCTGGAGCCGGAGCTGCAACCGTGGTCGCGGGTGCAGGCAGTGCAGCCGGGCATGCATTCGGGGCCGGATCGGGATCGGTTTGTACGCAGCGAGGGCGATCCGGGGCCGCTGCCTGCGAGCGACGACGCGATTGCGTGGTCGCCGGTGAGCCGCCTTTCACGGTGGATCGAAAAACGGCAACTGAGTTCGGAGAGGCTGACGAAGATTTATCTGGAGAGGCTGCGGCGGTACGATCCGAAGCTGCGTTGCGTGATCACGCTGACGGCGGAGCACGCGCTCGAACAGGCTTCGCGCGCCGATGCGGAGATTGCGGGCGGCCACTATCGCGGGCCGCTGCACGGGATTCCATGGGGCGGGAAGGATTTGCTGGACACGGCGCAGATTCCGACGACGTATGGCGCGGAGCCGTTTCGGGATCGCGTGCCGGAGAAGAACGCGGCGGTGGTGGAGCGGCTGAACGAGGCGGGCGCGGTGCTGGTGGCGAAGCTGAGCATGGGGGCGCTGGCGCTGAACGATATTTGGTTTGGCGGGCAGACGATGAATCCATGGCTGCCGGAGGAGGGTTCGTCGGGGTCGAGCGCGGGACCGGGGGCCGCGACGGCGGCTGGGCTGGTGGCGTTTGCGATCGGCAGCGAGACGGGCGGGAGCATCGTGAGTCCGAGCATGCGGTGCGGGATTACCGGACTGCGGCCGACGTTTGGGCGCGTGCCGCGAACGGGCGCGATGACGCTGTGCTGGTCGCTGGATAAGCTGGGGCCGATGGCGCGGACGGTGGAGGACACGCTGCTGGTGCTGCGTGCGATCACCGGGCCCGATGGCGCGGACTTCGACTGCGTGCCGAGCCAGCTGGATTTTGACGCGGGCGCCGCGGTGCGCGGGCTGCGGGTTGGATACATCGCGCAGTGGATGCGGGAGGCTCCGGCGACGGAGGTGGATCGCACGGCGCTCGAAAAGCTGCCGCAACTGGGGATGGTTCCTGTTGAAGTGACGCTGCCGGACTGGCCTTACGATTCGCTGGATGTGATTTTGTTTGCGGAGTCGGCGGCGGCGTTTGAGGAGATCACGCTGAATCACCGGGTGGATGAGCTGAGGGCGCAGGTTCCGGATGCGTGGCCGAATACGTTCCGGCAGTCGCGATTTTTGTCGGCGGTGGATTATGTGCAGGCGGACCGGCTGCGGCGGAAGATCGCGAACGAGATGGCGCGGATTTTCTCCGAGGTGGATCTGCTGCTGGTTCCGTCGCTGCGGGACGAGATGCTGACACTGACAAATTTCACGGGGCATCCGTCGCTGACGCTGCGGGCGGGATTCATCGAAGTGGCGGAGGCGCGGAGCGACTGGGCGCCCGATCCGGCGCATCCGCTGCCGAAGTTCAACCCGCCGCGGCGCGTGCCGCACGGGGTGACGCTGATCGCGAAGCCGTTCGACGAGGGCGTGCTGGGATCGGCAGGGATTGCGCTGGAGCGGGCGTTCAACGTGGCGGAGGAGCGGCCGCCGGGATTCTAGTCTGCGGGGGTCGGTGCACGCAGAGGCCGTCGATTGGGGGGGGCGCGAATCTCTGGAATCGCATTTTGCCGCCTGGCTCGGCGATTGCTGTCGGATTGTGAAGCTCTAACTCCTCTCGATGAAGTTCAGCCCGGGCAGGAAACGGACGCCGATGCGCGGCTAGCACTGAAAAAATCAAGGCAGTTCCGGAAACGGAAATGCGGCTCATTCCGGGGCTCGGGCATTGCATGCGCGTCAGGAAGGCCAAAGGAGGGCGAAAACAGCAGGCTTAGGCCGTTAACGAAATTGATGAAGAGACCTGGCTGTGCCGATGATCCGGTGGGGGCACCAGGTTCCATGCACTGGACGATTAAAAAGAAGCTGATCTTTTCGTACGGCTTTATGGCCGCAATGATGGTGTGCATTACGGGAATGGAGCACTGGGCGCGGGTGCAGGCGCGGGTCACAACGCAAGCGATTGCGAGGACGGACAGTATGCTCTACGACCTCGAATACCTCATCTGCTATGTGCGCGGGGTCACGGTAGCGAGCCGGGCGTACATCATATCCGGGGACGAAACGGCGATCGCGGGAATTCCCGCTATGCGCAAGGACGCCGATATGGTCGCGGCGCGAGTGCAGGCTGAGATCGCCGGCGATGCGGGACAGATGGAGCATTTTGCACGGTACCAGGAAGCGGTCCGGGAGCGGAGGGTTTTTGTAAACAACGAAAACAAGGCGCGCAGGGAGCAGGGGTTCGATGCGGCAAAGGTGCTGTTCGATACCGGCGACGACACCCGGTTACTGAATACGATGGAGGCCGAGTTCACCGCGATGAAGGTCACGGCGCAGGCGCAGTTGCGGGCGCAGGAAGAGGCCAATGACAAGTTCCAGCGCCTGGTGTCGAGGGCCGAGATCGAATTGCTGGCGCTGGCGCTGACGATGTTGACCGGCGTAGCGGCGATGCTGATCCGGTCGATTGTGCGCAACGTCCGCATCTCGGTGGATCTGGTGGGAGCGATGGCCCGAAAGGATCTGTCCGGGGCCGACGGAAAGCCGGCGAGCGACGACGAGCTTGCCCATGCAATTCAGGCCATCAACATGATGAAGCGGTCGATGGCCGAGGCACTGACCGATGTGGCTGAGTCGTCTTCGCAGGTGTCGGCGGCGGGAAGCGAACTGGATTCGACGTCCCGGGAGATTGCCGATTCCATTTGCGAGGAACGGAAGAACGTGGAGCACTTTGCCTCGTCGCTGGCGGAGATGAATGCAACGGTGAAGGAGGTGGCCGAGCACGCGGAACGGGCATCGCAGGCGGCCGGGGATGCGGTGTCGAGCGCCGCGGAAGGCCGGGAGGTGGTGCGGCAAACGCGGGAGGCGATGGACCGGATCAGCGAATCGGTGAGAACGGCGTCCACCAACATCGCGTTACTGGGCAGGGAGACGGAGAGCATCGGGGAGGTTCTACGGATCATTCAGGACATCGCCGGTCAAACCAATCTGCTGGCCCTGAATGCGGCGATCGAGGCGGCGCGCGCGGGGGAGCAGGGGAAGGGATTTGCGGTTGTAGCTCAGGAAGTGCGGGTGCTGGCGGAGCGGACCGGGAAGTTCACCAAAGAGATCGTCGATAAGATCGAGTCGGTGCGGCAGGGGGCCAGCCGGGCGGTCCAGTCGATGCGCGACGGCGAGACGGTGGTCAGCGAAGGCGTGAGCCAGTTCAACCGGGTCAGCAGGACCCTGGAGGCCATTACACAACGCGCCGAAGCTGCGCGGCAGGGCATTGCCCTGATCGCGACGGCGACAACCCAGCAGTCCGCCACGACCGAGGGGCTGACGGAGAACATGCACGGCATTGCGTCGGAGGTGAACGGGACAGCACAACGGGTGGACCAGACGGCGAGCGCGTGCGCGGAGTTGTCCAGACTGGCAGCCGGCTTGCAGAAGGTGGTGGAGGGCTTCCAGCTGCCCCGCGCGAACGGGGCTCGCGCCCGAGCCAGATTGCAGGGTGGATCGGGCTTTCACGCCGCAGTCACGACCTGAAGCCGCGGCGGGAAAACAATGCGGTGAGTGTGGCATGCCGCAGAGAAATCGCTCTGATGGGGAGGCCAGCGGGCCGACCGAACCCGGCTCCTGGGCGAGAACACTTTTGTACTGTGCGGGGGGAGCCTGACAAGTTTTCCACATTTGGGGGTTCATTGTGATCTGGGTCCGTCGTGGGTGATTTGGAGGAGGGGACGGAGTCCGGGGAGCTGCCTGGCGATGGAGTCGTCGATCGCCGCACGGGTGAGGTTTTCCTTTTCCCAAAATGGCCCTTTACGGTACCTTTGGGCTGAAACAGGGCCGAATTGTATAGACGATCGGATGACGGGAGAGCAAGCTTCTTGCTATGGGGTGAACCTGGCCCTTTTTGCGTTTGGCTTTTTTGGGATTTCAGCGCGGGTGCAATAACAGTTGACGGAGCGATTCGTCATTGGGCCACGGCAGGATGATTGGCCGATTTTCAAGCAAGCCCATGAACTCTGTAAAGCCCCAATGATTGAGAATGGGTACTAAGGTCGCATACTGAAATTCTGCGCCAACGAACTTAACAGCGATGCTGTAGTCGGGAGGCAACCCTTCGCGGCTCATAAACGAGGCACTGTACATACCTATCAAACGGTCGAGGGCTGCGGCCAACGCGCCGGAGGTGACTTTTGATGCTCCGGCGGGGAAGACAAAGCACTGCCCTGCTCGCAGGCCACCCAATACGGTTTTCAGTTCGGAGTCTTCGAGGAGCGTCAGGCGGGAATTCTTCATCCATTCCACGACGCCACTGGCCGGAGGATTGCCCGCTGGTCCGCTCAGCGGTTTGATCAAATGGTAGTGAAGATGCCCAATATTCTGACCCGCGAGCGGGCCAATATGAACTCCGAGCCAATATTCTTCGAGGGGCATGTTGCCAAGGACTTCGGTGACGATGTGAAGGGCAGCGGCAATCCGCTCCATACCGCCGAGCGTTCGGATTTGCGAGGGGGGCCAGCAGCTGAATGGAACTAGAAGTACGTGCCAATCATGAGGGGTAAAGAGGTTCTTCAGCAGTCTCCAGCCGCCACTCTGTTCCCAGCGCGCAATCTCGGACTGCGTCGGGGTTTCGAATGGACAGGTGGAAGGATCCACTCTGATATCAGACTGCCAAGGGCGGCTTAGTTTGATTTCAGTTCGGGTACCACCCGAAGCGACGAGCAGACCATTCGGGAGAGAGTCAATAACCAGGTTTTCCATTGCTTCGTCAGGCAGTGAAGGTCCTAAGACGTTTGCGAAAGTGTCAGGTGCTTTTGACATTCAATCTAACGGGAGAGCCGCCTTTTTTTCTCATCACTCGTATCGAGCCCGGGTGTGTTGTGCCGTTGGCCTCGTAGAGATCGGCGACTTCGAAGATTGCCTGGAAACAGGATTCACGGTCGAGCTCCTTTTCGAGCCATTCGAGGTCATTTTGGGGAAGGTGAAACAGCAGGTTATCGACTGCACGGAGGCCAGTACCGTGAGTCGGGGAGAAAATGATCTGATCGACACCTCCAAGACGGCGTGGGATGCGAGTAACGAGCAGCAGGTCCGTTTTAAGCCTGGAGTGAGCGTCGCTCTCGGGGACAGCAACATAGTTTCCGTTGCAATCGACAACAGCGTTGTTTGTGACTCTCCAGTCGCTGTTGCCGTCCTGGAGCCGGGTAACGAACTGGTTCTGCAGCGATCGGATGGAGTACTGAAAGTCGATGTGAAATCCTGGCCCGGTGAAAGTGAATTTGGGATGAAGGGGGTCTCCGAAGATATGGCGTGTGTAGCGATTTGCGATCGAGGATCCAAGAAGTACGATGGAATGACTGGGGTCCACCTCAAAAGGATGGTCCATGAGCTCGCTCGCCGCGCCGGGAAATAGCTTGAGGATTGCGTTCTGAGCGAATTCCTCATTGGGGTAGGTTCTGCCCGGCGGATGGGCGAAGACCGGGTGATTCATTGCGGGCACCAGGTCGAAAAAGCCTTCCCTGGGAAAGAAGATATCTCTGATTCTGGCGGCTTTTTCCTCGTCCGAAAGCGGCCTGGTGACCTCGTTGAGTGAGCTGACACGCTTGTCGATTCGCCATCCAAGAATGTTCTCCATTGCGTCAATCGCGGGCGGAGCCATGAGTGCGACCGACAGCAAGCCGAACATCACTTCGCGTCGTCTATGGTCGATCGGGTGCTCGACGTTTGGGTTGATCACCGGGATGACCGGTTTGCGTTTGGCAGCTTTCTTCGCAGCTTTAGGCTTTGGCATAAGCGTGAGCCCGCCCTGGTGATCCAACATGGTAGCACTTGCGGATCCGGGGCCGACGTCTGTGCCACGTCGGAACCAACCTCGTTGCTGAGACGAGTGTAAAGGGATTTTCTAATCGCGCCGGGCGAAGGTTCTGGCCGACGCGGTGAATCACGCCCCGGAAGCGGGCGGATGCCGCGGAGCAGGTGGGACAACCTGGTGGCGGAAATCTGCATCCTTGGTGCGGAGCAAAATACAATGCTGAAAGCGCGGCGTTCTTCCCCTGACGGCGCAGCCGGGCAAAGCAAGACGCTGACCACTGAGCACTGAGGGCACCACTTGAGTTCCGCGGATACGGGGATATTGCCAGCCACGCCCGACGATGCGCCACCGAACAGCGCCCGGGATCCGCTGTCGCCGGAGGGCCTGTTTGCGGGCGGGGGCGAGCTGGGCGCGCTCATGCGGGAGATGGATTGGGAGCGAACTCCGCTGGGCAGGGTGGAGCAGTGGCCGCAGAGCCTGAAGACGGTGACGCGTATCGTTCTGACGTCGCGCTACGCGATGTGGATGGGGTGGGGACCGGAGCTGACGTTTCTGTACAACGACACCTATGCGCGGATGACGCTGGGGAAGAAGCATCCGTGGGCGTTGGGCAAGCCGGCGCAGGAGGTGTGGCGGGAGATCTGGGGCGATATCGGGCCGCGGATCGAGAGCGTGCTGGCGGGGGGAATGGCGACGTGGGATGAGGCGCTGCTGCTGTTTCTGGAGCGCAGCGGGTATCCGGAGGAGACGTATCACACGTTCTCCTACAGCCCACTGAGCGGCGACGATGGACGCATCCAGGGGATGCTGTGCGTGGTGACAGAGGAGACGGACCGCGTGATTGGGGAGCGGCGGCTGCGGTTCCTGCGGTCTCTGGCATCGACGCTGGGGCGGGCGATTGTCGAGAAGGATGTTCTGGCGGCGATCGAGAGCTGCTTCGGACAAAATCAGAAGGACCTGCCGTTTACGCTGACGTATTTGTTTGGGGAGGATGGGAAGGCGCGGCTGGCGTGCAGCAGCGGGATCGAACGAGGGCACCGGGCGGCGCCTGCGGAGATTGACCTGGATGAGGTTGATGGGGAGGATGCGACGTGGCCTGTGGTGGAGCTGGAGCGGCAGAAGGGACTGGTGGTGGTCGATGAGCTGGCCGATCCGTTTGCGGACCTGCCCGCGGGGGCCTGGGATATTGCGCCGACGCGGGCGGTGATGATCTCGCTGCAGCGGCAGGGTCAGGATCGCTCGGCAGGATTTTTCATTGCGGGCCTGAATCCGTACCGGCAGCTGGATACGGAGTACGCGGGGTTCATCGAGCTGATCGCGGGGCAGATTGCGGCGGGGCTCGGGAACGCGCGGGCTTACGAGCAGGAGCGGCGGCGGGCCGAGGCACTGGCCGAACTGGATCGCGAGAAGACGATATTTTTCTCCAACGTGAGCCATGAATTTCGCACGCCGCTGACGCTGATGCTGGGACCGCTGGAAGATGTTTTGAGTAAGCGGGAGCAGGCGATCGCGCATGAGGAACTGATCCAGATTGAAACCGTACACCGCAATGGGCTGCGGCTGCTGAAGCTGGTGAACACGCTGCTGGATTTTTCGCGCATCGAGGCGGGGCGGATTCGGGCGGTGTACCGGCCGGTGGATTTGAGCGCGCGGACGGCGGAGCTGGCCAGCGTTTTCCGCTCGGCGATGGAGCGTGCCGGGCTGAGGTACCGGATTGACTGCCAGCCGCTGCCGGAGCCGGTGTTTGTGGATGTGGACATGTGGGAGAAGATCGTGCTCAACCTTCTCTCGAACGCTTTCAAGTTCACGCTGCAGGGAGCGGTGGAGCTGACGCTGGGAGCGGTGGACGGGGAGGCGGAGCTGGCTGTTCGCGATACGGGCACGGGGATTCCGGAGAGTGAGCTGCCGCGCATTTTTGAGCGGTTCCACCGGATCGAAGGCGCGGCGGGGCGGACGCACGAGGGCACCGGAATTGGCCTTGCCCTGGTGGATGAGCTGGTGCGGCTGCACGGCGGCACGGTGGAGGTTGGCAGCCGGCTGGGCGCCGGGACTACTTTTGTCATCCGCATTCCGTTTGGGTCGGGACATTTGCCGGCGGAGCGGCTGGCCGGCGAAGGAGAATTTTTGCAGAACACTTTGGGCGCTGCGCCGTACGTGCAGGAGGCGCTGCGGTGGCTGCCGGGCGGGGCGGCGGGCGACGAGCCGATGGTGAAGGACCTGGCCAACGAAGACCTGGGCATGCTGCTGGATCAAAAAGAGGGAGTGAAACGCGGACGGGTGCTGCTGGCGGACGATAACCGCGACATGCGGGAATACGTGCAGCGGCTGCTGGGAAGGAAATACGTTGTGACTGCGGTGGAGGATGGAGAAGAGGCGCTGGCGGCGGCGCGCGAGGATCCTCCGGATCTGGTGCTGACCGACGTAATGATGCCGCGGATGGATGGGTTCGAACTGCTGCGAGCGCTGCGGTCGGAGGATGCGACGGCGGCGATTCCGGTGATCATGCTCTCGGCGCGCGCGGGCGAGGAGGCGGAGACGGAGGGCCTGGAGGCGGGCGCGGACGACTATCTGGTGAAGCCGTTTACGGCGCGGGAGCTGATGGCTCGGGTGGGGTCGCACATTGCTTTGTACGGGCTGCGGCAAGAGCTGACGGCGAGGGAACGCGAGCTGCGGACGAAGGCGGAGAAGGCGGAGCAGCAGTATCGCGCTATTTTGGAGAGCATTTCGGAGGGATTTTTATTTCTCGATCGCGACTGGCGCATTCGCTACGCGAACCGGCAGGTGGCGGGGCTCGGCGCCGTCGATCCCGCGACGATTCTCGGGAGGAGCTTTTGGGAGGTTGCACCCGAGATCGAAGGCACGAAGTTCGCGAGCGCTTTTCGCGAAGCGATGGAGACCGGGAAGGTGACGCAGGCGGAGGACTACTACCAGCCGTCGCGGCGGTG
Source organism: uncultured Acidobacterium sp. (assembly GCA_964535525.1). Classification (GTDB taxonomy): domain Bacteria; phylum Acidobacteriota; class Terriglobia; order Terriglobales; family Acidobacteriaceae; genus Palsa-343. The sequence goes on along the minus strand of CAZHTJ010000057.1, from coordinate 3,120 downwards.
GATCGAAGCCAGCGCGTATCCTTCGCCGGACGGGCTGTCGATCTTCGGGCGGGATGTGACGGAGAGCCGGATGCAGCAGGAGAAGCTGCTGCTGTCGGAGAAGCTGGCGGCGACCGGGCGGCTGGCGGCGACGATTGCGCACGAGATCAACAATCCGCTGGAGTCGGTTTTGAATTTGATTTATCTGGCGCGGACTTCGCGCGCGGAGATGGGGAGGATCCGGGAGTATCTGGAGACGGCGGAGAAGGAGCTGACGCGGGTTTCGCATATCGCGCGGCACACGCTGGGGTTTTATCGCGATACGTCGGTTGCGTCGAACATCGATCTGGCGGGAGTGATCGAAGAGGTGCTGACGGTGTACGACAGCCGGCTGCGGGCGTCGTCGATCGACGTGATCAAGGACTTCGCGGTGGCACCGGCGGTGCGCGGGCTGCGCGGGGAATTGCATCAGGTGTTCTCGAATCTGATCTCGAACGCGATTGACGCGATGCGGGGCGGGGGCTATCTGAAGATCGCGATCCAGGAGCCGGAGCAGGGGCGCGATCCGGGGCTGATGGTGGTGGTGGAAGACAGCGGAATGGGGATTCCGGAAGAGAATATTCCACACTTGTTCGAGCCATTCTTCACGACCAAGCAGAGCTCGGGGACGGGGCTGGGATTGTGGGTGGTGCGGCAGTTTGTGGCGTCGTGGGGCGGGACGATCAGGGTCGACAGCAGGGCGGGCGGGCAGGATCATGGAACAACATTCGCGCTGTTTCTTCCGCTCGTGTCAGTACCGGAAAGGCAGGGAGCGGGTTAAGGGTTAGGAGGTCGGGTTCGCGGAGCAATCGCATTGAGTTGATTTTGAGATAGCGCCGCACGAGTGGGCCTGGGCTGGCCGGTGGCGAGGGCTGCGCGGCGGTGGCGATTTCCGATCCACATCGATGCTCCCGTTGCTTTTCTTCTGTTACGCGGCCCAGGCGGCCTTGTTGGTTATGGGTTTTTCTGCAAACTTCCAGTCAGGCTTCTTTTGAAAATTCATTGAAAGGAGACGCCAATAGCTGTCGTCCGATTGATTTATTTGGAGTCTCTCGTGTGTAATCGCTCCCACCGCGGCCGATTCGGTTCCCGAGCGGCACGGCGGAAATGGGTGTGGCCCCGTTGTACAGAAAGGATGGGCAAAGACATGCCGGAAGCGACCTGGAAACCTCACGAGAAACACGGGCAGTTGACGACGCAGAGCGACTTACCTGACAGTGTCTACGCGTTTCCGAAGCAGCGTAAAGAACCGATGACCGACGCGCAGCATGTGCGCAACGCGGTTGCGCGCTTCGATCAGGTCATCGACGTCAGCGATGCGGACCGTGCTTTGGCGTTCGCGAACATCGAGAAAGCGGCAAAGCACTACGGCGTCAACCTCAGGGAGACGTCATGGCACGACCTGGGAGTTCATCCCCAGAAAAAATAGAAGACAGGCGACAGGTTCCGGGCCGATGGGGACGGTGACGTTGTTGGCGGCTGTGCGCGCACCGTACAAGGAGGTGAGAAGGAGGTGAGATGTGAAAGCGATTGTCGTCCACCAGTATGGCGGGCCGGAAGTACTGAAGTACGAGGACTACCCTGACCCGGTTCCAGGTCCGGGCGAGGTGCTGGTGCGGGTCGCGGCCGCGAGTGTGAATCCGATCGACTACAAGCGGCGTGCCGGATTGACGAAGGATTTTTACCCCCTCCACTTCCCGGGATTGATTGGGGTCGATATGTCGGGGACAGTGGTCAGGCTCGGGATGGGAGTGACAGGTTTTTCCGTCGGCGACCGGGTGTTCGCGATGGCGGACAATACTTACGCGGAACTTTGTGCCGTCAACGCAGGGGTCCTGGCGAAGGTGCCCGAGGGGCTCGATTTGATCGAGGCGGCGGCGCTGCCCTTGGTGACGGTGACCGGCAACCAGCTCCTTGCAGCAACGGGAATCCAGGCGGGCCAGACGGTTCTGGTCGCAGGAGCTGTAGGAAACGTGGGGCGTTCGGCGGTATTCACGGCGAAGGGCCGCGGGGCGACGGTGATCGCGGGGGTTTTGAAGAGGCAGGCGGATGAGGCGAAAGCTGCCGGCGCGGATCAGGTGGCCGCAACGGACGACGCCGCCGCGATTGCGAATCTTGCGCCGCTCGATGCGGTGGCGGATACGGTGGGCGGAAGAACCGGGGAGATGCTGCTTGCGAGGGTGAAGCCGGGAGGGGTGTTTGCCACGGTTGCGGCGGCACCGCAGAACGCCGCGGAGTATCCATCTGTAAAGGTGGTGCACGTGTTCTCAAAGTTCGACCGGAAAACGCTGGAGTCCATGGGCGAAGCGGTGCGCGATGGCAAGCTGGTCATCCCAATCAGCCGGAAAATGCCGCTGAGCGAAGCGGCCGAGGCTCAGGCAGCGGCGGAAAAGGGCGGAATCGGGAAGATCTTGCTGTTGGCTTGAATCCTTGCCGGACATGCGGCGTCTAAAGCGGCAATGAAGAAGGATCGGGTGGGAATGAATCTCGCTTCGAAACCAAGCGGCGACGGATGTGTGGAATGCCTGGCGTCAGCGAAGGGTTGGTGGCTTCACCTCCGCCGCTGCGCGGAGTGCGGCCACATCGGATGCTGTGACAGTTCTCCGGGTCAGCATGCATCGAAGCATGCGACGGAGACCGAGCATCCGATCATCGCCAGCTTTGAGCCGGGTGAGCACTGGTTCTTCGATTACCGGAAGCAGGCGATGATCCAGGGTGTGGAATTGCTACCGCCGCGCGCGCATCCGGCCAGTCAGCCTGTACCAGGGCCCGCAGGAAGGGTACCAGCCAACTGGGAATCGCTGCTGCACTAGCTTCCCGTCGATCGAAATTTAATGGATGGGGAGCGGGACTCGGGACACAGCATTTGTAAGGAGCACCGTATCGAAAAGGAGCCATCCATGAACGCTGTACAAGTCGCAGGGAAGAGCTATGAGATGCCCCCGCGCGAGGGGATCAGCATCGCGCATTTTCTTACCGTTGGGGACATCGGTCGATCGGCTCACTACTACGAAAAGGTCTTCGGCGCTCGCATTCTGAGCATGGGTGACGGCAACGCGCCCGCGTACCTTCAGCTTGCGAATATCTGGATGATTCTGAACG
>CAZHTJ010000056.1:5776-29126 GCA_964535525.1 uncultured Acidobacterium sp. | reverse complement strand
ATTTAGATGCGAGTCGAATGGACCTGCATTTCTCTCTGGCCGCCACCGCCGGATAGTCGCGCGCGGTATTACTCCGGAACTGATTCGGCACAGCAAAAAAAGGCAGACCTCGCGGCCTGCCCTTTTTCACTTGCTCACAAGCTACTTCGCCGCAACCGGCTCCTGCCTCAAAGCCGCCGCCTGCTCCTTCAGCGCCGGGGCCTTGTCCGTCGCTTCCCAGGTAAAGTCGGGCTCATTCACGCGCCCGAAGTGCCCATACGCCGCCGTCTTCCGGTAAATCGGCCGCCGCAGATTCAGGCTCTCGATAATCCCCTTCGGCGTCAGCTGGAAATTCTTGCGCACCAGCGCAACCAGCTCGGGCTCGGAGACGGTACCGGTGCCGAAAGTGTCGACCCGGACGCTGACCGGCTCGGCCACGCCGATCGCATACGCCAGCTGCACCTCGCAGCGCTCCGCGAGGCCAGCGGCCACAAGGTTCTTCGCGATGTAGCGCGCCAGGTATGCCGCCGAGCGATCCACCTTCGTCGGGTCCTTGCCGCTGAAAGCGCCGCCGCCATGACGGCCCATGCCGCCGTAGGTGTCCACGATGATTTTGCGCCCGGTCAGCCCTGTGTCGCCCATCGGTCCGCCAATCACGAAGCGCCCCGTGGGATTGATGTGGTACTTGGTGTTCTCGTCCAACAGCTCGGCAGGCAGCGTGGCCTGAATCACATGCTTCAGGATGTCCGCGCGCAGCTCGTCGGTGGAGACTGTCTCGGCGTGCTGGGTGGAGATAACGACGGCATCGATGCGCACCGGCTTATGGTTCGCGTCGTACTCGACGGTGACCTGCGATTTGCCATCGGGACGCAGATACGGCAGCTTGCCGGACTTGCGAACCTCAGAGAGTTTGCGCGTCAGCTTGTGCGCCAGCGAGATGGGCGTCGGCATCAGCTCCGGCGTCTCGTTCGTCGCGTAGCCGAACATCATGCCCTGGTCGCCGGCGCCGCCAGTGTCCACACCCATGGCGATGTCGCCCGACTGCTTGTTGATCGTCGAGATCACCGCGCAGGTGTTCGAGTCGAATCCGTAAACGGCGTTGTCATAGCCGATCGCGCTCACCACGCCGCGCACCAGAGCCTGGAAATCGACGTACGCACGTGTGGTGATTTCGCCGGCGATGACCACGAGACCGGTCGCGGTCAGCGTCTCGCAGGCCACGCGGCTGTAGGGGTCCTGCTCCAGGCAGGCGTCGAGAATGGCGTCGGAAACCTGATCGGCGATCTTGTCGGGATGGCCTTCGGTGACGGATTCAGAAGTGAAGAGAAAGCGTTCAGCTGCGGGCAAAGAGTTTCCTCCGAGGGATGCGGATTGCCGGGCGCGTTTCGGCGGCAAAATCCGGTGGGATTGCTCGCTCTATGGTACCAGGGCTGCCCGCCCCAGGGCAAAGGGTTCCAGCAGGGAGCGAACTGAGGTAGTTAAGTGGGGATTTCCGGCGGTGGAACAGGAAAAGCCCTTAAAAATCAATCCCGGTCTGACCCAATGCACCCTCTCTGTGACGCTCGATACTGACCCATTACCACAAAAGTGGTACCGGGGAGAGGTCACCAGGCCAAGCCATACGGCTGGGAAACTGGCCTGACCAGCAGAACGCTTCCGTGACCTGTAACCTGTCACCTGCTTTACTGTGGCTTAGCCGGAGGAGTTGTCTGCCCCGGCGGCGTCTGCGCCGGCTGTTGCTCTTGCCCCGCGGGCGGCTGCTTCTGCGGACTCCCCGTGATGTCCTGCCCCTGGTAAATCACGCGAATGCTGGTGTGGAATTCGTGGTAGTTCGTGTACTTCAGCGTCTCGCGCATATGCACGTCCTGGCTCAGGTACCCGTGCCCTGCGGAAAAATGCAGGATGCCATCGCCGTGCGTGTAAACCGGAAACCAGTATTTGCCATCCACCAGCTGCCGATACGTCACGAACGGCGTGGACAGGTCCTCATGCCCCGGGCGCACATCGTCCGGCACGTTCTTGCCGTTCGTCACCACAATCTGGTGATCCTTCTGGTCCACCCAGATGCGCCCCTGGAAGTAGCGCTTCTTCTTCTCAATCGTCTTCGGCTTGACGTCGAACACCCAGGTATCGATCTCGTCGATCTTTTGCCTGCCCACGAAGGTGATGTCGTACTGCGGCGCATCCTCGGTGGTCAGCACGAACGGCAGGCGCTCCTCGATGTCCTCCATATCCGCGGGCGACATCATCACGCGCGTCAGCGTGTTGGCCGGCGAATCCAGTACGCGCTCCGTGCGGTGTCCGTCCGCATCGAAGGCGATGTCCACCACCTGGTAATAGCGGCCATCCGGCTTCCCGTCGTCATCGATGGTCTCCACGCGAACGCTGCGCGTCCACGTGTAGTTATCCAGCGCCTTCCGGAACACCGCCTCTTTCGCCGTGAACTCCGTGACGATCTGCTGCACCGGAATATCCGGCTGCGAAGAATCCAGCGGACCGAACCCCTGGTCCAGTGGCATCGAGGTATAGGAAGCCTGCGCGCGCGCGACCGAGCCCGAAAGCAGGAGCGCCAATGCTGGAAGGAAAATCGCGATGCGAGGACGGCGGGGCAACAAAGACACGATACGGCTCCTGTTCCTTCAGAATAGACGCACGACGGCCCCGTTGAGCCAACACAGCGCTCTCCAGAACCCATCCGCCACTCTCACGGCCAGCCCCGGGGCGCCCGCGAAGACGCATGGCGTGCCGGCCCCGCCTATACACCTTGCACGGCCCCGATTCCAGCCCTCGCGCAGAGGTTGTCCAATGAGGGTAACTGCCCCAATTTGTGCATTTTTACCCGTTCTCCAGGTGTTTAATCTCAGGTTATCTCCCTCGGGGGATACTGCCCCTATGGATCTTTACCGAGCACCGACGCTGATCCTGCTCTTCGTGCTCGTCGCCGTGTTTGGCGCACTCTGGCTGCAGCGGCGCTCGCTGCCGCCTCTGCGCGTGCGGGCCGGTGAAGCACCCACCGCGCGCCGCCGCCAGCTCCTCTGGCTCGTCGGCTGGATGTTCGCCGCAATCCAGCTGGAGATGGAAGTCTTCGGCCGCGTCCAATCCGGCATTTGGCTCGCCATTTCCCGCGCCAGCATACAGATGGCCGGTCTCATGTTTCTGGGCTCTATGGCCCCCCAGACTTTCAGCCGCCGGCTGCGCGTTCCCTACGTCGTCGTGTTCGCTTTGCCGCTCCTGGCGCTCACCGCCATCGTTTCCCTCAACCCCGTTCCAGGTCCGCGAGCGCGGGCGGCTTTACTCATCCTGGTTTTCTCGGGCCTGCTGATCGGCGCCCGCTGGAGCCTCGAAAAGCACCTCCTGCCCGTCTGGCTCGGACTATCGATGGTGGCCACGGTAGGGGTCTTCGGCCTCTGGCTCACCCTGCGCCATGATTACGTCGATGTTCTCGCTCTCGCGCAAAGTGGAATTCTCCTGGTCACCGCGCTGCTTTTTGCCTTTGCCTTCCGCCGCGTCACCGCGGGCGTGGTCTTCACCGTCGGCGGCCTGGTCGGTTGGTCGCTGCCCGTGCTGCTGCTTCCCATCCTCGGCGCAACCGAGGTTCCCGTGATGCTGTTGCGCGCCGTCAACATCATGAAAGTCGTCGCCGCTTTCGGCATGATCGTCCTCGTCCTCGAGAACGAGATCGCCTCCAACAAAGCCGCCCAGCTCCGGGACCGCCGCGCCCGCAAGGAAATGGAGAAATACACCGAAATCTTCCTCGAGGGCCTGCCCTTCGAGGAGGACGGCGGCCAGTACGATCAGATTTGCGAAGCCATTGCCGGACCCAGCCGCTTCAGCCAGGCCGCCATCGTTGTGCGCAGCCCCGAGGGCCGCTTCCGCCTCGCCGGCCGCGCCGGCATGGAGGGCGCCCTCAGCGGCGCGCTCGACGCCATGGCCCGCCGCACCAGCGATGACAGAATCAAAGAACTCGGCGACAAGCTGTACCGCCGCGTGATGGGCCACCTCGTCCTGCTTGACCTGACTCCACTGATGGAACCCGGCGACGAGCTCGAGCAGATGAAATTCAACGAGACCCACGCTATCGCCATTCGCGGCCGCGAACAGGAGTTCCTGGGAACGCTGCTGCTCTCCGGCCTCCGCGAGCCCGATGAGCCGCTCCTCACCGAGGATGTTCTGCCCCTTGAGTTGCTGGTGGCCCGCATCGGCACCGCGCGCGAACACCATATGCTGCTGCGCCGGCTCCTGCAGTCCGAGCGCCTCGCAGGCCTCGGCCAGCTCGCTGGCGGCGTCGCCCACGAGCTCAACAATCCACTCACCGTCGTCACCGGTTACGCCGAGCTCATGGCCGACAGCGACGGCGTCATCCACGACCAGGCCATCGTGATTCTCAACGAAGCCCGGCGCATGAAGCAGATCATCGACAGTCTCATCCGCTTCCGCAAGGCCACACCCGGCATCCGCGGGCCCGTATCCCTCCCGCTGATGCTCAACGACATCGAGAAGCTGGTGCGCCACGATCTGGACGGAGCTCACATCGATCTCGAGAGCCGCATTCCCGAGAATCTGCCTTCCGTCAAAGCCGACGGCGACCAACTCCGCCAGGTCTTCCTCCAGCTGGTCAAAAACGCCATTGGATCGATGAACGAGCTGCCCGAGGGCATCGATCGCAAGCTGACCGTGGAGGCCGCGCCCTCCCCACACGGCGTGCAGATCACCTTCGCCGACACCGGTCCCGGATTCACCCAGCCCTCCCGCGTCTTCGACCCCTTCTTCACCACGCGCCACCAGGGCGAAGGCATGGGCCTCGGCCTCAGCATCTGCTACTCCATCATCCGCGAGCACGGCGGAGAAATCTCCGCGCTCAACATGCATCCCCGCGGCGCCGCCGTTGTAATCGAACTACCCGTCATCGAACCGGAAACCCCTTCCGCGCCCGCCGAAGAGGAGGACTCCGTCCCGGCCGGCGCATCTCAGCGCGCTCTCTAGCGTCAGCGTCCTTCCTCTCCGCGATCGAGTCGCGCGATTTAGTATGGTCCGTTGCATCCAGAGGACACAGATGAAGGGACCCGTGTTGATTTCTGCGGCCATCTTGTTCGCCGCATCGAGCGCCATCGCGCAAAATGCAGACCGGGCGCTGACCACGAACGTCAACGACCCCCAAAAGCGCCCTATGACCTTCGAAGACCTGCAGAAGATGCGCCGCCTCGGCGACATCGCGGTCTCGCCCGACGGCAAGTGGGTCCTCTTCACCGCCACCGATGTCGACCTCGCCAAAAACTCGAAGACCCCGCATCTCTGGATCGTCCCCGTCGCGGGCGGAGAAGAAAAAGCGCTGACCGCCTCCTCCGCAGGCGAAAGCCGCGGCCGCTTCTCCCCCGACGGCAAACAGATCTCCTTCCTCACCGCCCGCGACGGCACCCAGCAAATCTTTCTGGCCTCCTTCGATACGGCCACGGGCACGATGGGCGAGCCGCGCCAGCTTACCCACATCACCACCGAAGCCGACAACGCCACCTGGTCCCCCGACGGCAAGCACATCCTCTTCACCTCCGCTGTTTATCCCGAATGCAGCGCCGGCCTCGCCCCCGGCGTCGCTCCTTCAGGCGCGGACGAAGACGCCTGCGATAAAAAGCGCGACGACGCCGAGGCACAGTCGAAAGTCAAAGCCCGCATCTTCACCACCCTCCTCTACCGCCACTGGGACCACTTCACCGGCGACAAGCGCAGCCACCTCTTCCTGGCCTCCGCAGACGACGGATCCTTCCGCGATCTGAACCCCGGCGACACGCACGACATCCCACCCTTTTCGCTCGGCGAGCCGGATGGCTGGAACTTCTCCCCCGACGGCAAAGAGATCGCCTTCGAAGAAAAGAAGGTCGACGACCCCGCTCTTTCGACCAACGTCGACATCTTCACCCTCCGCCTCTTCGACGACGCGGGCAATCCAGTCCCCAACGCTCAGCCCGAAAGAATCTCCACCAGCCCCGGCGGCGACTTTACTCCTCGCTATTCCCCCGACGGCAAATGGATCGCATGGCGCATGCAAAAACGCGCAGGCTACGAGAGCGACCGCTTCCGCCTCGTCCTCTACGACCGCAGCACGAAACAGATCAAAGAACTCCTCCCCAACTTCGACCGCTGGGTGGAGGAAGAAGCCTGGAGCCCAGATTCAAAGGCGATCTCGTTGACAGCCGGCAACTTCGGCGAAGAGCCGATCTATGCTGCGAATTTGGAAGGACAAATCAAAGAGATCATCGAAGCAGCCGAGTACAGCGACCTTCATCCTCTGAGCGACGGAGCAGCCCTCATTGCCACAAAGGTGAGTGTGCGCAGGCCCGGAGAAGTCGTGGAGATATTCCCCAACCTCGATTTCCGACCCGACGCCATTGACCCCTGCCCCGATTCCAAGCTGATCCTGTGTGACAAGCCTGAGCTCGCAATCAGGCGCAATTCGATCCTCGAAATGGATTCGCTCACCCACCTCAACACCGCCCTCCTCGCCCAGCTCGACCTCCCCAAAATGGACTCCTTCTGGTTCCCCTCGATCGGCCAAGTCAAAGTCCAGGGATTCCTCATCCGCCCACCCAACTTCGACCCCCACAAAAAGTACCCCGTAAAATTCCTAATCCACGGCGGACCCCAGGGCGCCTGGGGCGACATGTGGTCGTATCGCTGGAACCCTGAACTCTTCGCCGCCAACGGCTACGTCGTCGTCATGATCAACCCCGGTGGCTCGACCGGCTACGGCCAGGCCTTCGTCGACCGCGTCAACGGCGACTGGGGCGGCAAGCCCTTCATCGACCTCATGCGCGGCCTCGACTATGCCGAAGCCCACTACCCCTTCATCGACAAAACGCGCGAATGCGCCCTCGGCGCCAGCTATGGCGGCTACATGGCCAACTGGGTGCTCGGCCACACCGACCGCTTCAAGTGCATCGTCTCCCACGACGGCATGTTCAACACCGAATCCGCCTGGGGCACCACCGAAGAACTCTGGTTCAATGAGTGGGAATTCAAGGGCACGCCCTGGTCGAACCGCGCGCTCTATCGCGAGTGGTCGCCCATGCTCGCCGAAACCCATTTCAAGACGCCAACCCTCGTCATCCACAGCCAGCTCGACTACCGCCTCGACGTGTCGGAAGGCTACCAATTGTTCGACACACTGCAGCGCATGAAAATTCCCTCGAAGATGCTCTACTTCCCCGACGAGGGCCACTGGATCATGAAGCCGCAAAACTCCCAGCTCTGGTACAAAACCGTCAACGACTGGGTCGATCAGTGGACGAAGCAGTGAATCGCGGCAACTGGCGTATCACCCGCCGACTCTTCTCGGCGGCGATCCCGTGCGCGCTCGCCGCCATCCTCACCTCCCAATCCGGCTCCCAGGAACCCCGGTCCGCCCCACATACTCCGCCCCCCGACAGCGCCTACGCAGGCGACCAGGCCTGCGCCGAGTGCCACCAAAAAGAATCCCAGGCCTACTTCGCCACGCCCCACTACCTCGACTCCACCGAGCCCAGCGCAAAAACCATCCTCGGCAACTTCACCCCCGGCAAAAATGTCCTGCTCACGCGCAACCCCGGCCTCATCTTCGCCATGATCGCCGCGGACGACGGCTTCTACCAGAGCTCCGTCAACATCCGTGATCCGCAAAACCTTACCGGCCAGGCCGAGAAGTTCGACGTCGTCGTCGGCTCTGGCCGCCACGGCCAAACCTACCTCTACTGGAAAGGCAACCAGCTCTTTGAGCTCCCCGTCTCCTGGTGGACCTACACGCACCAGTGGATCAACAGCCCGGGCTACATCGACGGTGAAGCGCATTTTGACCGCCCCGTCGCCCCGCGCTGCCTCGAGTGCCACGCCACCCGCTTCGACTCGGCGCCACCCCCGTTCAACAGCTATCGGCGCGACTCGCTCGTGCTCGGCATCGGCTGCGAGCGCTGCCACGGCCCTGGCCGCGAGCACGTCGAGCGCGAGCGCTCACCCCATCCGCCCGCCGCCGGCTCGCCCGGCATCGCCATCGTCAACCCCGCGCGCCTGCCCCGCGGTCGCCAGCTCGACCTCTGCGCCCTTTGCCACGCCGGCCCCGGCGAGCCCACCGCGCCTGCCATGTCCTTCCGTGTTGGCGACGCCATCTCCGACTACCTGAAAATCAGCGCGCCCCCCGCGAACGCCCCCGTCGACGTCCACGGCAACCAGGTCGGCGCGCTCATGGCCAGCAAGTGTTTCACCAGCGGCAAACTCACCTGCTCCACCTGCCACAACGTCCACCAGACCCAGCAGAACGCCGCGGCGTTTTCCGTCCACTGCCTGGAGTGCCACAGCATTCGTGCCTGTCCCCGTTACAAACAGCTCGGCGAAAGCATCCGCACCCGCTGCATCGGCTGTCACATGCCCGTCGGCAAATCCCAAACCATCACCTCGGCGGCGCCCGACACCACGCTTCAGGCCGAAATGCGCACCCACCGCATCGCCATCTACCCACAACCAGCCACCCGATAGCGACAGCGATTCGCTACCGGCTACCGGCTACAGGCTGCGCAGGGTTTAGATTTGAAGGAAACAGAATGATCGCTCACCTGCGCGGCCGCCTCTTCTCGAAACAACCCGGCCAGGCCATCGTCGAAGCCTCCGGTGTCGGCTACGACATCGTCATCAGCGTACCCACCTTCACCTCGCTGCCCGCCGAGGGCGCAGAAGTTTCGCTCTTCATCTACACGCACGTCCGCGAGGACACGCTCGCCCTGTTCGGCTTCCTCGACCGCAACGAGAAGCGCCTCTTCGAGCGCCTCATCACCGTCTCCGGCGTCGGCCCCAAACTCGCCATCACCATCCTGAGCGGACTCAACCCCGAGCGCACCGTCGCCGCCATCCGCGCCCAGGACCATGCCACCCTCACCCTCATTCCAGGCGTCGGCAAAAAGTTGGCCGAGCGCCTCGTCGTCGAGCTGAAGGAAAAACTCGAAGACCTCGCCGTCGCCCCTGTCGCGCAAAAGCAGCTCGCCCCCGCCGCCGAAGACGTCCTGTCCGCCCTCGTCAACCTCGGATACCAGCGCCCCGCCGCGCAAAAAGCCATCGAATCCGCCATCGAGAAAGACAAATCCGCCGGCAACAATTTCGACGACCTCTTCCGCGCCGCTCTGAAGATCATTCGGTAGCCGGCATCAGTGATGTGACCGCTGATCAGCCGACCCGCTTCAGGCCCTCGCGAATGGCTTCCTTCATTACGGACTGATACCCAATTCCCTTTTTCGCGGCAATCGCCCTGGCGCGCTCCAGATCGGCAACGGGGACGCGGATCGAAATCGCCCTCGTCGCCTTTTCCTTCGCCTGCTCCATCAACTCCGCCAGCAGCTTTGCATCGGTTTTGCGGACTTTCACACCTGCAGAGAGATGCACTTCGCCTTTGTGCAGCGCCCGCTCGAACTCCCGTTGCGTCTGGCGTCGGCCCGCTGGCGTCGCATACCAGTCGGTTTCTTCCGATTCACTGCGAAAGGCCGGAAGCTTTGTCGATTTGCGCGGCATATCGTTTCCTTTGTGTTGCGTTCATCGGGTATGCGGTAATAGTCCGAAACAAGCGGCGTCGAACGGTGAAAACGACGACCACATGACGTCGAGCGGTCTTGCCCAGGAGCTTCCAGCGCTTCTCCCCGCTCACCGACGGCGCCAAAAGTGTCAGCTGTGGAAGTCCAACCGCTTCCTCCACCTCCATCGGCGTCACCCGGTGACGCAGAATGTGTTCGACGTTAGCAGCATCCCAGTCGAATCCGTCGAACGGCTCCACTACCAAAGTATATACCGATTTTGTATATACAGTCTTCGTCATGAAATAGTGGGTACCCAAATTCAGTTGATTATGGGAACCGTGTCCCGGAAATTCCCTGGTCACAACCGCCGCTTCGCCCGCTACAAACCTCCACGGTCATTCTCACCGTCAACGGTTCGCGTGGGAGAATAGACACTGGATGGCGAATCAAAATAACCACAAGAGTTCTCTTCTTGAAGAACTGCGATGGCGCGGTTTTATCGACGCCACGACGGCCGATGACCTGGATAACTACCTGAACGAAGCACGCCGCACGATCTACGTGGGTTTTGATCCGACGGCTGACAGTCTCCACCTGGGCAGCCTGATTCCGGTGATGGGTCTGGCTCACGTGCAGCGCCACGGCCATCGGCCGTTGGTTCTTGTAGGTGGTGGTACAGGGCTGATTGGAGACCCGAGTGGCAAGTCGTCGGAGCGAACTCTCCTGACCAACGAATTGGCCGAGCGGAACTCCGCCGCCATTCGCACCCAGCTCAGCCGCTTCTTCGATCTCTCATCGGACGAGCGCGCTCTGATGAAGAACAATGCCGACTGGCTTCTGAAGCTGAACCTCGTCGACTTCCTCCGCGACATCGGAAAGCACTTTTCCGTGAACGAAATGATCCGGCGCGACTCGGTTCGGACGCGGCTGGAAGAACGAGACCAGGGCATTTCATTTACAGAATTCAGCTACATGCTGTTGCAGGCTTACGACTTTCTCTACATGTGCCAGCATTTCGACTGCACCATGCAAATGGGCGGCAGCGATCAGTGGGGCAACATTCTTTCCGGCAAGGAATTAATCCGGCGGATGCTCGGGAAACGCGCCGAAGGCATCACCTTCCCGCTACTGACCACCTCCACAGGAAAAAAATTCGGAAAGACGGAGGAGGGCGCGATCTGGCTGGATGCCGCCCGCACCAGTCCTTACCAGATGTACCAATATTGGCTACAGACGGCCGATGCAGACGCAGGTCGCTTCCTCAGGCTCTTCACCTTTTTAGATCGCGATCGCATCGAGGCACTGGAAAGCGAAACGCAACTTCGACCGGAGGCTCGCGAGGCTCAACGTGTATTAGCTGCCGAATGCACAACGCTTGTGCACGGAGCTGATGCCGTGCGCAGCGTGGAAGCGGCAAGCAGAATCTTGTTTTCGGGCTCTAACGAGGTGCCCACCGGCGAAACGGTCGCCCTGCTGGCACGAGAAGTCCCCGTCACGGAGATTCCACGAACGGATTTTGAAGCGGGAGTCAATCTGCTGGACCTGATCGTTCGCACCAGGCTTACGGAGAGCAAAGGCTCGGCGCGCAAACTGATCGAGGCTGGAGGCGTTTATCTCAACAATGAGCGACAGAGCCAAATCCAGAAGGAGATCACGGCCGACGACCTGAAATGGCCGGCGGCCATTCTGCTGCGCACAGGGAAGAAGAACTATCATCTCGTGCAGATACGGTAATACCGCCCGCGACGGCGCGCGTTTCAGTGCGGTCCTGAGGATCATCAAGCCCGCAGCAACACGCGCTGATTCGGCGCGATCGGGAAACCCCGCTTCAGCCGCCCTGTGACATCGACCGTGACCTGCTGCTCGCTGTCGGCAATGCCGATCGCAGCATTCAGTTCGCCCGTCTTCGTCGTCAGCAGCCGCACCACGCCGGAAACCCGCGCAAGCCTCCGCCCTCCAATCCGCAACTCCGTCTGAGCGCCGCCGTAATCCAGCTCCAGCGTCGCCGTCCCCACTCGTCGCGAGAATCTCGCCGGCCTGTCGAGCGGATGCACATTCCACTCCACAAGCTCGCCGTGCTCCCGCACCCCCGACAGCCTCCACAAAAAATCCAATAACACCAGCGCCGCCGGCGAATATCCTCCCGGATCCACCTGCGAAAAATCTCCCGTCAGCGGATCCATTTGTTGCCGGAACTCCCCCTTCGCCCGCACCAGCGCCTCCACCCACCGCTGCATCAACCACGCCAGTTCCGCCGGCTTGCCGTAGTGCTCCATCCACCGCGGAGCCCGCAGAGCCGTCAACGCCTGCGCGGCCCCACCCCACGAATTCCGCGGAATCGGCCGGACAAATTGCGGATCATTCAGCGCCACCGACGGAAAGGGATACGCCGCCCAGAACGCCTTCGGATCATGAACCTGCCTGCTCCAGATCGTCTCGAACGACTCCGTGTCGACCACATGCTCACCCAGCACGTTGAGAATCGTCGAGCTGCGAATCCGCACAAACTTGCCGTCCGCATCGAGATCGTAGAACGCCGCATCCAGCGGGTCGTACAGCTTCTCCATAATCGATTCCCGGATCGTCTCCGCATCCTCGCTCCACCGATCCGCTTCGTCCGCCTTGCCCAGAGCCTTCGCCATGGCGGCCAGCGCCACGCGCCCGCCATACACTGTCGCCGAAAGATCCGGACACAGCCGCGGCAGTCCCTCCACCTGCGGGCACTTCCGCGCATCGTGGTCCGGGCACGCATTCGGAATCCCCTTCCACCGCGGGCTGTTGTCCTGGCCCGTGTCGTAGGTGCAGAAGCCCTCGCACAGGCCCGTGCCGCGCGTGTTGCGATACCGTCGCAGCCACGCATCCCACCGCCCGCACGCCGTGTACGCCGTCTCCAGCAGCTCCTCGTCTCCGGTCGCGTGCCCGAGCTCCCACGCCGTCGCGGCAATCGGCGCCACCATCTGGATCTGCCCATACCCCGGCCCCGTGCGCTTCACGCTGCAGGGCAATTGCCCATCCTCCTTCTGCAGCGCGAAAAAGATCAGGTGATTGTTACGTGAAACCCCGCCGGCGCTCTCCGGACCAACATCGCGATAAACCTGGCCCTCCTGCGGCGCGCACTCCATCCAAACCCCGGCGTAAACGCTGCCTTCGATCAGCACCGGACCAGGAAACGCAGGAAGCTGCGTCACATTTCCCTGCAACGTCGACAATGCCGAGTTGTAGACGCGCATCAGCTCCGCGTCATCGCTGGTGAACCCCGAGGAAGCGGCCGGCTCCGCCGACGCCTCAGCCTTCGCCGCAAACCCTCGTGCATTCAGGGCAACGCCAGCGGCCGCCAGCGAGCCCCGCGCAACAAATCGGCGACGATCCATCATGTTCCTGCCACCGGCCCCTCCGGCCAAACTCGCCCAACTCCGCTGCGAACAACCAGGCTACCACCGCGAGTCCCGGCCTGCAGAGCGTTCATCAGGAAACGCACACACCGCTGGTATCATGCATCCGCCCATGGTTGAACTGCTTGCCCTCTATCTTGCCGGACTCGCCTTCTTCTTCTCCGGCCTGAGCGGAGTCTCCGACAATCTGCGTCAGATGAGCGGCCAGCGCTTCCGCCAGGCGCTGGGCCGCCTCACCCACCAGCCCGTCATGGCAGGCCTCGTCGGCGCGGTCATGGGCGCCATCACCCAAAGCGCGTCGGTCGTCGCGTTCATCCTCTCCGGCATGGTCTCCACGGGGCTGCTTCCGATTTCGCGTGCGCTCATCGTGCTCGCCTGCGCCAACATCGGCACCGCGCTCCTCGTCTTCATCGCCGCCTCTGACCTGCACGTCTCCATCCTGCTCCTCATCGGCATCACCGGCCTCATCCTCGCCTTCCGCCTCTTCAAGCGCTGGAAGCCCGCCGTCGCCAGCGGCATGTCCGTCGGCCTGCTTTTCCTCGGCCTCGAAATGATGAAGCAGGCCTTCCAGCCACTCGCTTCCTCGGCCCAGTTTGCCCACGTGGCGAAATTCTTCGCGCACTGGCCCTACGCCGCGTTTCTTATGGGAGTCGCGCTGCGCACCTTCGTCCATTCCTCGTCCGCGGTCGCAGCCATCGTTGTCACCATCAACCGCGGCGGTCAGCTCGGCGACTTCCCCGCCATGATGGTCATCGCCGGCCTCGGCATCGGATCGGCGCTCGCCAGCTGGATGCTCTCCGGCAATCTGCGCGGCGTTCCCCGCCAGATCGCGATGTATCAGGCCATGACCAACTGCGCCGCCGGACTGCTCATCGGCGCGCTGCTCATCGCCGAGCGTCTCCTGCATGTGCCGCTGCTCCTGGCCGCCGTTGCCGCGGTGGGCACCAACATCTCGCAGCGCATGGCTTTCACCTACCTCGCGCTCAATGTCACCGTAGCCGCCTTCGCGTTCGCCGGACTCCGCTGGGCTCCCACGGGCCTGGCCAAAATGTGGCCTCCCACTCCCGAGCAGGATCTCTCCAGCCCCATCTATATCCAGCACAACTCGCTCAACTCACCCGAGACCGCGCTCGACCTGGTCGCCCTCGAGCAGGTGCGCGTCGTCAGCGTCCTCGGCCGCTACCTTGACGCAGCCCGACGCGGCGACCCCGCACAGCTCAAGCCCCTCCACGCAGCCGCTGCCCAGCTCGGCCGCCATATCGGCGAATTCCTCGAAGCCCTGCTCAAGATGCCCATCGCCACCGACCTCGCTGCCCGCGCCATCGGCTTCCAGCGCAAAGAAAGTACTCTCCGCGCGCTTGAAGACAACGTCTGCCTTTTCGCCGAAACCCTCATGGGCCTGTCTCACGAAGAACTGGCCAGCCTCCTCATTGAATCGCTCGATACCATCCTCTATTCCGCGCTCGCCGCGCTCGAAAGTCCCGGCGACCTCGAAATCGAAATCCTCGTCAACATGACCGACGACCGCAGCGGCATGATGGAAGAACTGCGCAGCCGCCACGGACTGCAACAGGCCGGCAGCATGAACCACACTTCCGCCCTGCACTACGCGACAACGCTCTTCGAGCGCAACGTGTGGCTCCTGCGCCAGCTCGCGCTGTGGATGCGCGAAGACGCAAAGTTCGCGATGAATTAGCTGACCCAGACGGCGAAGCTACGCCCGTCTGGGCGGTGAACGGCGCGCCTCTGCGAGGTAATGCTGATCGAGCGCCTGCCGGATGAAAGTCTTGATCACAGCCTGCCGGCTCACATTCAGCTCCTTCGCGGCAACATCCAGTTCCTCGAGCATAGGAGCCGCGAAATCCACATTGACGCGCTGAATCGGCCCCATCATTCGTCCCGCATTTGTGAAATAGCCCGACACGTCCTTGCCCAGGTCCGCCATCCGGGCAATCGTCTCCGCAGTCGGGACCTGCTTTCGGTTACGAGTGTTCTTCATACAGTCGTCGCTCCTCCCGGGTTGCCTTCCACAGCGTCACGAAGTGGTAGTACTCGCCCTCGTCGTCGTCTCTTATTTCGAAAATCACGGTGAAGAGCCGTTGCGCAACCCATCCAATCGCGCGATATTGTTCCGGTACATCCGACCTTTGATCGAGATAGTAAGGATGCGCAAAGATCTCCTCGGCTTCCTCGAACCCGATCCCTCTCTTCGGATTCGCCCGCAGCCGCCTGCTCTTGCGCGCATCGAACCGGAACCGCATTGGTATAACAGTTATACCACAATCTGAACGGTGCCTTCAAGGATCGAAGCTAAACCTCCGCATGAGATAGCCTTTTAGAGGCGGCCCCGGCAGCCACCCACGCCCCCGCCGGTCCGCCGCGTATTTATGCTTCGTCTCCTTCTCGATCTCGGCCTCTTCGGCCTCCTCACTTCCACCGTCTCCACGGTCCTCGCCGTGATCGGATTGATCCATTTCCTCCGCCGACGTCCTGGTCCCGCCTCGGCTTTTTCGAATCCCGTCAGCCTCCTCAAGCCTCTCGACGGAGCCGAACCCAATCTTGAAGCCCACCTCGAGTCATTCTTCGATCAGGACTACCCGCAGTTCGAAATCCTGTTCTGCGCCCGCTCCGCCAATGATCCCGGCCTCGAAGCCGCCCGCCGCGTGGCCGCGCTGCATCCACACATTCCCGTCCGATTCTTCTCCACCGGCGAGCAAACCTGGATCAACGCCAAGGTTTCATCCCTCGAGCTGATGCACGCCGCCGCCCGTCACGACATCTTCATCATCAGCGACAGTGACGTGCGCGTCGAACGCACCTACATCCGCGATGTCGTCGCGCCCTTCGTCGAAGAAAAAGTCGGCGCGGTCACCTGCCTCTACCGTGGCTCCGCCGACCGCGGCCTCTGGTCGAAGCTCGAAGCCGCCGGAATGTCCATCGAAATGACCACAGGCGTGCTGACCGCCAATCTCCTCGAAGGCATGAAGTTCGCCCTCGGCCCCACCATGGCCGTCCGCCGCGCCTGCGTCGAAGCGATGGGAGGCTTCGGCGTCCTCGGCCCTTACTGCTCCGACGATTTTCTCCTCGGCGCTAAAGTCACCGGCCAAAACAAGACCGTAGTCCTCTCCCATCACGTCATCGACCACATCATCCTCAACCTCAGCTTCGCCGCGTCCCTGCGCCATCAAACACGATGGATGAAGTCCACGCGCTTCTCGCGCCCACTGGGCCATCTCGGAACCGCGCTCACCTTCAGCGTTCCCTTCGGCATCCTCGCCGCGCTCGCCGCCCTGGCGCTGCACCGTCCCGTGCTCGGCCTCGGACTCCTCGCGTACAGCATCGTCAATCGCATGATCCTCGCAGCACTGGTCGGCTCGCTCGCCGTCCACGAGCGCCATCTTCTCCGCACCATCGTCCTCTATCCCATCCGCGACCTCCTCGGCTTCTGCTGCTGGGCGGCGAGCTATTGGGGCAGCACCATCCTCTGGCGCGGCCGCCGCTATCGGCTCTCCCGCGGCGGTCTCATGCATCCCGTCGGTGCGCAACCCGCCGACGATCGAGAGCGCGCCCTTACCGTGTAGCCCAAAGTCGTCGCTCTATCACCGGCGCCGCTGACTATACTGGTGTGCAACCTCGGCGCATCGGAGCTTCATGTCTCTCACTCATCTTGACTGGCTGGTTATTGCTGCCTACCTTCTCTTCAATCTCCTCATTGGCCTGTACTACCGCAGCAAGGCGAGCGGCTCCACGGAAGATTTCTTCGTCTCCGGCCGCAACGTCTCCTGGTGGCTCGCCGGAACGTCGATGGTCGCCACTACCTTTGCCGCCGACACGCCGCTCTTCGTCTGCGGGCTCGTCGCCACCCAGGGCATCTCCGGCAACTGGATCTGGTGGAGCCTCTGCCTCTCCGGCATGACCACCGTCTTCTTCTTCGCGCGCTACTGGCGCCGCGCCGAAATCCTCACCGACGTCGAGCTGGTCGAAATTCGCTATGCAGGCCGCCCCGCCGCCTTCCTGCGCGGATTCAAAGCCATCTACCTCGGCCTGCTGATGAACTGCTTCATCCTCGGCTGGGTCACGCGCGCCATGGTCGACATCATCGCCGTCACCCTTGGCCCGGTCATCGCCCAGGGCCGCGTGCTCACCCTCGCCCTCGGCGGCCACGCCCAGCTGCATTACACCCTCGGCGACCCACGCCACACCGCGCTTCTCATCTGCATCTTCGTCCTCGTTCCCTTCACCGGCCTCTACACATTTCTCGGCGGACTCTGGGGCGTGCTCGTCACCGACGTCTTCCAGTTCATTCTCAAGATGACGATGATCGTCGTCCTCGCGTGGGTCGCCGTCGCGCGCCTGGGAGGCATGTCCGCGCTCCGCCTGCGCCTCTCAGCTGTTGACACAGCCACGCGCGCCGCCGGTCATCCCACCTCGAACATCCTCTCTTTCCTCCCCGACTTCCACGCCGGCCTCACAACGCCGAATCTCTGGACCCTGCCCCTGCTCACCTTCCTGATGTACATCGGCGTGCAATGGTGGGCCGCCTGGTATCCCGGCGCAGAGCCCGGCGGCGGCGGTTACGTCGCGCAGAGAATGTTCAGCGCGAAAAACGAAAAGCACTCCCTCGGCGCAACGCTCTGGTTCAACATCGCCCACTACGCTCTCCGCCCGTGGCCGTGGATCATCACCGGCCTCGTCGCGCTCGCCATGTATTCCACCAACGGCGGACTGCATCCCAGCGCCGCCTACTCGGCTAACCCGCAGCAGGGATACGTCATGGTGCTGCGCGACTTTCTCCCACCCGCCCTGCGCGGCCTCATGATCGCCGCGTTTCTCGCCGCGTACATGTCGACGGTCGGCACGCAGCTCAACTGGGGCACGTCGTACCTCGTCAACGACCTCTACCGCCGCTTCATCGTGCGTCACGCCGGCGAACATCACTACGTGCTGATCAGCAAAATCATCACCGTCGTCCTGGTTCTCTGCAGCGGATACGTCGCCAGCCGCCTCACTTCAATCGGCGCGGGCTGGGAGCTGGTGCTTAACCTTGGCGCAGGCACCGGAGCCGTTTACATCCTGCGCTGGTTCTGGTGGCGCATCAATGCGTGGAGCGAGATTTCCGCCATGGTCGTCGCTGCAGTCGTCACTGCGGGACTTTCGCGCGTCCACTTTACCGGCAGCGACGCCGTGGTTTTCGCCAAGAGCACGCTCATTACCGCTGGCGTCGCCACAATTGCCTGGATCGTTGTTACATTTTTGACGCGGCCCGAGCCCGACGCCACCCTCCTCGCCTTCTACCGCCGCGTGCATCCCACGGTTCATGGCTGGAAGCGCATCGCGCTTGAGGTTCCCGAGCTGCCACCCGTCCGCGATTTCCGCGCCAACGCGCTCGACACGGTGGCTGGCTGCATCCTCGTCTACGGTTGCCTCTTCGGTATCGGCAAGCTGATCTTCGGTGCGTGGCTCATGGCCTCTGCGCTGCTCGCCGCCGCCGCTGTCGCCGGTTACTTCATCTGGTGGGATCTCTCGCGGCGCGGCTGGGAAACTTTGTCTGGTTCCACACCGCCTCAGGACACTGAAAAAAGTGTCCGATCGCAAGCCGTGCAGAGTTAAGCTGAAATTTTTGTGAGGGTCCCTGTTTATGCCGCGAGGCATTCCTTTTACCGGCGAATATCTATCCAGATACCTGTCCGCCCAGAAGCGATGGAGCGAGGCGAGAGACTGGCGAGCCAAAGAAACCGAGGCGGGCCGGCCCTCGACCCACGGCGATTTTTTTCGCGCTCACGGTCTGTGCCCCGCCTGCGCCGCGGCTGGCATCCGGCTCAACGAAAGCGGTGTGGGTTTCAGGACCGTCGGCTGGAACGGCAACCTCCCGCTCTATGAAGAATGCGAAGCCTGCGGCGGAACCGGAAAGATCATCACGCCCAGTTGAAACTGCCCCCGCGCTGCTCCTTGTACCCTGTACCCTGTACCCTGCTTCATGAAAACTGCCGTCATCATAGGAGCCGGACCCGCCGGCCTCACCGCTGCTCTCGAGTTGCTGCGCCGATCCGATGTCCGCCCCATCGTGCTCGAAGCTACCGACCGCATCGGCGGCATCTCCTGCACCATCCGCCACAACGGCAACCGTATGGATATCGGCGGCCACCGCTTCTTCTCCAAAGCCGACCGCGTGATGGAGTGGTGGACCGATCTGCTGCCCATCGCCTCCACTGAAAACGGCTCCGGCTTTCACACCATCCGCTACCAAAATAAAGAGCGCCTTGTCTCCGCCGGCAACGACGCCGCCACCGACGCCGCGACAGACCCCGATCTTGTGATGCTGGTCCGGCCACGCAAAAGCCGTATCTATTTTCTCCGTAGCTTTTTCGACTACCCACTGGCCTTGAACGCGCAAACCCTGCGCCAACTCGGCCTTTGGCGCATGATCAAGATCGGCACAGGCTACCTGCGCGCGAAGCTTTTTCCCCGCAAAAACGAGAAAACGCTGGAAGATTTCCTCATCAACCGCTTCGGCGCCGAACTCTACCTCACCTTTTTCAAGTCCTATACCGAAAAAGTCTGGGGCGTACCCTGCGATCAGATCAGCGCGGAATGGGGAGCGCAGCGCATCAAGGGACTTTCCCTTCGCACCGCTATCGCCCACTTCCTGAAGAAAACCTTCACCCGCAAAAAATCCTCCGACATCGCCCAGAAGTCCACAGAAACCTCCCTCATCGAGAAATTCCTGTATCCCAAATACGGACCCGGCCAGCTCTGGGAATATGTAGCCTACCTTGTTACAAAAAAGGGCGGCGAAGTGCGCATGGGCTGGCGAGCGGCCAAACTCCACGTCGAAAACAACCGCGTCGTCTCCGTCGAAGCCCTCGATCCCCAGGGAGCCTCTCATACCATCCCCGCCGACTACGTCTTCTCCACCATGCCCGTGCGCGATCTCATCCACGAGCTCGACATCGAAGTCCCCGCCGCACCGGTTCCCGAGTCAGTCCGCGCCATCGCCGACGGCCTCATCTATCGCGACTTCATCACCGTCGGGCTGCTCGTCGACCGGCTCACCGTCACCGAGCCCGACGGCGGCCCGCTCAAAGACACATGGATCTACATCCAGGAGCCCGATGTCCTGGTCGGCCGCCTGCAGATCTTCAACAACTGGAGCCCGTACATGGTCGCGGATCCTTCCAAGGTCTGGATCGGCCTCGAATATTTCTGCTACGAAACCGACCGGCTCTGGAACATGCCCGACGCCGACATCGCACGCTTCGCCATCGCCGAAATCGAGAAGATCGGCATCCTCCAGGGCGACAAGGTCCGCGACACTCACGTCGTCCGCGTTCCTAAAACCTACCCCGCCTACTTCGGCACCTACGACCGCTTCGACGAAATTGTCCAGTTCATGGATCGATTCCAGAACCTGTTCCTGGTCGGCCGCAACGGCATGCACAAATACAACAACCAGGATCACTCCATGCTCACCGCCATGACCGCCGTTGATCAGATCGTCGCAGGCAAAATCGACAAGTCCGCCCTCTGGCAGATCAACACCGAGCAGGAATACCACGAAGAAAAAAAGTGAGGCCTTCAGGCCTCATCCCGAGGAGCGTAGCGGCGAAGGATCTCACGTCCGCCGCCATCCGAGACGAGCGCAACTCGCCCTCGCTGCAAGATTACGCCGGAGTTCCGTTGTTACGGATGGCGGACGGGTAGTGCACGGCGATCGTGTACAACCCAGCTTATGGACGGAACACCGAAAAAATCCTGGCGCGAGTTGATCGTCTGGCAGCGCGCCATGGAAACATGCATTGCCCTTTACCGGCTCACGCGGACCTTCCCACGTGAGGAGCTCTATGGCCTGACAAACCAGATCCGGCGCGCCGGGGTCTCGGTCCCCAGCAACATCGCCGAGGGTTACGGCCCCCTTACACGCGAGCAGTATCGGCATTTCCTCGGCATCGCCCAGGCTTCAAACTTCGAACTCCAGACTCAGCTGATACTCGCACGTGAGCTGGGTTTCGCCACGCCTGACCAGGTTGCCCCAGCAGAATCGCTGTCCTGCGAGGTAGGCAAAATGCTGACAGCAATGCTGAAAAAGCTCTAATCGGCCCCTAACCTCTAACTCTAACCCGTAGACCGTAACCCCTAACCCCTGCTTCTATTCCCACTGCGTAGTATGCCGCCGCAGCCACCAGCAAGCCGGCGCCCCGCCATGCGGAAACAGCGCCCGCGCACAAGTCATCTGCGCCGCGCCCATGTAGTCGTACTCCTGCTTGTTGCCCTTCAGCGCCGTCGACAGAAACTCCTGCACCTGCACCGAATCGAACGCCGTCCCCCGCGCCACCCGCACGCGATACACGGCGAAATCTCCGACCCACAGCAAAAGCGCGGCAACCAGCACCACTTTGGCCGTTATTTCAAGGACCCGGAGGAATAGCTTCAGGGGTGACCGCAATCGCGCATCGGTGACTTCAGGCACACGCATTCTCAGCCAATCTGCTTCACCCTAAACCCTACACCCTATACCCTAAGTCTATGGATCTCCATTCAATCCAGGCTGCCCTGCGCGACGCAGGTGTCGACGCCTGGCTCTTTTACGACCACCATCACCGCGACCCCATCGCCGCCTCCATCCTCGGCCTCCCCGACCACGGCCTGGTCAGCCGCCGCTGGTACTACGTCATCCCCGCCCAGGGCGAGCCCCGCAAGCTTGTGCACCGCATCGAATCCGGCAAGCTCGACTCCCTCCCCGGCTCGAAAGGCCTCTACTCCTCATGGCAGGAGCTCGAGTCCGCGCTCGAGGCCATGCTCGCCCCCTGGCGCCGTATCGCCATGCAGTACTCCCCACGCAACGCCATCATGTATGTCTCCATGGTCGACGCCGGCACCGTCGAGCTGCTCCGCGCCATGGACAAGGAAATCGTCAGCTCCGCCAACCTCGTGAGCCGCTTCCAGGCCGTCCTCACCGAGGAGCAGATCGACAGCCACTACGCCGCCCAGAAAGCCCTCGACGAAATCCTTACCGAAGGCTTTCAGCACATCGGCAGCCGCGTGCGCTCCGGTACCCCGGTCACCGAATACGAAATGATGGTCTGGTTCCAGGAGGCCATGCGCCGCGCCGGCCTCACCACCGACCACGGCCCCAACGTCTCCGTCGACGAGAACAGCTCCGACTCCCACTACGAGCCCTCTGCGCAGTCCAGCCGCCCCATCCGCTCCGGCTCTTTCCTGCTCATCGATATCTGGGCCCGCGTCGATCGCCCCAACACCTGCTGGTACGACATTACCTGGACCGGCGTCGTTAACCGCGAACCCACCGAAAAGGAGCGCCTCATCTTCGCCATCGTCCGCGATGCGCGCGACGCCGCCATCGAGGCCGTGCGCTCCGCCTTCACCGACGGCGGCCATCCCATCGCAGGCTTCGAGGCCGACGACGCCGCGCGCTCTGTCATTCGCGGCGCGGGCTATGGCCAGTACTTCACGCACCGCACCGGCCACAACATCGGCGCTGAGCTCCACGGCAGCGGCGCCCACCTCGACAATCTCGAAACCCACGACGAGCGACGCATCCTGCCCTTCACCTGCTTCTCCGTCGAACCCGGCATTTATCTCCCCGAATTCGGCGTCCGCAGCGAAGTCAACATGATCACCACCAAAGACAACGCCGTCGTCACCGGCCGCATCCAGCGCGACCTCGTCCGCATCTAAAAGCCGCAAATCTAAAGAACCGGGCCGCTTCCAGCGACAATCCTGCCGCCGCATTCATTTATAGTCATAGGAAGCATGGCCTCGAAAGCGCAGACCCCCGCTGCACCCAAATCCCAGAGCTTTCTCTACTCGGCGCTCATCCTCGGATGGCTCGTGCCCGGTGCAGGCCACCTCCTCACCCGTCACTGGATCCGCGCCCTCGTCCTCTTCGTCGCCATCACCGCCATGTTCTCGCTCGGACTCGCCATGCAGGCGAAGGTCTACGTCCCCAATACCGGCGACCCCCTCGACATCCTCGGCTTTGCCGGGGATCTCGGCGCGGGCGCGCTCTACTTCATAGCCCGCATCTTCTCGCTTGGCCAAAGCTCCGTGCAACTGGTCACCGCCGACTACGGCACTAAATTCGTCGTCGTCGCGGGTCTGCTGAATTTCGTCGCGGCCGTCGACGCGCACAACCTCAGCATCGGGAGAAAAGTATAGTGCTCACGCCCTCCCACTTCACCGCGGTTCTGCTCTTCGCCACCTGCACCTCAGCGGTCTTCGGCGTCACCCAGCGCTCCACCCCGCGCGGCATGGTCCGCTACGGAATCTACTGCTGGGTCCTGTTCGTCGCCTCCGTCATCGCAGCCAGCTGGCTCATGTGGCTCATCAAGCGTTAGCCCCCCCGCGTCCACTCCCCGGCGCCACCAACCGCTTTTTCCTGCCTTCATCTTTGCCGAACCCCACCTTCCCAGGTCAAAATCGTTTATGCGCGCCCCC
>CAZHTJ010000056.1:0-5676 GCA_964535525.1 uncultured Acidobacterium sp. | reverse complement strand
CTTCATCTTTGCCGAACCCCACCTTCCCAGGTCAAAATCGTTTATGCGCGCCCCCATCTTCCAGGTCGATGCCTTCACCACCCGGCGCTTCGCCGGCAATCCCGCAGCCATCATCCCCCTCGACGCCTTCCTCCCCGACGCAACCCTGCAGGCCGTCGCCGCTGAAAACAACCTCGCCGAAACCGCCTACCTCGTGCCCTCGAACGGCGACTACAAGCTCCGCTGGTTCACGCCCGAGACCGAGGTCCCGCTCTGCGGCCACGCGACTTTGGCCAGCGCGGCCGTCGTGATGGAGCGCCTCGAGCCAGCGCGCACCCAGGTCGTGTTCCACTCGGCGAGCGGCCCGCTGACCGTAAAACGTAACGGCCATGGTTACATCATGGATTTCCCTACGCGCCCCTCGTCACCCATCCCAACTCCGCCAGCCCTCGCCGAAGCCTTCGGAATCACGCTCCTCGAAGTCACCGAAAACCAGTTCAACTACCTCGCCCTGCTGCGGGACGAAAAGACCCTGCGCGCCGTCACGCCCGATATGGCCGCGCTCATCCGCATCGGCAAGCCCGGGTACATCATCACTGCCGCGAGCGACGATCCAAACTTCGATTTCGTCAGCCGCTACTTCGCCCCCGTCAAGGGCATTCCCGAAGACCCTGTCACCGGCTCGGCGCACTGCATGCTCGCGCCCTGGTGGGCAAAACGCCTCGGCAAAACCGACTTTACCGCTTTCCAGGCCTCGCCCCGGGGCGGCAAAGTCCTCTGCCGGCTCCGCGGCGACCGCACAGAGCTCGAAGGGGAATGCGTCTTCTACCTCGAAGGCGAAGTGGAAATCTGATCTCCGATCCTCCCTCGCCTTTTCCTCGTTTTCCCGCATCTCGCCTTGACAATCCTCGCCCCTGCGGCGAAGGTACAAGGCATCCCCAATGAAGCTACCCGCTCTCGCTCTGCTTCTCGCCGTCTCGCTCGCCGCCTCCGCACAGGAAGCGCGCTGGGCACAGATGAGCCAGCAGGTCGAGCAGCTGCGCCAACAGGGCAGGACCGCCCAGGCCATTCCGCTGGCTCAACAAACCGTTCAGGTCGCAGCGGCCACCTTCGGCCCGCAGGACCGCCGCGTCGGCCTCTCTCTCGATGCTCTCGGGGTTCTCCTCACCGACCAGGACGACCTCGGCGGCGCCGAAACCAGCCTGCGCCGCGCCCTCGACATCCTGAAAAAATCCGCGGGGCCGGAAAGCAAAGAGGCGGGCCAGACCCTGCTCCATCTCGCCAAACTCTACAGCAGCCACGGCCGATGGGGCGAGGCCGAAGGCGCATTTCACGATGCGCTCACGGCCGATCTCAAAGCCTACCCCCAGACCGACCCGCATGTCGCCGATGTGCTCTTCTACGGCTCCAGCCTGCTGATCGACGAAGGCAAACTCTACGACGCCGCGCGCGTCATTCGCGGCGCGATCGCCATCTACGCGAACGCAGGCCCCGCATATACCCTCAAGCTGGTCGCCAGCTACAACGTCGCCGGTGAAGTCGTCGAGTACTCGGGCGATCACAAAGTGGCCGAAACCCTCTACCAGCGCGCAATGGACATCGGCGAAAAGAATTTCGGTCCCAACAACTCCGACCTCGCCGTCAGTCTCATGGGGCTCGGCAACGTTTACAAAAGCGAGGAGCGCTATGCCGACGCGGCGCCGCTGTTCGAGCGCTCTCTCGCCATCCTCGCGCACAACGTCGCCCCCACCGATCCCGACCTCGTCGAAGCCGAGGTCAACATCGCCCTTTTCTACTACGCCTGGGATAAGCCGGAGCGCGCCGGGCCCTGGTTCGACAAATATCTTGGCAACCGGATCGCCCAAATGCGAGCCAACGCTGCCACCATGAGCGAAAAAGATCGCCTGGTTGCCTACGCCACTCTGCCCGGCACCTTTCCGATCTACTTCAGCTTCGCAACCCGCTACCACGATCGCGATCCCGCCCTTGCCGGCAAGGTCTACGACGCTTTGTTAGTGGAGCGCGGCTTCGTCGCCGAAAGCGCTGCTTCTATCCGCGCCCGCATCGTCGCCAGCGGAGATACACAGGCGCTCGTCCTGCTGGACAAAATCGCCGCGGCGAAGACCCAGTTGGCCGCGCTCTCGCAGTCGAACAGCGACGACCCCGCCCATCGCACTCAGATCGCGCAGTTGGCGCAGGAAGCCAATCAGATGGAGCAGGAGCTCGCCCGCCGCTCCGCCACGCTGTCGGAAGCCAACACCCTCGCGGTTGCGACGTGGCGCGATGTGCAAAAAGCTCTCAAGCCGGGAGAGGCCGCCGTTGAGATCACCCGCTTCCAGTTTCACACCGGCAAAACCTTCGTCGCCAATCGCATTTACATCGCGCTGGTCCTCACCGCGCAATCCAGATTTCCTCAACTCATCGTGCTGGGCGACTCGACGGATCTCGAAGCCGCCCCTCTCACCAACTTCCGCCTCGTCGTGGCAAAGACCCGCGGGGTCACCGCGGAGCCCGAGCCCGGAGCACCCGCCGCAAGCGAAGCCACGTCTGTCGATACCAGCGCGGCTTACAACGGCTTCTGGAAGCCGATCGAGCCCGCGCTCACCGGCGTCAGGCGCGTCTATGTTGCCGCCGATGGTGTTCTCAGCCAAATTCCCATCGGCCTGCTTTCCGACTCGACCGGCAAGTTGCTGATCGAGAAATATCAGCTCCGTTGCGTCAACAGCACCAGGGATATCCTGCGCGCGCAGCACAGCGCGACCGTCAGGTCTGCTGTGCTCGTCGGCAACCCAAAGTTCGACCTAACCCCAACCGTTCAGCGAACCGCGTCGACTCCCAGCCAACCCCCGTCGTCGTCCGCGGCCACGCAGCCCTCGGTCAATCTCAGCGGTGGCCCTCTCCATCCGCTTCCCGGCACCGAGGTTGAAGTGACCGCGATCGAAAAGCTTCTCCGCCAATCAGGATGGCAGACCACGCTGTACACCGGTGACCGCGCGCTCAAGACATCCATCCAAAAGGTGCGCGGCCCGCGCGTTGTTCACATCGCAACCCACGGATTCTTCCTGGAGGACCAGCGCCCACCGGACAAATCCGGCCGCGACGTGCGCCTCAACCAGGCGGCGGATGACCCGATGCTGCGTTCCGGCTTGTTCTTTGCCGGGGCGAATCGAACGCGGGCCGGCGCCGCGCGGGCTGCGGGCCAGGTTGCGGGTCAGGATGACGGCGTCCTCACCGCGTACGAAGCCAGCCAGCTCAACCTGCAGGGCACGGAGCTGGTGGTGCTCAGCGCCTGCGAAACCGGCCTCGGCGAGCAGGGCAACGGCGAGGGCGTCTTCGGCCTGCGACGCGCGCTGCAGGAGGCCGGCGCCGAATCCGTCATGATGAGCATGTGGTCCGTTCCCGATCAGGAAACGCAGGAGCTGATGTCGCTGTTCTACGCAAAGTGGCTCGGGGGCCTCGAAAAACCGGAAGCGCTCCGCCAGGCACAACTCGAAGAACGCGAAGTCGTCCGCAAACGCTACGGCAAAGATCTCCCCTACTACTGGGGAGCCTTCGTCCTGGTCAGCCGCTAACTCGCTCAGGTCCACCGGCCACTGGCCTTTCGGCTCTTCGGGCGCTCGCTGAACGCGATCCGCTATCCGCTGCCTTCACTCCAGCCGGTATTTCGTCTCCGCCAGGTGATACAGCGGCCGCCACACCAGCCGGTTGATCGTCACCACGATCAGTGCCATGATCATGGTCGCCGCCAGCAGCACAGGATAATTTCCGTCGCTGCTCGCCTGGCTGATCTGCGCGCCCAGCCCCGTCGTCGCCAGCGTACTGCCCTTCAGCTGAAAATATTCGGCCACAATCGACGCATTCCACGCCCCGCCCGAAGCCGTGATCAGTCCCGTGATCAGAAACGGAAAAATCCCGGGCAGGATCACCGTCGTCCAGCGCTGCATATCACGGAAGCGGAACAGCGTTGCAACTTCGCGCAGCTCCGACGGAATCGCCTGCGCTCCCGCGATCACGTTGAACAGGATGTACCACTGCGCGGCCAGCAGCATCAGCACCACCGACCCGATCCCCAGCCCAATTCCAATCCGCGCCAGCGCCACCAGGATCAGCGGAAACAGCGCAGTCGCCGGAAAGGACGCCGCAATCTGCGCGATGGGTTGCAAAATCTGCGACAACTTCGGATTGAATCCAATTGCTACGCCCACCGGAATCGTCCACAGCGACCCGATCACGAGAGCCGCATTCACGCGCACCAGCGTCAGCCCAGCCCCCGCGAGCAAATGCAAAAGATCCGAGCGATGCATCCCTTTCAGCAGCAGCAGCGCATGGAACGCCGCGACGCCCACCACCGCCAGCACGGCCGCGGCAACAGTCAGATAAATCGCTGTCGCCGCTCTGCGCGGCTTGTCCTGCACCGGCTTCGGCCGCCGGCGTTTCCGGCGAGCCGCCAGATCCACATAGAACCGCTCCGCCATCGGCTTGAATGTGTAACGGTTGATGATCCCAATGACGCTCGAGTTCCGCAGCGCGTCCAGCACTGGCGACGTCACCCGATCGCTGCTTTCCACGGTCTCGAATTTGAATTTGTCCGACCACGCGATAAGCGGGCGCCACAGCAGCTGGTCCGTGATCACGATGATCAGCACCATCGTGATCAGCCCCCACGTCACCGCCGCGAAATCTCCATGGGCCGCCGCAGTCTGCAGGTACGAACCGAGGCCGGGCAGACGGAAGTTCCGGCTCCCGACGGGGAACATCTCGCAGACCATCAGAAAAAACCACCCGTTCGCCACCGAGACAATCGAGTTCCACACCAGCCCGATCGCGCCGAAGGGCAATTCCAGCTGGAACAAGCGTTGCCAGCGCGAGAACCGGTTGATGGCCGTCGCCTCCATCAGCTCGCGCGGAATGCTCTTCAGCGAAGTGTAGAAGCTGAACGCCATGTTCCACACTTCGCCGGTGAAGATCAGCAGGATCGCGCCGAACTCGATCCCCAGCTGCCGGGAAGGGAACAGCGACATCATCGCCAGCATCACGCCGGGGAGAAAACTCAGCACCGGAATCGACTGCAGGATATCCAGTGTCGCGATCAGCAGCGATTCCACCCGCTTGTTGTACGCAGCCGTATATCCATACGCCACCGCAAACACCAGGCTCAGCGCGTACGCGACGAAAATCCGCACCACCGAATAAAAGGCGTACAGCGGCAGGTGCACCGGCGACCGATAAATTTCCACTTCCGGAATCGCGGAGCTGAACCAGAACTTCCCAATCCAGAGAATCGCGTAGAAGCCGGCCAGCAGTGCCGCCGCCACGCTCACATCGACAAAGAATGGCCAGGTCCGCTCCATCACGAACGCGCGTGAGAGCGTCAGTCGCGGCCTCATACGGGGCCCCCGGCGAGCCCGCTCGCTGAGGTCGTCATCCCGCCTTCTCCTGCTCCTTCTCTTGTTCCTGCTCCGCAACCGCCTCGACCGGCTCCTCGCCCTCATGCACGTGCAGCGTGAAACGCCGCCGCGCGTCGTCCCAGTCGAACAGCTCCGCATACCGGCCCCAGTTGATCGCCGTCTCCAGTTGCCGCGCGCATTCGTCCTCGCTGAACTGCTCGTCCAGCATGTCGAGGAAAAACTCCTCCGAAACCGAGTGGTCGCTCTTGTTGGCCAGCGCCCGCGTGATCTGCCGCAGCAGCAGCACGTG
>CAZHTJ010000055.1:0-29828 GCA_964535525.1 uncultured Acidobacterium sp. | reverse complement strand
GGACATCGCAGTCGAGGATGACGGTGCGCTCGCCGAGGGCTTTCATGTCGACGACCGCGCGCAGAGAGCGGCCGATGAGGCGCTGGATCTCGTGGGTGCGTCCGCCGACTTTGCCTTTTTCGGACTCGCGCGGAGTGCGGGTGAGGGTGGCGCGGGGGAGCATACCGTATTCGGCGGTGACCCAGCCGCGGCCGGAGTTGCGCAGCCAGGTGGGGACGCCCTGCTCGATGGAGGCGTTGCACAGGACGCGGGTGTGGCCGACTTCTATAAGGATGGAGCCTTCGGCGACCTGGACGTACCCGGGTGTGAGGCGTACTGGGCGCATCTGGTTGGGGCTGCGATTTTCTGCGCGGAAGAACGGATTTGGCATCGGCCTCATTGTACGGGGTCTGAAACGGGAATCGGTCCTGTAATGGGAGGGGGCGTGCGAGTGCTGATGGGGCTGGAGTTAAGGGAGGATGCGGACTGGGGGAGTTTCAAAACGGGAAGGTGGGGTGGGGTTTCCGGTTTTGACTGGGGCGTTGATTTGGGGGCAAGGGTCCTGTTTCGAGCGGGTTGCGGCGATGCCGCGGTTTGGCCCTTGAAGTGCCCTATAGCAGGGCAGTCGTGAACCGGGATGGGAAGCCGAGGCGAATCCAGAGCGCAACGGCTTCCATTCCGAGAACGGAAGCCCGCCATGGAAGAAAACCCGCAGTTGATGCCGACGAACCCGCAGAAGGACATTCTGACGGTTGCAACCCTTCCGCAGTTTCCTCTGCCTCGCAGAGGGAATCCGCCCACGCTGCGTGAGGAGGGCGGCGACGCGCTGGCACTGGCCGGGATTACGCACGACGCGCGCAATCTTGTGACCGCGCTGGGGCTGTGCGCAGAGTTGATCAGCCAGCCGGGCGTTCTGGGGCCGCGACACGGTCATTTTGGGGTGCAGATTCGATCGATCGCCGAAACTTCGGGGCAACTGGTGCAGCGGCTGGCCTCGCTCTGCCGCCAAACAGCGCAGGCGCAGGAGAAGCCGGTGACTGAAGCCGTGGTGATCGATCTGTCGGCCTCGGTCGAGAAGATGCGCAGCCTGCTTTCGGCGATTGCTGGACCGGTCACCGAAGTCCAGGTTGCGTGTCTTCCCTGCGCCGGGGCGCTGCGGCTGACGGAGGAGAGCCTGGCGCGGATTCTGGTCAATCTGGTGCGCAATGCAGCCGACGCGATGCCGACGGGGGGACGGGTCCGTATCACGACACAGCGAGGAGGGGGCGAGAGCTTTCGGTGGGTGCTGGACGGCGATGGGATGGGGGAGGAGGGTTCACAGTACCTTTGGGACGATTCTCCGCACGCTGGAGGCGGGCTAAGTGGCACGGTGCTCCTTACGGTTGAAGATAGCGGCCCGGGGATACCGACGGCTTTCATGGAGCGGGTCTTCGAATCCGGCTTCACGACGCGCCATGGAGGGCAGGGTTGGCCGGAGGCGCAGCACCACGGCCTGGGCCTGAGTATTGTGCGAGAGCTGGTGGAAGCGGCCGGAGGAACGGTACGGGTAGTAACTCCTCCGATACGAGGTGCACGATTCGAGATTGAGCTGCCACTTACAAACGTAACCCCCAACTTACCTTTGGAACCCTGCCTGGATAGCAAGAGTGACCGGCAATGATGCGACGATGGACAGCAGAGTCAATTCATCCAATGGTCAGCCTGATGGTACCTCCGATTCAACCGGAATCCGCTCCTCTGCATGTAATGGTCGCCGACGACGACGCCTCGATCCGCCGCGCCTGTTGCGAAATTGCTTCAAACGAGGGCATGGTCGCGCATGAGGCGCAGCTTACCAGCCGCGCACGCGGACTGCTGCTCGCCAAGGGCGTCGATATCGTGCTGGTGGATGAGAGCATCGCCACGGGCACGGGATCGGAGCTTCTCGAAGAGCTGCGGCAGATGCATCCCGACGTTGCGGTCGTGTGGATGACGTCGGCGTCCACTGTACAACTGGCGCTGGATGCGCTGCGTTTCGGGGCCAGCGATTATCTGATCAAGCCGTTTTCGGCCGAGGAACTGTCGGCCGTCCTCCGCCGTTTGGCGGAGCGGCGCACGGTCGATAACGTCAGCCGCGGTTTGCGGGAGCGCCTGCGGACGGGGCGGGGTATGGGGAACCTTCTGGGCGAGAGTCCGGAGATGGAGAAGCTGTATCGGATCCTCGCGCGCGTCGCGCAGACGATTCACCCCGTGCTGATCATCGGCGAAAGCGGGACGGGGAAGGAGCTGGTGGCTCGTGCGATCCATGCCAATGGGCCGGGGGCCGGCAAGCCGTTTGTTCCGGTCGATTGCGGCTCCCTCGCGCCGACACTGATTGAGAGCGAGCTCTTTGGGCACCTCAAAGGCGCCTTCACCGGCGCGCATCGTCCCAACGAGGGCCTGATGGTGGCCGCCGGGAGCGGCACGGTCTTTCTCGACGAGATCGCCGAGTTGCCTCTCGATCTGCAGGCGAAGCTGCTGCGTGCGCTACAGGAAAAGGAAGTGCGCCCGCTGGGCGGAAGCCATGCGGTTCCGATTCGCGCTCGTATTCTGGCAGCAACGCATCAGGATTTGGGGAGCATGGTAGAGCAGGGAAAGTTCCGCCGCGATCTCTACTATCGCCTTAACGTCGTCAAGCTGACGCTTCCCCCGCTGCGGGAGCGCAAGGAGGACATTCCTCTGCTGGCAGCCCATTTTCTGGAACGAAACAGCCTCGAAATGCGGCGGACGTTCCGCCTGAGCGCCGAGACCCTCACGTTTCTGGTCGAGTATGCGTGGCCAGGTAATGTCCGGGAACTTTCGAATGCCATCGATGGCGCCTGCAGTCTGACATCAGGAGAGGTGATCGAGATGGGGGAAATGACGACCAGCATCCGCGATGCGTGGATGCACGCGACCGTCAGCCGCCGTGAGAAACCGCAGCCAGATCTTGCCGAAACACCCGTCGAGACGCTGGCGGAGATGGAGAAGAGGGCGATTCTGACGACGTTGGAACAGGTGAAGGGCGACAAGCTGCTCGCGGCCAGACTTCTCAACATCGGCAAGACAACGCTCTATCGCAAGCTCAAGGAATATGGGGAATGCCCATGAGCATCTCACTCAAAGAAAGCCTTACTGTGCCGGCCGCCGCGCAGCAGGCGGTGTTGATCATCACAGCCATCGAGGGGATCGAAACGACGGCCGCAGAGCTGGCAAGCCGCCTCCAGCTCACAGTGGAGATCGCAGCCAGCCGCGCCGCTGCCCTGCGCCTGCTGTCGCGACGAGGATACGCAGCCGTAATTCTTGACCAGATCCTCGCCGACTCCGACCCTGGCGGCAGCGATCTGATCTGGAAGAACGCAGGGATTGCGATTCCTATGCAGATCAATTTTGCCTTTGCGGGAGGCGCTCGGCTGGAGCGTGAGATTCGGGGAGCTCTCAGCCGCCGCGAGCGGGAGCAACAGCTCGCATTAGCCGCGGCGGCTGCCGCACTCGACGCGGAGCTCAAGAACGCGATCACGGGCTTCCTGCTTGAGTCGCGGCTTGCGCTGGCGGAACAGGATATTCCTCCAAAGATCGAGAACCGACTGCATGCACTGATGGAAATGGCGAACCGTTTGCGTGAACGCCTTCAACCAACGGTACCGGAGGGTACAACCACCGTGTCATTGCTGGCGCCACCGAAGTGACCTACGCTGGGTACGAATTACCCGAGGAAGACGGTACGAACAGGGTACAAATCCCGCAGAGATTCGACCGTGTTTCCGTCACCTCCTTGACCGACGAAAGGCGAATCGCACTGGCTGAAAAAGTGCGAATGGCGGTCAATCCGCCACGCATCCCATTCACTTCAGGAGCTCTCCCCCATGCATCGTATTTCTCTGACCCTGGTTGCTCTTTCTCTGGCGCTGCCTGCTGCGTTCGCGCAGCAGAGCAGCTCATCTCTTGTTGCGCCTGAGCTGTTCGCAGGCGGTGCCTCCTCGTTTACAGCAGCGCTCGGCGCATCGTCCGGGACGACTCCCGCCTCCGCCAGCCGGCCTGGTGGCTTCCCTGGCATCGGCGTTGGCGTTAAGGTTGGCATCCTGGGCGTCGGTGTTGAAGCCGCCGTCCCCGTTGGCGGCCACCTGAATGTCCGCGGCGGCGGCAATTTCTTCAGCTACAACGACACGCTGACCAGCGACGGCATCACTTATAACGCGAAACTGCAATTTCGCTCCGGAGAGGCCAGCGTCGACTGGTTCCCGTGGGCCAAGGGTTTCCACATCAGCCCGGGAGCGCTGCTCTACAACGGAAACCAGATCACCGGCGGCGCCGATGTGTCGGGTGGCAGGACCTTCACGCTGAATGGCACGACCTACACCAGCAGTGCGACGGATCCGGTGACTGGATCGGGCAGCCTGACGTTCACGAAAGCGGCGCCGAAGCTGACCGTGGGCTGGGGCAACCTGGTTCCGCGCAGCGAGCGCCATTTCAGTTTCCCCTTCGAAGTCGGGTTCGCGTACGTCGGCGATCCGAAGTTTGCGCTGAGCCTGGCCGGGACCGCCTGCTACAACTACCAGGGCACGTTATATTGCGATAACGTTGCCACCGATTCCAACATTCAGGCAAACCTGGCGGCGGAGCAGAAGAAGATCTCCAACGATCTGACCGATGCGAGGTTCTATCCCATCCTTTCGCAGGGGTTCGCGATCCGTTTCTGAGGAGCGCGCAGGGGCGCGAGGAGGAATCCGCGCGCCCCTGAATCAACCTGCGGTTAGCTGATGGGCTGACTGTGGGCTGTCTATTGCTGCGGTTGTTGCTGGTCGTACTGCTTCCCGCCGTCGGGTCGCGGCACACAGTTCCAGCATTCCACCGTAGCGTGGCCATCTGAAATTAGTTAATGAATCAATAGCTTCACGCTGTCCGCCTGGCCTTATTCGGACTGTTTTGCGAGATGCTGAGGGTCATCCCGAAGATAGGGTAGGCGTCAGCCTCGCTCGCCGGAGATCGACGATTGGCACCCCGGGGATCGTCGGCGGGCTCCAGCGCTGATGGCGGCAATGGACAAGTCGTTCCGGCAGCACATGGGCTGAACAAACTGTCCGGCAGCGTTTTCCCTGGCCGGGTGGGAAGATAGCTCTGCAACGTAGGTTACCTCGTCATAGCCGATCGCGTCGGGAGAACTGCAGATGTTGCCGGTGACCCCTCGCTGCCCGTGCCGTCGAACCCGACGGGCCAGCTGACTGCTGGACACATGCCGATCGGGATAGACGAAGGTGCTGCCCGCGCCAATGAGTGCGACATTGTTGCTCGAAGATTTGCACGCGCTCAGGCCGCTCGTAAAAAGACAATCCCTGATTTTCGTTGCCTTCATGAGCAACTCGGGATGCATCCCTGGCAGGAAACTACCCGAATTCGGGAGGACGGTTGCTACAGTCGGGAGAGCTGGCAACGCCGCGACGCGCCTCCCCTTCCTACAGACAAGGAACGCTTTAATTCGCGATGGAGGAGAGAGAGATGGCAGACAGTCTGCGTGGCAAGAAGGTTGCAATTTTGGCGACGGATGGATTTGAGCAGGCGGAATTGATAGAGCCGCGCAAGGCGCTCGATCAGGCGGGCGCGACGACGGAGGTAGTTGCGCCGAAGAGCGGCGAGATCAAGGGATGGAAAACCAGGGATTGGGGTGACACCGTCAGGGTGGATAAGACGCTGGACGAGGTCAAGGCTCAGGAATATGACGCGCTGCTGCTGCCAGGCGGGGTCATGAACCCGGATCATCTGCGGATGGAGCCGAAGGCGGTGAGCTTTGTAAAGGACTTTGTGGCGACAGGGCGGCCGGTGGCTTCGATCTGTCATGGGCCCTGGACCCTGGTGGAGGCGGGCGTGGTGAAGGGCAAGACGTTCACCTCGTGGCCTTCGCTGGAGACGGACCTGAAGAATGCGGGTGCGAACTGGGTCGACAAGGAGGTCGTCACGGACGGGCAGTTTATCTCGAGCCGCAAGCCGGATGATATTACTGCGTTCAATAAGACACTGATCGCAGCTGTGGGGGGAACGAAGGAAAAGGCCGCTGCCGTGTCGCATAAATAACTTGCAAGAGAGAGGATGACCTGGCCCGGGACATGTCTTAGTAAACACGGAAAAGGGCCCGCGCGGTGAGCCAGTGCGGACCTCCGCGTGTTCCTGGAGTTGTATAGTTATCCACGATTCGGCCGCACAACCAGATTAAAGTGCCGGGGCGGACTTGGCCTGCCCCGGTGCTTGGACTGTTGGAGCCGATCTATTGGCTGTAGAAGGCGGCCAGGTCGCGTTTAAAGTCCTTCAGCGCGTCGACGTTCAGGTAGACCATGTGACCGGCGGGGTAGTAGCCGAAGCTGACGTTCTTTGCCAGTTCGGGGATGAGCATCATGTGCGCCAGGTCATATTCAGTGATGAAGAACGGCGTCGCGAGATCGAAGTAGCCGTTCGCCGAGAAAACCTTCAGCTTCGGGTTCTTGCGCATCGCGTCAGCAAGGTCGCCGCCAAGGTAGGGAAGCGCCGCGCGTCCGCCGCCTCCACCACCGCCCGCAAAACCGCGCTGGCCGGGGAGGACGTGGTGCATGTCCCACGGAACCTCGGAGTCGGAGTGGACGCGGTACGTGTCCGTCGTCTCCCACTTCAGTTCACGCGAGAGGTAGTCGTGGAAGGCAGAGACAAAAGCACCCGTGATGCCTGTGTCCGAAGGATCGTAACCGGGATTCTCACCGGCGTTGTCGATGTCGGTGCCCTCGAAGCGCGCATCGTAGCGGCCGAGGATGTCGCCCTCGTCGCGCAGCAGCTCCTTGCGGAAGCGCGTGGGGCCGACGCGGAGGTTGGCCTCTTTGACGTACTGCAGGCTGAGGCCGGTGTAGCCAGCGTACTTCGTTGCAATGGCGTTGAGGTGATCGGGAGAAAGCTGATCGCCTTCGCGCAGTGCCTCGGCATAGTCGCCGCGCGCGAAGGTGCGGACCTCGGCCAGGAAGGATTTGATGTCAGGCGGCTTGTTCTGAAGCTTGTTGTGGTACCAGGCGATGGCCGCGTAGGAAGGCAGCGTGCCGATGAAGTTCTCATCGAGGCCGGGCGCCATCACGTTGTAGTTGAGGATCGAGGACAGCAGCACGACGCCGTTCAGCGAGATGCCGTCTTCTTCCAGCGCATCGGCCAAGCCGCAGGAGCGCGGCGTGCCGTAGGATTCGCCGAAGAGATATTTGGGTGAATTCCAGCGCTGATTGACGGTGACCCAGCGGAGGACGAACTTGTCGAAGGCCTTGATGTCCTGATCGACGCCGCGGAAATCCTTCTCGGTGCCTTTGCCGACGGCTTTGGAGAATCCGGTCAGCGGTGCGTCGACGAAGACCAGATCGGACTTGTCGAGGAGGCTGTACTGGTTCGGAACGAGGTGGTAGGGAGCGGGACCGGTGGCGTTCGGGCTCGCGGTTTCAATCCGCACCGGGCTGAGCGAGCCCATATGCAGCCAGATCGTCGCCGAGCCGGGGCCGCCGTTGTAGAAGAAGGTCACCGGCCGTGTGTTGGGGTCAGCGCCGTCCAGCGTGTAAGCGACCGAGAAGATGCTGCCGTAAGCGTGATCGTCTTCGCCATCGCGGATCAGCAGGGTCGAGGCGGTGGCGGTGTAGTGAAGCGCCTTGCCGTCGAGCGTGGTGTCGTGATGGGTGACGGAGGATTTCTCGGGCGGTATGGAGGGAGTGGCCTCGGGCTTGTTGACAGCGTCGGTGGCGTGGGCGGCGGGTTCGTCAGGGCGGGGTGGACGGGGCTGCTCCTGGGCGCGAACTGTACAGAAAACGAACACGACACCCAACGTGAGGGCGCAGAACCTGCGGTCGAACTGGTTCAACAGGACCTCCAAATTAGTAACAGCTGAAGTGGGAATTCGGTCGGGGGTAACCGTTGATTGAGTGACGATTCAGCATGTGTCCCAGTCTCGCGCAGAACAAAAATTAGAGCAAGATGGCGGAGAGGCGTGGGCCGGGCGGGATTCGGGTGCGATGCAGGGGGAAGGCGGCGCTTAGGCGCCGGTGCCGCGGACAACGACATTGGCGGTCTGGATGAGAATGCGCAGATCGAGCCAGAAGCTCCAGTTCTCGACGTAGGCGGTGTCGAGGGCGATGTACTTGGCGAAGGAGGGATCGTGGCGGGCCTGCACTTGCCACAGTCCAGTCAGGCCGGGCAGAACTTCAAGGCGGCGGAAGTGCTCCAGTTCATATTTTTCCACCTCGGAGGCAATGGGCGGGCGCGGGCCCACGATGCTCATCTCGCCGCGCAGAACGTTGATGAACTGCGGTAGCTCGTCGAGAGAGTACTTGCGCAGGATGCGGCCGAGCCGCGTGACGCGCGGGTCGTTGGAAACTTTGAAGAGGACGCCGTCGCGCTCGTTGAGCGCGGTGAGGTCCTTTTTCAGTTTTTCCGCATGGTTGACCATGGTGCGGAACTTGAGGCACGGAAACACGCGTCCCCGTTTGCCGATGCGGTCCGAGACGTAGAGGATGGGTCCGTCGCTTTCGATCTTGACGGCGATGGCGACGGCCAGCATCAGCGGCGCGGTCAGGATGAGGGCAAACAGAGAGAGCACGGTGTCCACGACGCGCTTGCAGAACAGCCCAATCACCCGGGGCTGGCGGCGGTGCAGGGGAGCGACGGGGAAGATGCCGAGGTATTCGACCGGCGCGTTGGTGGTCAGCTCGCCGTAGTATCCGGAAATGGCGCGCACATCGATATCCAGCTCCCGCGCATCCTGTACCAGACGGATCACGCTTTCGGTGGGAAAGAACTCGGCGATGACCAGCTCGTCGACAAAGTGTTGCCGGGCCAGCTGGCGGATCTTCTCGATGCCGCCCAGGATCTGGTCCGACGCGATCTCGCCGCTTACCGGCGAGCCGGGCGCCATGACGAAGCCGACAAACCGATAGCCCAGCCGCCGGTAGTCGCGGATGTGGCGGCTTAGGGCGTAGCTTAGCTGGTTCGTCCCGAGGACCATGACATTCCGCAGTTCGATCCCCTGTTCGTATTGCCGGTACCGCGCGAAGCGCCAGAAGGCCCGCCGCACGCAAAGGGAAATGGTTGCGGCGCCGACGAGCAACATAATGAGAATGCGGGAAACGGCGATGGCGTGGAGCATGTACAGGGCTCCGCAAAGAAGCAAACCTGCACTCAGGCAGCTTTGAATGACCAGACGGAGTTCATGGGTGCCGGCGGCGGCCGGAACGGGGGAGTACAGGCCGGAGCGGCGGGCCACCAGGACATACGCCAGCACAAACCAACTCACGTAGAGGAGGTCGAAGGGACCGATCCACTCACCTGGCAGCGGCTGCGGTCCTATGGTGGTCGCCAATTTCGCGACGACTTCCCAACGCAGAACCAAAGCCATGCCAAACGCCAGCAAAATCATGAGCACGTCATTGGCCATCATCACGACGGAGGCGACGGTGGCCGGCCCAAAGACTGAGTGTCGGGTGGCAGCGGGAAGCTGTAAAACCGGGGCCTGAGTTCTTTCTTTACTGTTCCGCAGGTATTCTGATGTGGCCATATCCTTACGATCCTGGCTGGATGCATGCTCCCGCAGGCTCATGCACTTCTCCACAGGCACAGCGAAGAGTGCCCCGCGAAAATTGCGATGGTCTCGAAGCGTCAGATGCGGACCTGAGAATAATGTTGCTTAGCAAGCCAACCATCGATGTCTGTTTGCATTTCCTGGAAATCCGGCGGTACCAATCTGTTCGCAGCTCAACCCACGGAGGGAAACAAATGACCCGATATAAGCACCATACCATCATTCTTCCGCGTTGGTGTTGACTCTTAAGCTTCGGGAAAACACCATCTTATGAACCGATTGCCCCTGGGCAACACACCAGGGTCAAATGCTGCTCCTGATCCTAGAATCGTCACAGTGACCGTGTCGAATGAATTCTGGTAATGAATCGTCCGGTCGCTTTTCGCATTCCCGCTTTGGTGCTTTTCCGAACGGGATGTGTGACTTCGCGTTACAAAGGTTTCATGCAAACCGATTACATTCGGGTCCTGGGTCGTTACATTGAGGTTCAGGCTCGACCCGTCGACAAATTTGGGCATCAGCCGCGTCTGGTGGCCTTGACCCTCGAAATCGGCGCCAGTCTCCACTATGACCGGGACGTGGTGCTGGCCGCAGCCTGGCTGCACGACCTTGGCGTCTTCCCTGGCCATCGGCCCGAGGACCCGGATGCACTCGCCCAATGGAATCATGTTGCCTATGCCTGCTCGCGTGGCCCCGCGATTTTGCGCGAAGCTGGTTTTCCGGAAGCGAAAATAGCCGCCGTGTTGAGTGCAATCCGTGAACACCAGCCGGCAGATGAACCCACCACGCTCGAGGCCACGATTCTTCGCGATGCCGATATCCTGGAGCAGTTGGGCGCCATCGGCATCCTCCGCATCGCGAGCAAGTTCGGACGCGATACGAGGTTTCAACGATTCTCCGATGCTGTCGCCGTCCTTCGGCGCAACCTGGAGGAGCTCCCGCCCAAAATCCGGCTGGAAAGCGCCCGGTGCCTCGCCCAACCGCGTATAGCTGTGTTGCAGAATTTCCTGCGCAGTGTCGACGACGAGAGCGGTCCCAATCTCTTTTGACATGTCGGCCGTGATCCGGCTGCCTTTGCTGTATGAGATCGTCGGAGAACATCGCGCCTCGCCTTCGAGATTCCTGGCAGGTTTCAGTCGGGACCCTCCGATAAGGATTGGCCTTTCGTACCATTGCAATCCACTCCGTTCTGAACGAACCTTGTTACAGAGCGGCCCCGACATCCACCGAGGTTTCCATGCACGAGTTCCCGCGTATCCGCCGTCTGCCCGCCTACGTCTTCAACATCACTGGCGAACTGAAGGCGGCGGCCCGGCGCCGTGGTGAAGACATCATCGATTTCGGGATGGGCAATCCTGACGGCGCTACTCCCCAGCACATCGTCGACAAGATGATCGAGGCCGCCCGCCGGCCCGAAACCCACCGCTACTCGCTTTCCAGGGGCATTCCACGTCTGCGCCGCGCGATTACGAAGTGGTACGCGACCCGCTACGGCATCGAGCTCGATCCGGATACGGAGGCCATCGTCACCATTGGATCCAAGGAAGGCATCGCCCATCTCTGTCTGGCCACGCTGGATCAGGGAGATGTCGTGATGGTGCCCAATCCCAGCTATCCAATTCACATCTACGGTCCGGTGATCGCCGGCGCGAACATCCGCAGCGTCGCCATCCACAATGCCGACGCCTTCCTGGCGGAGCTGGAGCAGGCGATTCCGCTGATGTATCCTCGCCCGAAAATGCTGATCCTGAATTTTCCGGCGAATCCAACCACCCAATGCGTGGACCTGCGCTTCTTTGAGCGGGTGGTGGCGCTGTGCCGCCAGCATGAAATCTGGCTGGTCCACGATCTGGCCTACGCCGACCTCGTCTTTGATGGTTATCGAGCGCCGTCGGTGCTCGAAGTGCCCGGTGCAAAAGACATCGCCGTCGAGTTCTTCACCCTCTCCAAGAGCTACAACATGCCGGGCTGGCGGGTCGGCTTCATGGTGGGCAATCCGGAGCTGGTTTCCGCGCTCGCACGCCTCAAGAGTTATTTCGATTACGGCACATTCACCCCCCTTCAGGTTGCAGCCATCGTCGCGCTTGAAGGCCCGCAGGAATGTGTGGAGGAGATTCGCGACAACTACCGCCGCCGCCGCGACTGCCTGGTCAGTGGTCTGAACAAAGCCGGATGGGAAATCGCGTCGCCCAAAGCAACGATGTTTGTCTGGGCCCCGATTCCCGAGCCCTGGCGGCCT
The DNA here is from genome assembly GCA_964535525.1 of uncultured Acidobacterium sp. Classification (GTDB taxonomy): domain Bacteria; phylum Acidobacteriota; class Terriglobia; order Terriglobales; family Acidobacteriaceae; genus Palsa-343. Next base: position 18,051 of record CAZHTJ010000055.1, on the reverse strand, counting down.
CTTGGATCGCTGGAGTTCTCAACCAGACTCCTCAGCGAAGCCAAAGTTGCCGTCAGTCCGGGGATCGGCTTTGGAGAGTACGGCGACGGGCATGTGCGCTTCGCCCTGATCGAAAACGAAGAGCGTACCCGCCAGGCCCTTCGCGGCATCCGCCACATGCTGCAGCGCGAAGGCGCGGCGGCCGGAGTGCGCTGACTCTGCCCAGAGACCTCCTCGCGGCAGAGAAGCAGCCGAGATGCGTTCGCTATTAAATCAGGGCTTCGAATCGACGGGCGCCGTCATTGCTCTTTCTATCAGCCGAGTGGTGCTGAAGCCCTCGACCGTGGGCACGATCCTCACGCGGCCGCCCCACGAACGAACCTCCGCGGCGCCGACAACATTGTCTTCGCTGTAATCGCCACCCTTCACGATCACGTCGGGCTTCAGCTCGACGATCAACCGCAGGGGAGTAGGGTCGTCGAAGATAATCACGGCATCGACAGCAGCCAGGGCGGCCAGAATCCGCCCCCGCTCCCGTTCTCCCACAATCGGCCGCGTGGGTCCTTTCAATGTGCTCACCGAGTCGTCGCTGTTGATAGCGACGATCAACCGGTCGCCTTCCCGCCGCGCAACCTCGAGGAGCGTGATGTGTCCAATGTGCAGCAGATCGAAACAGCCATTGGTGAAGACGACGCTTTGTCCGGAAGAGCGCCACGCGGCGATCCGCACCTTCAGAGGATCCAAAGTGAGAACCTTCTCTTCAGCCTGCAATCCGATTTCGGGCATCAGGCTTGTCAGCAATTCGTCGCGATTCACAGGCACGGTCCCCACCTTGCCCACCACAATGCCGGCGGCTATATTGGCCAGCTGGACCGCGGTTTCCATCTCCAGCCCGCCCGCCAAGGCCAGGGCCAGCGTTGCGATCACCGTGTCGCCGGCGCCAGAGACGTCAAAGACCTGCCGCGCCACCGCCGGCGCAATGAAACGCGAGTTGCGAGTTAAGACGGCAATGCCCTTGTCGCTCATGGTCGCGACCAGATACTCAAGTCTCAGTTCGGAAACCAACGACTGTCCCGCGCTCAGCAGCGCATCGGTTTCCCTGGCCGGGATACCCAATGCCGCGGACAATTCGGTCAGATTCGGACAGATCGTCGTCGCGCCACGATAGCGGGAGAAATCGCGCTGCTTCGGATCGACCAGGACCGGAATTCCTCGCTTGTTAGCCGCAGTGATGACTCGCTGACAGACATCCTCGGTGAGCCCGCCCTTAGCGTAGTCGGAGAGCACCACAGCATCCGCCGAATCCATGGCGGCTTCGACACGCCCGATCAGCGCCGCGTGCGCTCCCTCCGGATAGCCAGCCGCTTGTTCTGTATCCAGTCGCAGGATTTGTTGCTTGCCACTCAGGATTCTCAGTTTGGTCGTAGTGGGATGGCTCGCCAGAAGCGTCAATTCCGACCCAACGCCCGCTTCCCGAAGACAGTCCTGAAGCGCCATGCCATCTTCGTCGTCGCCCGAGAACCCGAAGAGAATCGCCTTCGATCCCAGTCCATTGATGTTCATCGCGACGTTCGCAGCACCCCCGGGGCGCTCGGTACGGTGCACCGCATGCACGATGGGAACAGGCGCTTCGGGCGAGATACGCTCCACGTCGCCCCAGATATAACGGTCGAGCATCACATCGCCGACCACCAGCACCCGCGTATTGCGCCAGTCGCCTTCGATCAGTCGAATTACTTTGTGCAGGTCCTGAATCATCGTGTGAATGCGCCTGCCGGGAGAGGGTTCCGCGAGCCGGTACTCCCGGTTATCATACAAGTCATCTCATGATTGCGATTTCTGGTGGCCGCGATCGGCTGGGTGTGGAAGGACCGTTCCCGGATGTTCAAACCGTCTTCCTCGATCGCGATGGCGTGATCAATCGCAAGCCCGCGGAAGGAAAATACATCGGCCACTGGAACGAGGTTGAGATTCTTCCTGGAGCCGAACTGGCGATTGCCGCCCTCAATCGCTCCGGCCGTCGCGTCATCGTGGTCAGCAACCAGCGCGGCATTGCGCTTGGTATTTACACTCGTGCCGGCGTGGAAGCGCTGCACAGGCAGATGCAGGAACATCTTGCTGTTGAGGGGGCGCATATCGATGCGTTTTATTATTGTCCTCACGACATCGGCCAATGCGATTGCCGCAAACCGAGAACGGGAATGTTCGAGCAGGCCTTTCGCGATTTCCCCGGGGCTTCGTCGGCCGGCAGCGTGCTGATCGGAGACTCTCTCTCCGACATCGAAGCCGCTCGTGCGTTGGGTATGCCCTCTGTCTTCATCACCGGCGATGCGTCCACCCAAAAGGAGGGCGCGGAACAGGCTGCCCGCCTTGCGGATCGTGTAGCGCCCTCACTGCTCGAAGCGGTCGAGAGGTATCTGTTGCCTGACTTCCCTTCGCCCCAGGTTACCGCAAACCCGCCAGCCTAGCCTGGCCATGCTTCCAGGCATTCATCGCCGCTGACATCATTTCCTGGACGGAAATGGACGTGAGGCACTGCTTCTTCCTTTCAACGCAAACCTCAAGGTTACAGAGCGAGCATTCGAGAGTGTGATAAACGACTTCGTGTCCTCTGCCGATGGGGAACCAGTGTCCCCGCGCGCTCCTCGATGCATAGGCGATCGCGCAGGGTACACCGCTCGCCGCAGCCATATGCATCGGTCCGCTGTCCGGGCCCACGAACAATTCCACGTGCTTCAGCACGGCGGCCGTCTCGCGTGGGGAGAGCAGGCCGCACAGATTCGACACCGTGCCACGCCACTCGGCGCTCACATAGTCGCTTGCGTCCACATCCTGTTCCGCGCCCACCAGCACCAGGCCATGGCCGGGTAGCTCCTGGCTGAGAGCGGTCAGTAGTCCACGCCAGTTCTCTGCGCCCCAGTCCTTGGCGGGCATTTTCGTGCCCGTTCCGCATGCAACCAGGGGACGGCCGCCAAAGTGGGCCAGCATGTCGCGAGCTTTCTGATTCTCCGCAGGCGTCAGCCGGAGATCCCAGCTGGCGGGATCGTCGATGTCGATCTCACCCAGTGGCCGCAGACAGCGCACAAGCCTGGCTGCTTCGTGCTCCCACAGCTGGGTCGTGGAATCGAACAGAGGCGTGGCGAGATCACCGAACGGCAATCCGATGACGCGCCGCGCCCCACAGAGCCGAAAGAACCACTCATCACGTTCCAGCGAGTACTCGCCGCGCTTATCCATCATGTAGATCACGACCTGCGGTCTGAACTGGACGATCCTCCACCATAGCTGCGCCAGCGCCCGAATATTCCGCGTGGCATAGGGATATTCGATGAAATCGTGAACTAGTCCCGAGCCTTCCAGAACGGAAAAGACTGCCGGAGCGCTCACGTGGTGGCGCATATTGGTCAGCAGCACTCGGCGAGCGGCCGGAAAGCAGCGTTCAATCAAATGCAGTGCGGGCAGGGCGACAACCGTGTCTCCCAGGCTTCCCAGCCTGTAAATCAGTACTCTCTTAACCTTGCAGGGATCCATAGAAGAAGAACTATCTGCTCTTGCTGTAGGGGAGATGCCCAATGCCAAAGTCCTCTCCATGCATTACGCAGGCGAGTCAAGCAGATCAAAACCAGCACGGTCCAGGATGGCCCTGGCGCCGCAGTAATTGCAACACGGAAAACTTACGCAACAGCGGTAGCGCGTCATTGAGTCACTTTAGACGAACGGAGTAAGAGCCGAGACGCACCCAAGCGCGTCCTGATTTCCGCAGGACAACGGACGCTGTAAGCGCGCACATGTCACTGGACTCTGGGCGCCACCACATCCCGCGAGTGCGTCAATCCCGGTCGCCCCACGCTCAGATAGGTGAATCCGTGTTCGAGCATCTTCACCGGCTCGTAAAGGTTGCGACCATCGATAATGATCGGATAACGCAGCGTGTAGTGCAGGCGCTTCAGATCCAGTTCCGCGAATTCCTGCCACTCATTCAGAATCACCAGGGCGTCGGCGTCCTGCGCGGCCGCATACGCGTCGTTGACATAATTCATCTGTGGGCCTGGAGGGAGCAATTCCTTCGCCCGCTCCGACGCTGCCGGATCGTAGGCCGACACGATCGATCCTTCGTGCAGCATCTGTCTCACGACATCGAGAGCCGGCGACTCACGGATATCGTCGGTGCCGCCCTTAAACGCCAGGCCCAGCACTCCGATTTTCTTGCCGCGAAATGTCCACAGAGCCGAGCGCACCTTCTGAAAGAACCTCCGCCTCTGCTCTTCATTGATCTTCTCCACTTCCTTCAGCAGGCCGAAATCGACTCCCATCTGCTCGGCGACATGGCGAAACGCCGCAACATCTTTCGGAAAGCACGATCCCCCGTACCCAACCCCGGCTTTGAGAAACTTCGGCCCGATGCGGCTGTCCATTCCCATACCGCGCGCAACCTCTTCCACATCGGCCCCGGCCGCCTCGCAGATGTTTGCCACTACGTTGATGAAGGAAATCTTCGTGGCTAAAAAAGCGTTCGATGCATGCTTGATGATCTCCGCCGCCTGGGTCGAAGTTTGCAGCAGCGGTGGTGTATTGCCCTCGCCGCGTGGGCCAGGCACCGCATTGGATGACCGGTAATACTCTCCTGAAGTCAACGGCTCGTAAATGCTCCTCATCAGATCGCAGGCGCGATCCGTATCCGCGCCCACAACAATGCGGTCCGCGTGCAGGAAGTCAACCACCGCGGTTCCCTCACGCAGAAACTCCGGATTGGAGGCTACGTCGAACAGCTCGCACGGCACACCGTTCCGCTCCACCACTCTGCGGATCCATTCGTTCGTATAAACCGGAACCGTGCTCTTCTCCACGACCACTTTGTATTCTTCGATCGAGCGCGCTATCTCGCTGGCCACCGCGTCGACGTACGACAAGTCGGCGCTCCCGGTGCGGCTCTGCGGCGTTCCCACCGCGATGAAGATGGCCTGTGCGGCCTGGGTTGCCGCCCGCAGATCGCTTGTGAACTCGACCGAATGCCCCCGATGCCGAGTCAGCAGTTCGGGCAAATAATCTTCGTGGATCGGAACTCCGCCGCTCTCCAGCGTGCGCAGTTTCGCTTCGTCGTTGTCCACACAGATGACGTGGTGTCCGATCTCCGCGAAACACGCAGTCGCCACCAGACCCACGTATCCCGATCCCACAACCGCGATGGAAATTCGCTGGCTCATCAGCCCTGAAAGCCCTTTCGATGCCTCATGCTACCATGTCCCTTCCACCCACCTTCTGGCCCCTAAGTGGTACTTCAAGCAACCCGCTTCCGGGTCCACACTATGTCCACAGTACAAGGGTGGACCGATTCCGATCCACTTGGGTGGCGCGTTTTCGGGCATGCATTAGAATGCCAGTGTGATCGCTCTCGCCCATGCCGGAATGGTCCTGATGACGTGGATGTTCCTCATCGGGTTTGCCGGCTCGCTGCTCGTCATCCTCATCAGCTTTTTTGAGGACCTCAACGAACTCATCGGCAAAGATTAAGCGCAGCACCCCGAACGTGGCCGCCACGGTCAGGACTGGTTCGTCGCGCCTCACGCGACCTCTCTTCATTTCCATCTTCCTCGGGCTTGTCTCCGCCGTCCTTCTCGACTTCTGTTTCCCCGTCGCCGGTCCCATGCCACGCTGGCGCGCCTTGATCGCATGGGTCGCGCTGGTCCCGCTGCTCTTCGCTCTTCTTAACGACGGCGCTGCCGTGCACCCGCGTTACCTTCGCCGCGCCGCGCTCACCGGCTATCTCTGCGGCGTCCTTTGGTACGTCCTCAACTGCTACTGGATTTATCAGACGATGTTCTACTACGGACACGTCCCGCCCCCGGGCGCAGCCGGCATTTTGATCTTGTTCAGTCTCGTGCTCGGCCTCTACTTCGGCCTCTTCGGATTGGGAATTGCGTTTTTCCGCCGCCGCTTCGGACTCGGCTACGCCCTCCTGCTGACTCCGTTCTTATGGACCGCGCTCGAACTGGCCGCTGCCCGCATCACCAGCGTTCCCTGGGATCAGCTGGGCTACTCACAGGTCGACAATCTTCCTCTCACGCGACTGGCGCCGTGGACCGGCGTCTATGGCATTTCCTGGTTTCTGGTCTTCGTCAATGCGAACCTGGTGGGCATCTGGATGCCGCGCCAACGGCCCATCCAGCACGCGAGAATCACCGTGCCGGGCACGGTCGTTCTGGCATGGCTGTTGTGCATGCTGTGGCCCGCTCCCGCACCCGAACCCACCTCCGACTACGCCGTCCTCATTCAGCCCAACATCGATGTCGAGCCACCGGACAACTGGATCGGCCCGGAGTGGAACGGCGATGTGCAATGGATCGTCAACCAGGCCCGCCAAAACTGCACGCCCGCGTACGCCGGGATGCCGGAAGCCAACACGCCGCCGCCCAATCAAACCTGCCTCGCCAACACGCTGCCGCCCGGCATCGTTCTCTGGCCTGAAGTCGGCTCGTGGTTTCAGAGCGACGATCCGCGCACCCTCGCCCTCGTCAGAAGCGTCGCCACCAGCGCCCACGCGCCGTTCATCGCCGGGATGTTCGGAGTGGATGCCACGGGAACCTACAACTCCGCGCTGCTCACCAACCCCGACGGCGCCATCGCCGGCCGCTACGACAAGATTCACCTCGTCCCTTTCGGTGAATATGTCCCCTACCGTGACCTCTTCTTCTTCGCGAAGAAGCTCACCCATCAACTCGTCGATCTCCAGCGCGGGCACGAGCGCACGGTGTTCGAGTCCGGTGGCCATCGATTCGGCATTTTCATCTGTTACGAGTCGGTCTTCGCCGACGAGGTCCGCCTCTTTGCGAAGAACGGCGCCCAGGTGCTGGTCAACATCTCCGACGACGGCTGGTACGGCGACACCAGCGCTCCGTGGCAGCACCTCAACATGGCTCGCATGCGCGCTATCGAAAACGATCGCTGGATCCTGCGCGACACCAACAACGGCGTCACCACCGTCATCGATCCCCGCGGGCGCGTCACGCTCTCGGCGCCGCGGCACAGGCTCACATCGCTGGTGGCGCACTACGGTTACCGGTCGGATCTGACTTTCTACACCCGTCATGGCGATATTTTTGCGTATTTCTGCTGCGTCGTTTGTGTTGCGGCGGTCATCTCAGGTGTGTTCCAAAGGAGACGCACCGATGACCGAGCCTCGTCCACCGCTTCCGCCGTTTAGTCCTGAGACCGCGCCGCAGAAAGTGCGCATGGCCGAGGACGCCTGGAACTCCCGCGACCCGGACCGCGTGGCGCTGGCTTATACCGAGGACAGCCGCTGGCGCAATCGCACGGAGTTCTTCTCCGGCCGCGCTGCGATCGTCGAATTTCTGCGCCGCAAATGGGCGCGCGAACTCGACTACCGGCTCATCAAGGAGCTGTGGGGATTTCGCGAGAACCGGATGGCGGTTCGGTTCAAGTACGAGTTTCATGACGACTCCGGCAACTGGTTTCGCGCCCACGGCAATGAGCTGTGGGAGTTTGACGAAAACGGCCTGATGCGCCGCCGCGAGGCCAGCATCAACGAAGCGCCCATCCAGGAGGCGGACCGGAAATTTTACTGGGCGCTGGGCAAGCGGCCGGCGGATCATCCTGGGCTCACGCAACTTGGTCTTTGAAGCCCGTAGCCGGTAGCCTGTAGCCGGTAGCTAACCCGTAGCTGGGAGCCAGGAGCTGGGAGCCCGGAGCGGCTACGGGCTACAGACTTCAGTTAAAATCAAACTCGTCATGCTCTCCGATCTTGAATTCGCCTATGCTCCCGTCCGCGAAAAAGTGCGCGGTCTGCGGGAGTATCTTTGACGCTCCTCGCCTCCGCACCCAACTAGCCCAAATCGAACAGAAGCTCGCCGATCCGGCGCTGTGGTCGAACCCAGTTCTGTCGCAGCCCATCATGCGCGATCGCAAGCGGATCGAATCCCAGTTGGCCGACGACGCCGAACTCGAGCGCCGCACCGGCGACATCGATGCGTACTTCGAGCTGGCCCGCGAGGGCGAAGCCGTCGAGCCCGATCTCGAGCGCGAAATCAACGCTCTCCGCGATGTCGTCGACAAGCTCGAATTCAGCACCATGCTGTCAGGCGAAACCGACCCGCTCAACGCCATCGTGACCGTGCATCCGGGCGCCGGCGGCACCGAGTCCCAGGACTGGGCCGAGATGCTCATGCGCATGTATCTGCGCTGGGCCGAGCAGCGCGGCTTCAAAACCGAGATGAACGACTATCAGGACGGCGAAGAAGCCGGCATCAAGTCCGCGACCTTCACCATCACCGGCGACTACGCCTTCGGCCTCCTGGGCGGCGAGACCGGCGTGCATCGGCTGGTGCGGATTTCGCCCTTCGACCAGGCCAAGCGCCGCCACACCTCGTTTGCGTCGGTGTTTGTGTCGCCGGAGATCGACGACTCGATCCAGATCGACATCAAGCCGGACGACATCCGAACCGATACCTATCGCTCAGGCGGCAAGGGCGGCCAGCACGTGAACACGACCGATTCCGCGGTCCGGATCACGCATATTCCGACGAACATTGTGGTGCAGTGCCAGAACGAGCGGTCGCAACACAAGAACAAGGAGAAGGCGATGAAGATGCTGCGCTCGCGCCTCTACGAATACGAGCTCGAGAAGAAGCACGCGGCGACCCGGAAGATCGAGGACTCGAAGCTGGACATCAATTTCGGCTCGCAGATTCGGTCCTATGTGCTGCAGCCGTACCGCATCGCCAAGGACCATCGCACGAAAGTCGAAGTCGGCGACGTCGATAAAGTGCTCGACGGGTTTCTCGATCCGTTCATCCGCGGCTACCTGCTGATGAAGCGGCAGGGAGGTGTTCCCGTCGCAGCGGCGGCCGACGACGATCTGGAGCAGGATGAAAGCGGGTCCCGCTCATCTTCGCACCACCCCTGACGCAGAGGCAGCCCGGTTCAGTCCATAGCAAGAAGCAGAATCGCGCTGCCACCCGCAGGTGGGATGAAGACGAATACACGGCCCATCAGTTGCGAGCCCGAGCCACCTGCTCGTACACGGCGACGTACTCAGCGGCCGGCCTCGCCCATGAGTGGTCCTGCGCCATGCCGTTCCGCATCAGCGTCCGCCACGCTTCCTTGTCCGCGCGAAACACGTCGAGGGCCCGCCGAATCGCCGCCAGGAATTCCTCCGCCGCATACCCATGGAACTTGAAACCGGTTCCCGTCCGAGTCTCGGAGTTCCACTCCTCGACCGTGCTGTCGAGGCCTCCTGTCGCGCGCACGACCGGCACGGTCCCGTACTTGAGCGCGCACAACTGACCCAACCCGCAAGGCTCATAGCGCGACGGCATCAGAAACATGTCCGACCCCGCCTCCACCTTGTGCGCCAGCATCGAGTCATAACCGATGCGCACAAGAACCTTGCCGCTGAACTTCGCCGCCAGCCCGCGCAGCAGTTTTTCGTAGTACTCCTCGCCGTTGCCGAGGAGCACCAGCACGACGTTTTCCTGGAGCAGCGGCTCGATAATCTCTGCGATCGCGTCGATGCCCTTCTGCGTGGTCAGCCGCGCCACGACGCCCAGCACCGCGGTCGACTCGTCGACATGCCCGCAACCAAAAGCGTGCAGCAGATCGCGCCGGCACTCGGCCTTGCCGCTCAGATTCTCCGGCGTGTAATGCGCGGCGATGTTGCCGTCCGTCGCGGGATTCCAGTGCTCGTAGTCGAGCCCATTCAAAATGCCGTGCAGATCCGCGACGCGCCGCCGCAGCATGCCGTCCAGCGTCTGCCCATACTCCGGCGTCTGAATCTCCTCGGCGTAGCGCGGGCTCACCGTCGTCAGCTGGTCCGAATATGCGATCCCGGCCTTGAGATAATTGAACTGCCCGTAGTGCTCCGCGCGCTCCGGCGTGTATATGTCCCACGGAAACAGCAGCCGCTCGACTGTCCGGGCCGGATAACGCCCCTGATAGCCCGCATTGTGGATCGTCAGCACCGCGCCGCGATTGCGCAGCACTGGATCGTAGTAGTACAGCGTGCGCAAATACACCGGCAGCAGTGCCGTCTGCCAGTCATGAACGTGAAACAGGTCGGGCGCGCCCAGCAGCTTCGCACCCTCGAGCACCGCGCGCGAAAACAGCGCGTACCGCTCCCAGTTGTCCTGGTACTCGCCCGCCGGCGGGCCGTAAAGAAACTCGCGGTCGAACAGCTCCGGGCAATCGATGAAGTACATCTGCACGCCCGCATGCACGCCGCCATCCAGCACCGCTGCAAAACGGTTGTAGTACTGGAAAGGAATCGTGATGCTCTCGACCGCGTACTTCTTCTCCGGCGCCTGCTCCCTCACCTGCCGATAGTAGGGAATGTAGACCGAGACTTTGTGTCCGAGGCTCGCTATTTGGCGTGGCAGAGCGCGCAGCACTTCACCCAGACCGCCCGTCCTCGCCCAGGGCGCGCATTCCGGCGCGGCATAAACAATCTGCATCGAGGGCTCCGTTCCTCTTTAAGATCCGTTGGAACCAACAGTGAGTCTAAATCGTTTCGCTCAACGCTGTGCAAGCTGCGGACTCGCGCGCGATGCTCCGCTGGCCGCACAATCGTTACAGATGCCGCCGCGCCAGCAACGACCCAAACTCGGCCAGAACTTTCTCGTCAGTCCCACCGCGCAGGCCGCGATCGTCGACGCTCTCGGCGACGTCACCGAGCGCACCGTCGTCGAGATCGGACCCGGCCACGGCGCAATCACCGCGCTGTTGGCCACTCGCGCTCGCAGACTGGTCGCCATTGAACTCGACCGCGATCTCGCCCCCAGGATGCGCGCGCAATTCACAGACCGGTCCTCCGTCGAAGTTCTCGAGCAGGATGTCCTCACCACCGACTTCGCCGAGTTGCGGGACAAAGACCCCAGCGCAAACGCGGACGCCCCGGAAAATGCCGGCGGCCCAGGAGACAAGCTGCTCGTGGTCGGCAATCTGCCCTACTACATCACAACCGACATTCTGCTCCAGCTCTTCCGTTTTCACACCGTCATCGAGCGAGCCGTGGTCATGATCCAGCGCGAAGTCGCTGACCGCATCGCCGCCCAAGCCGGCACGCACGACTACGGCATTCTCTCCGCCACCGCCCAAATGTACGCCCGGGTCGAAAAGCTCCTCACCCTGCCGCCAGAGGCCTTCTCGCCGCCGCCCCAGGTGCATTCGACTGTGCTGCGCCTTATCATGGCCCCGCGCTTCGACGAGCTTCAGGTCCCGCCCGACGAATTCCTCGCCTTCATCCGCACCTGCTTTGCGCAAAAGCGCAAGATGCTCGCGAAGAATCTTCGCAACGCCGGTCACGATTCAAACGCCATCGCCGCGGCCGTGGCATCGTGCAACATCTCGCCGCAATCCCGCGCGGAAGAAATCGGCCTGCCAACAATGGCCTGCCTGTTTCGCCGGCTGCACCTAACTGAACTCTGAACGCTGTCCTTCAATGCGTCCTCACGCTGCCATCGTCCTGATGGCTGATCTTGCGGAACAGCAGGACCATGCATGCAGCTGCAAACGTCACCAGCGCCGTCCACCGGAAAACATCCACAAACGACCACAGCATCGCCTGCCGCTGCAGCTGCATATACATCGCCGCCACCGCTGCCGGCTGCCCCTGCGCATGACCCAGCTCGCGCCCAAACCAGGCCGCCGATCCACCCATATGCTGCTGGAACAACATGCCCGTCCGCGGCACCGAGCCCGCGATCTGCGTCTGATGAAAGCTCGCCCGCCGCACCAGCATCGTCGACGCCACCGAGATCCCAATCGACCCGCCAATATTCCGCAGCAGATTGAAAATCCCCGTCGCGTTGCCCATTTGCACATTGCTGACCGACATCGTGGCCATGCTGCCGATGGGCACAAAGACAAAGCTAAGCGCAAATCCGATCAGCAGGATCGGGATCAGCATCGTGGTCGGCCCAATCTCCATGTTGATCTGTGAGAACCAGATCGAGAGACAACCGAAGGCGGTGAAGCCGAGAATCAGCAGCCATCGGTTATCGATCTTTTGGCTGATGATGCCCATCACCGGCAGTCCCACCATCGATCCAATGCCGCGCGGCGCCACCACCAGGCCCGCCGTCAGCGCCGTATATCCCAGTACCTCCTGGTAGAAGAGCGGCATCATCGCCACCGTGATGTAGATCGCGAACCCCAGCATGAAGATCAGCAGGCAGCCCACCGCGAAGTTCCGGTTACGCGTCAGAATCCGCAAATCCACCAGCGGGCTTTTCGCTTTCCATTCATGCCGGATGAACCATACCAGCGAAACCACCAGGATCAACACCGCCCACCGAATCCAAACCGCGCCGAACCAGTCGTCCTCCTGGCCCTTGTCGAGAATCACCTGTAGCGCGCCCGACCACAAACACAGCAGCCCAAACCCCAGGTTATCGAACGGCCCCGCCTTCGCATTCCTGATATACGGCGGATCGTGGACGAACCGGCTGATCATGAAGACCGCCAGCACGCCAATCGGAATATTGATGTAGAACGCGTATCGCCAGCTGAACGAATCGGTCAGCCACCCGCCCAGCGTCGGACCCAGCACCGGGGCCACCACCACCCCGAATCCAAACAGCGCCATGGCCGCCGCCCGCCGCTTCGGTGGGAAGCTCTCCATCAAAATCGCCTGCGAAATCGGCTGCAGCGCCCCGCCGCCAGCGCCCTGAACCACGCGGGCCAGCAGCAGCATTCCCAGGGACGGCGCCGCTCCGCACCAGAACGACGCAACCGTGAAAATCACCACACAGGAAATCAGAAACCGCTTGCGCCCAAACCGCAGCGAGAACCAGTTGCTCGCCGGCAGGACCACTGCGTTGGCGATCAGGTAGCTGGTCAGCACCCACGTCGCTTCGGAGTTCGACGCCGCCAGCGTCCCCGCTATATAAGGGAGGGCCACCGACGCAATCGCCGTGTCCAGCACCTCCATGAACGTGGCCAGCATCACGGAGATCGCGACTACCCAGGGATTCGCCGCCGGAACCGCTGCCTCTTCGGCGTGCGTCCGCGCAGGCGGCGCAGCACCTGCATCCGCGGCAACAACCGGTGTCTCGACCAGCGTCGCCAATCGGCTCCTCCCGGCGACGCTTCAGACTAGCTTTCGCACGAGCCCGGGGCTGTGCCCTCCATCACAACCACCGCACCGAAGAAATGTCCCGTCCCGCCACGACTTTCCCCGACCGTGCCGCACTCCCCTGGGTGGACAATATTTCTGAAGCACCGTACGCTGGTCGCTCCTGAAGACTTGCTTTCTTGAAACGCCCCACACGATGCGACTGTCGTTTGTTGGATTCGCCTGGAGAAACGTCTGGCGCCGCCGCCTCCGCACCGCGCTCACGCTCTGCGGCATCGGCATGGGCATTGGAGCGTTCGTCGCCCTGGTCGGCTTCTCGCGCTCCTTCGAGCACGCATGGCTTCAGATGTACGAGAGCGCGGGCACCGACCTCGCCGTCGTGCAGAAAACCTTCCTCAACACCTCCGTCGATCAAAGTGTCGGCGCCACCCTCGGGCAGATCCCGCAAGTCGCCATCGCCGCGCCCATGATCTTCAACATGATGGCCGTCACGCCCGAAGTGAATACGCTGGTCTACGGCTGGCGGGCCAACACCTTCGAGTTTTCCGCGCTCAACATTCTCCAGGGTCGCCGTTTCCGCGATGGCCAGCAAGAGGCCATCCTCGGCGAGCTCCTTGCAGGGAGCCTCAACAAAAAAGTCGGCGACACCATCGACCTCCAGGGGTCCACCTTCACCGTCGTTGGTATCTTCCGCAGCGGCTCAGCGCTCGAAGCCGGCGCCATCATCCTGCCCCTCGACGAGATGCAGAACCTCTCCGGGATGACCGGCAAAGTCAGCGCCTTCCACCTGCAGCTCAAGCCCGCGCCGCCCGGCATCTCGCCCGAGCAGTGGAGACAGCAAGCTGAAGACGCGGTCGAAAAAGAGCTGCCTGGACTCCGCGCCATTCCCGCCGCCGAACGCGCCGCCAACAATCAGCTTGTGGTCCTCGCACACGCCGCCGCCTGGGGAACTTCGCTCATTGCTCTGCTCGTCGCGGCGCTCGGCATCGCCAACACCATGGCCATGTCCGTCTTCGAGCGCACCAAAGAAATCGGCGTCCTGCGCGCGATGGGTTGGTCGCGCCACCGCGTCATGGGCCTCATCCTCATGGAGGCCGCAGCCCTCGGCGCGGCTGGCGGCATCGCGGGCATGTTCCTCGGCTGGGTCGCGATGCGCGTGCTTGCAGCGCTGCCGCAGACCGCCAGCATCGTCTCCACCGCGCTGCCTTTCATGACTCTGCTCGAAGGCCTGCTCATGGCCATGCTGGTCGGCGTCCTCGCCGGATCAGTCCCCGCATGGCGCGGCGCGCAGCTCAGTCCCGTGGAGGCGCTCCGCCATGAGTAGCGCCACCACCGCAACGCCCGAAGTTTCGAAGTGGATCCTCGAAGTCCGCGACGTGAAGAAAAGCTACGAGAACGGCACCATCGAGGCTCTTCGCGGCGTCAGCCTCGGCATCGCGCAGGGCGACTTCCTCGCCATTACCGGCGCCAGCGGCAGCGGCAAGTCCACGCTGCTCCATCTCCTGGGCGGACTCGACACACCCACCGAAGGCATGGTCCTCTTCCGCGACCAGCCCCTCGGCAAATCGGGCGGATCCGGAAACGGCGCCGCCTGCCTCGACCTGGACACCTACCGCGCCACCTCGGCAGGCTTCATCTTTCAGTCCTTCCACTTGCTGCCCGCGCTCAACGCGCTCGAAAACGTCCAGGTCCCGATGCTCGGCACCGGCAGCCATCCTCGCAACCGCGAAGAGAGAGCTCGCGCGCTGCTGACCGAGCTTGGCCTCGAGCCTCGCCTCCACCAATATCCCAACCAGCTCTCTGCCGGCGAGCGTCAGCGCGTTGCTATCGCCCGCTCCCTCGTCAACGAGCCGCAGGTCCTGCTCGCCGACGAGCCCACCGGCAACCTCGACAGCGTCAACTCCGCAAAAATTCTCGAAATCCTCGCCCAGGTCCAGCAGCGCCACGGCACCACCCTGGTCATGGTCACGCACGACCTCACCATCGCCGCCACAGCCCATCGCCACGTCGCCATGCGGGACGGTCGCATATGCAACTGACTCTCCGCCTCGCCGCTTCGCTCCTTGCTTTCGGCGCCACCTGCGCCGGGCAGACCACAGCCCAAGCCGCAGCTAAACCCGCCGGCCCCGCGGGATCGCTGAAGTCCATCCTCGCCAACGCGCGCGCCCGGGTCGAGCAATCCGATGTCCGCGCCACAGGCCGCCTTGTCCAGGTCGCGGCCAACGGTGCGCGCACCAACAACCCCCTCGCCCTCGCCTCACACTCCTTCCCCGACGGCCTGCGCACCATGATCACCGTCACCACTCCCGACCACACCCGTGTCCGCTACCTCCTCACCCAGGACCAGACCGGCCACGCCACCATCGAAGCCCGTCACCAAATCGACAAGGCGCCCGTCAAGCTCGCCCCCGACCACTGGGGCGAAGGCGTAGCCGGAACCCTCTTCTACCCCGAAGACTTCGCCAGCGGCCAGTTCTTCTGGGCAAAGCAAACCGTCCTCCCGCCGGCCAAATATGGCGCGCGCGACTGTTTCGTCCTCAAGAGCGAGCCGGACCCGGGGCAACCCACGCAATACGCCTCCGTCACTTCCTGGCTCGACCAAAAATCTGGCGCGCCCGTCTACGTTGAGGCAGTGCCGAAAAACGGCTCGCCCACAAAACAATTCGTCTTCTACGATCTCGAGCAGATCGGCGGCCTCTGGCTGTCGCGACAGGTCGAGGCCAAACTCGCCGGCAAGCCTGGCTCGACCATCCTCCTTATCGACCACGGCTCGCCCCACGCCCACCTCACGCGCAAAGACTTCAACCTCACAGCGCCGGCCGGGAGCGATGCCGCGCCATGATTCTCATGATCATCATCGGCATCTCACGCGTCTTGCTGTTGGCTCTCGTCGCCGCGGGAGCCCTCGTCGCGCTGGTCCTCATCGCCGGCTTCCTCTACCAGTTTCTCGGCGGCCTGCGGGACCGCAAGCGCCTCCGCACCTCTGGCCGACTCGTCCCCATCGGCAACCGCCGATGCCTCTATCTCGTCGAAAAAGGCCCCGCCCCCAACAGCAATTACGGGCGCCCCACCGTCGTCTTTGAATCCGGCTTCGGCGCTACCAGTCTCAACTGGACTCATATCCAGGACGCCCTCGCCGATCAGGTCCACACCGTCGCCTACGACCGCTGCGGCCTCGGCTGGAGCAGCCCCTGCCGCTCCGAACGCACCCCCGAACACGTAGCCTCCGAACTCCACGCTCTCCTCCTCGCCGCCCGTATGCAGCCGCCGTGGATCCTCGTCGGCCACTCGTTCGGCGGCCTGGTCATGCAGCGCTTCGCTCTCGACCATCCCGCCGAGACCGCGGCCGTTCTCCTCATCGATCCCATGCGCCCTATCGAATGGCCGCCCTTCAACGCGGCTGCCGATGCCCGCATCGCCCGCGCCCAGCGCCTCACCCGCATCGGAGGCATCTGCGCCCGCATCGGCCTCACTCGCCTCGCCGCCCGCTCCCACTTCTGCCGCTCCGCCCGCCTCTCCGGCGCGCTCATCCGCCGTGCGGGAAAGCAAGGCGCATACCTCGCAGACCGGCTCAACACCGAAATCGGCAAGATGCCCGCCGAGGTCCGTCCTTCCATCGCCGCCCACTGGTCCGCTCCGCGCTTCTATCGCGGGCTGCTCGCCCACCTTCGCGCTGTCTCCGCCACCGCTGTCTCGATGTACGATCCAGAGCCGATCCGCGACACGCCGGTCGCCCTCCTCACACCCGCTGGCGGTGAGCCCATCGCGAACCCCGACCAGTACGGCCCCCAGAGCCGCCAGATCATCGCCCAGCAAAGCCTCCACTGGATCCACCTCGACGAGCCGGGCCTTGTCATCCGCACTATCCTCGAGTTGGTCGACCAGACTCGCACCGAAATCGGGGAACAGCGCGGAGCACGGACGCTAGCCTTCGGCGACTAAGCCGCCGCTCAGAGGCGCTCCAGGCTCCCGGTGGTTGGCCTGCGGCCTCCCACCTGAGGAAAACCCGTACCCCCAAAACCCTGTATTCTGCTCAAAATAACTTCGTCGTTACCACCGGGGACTTTCCGCTTGCCCGGCCGGAATTCCGGCCCCCAGCCGATGGTAGACTCGGGAAAAGTCGTCCCGGATCAGGACAACATTCAGGACAACATGGCGCCCCAGCCCCAAAACGGACGCCCGGAAATGGAGTACCAACGTGGCAGAGGATCGTGACCGTCAGCGCGCCGTAGACCTGGCGCTTTCCCAGATTGAAAAGCAGTTCGGCAAGGGCTCCATTATGCGCCTCGGCAGCAAAGAGGCCATCGGCCCCATCGCTGTCATCTCCACCGGCTCCATCTCTTTCGACGCGGCTCTCGGCGTCGGCGGCGTTCCCCGCGGCCGCGTCATCGAAATCTTCGGCCCTGAGTCTTCCGGCAAAACCACCATCACTCTTCAGATCATCGCCGAAGCTCAGAAGGCCGGCGGCTTGGCCGCGTTCGTCGACGCAGAGCATGCTCTCGATCCGGCCTACGCCAGAAAGCTCGGCGTCGACATCGACAACCTGCTCATCTCGCAGCCCGACTACGGCGAGCAGGCTCTCGAAATTACCGAAGCCCTGGTCCGCTCCGGCGCCATCGACGTCCTCGTCGTCGACTCCGTGGCCGCCCTCGTTCCCAAGGCCGAACTCGATGGCGAAATGGGCGACTCCCACATGGGTCTGCAGGCTCGCCTCATGTCCCAGGCGCTGCGCAAACTCACCGGCACGGTCTCCAAATCCCGCACGAGCCTGATCTTTATTAATCAAATCCGCGAAAAGATCGGCGTCATGTTCGGTAATCCGGAAACCACCACTGGCGGCCGCGCCCTTAAGTTCTACTCCTCGGTCCGTATCGACATCCGCCGCATCTCCGCCGTCAAAGAGGGCGACACCGTCGTCGGCTCCCGCACCAAAGTCAAAATCGTCAAGAACAAGGTCGCCGCGCCCTTCCGCGAGGCCGAGTTCGACA
>CAZHTJ010000054.1:0-29976 GCA_964535525.1 uncultured Acidobacterium sp. | reverse complement strand
TGATGAGGAAGGGCACCATACGGGTGCGACTGCTGCCGTTCGGTTCGAAGAGCAGGACGCCGAGGGGTAAGAGGAATGGCAGAAGTCCTTGCGCGTAGAGCATGTAGGCCGCGCCCATATCGTGGGTGACGGCGGGGGAGAGGCGGCCATCGAGGCCGAGCCAGACGAATCCTTCAATGAACTGATGGATAGCGAAGAGGGTGGGGAGAGCTGCGAAGAGCAATTCGCGGCGGTGCTTGACCTTGGTCAGGATGACGATGCCGAGGGCTCCAAGAACTCCGCTGCCGACAAAGTTGGCGGTTGCTGAAAAGCACATGGTGGTCGTCTCCCGTGCTGGATTATACGGTTTGGTTGGGGCTCTTACCGGACCTTGCCGGCGCAGCACAGGAGGGGATCGGTTTGTGCGTTGGCTTTCTCGTTTCCCTCTCCCATTCGGTTGCGCGGTAGAATTTATAAAGACGAAAGAGCCAGCATGAATCGCAACGGCGGCAATCTCGCGGAGAAAATTCAGAGTCTCAGTTCCGAGCAGATCGCGGAAGTAGAGGCCTTCGCAGAGTTTCTTCAGGTTCGGGGGCAGGATCGGGTGCTTGCGCGCGCAGCGAGCGCTGCCAGCGAACCGGCTTTGGAGCGAGTGTGGAGCAACCCGGAAGACGACGTCTACGATGCCTTTTGAATTCGGGGGGCTTATCGCTTAGCCCTCGGTGAATCTGGAAGGTGTTCATTGACCCCAGAGCCTTGCCAAACCGTCCGCTATTCGCTTGACTGGTGGAAGACGATTGTTGGGATTGTTGTCGAGATCGGATCCAGTGTCATTGGGCTCGGGACTGCAATATGGGCGTTTTGGGTCTATCGCGCTAATTCCCGAATTGAGCATGCGAAATGGCTGGTAAATCTGCACGAGAAGTTTTTTGAACGTGACTTGTACAAAGGAATTCGAGAACTCCTCGACTGCGCGGAAGGGGACGATGAAGCTGCTGGAAAGATCGGTAAGCTGGTTTCCGAAGAACCCGCGGGATTCACCGACTACCTAAACTTCTTTGAGATGGTTGCCGCCCTTGCAGAAACCGGGCAGATTTCGGACAAGGAGGTATTGACTCTGTTCGAGTACTATTTGAAATGCATCAGGGACCGAGAGCAGGTGATGGAATACCTCGCGAAAGAGAAAAAAGGGTACGAGAAGCTCCGGAAGTTCCTGGATGAGAAAGTAAAATGACTGATTTCCTGTTTGCTTACGGGACGTTGCAGCCTGATCATGTGCCGGCAGAGATCGCGTCTGCTATCGGGAAGCTCGAGCCCGTGGGCAAGGGATCGGTCCGGGGCGTGCTTTATGATCTCGGCGAGTATCCTGGAGCGGTGCTCAAGACATCTTCGCGCAAGCGGATCTTTGGCACGGTATTCCGCCTGTCAGGGGGCCCCGGAGTCCTGCGGGAGCTCGATGAGTATGAGGGCTTTGACCCGAAGGATCCCCAGGCGAGCCTGTTTGTGCGGACCCTGCACCCGGTGACCCTGGCGGAGGGTGGTACGGTGCCATGCTGGGTCTACGAGTACAACAAAGAGCCAGGACGGGCGCGAGTGTTGACCACGGGACGCTTTGGAAAGACACGCCTGACACAGAGCACCGCGGCACGAGCTTCCGTTTCCCGAAAGCCGCAACGGGCTGGCGCTGGACGCTGAGCAAACCCTTCCGTTCGACAGTACTCACTTGAACCACCATTATCGTCCGGAGTAGTTTGGGCGTGTGAAAAAGCTCCGGGAGTGTTGGGCTCTCTTCCTCTTTCTTCTTCTTGTCTCGACGACAACAGGTCTTTCGGCTCAGGCTAAGCACGGGTTTGTGCATACCAACGCTGAGGAGTTGGTGGATGGGGATGGGCAGCCGGTGTTTTTGCGGGGGATCAATTTGGGGAACTGGTTTGAGGTCGAGGGGTATATGTTCCACTTCGACGGGGGACCGCAGTCGCCGCGGGAGATTGAGGATCTGACGCGGGAGCTGTTGGGGCCGGCGAAGGCTGAGGAGTTCTGGCGGCAGTGGCGAGCGCATTACATCACCGAGGCCGACATCGACCGGATAGCGAAGATGGGATTCAACTCGGTGAGGGTGCCGCTGCACTGGAAGTTCTTCACGAGCGAGGATGCGGAGGGTTTCAGGCTGGTCGATCAGCTGGTGGAGTGGGCGCGGAAGGATGGGATCTACGTGATCCTCGACCTGCATTGCGCGCCGGGCGGGCAGACGGGATCGAATATCGACGACAGCTTCGGGTATCCGTGGCTGTACTCGAGCCAGGAGGCGCGGGACGAGACGGTGGCGGTTTGGAAGCGGATTGCTGCGCGGTACAAAAACAATTCGACGGTGCTGGGGTACGACCTGCTGAACGAGCCCCTGCCGCAGTGGGAGAAGCTGCAGGTGTTCAAGCGCGAGCTGCTGCCGGTGTACATGAAGATTGCGGCGGGGATTCGGCAGGTGGACAAGAATCATGTGCTGATTCTGGGCGGGGCGCGGTGGGATACGGATTTTGGGGTGTTCAGCGGGACGTTCGATTCGAACATGATGTTCACGTTTCACAAGTACTGGACGGCAACGACGGATAAGAGCGTGATTGAGGAGTATCTGGATTTTCGGCATCAGCATCATGTGCCGGTGTGGCTGGGCGAGTCGGGCGAGAACAAGGACGAATGGGTGGAGGGTTTCCGGAAGACGCTGGAGGAGAACGGCGTGGGGTGGGCGTTCTGGACGTATAAGCGGATGGACGCGACCGCGTCGGTGGTGACGTTCGATCGGCCGGCGCACTGGGACGAGATTGTGGCGTTCGCGAAGTTGCCGCGGGGGACGGGCGAGGCGGAGAAGCGGGTGGCGGCTCGGCCTGGGCCGGGGGATATTGATGCGGCGTTTGCGGATTTGCTGGGGAAGATTCAGTTTGCGGGGGAGCGGGTGAATCCTGGGTATTTGTCGGCGCTGGGGATGCAGTTGGCGGGGCAGTAGGCAGCAGACGAGAGCTCACCGAGGGTGGACGGTGTTTTTCCAAAATGGGCCGAGGATTAGTACTTTGGTGTGAACTGGGAATCGATTTGCGTTGAAGTTATGGTGGCGTGGGATCACGCTTCTTGCTGTGGGGTGAACCTGGTCTTCGCCGGGTTTTGGGGTTTTCTCGCGGGTTTGGTTTTTGCGTCTGATTCTGCGAGATGGACGGTGCTTTTCCAAAATGGGCCAAGACAGTACTTCGGTGTGGGCTGAGAATCGATTTGCATTGATGTGGGGGCGACTCAGGAGCACGCTTCTTGCTGTGGGGTGAACCTGGCCTTCGCCGGGTTGGGGTTTGGGGTCTTCTTGCGGTGCCGCTTTTTGTTTGTGCCTGATTCTGCCGGGCTGGCCCCTGGCTTCTTCGCCCTCCACTTTCGCTCCTTGCCAAGACGTGTGTGAGCCGGGGCTGATGGATCTGAATCAGTGAACAGAACGGCGGCGTTGCGACGCGCGATGGCCGTGTTCCAACAGCAGGGAGCCGTTCGGCTCGCTGCGTTCGCTCAGGCGAGTCTTAGGGTACCCCGGATTGTTGGGCACGGTTGGGACTGTTCGGTTCCGAACAGGGGAACGCGATTGCGGACAACCTGGTGGTTTTGAAGGCCAGGGAAGGCCTGTCTTTTCAGATTCATAGGGCCTTCGGGGACTGGTGGGCGGCATGCACCAATATATGTATATGTAGGCCGATCTGCGGTTGATCTGTGGCCGATCCGAAGCTTCGATGACCGATTCCGGAAGCCGGCCTTAGGCGAGTCGAGAGCTGATCTGTACGTGACGTAAGAACCGACTCAGGGAAATGATCCTGGGACTGATCCGAAATCTGATCCGGAGGCTGATCTGAAAAGCGGGAGGCATTTGTGTTGACTGAGCTGAGGCAGGCGGTGCGGCAGTTGCGGAAGTCGCCGGGGTTTACGGGGACCGCGGTGCTGACGCTGGCGCTGGGGATCGGGGCGACGACGGCGATCTTTACGCTGGTGCAGCAGGTGATGCTGAAGTCGCTGCCGGTGACGAAGCCGGGTGAGTTGTGGCGGATCGGCAAGTCAATTCATTGCTGTGGGTGGGGCGGATGGACGCAGGCTGAGGACTTTTCGATCTTCTCGTATGACTTGTACAGGCATTTCCGCGACAACACGCCGCAGTTTGCGGATTTAGCGGCGCTGCAGGGGGGGAATCTGGGGCTGGGTGTGCGGCGCGTTGGGAGCCAGCAGGCGGCGGATACCGAGAACGGGCAGTATGTGTCGGGAAATTTCTTCAGGACGTTTGGAGTGGGCGCGTGGATTGGGCGGGTGCTCCAGCCTTCCGATGAGGCAGAGGGCGCGGCGCCCGTCGCGGTGTTGAGTTATCGGGTGTGGAAGGAGAAGTATGGGGGCGATGCGTCGGTGGTGGGAGCGGCGTATCAGATCAACGGGCATCCGTTCACAATTGTGGGCGTGGCCGCGCCCGGATTTTTCGGGGCGAAGCTGGTGGGTTGGGGGATGCCGGACGTCTGGCTGCCGGTGACGACGGAGCCGGTGCTGAATGCGACGACGACGCGGCTGAAGCAGCCGAACCAACACTGGCTGGACCTTGTGGGGAGAGTGAAGCCGGGAACGGATTCGAAGCAGCTGGAGGCGCAGCTGCGGGTGGAACTGCATGACTGGCAGGCGAGCCATGTTGCGGATATGGTTCCGCAGGAAAAAGAGGTGTGGCAGCAGCAGAAGCTGTATCTGACACCGGGCGGCGCGGGCGTGGACGACATGCGCGAGACGTACGGGGAGGGGCTGAAGCTGTTGCTGGCCGCGGCGGGCTGCGTGCTGCTGGTGGCGTGCGCGAACATCGCGAACCTGCTGCTGGCGCGGGGGCTGAAGAATCGGCAACAGACTTCGGTGCGGGTTGCGCTGGGGGCTTCGCGGGGAAGGCTGGTGCAGAAGGCGTTGGTGGAGAGCGTGGCGCTGAGCGTGGTGGGGGGCGCGCTGGGCGTGGCAGTGGCGTACGCGGGCACGCGGCTGATGGTGCATCTGGCGTTCGGGATTGGGAGCGCGCACAACTGGGTGCCGATTGAGGCAACGCCATCGTGGCCGGTGCTGCTGTTCACGCTGGGCGTGGCGGTGATAACGGGAATTTTGTTTGGGATCGCGCCGGCGTGGATGACCTCGCACGCGGAGCCGATTGAAGCGCTGCGGGGTTCGCGCGGATCGACGGGGGCGGCAGGAGGAGTGCGGGCGCGGTGGCCGCAGAAGGCGCTGGTGATCGCACAGGCGGCGATGTCGCTGGTGTTGCTGAGCGCGGCGGCGCTGCTGGGGCAGAGCCTGCGCAACCTGGAACATCAGGATTACGGCTTCGAGATGAAGAGCCGGTACGTGGCGTGGATCGATCCGCAACTGGCGAACTACAAGCCGGAGCAACTGAACACGTTATACCGGGAGATGCTGGAGAAGCTGGGCGCGATTCCGGGGGTACGGAGGGTGAGCGCGTCTTTATACGCGCCGATGAGCGGGGATAGCTGGAACACGGGTGTACATATCGAGGGCAAACCGGAGCCGGGTGCGAAGGAAGATTACGGAGCGATGTGGGTGCGCGTGACGCCCGGGTTCTTCGAGACGGTTGGCAATCCGATGCTGATGGGAAGGCCGATTACAGAGGAAGATACGGCGGCGACGCGTCGCGTGGTGGTGATCAACGAGGCGTTCGCGAAGAGGTTTTTCAAGGGCGAGAACCCGATCGGGCGGCATTTCGGTCCGGACAAGGCAGAGTACGCAGGCTGGTGGGAGATCGTCGGAGTAGCAAAGACGATGCGGTACACCTCGTACGAGATGGAGAAGCCGGCGCGGCCGATGTTCTTCCTGGCTGAGGCGCAGAGCGACCCTTATCCGCCGGCAGAACAGACGGGCGAGGTGTGGTCGCACTACTTGTACAACGTGGTGCTTTGGGCGCCGGGGAATCCTCCGCAACTGGAGGCACAGGTACGGCGGGCGTTGGGGGAGATCGATCCGAACCTGGTGTTGTACAGCGTGGATCGGTACCGGCATTTGCTGGACACGAGTTTTGCGCAGGAGAACATGATTGCGACGCTGACGCTGCTGTTTGGCGGGCTGGCGCTGGTATTGGCTGCGGTGGGCTTGTATGGCGTGACGGCTTATACGGTGGAGCAGCGGACGAGCGAGATTGGCGTGCGTATGGCACTGGGCGCGGATCGCGGCAACGTGGTGAAGATGGTGCTGCGGGGCGCGTTCTGGCAGGTCGGAGTGGGATTGCTGGTGGGGATTCCGGCAGCGATTGGAGCGGGGAAGCTGATGGCCGATCAGCTGTACGGGGTGAAGGCGTGGGATCCGGTGATGCTGGGAACGGCGACGCTGCTGTTGGGAGTGGCGGCACTGGTGGCGGCGATGATTCCTGCGCAGAGGGCGGCTGGTTTGGATCCGGTGGAGGCGTTGAGGAGTGAGTGAGGCGTGAGCCTCACTCACTCCAGCCGGTAGCCGGTAGCCAGTAGGAATGCGAACCGGGGACCGGCGCAGGTTACAGGGCACACGGCACCGGGCACAAGGCGGCTGGCAGCTGTTGCGGGAAGCGGAAGAATCTGTAACGGAAACAATGACGAATATGATCAGCGATTTGATATATGCGGTGCGGCAGCTAAGGAAGGCTCCGGGGTTTACGGCAACGGCGGTGCTGACACTGGCGCTGGGGATTGGCGGTGTCACCGCGGTGGTCAGCGTGGTGGACGCGGTACTGCTGCGTCCGCTGCCGTATCCAGGGTCGGACCGCCTGGTGGTGTTGCACGAGGGGATTGAACACGTTTTCACCGAAGCGGGACTGTCGGCGCCGGACGTGATCACCTTTGCACGCGAGAGTAAGGCATTTACCGGCGCGGGTGGGTTCGTGGGCGCGCAGTTTGAAGCGACCGGGGCGGGCAGTCCATTTCGCGCCGATGCGGAACGTATGACGGCGGCGACGTTTCCGGTACTCGGTGTGCAGCCTGTGCTGGGGCGTACGTTCACGCAGCAGGAAGACGAGGGCAGCGCGCCGGTGACGGTGATCAGCTACTCGCTGTGGCAGCAGAGATTCGGCGGCGCGGCGGATGTGGTGGGGAAGACGATCGATCTGGACCGGAGGCCGTACACGATTATCGGTGTGATGCCGGAGGGATTTGAATCGCCGGTGGGGATGGGCAATGTAGCGTTGCAGGATTTGTTTGTACCAATGAGCTTCACGGCGACGGAGAAGGGCGCGGAGGCCGACAACATGGATTACGGTGCGGTGGCGCGCATCCGGCCGGGGCTGACACTGGCGCAGGCTGAGGAAGACGCACATCGGGTGATGGGCATCATCCAGAAGCAGGTGCCCGATGTGCACTTTTTGATGACGGTGCGCGGGCTGAAGGAGCAGGCGGTGCGCGAGGCGCGGCCCCTGCTGCGCACGCTGCTGGCGGCGGTGTGCCTGATCCTGCTGATTGCGTGCGCGAACCTGGCGAATCTGCTTTTGGTACGAGCGGCGGGACGGCGGCGCGAGTTTGGCGTGCGGCTGGCGCTGGGCGCGGCTCGCATGACGATGCTGCGGCAGTTGCTGGTGGAATCGCTGACGCTGAGCGTGGCGGGCGGGGTGCTGGGCCTGAGCCTGGCGGCAGTGCTGGTGGGGGCGGCTCCGGCGGTGCTGGCGAAGGTTTCCGATCTGCCGCGCGTGAACGAGATCGCGATCCACTGGCCGGTGGCGGCGCTGGCGGTTTTGCTGACCGGTGCGACGGGGGTGCTCTGCGGGTTGGTTCCGGCCCTGGCCAGTATGAAGGCGGAGGTGCTGGATTCGCTGCGCGAAGGCTCGAAGGGCGGGGGACAGGGACGCTCGCAACATCGGCTGCGCAACGGGCTGGTGGCCATGGAAGCGGGGCTGGCCATGCTGCTGCTGGTCGGGTGCGGCCTGTTGCTGCGCAGCTTTGCGCGCATGCTGGAGACCGATCCGGGTTTCCAGCCGCAGCATGTGATGACGGGGTATCTGTCGCTGCCGGGGCAGACCTATCCGACGCAGGACAAGGTCGACAGGTTTTACCAGAATCTGAGCGAGCGTGTACAGGGGACGTCGGGTGTGCAGGCGGTGGGATTCTCGTCGAATATCCCGGTGATCGGCAGGAACTCGAGCCGGCTGGTGGCGCCGGAAGGGTATGTTCGGCAGGAGGGCGAGAAGTGGCTGCTGACGTCGAACTATCTGACGGCGGGCAATTATTTTGGCGCGCTGCACATTCCGGTGGTGGAGGGACGGACGTTCAACGCGAGCGATGACCGGCCGGGAGCGCCGCTGGCAGTGATCGTGAGCCAGTCGTTCGCGGAGAAGTATTTCGCGGGGAAAGATCCGGTGGGCATGCACGTGAAGTGCGGGCCGAGCTACGACGATGGGATGCCGGCGATGACCGTAGTCGGGGTGGTTGGCGGGATCAAGGCGAACGCGCTCGATCAGGAGCAGGTGGCGCAGATGTACGAGCCGGTATCGCAGGCGGCTCGCGATCTGGGAGCGTATGCGGCGATGATCGGGGTGGTGGGGAGCATGCGCGCGGTGGTGCGAACCACGGGCGATCCCGAGGCGCTGGAGGCGGCGTTCACGAAGGCGGTGCATGCGTCGGACCCGCTGCTGGCGGTGACGCAGGTGCACACGATGGATGAAGTGGTGGCGTCGACGGAAGCATCGCGACGGTTCAATACCGCTGTGCTGAGCGCGTTTGCGGGTGTGGCGTTGGCACTGGCGCTGCTGGGCATCTACGGGGTGCTGGCGTACTCGGTGACGGAGCGGACGCGGGAGATTGCGATTCGGATGGCGCTGGGGGCAACGCGGGGGGATGTGCAGGCGCGTACGCTGCGGCAGGCCCTGGTGCTGGCGGCGGTGGGAGTTGTGGCAGGCCTGGGCGCGGCTGCGGTGCTGACGCGGTATCTGGCGAGCCTGCTGTATGGGGTCGAGCCGCTGGATGGAGCGACGATTGGGGGAGCGGTTGTGGTGTTGCTGGTGTGCGCGGGGCTCGCGGGATGGATTCCGGCGCGAAAGGCTGCGAGCGTGGAGCCGATGGAGGCGTTGAGGAGCGAGTGAGGCGGTAGCCGGTAGCGGGTAGCTAAAGTGCGGTCAGCCAAGAGCCGGTTAGCGAGAAGAGAGCGAAAGGCCAGCTAACAACGAGGGTAAGACGAGCTAACTAAGAGTAAAAAGCCAGCAAGAGGACGAGCTAAGGGACAGTAGTTAGAAAGTTGGAGAACGATGTGGAGCGATCTGAAATATGCGTGGAGGCAGTTGCGGAAGTCGCCGGGATTTGCGTTGACGGCGTTGTTGACGCTGGCGATTGGGATTGGCGCGAATGCGGCGGTGTTCAGCGTGATGGACGCGATCGTGCTGCGGCCGCTGGCGGTACCGGACCTGAACCGCGTGATGACGGTAGCGGAAGATCGTGGGCGGGGGAAGTTCCAGTACGAGTGGGTTGCGGCGGCGAATTACGAGGACTGGAAGCGGGAGAGCCGGTCGTTCGAGAGCCTGGCGGTTTATAAGCGGTATTCGATGAGTCTGACGGGGGCGGGCGAGGCTGCTCATGCAGAGGCGTCGCGCTCGACGGCGAATTTCTGGGACGTGCTGAAGACGGACGCGTTCATGGGGCGCGTTTTTCGTGCGGATGAATGCCAGCCGGGGCGCGATGGCGTCGCGGTGCTGAGCTACAGCTTCTGGCAAAAGCAGTTTGCGTCGGATCCCGGGGTGCTGGGACGGAAGATCGAGCTGGACGGGCGGGGATACACGGTTGTGGGAGTGATGCCGAAGGGGCTGGTGTATCCGCCGTCGGTGGATCTTTATCTGCCGCTGGCACTGACGCCGGCGCAGCTGAACGATCGGGCAGGGCACGAGTACATGGTGGTGGGGCGGCTGCGGCCTGGGGTGACGGCGCGCGAGGCTGACGCGGAGCTGCGCGGAATCGCGGCGCGTTTGGCCAAGATGTACCCGGCGACGAACCTGGGTTGGTCGGTTGAGGCAGAGCCGCTGCTGGACAACATCAGCGGAGCGCTGACGCCCCTGTATACGCGGCTGATGCTGGGCGGGACGTTGTTCGTTCTTCTGATTGTTTGCGCGAATGTGGCGAATCTGCAGTTCGCGCGGGGGATTGCGCGGCGGCCGGAGATGGCGATGAGGACGGCGCTGGGAGCGCCGCGACGGCTGCTTTTGCGGCAGTTGCTGACGGAGAATCTGCTGCTTGCTTTTGGAGGCGCGCTGGGCGGGCTGTTGCTGGCGTGGCTGGATCTGCGTGTGGTGCTGAGCTACATGCCTCCCCGGGTGGCGCGGTGGGTTGCGGGATGGTACACGATCCATCTGAGCGGGCGGGCGCTGGTGTTTTCGATCGGGCTGGCGGTGGTGGCGGGGGTGGTGTCGGGACTGGCTCCGGCACTGGAAGCGATGCGGGTGAATTTGCTGGAGCAATTGAAGTCCGGATCGCGGACGGAGACGGGCGGAGGCAAGAGCCACAAGCTGAGAAACTTCTTTGCGACGGCGCAGATCGCGCTGGCGGTGGCGCTGGTGATCGGGTCGGCGCTGATGTGCAAGGGCATGTGGTCGACACTGCAGTTCGCGAATGTGTATCGGCCGAAGCAGGTGCTGACGTTCGACGTGACGCTGCCTGCGACGCGGTATGGAGATGTGGTGAAGCAGGCGGCGTGGTACAAGACGAGCCTTGAGAACCTGCAGGCGCTGCCGGGCGTGAAACAGGCGGCGACGACCACGATGTTGCCGTATGGCGATGGCGGGTGGGTCAACGATTTCCGGATTGAGAACCGGGCGCTGGCGCCTGGGAAGTTCGACAGCGCGGTGCGGGTGTCGGTTAGCCCCGAATACTTTGCGGCGTTTCACATAGGGATGGTGGCGGGGCGGGGGTTCGGCGACAGCGACGGACTGACGACGGATCCAGTGGTCGTGGTGAGCCGGAAATTCGCGGAGCGGTATTTTCCTGGAGAGAGCGCGGTGGGGCATCGCATCCAGATGAACGCGTCGACAGACAGTCATGAACCGTGGATGAGGATTGTGGGGGTCAGCGAAGACGCGGCTTATCAATGGGTGGAGCAGACACCGCAGCCGGCGATGTACCTGGATACGCTGCAGGCGCCGCCCGAGAGCACGCAGTACGTGGTGACGACGGATGGGAGTCCGGTGGCGTTGGGTTCGGAGGTGCGGAAGGCGCTGGCGGGAATCGATGCCACGCTGCCATTGGATTACCTGCAAACGTACGACGAGGATATTCGGGACCAGACGACGGGGCTGATGTACGCGGCGGCGATGCTGGGCGTAGATGCGGCGATTGCTTTGCTGCTGGCGGCGATTGGGATTTATGGAGTGATGGCGAACCTGGTAGAGGAGCGGCGGCGGGAGATTGGCGTGAGGCTGGCTATGGGAGCGCGGAGGGAAGATGTGCTGGGGATGATCCTGAAGAGGGCGGCGCTGTTGACGGGTGCAGGCACTGCAGTGGGGGTAGCGATGGCGGTGCTGATGGCGCGCGGGATTGCGAGTTTACTGTACGGGGTGCGCCCGAATGACCCGCTGGTGTTTGCGAGCATCGTAGTGTCTATTGGGGCGATTGCGCTGATGTCGAGCTGGCTGCCGGCGCGTCGGGCAGCGGGGGTGGATCCGATGGAGGCTTTGCGGGACGAGTGAGGCAGGGAATAGGGTACAGGCAGTAGGGAACAGGAGAGCCGTTAGCCTGTAAGCGGGTAGTTAAGCAAAAATCACAAACAGGGAACGGATGCTGTGGCCGAAGCGTACTGTTCACTTATCGGGCAGCGAGGGAGAGGCATGCTTGCAGACGTGAAGTACGCAGTGCGGCAGTTGAGGAAGTCGCCGGGATTTACGGTGACGGCGGTGCTGACCCTGGCGCTGGGTATTGGGGCGAATGCTGTGGTGTTCAGCGTGCTGAACGCGCTGGTG
This sequence comes from uncultured Acidobacterium sp., assembly GCA_964535525.1. Classification (GTDB taxonomy): domain Bacteria; phylum Acidobacteriota; class Terriglobia; order Terriglobales; family Acidobacteriaceae; genus Palsa-343. The sequence continues at coordinate 18,062 of CAZHTJ010000054.1, read as the reverse complement.
CTGCGGCCGCTGAATGTGCCGCATCCACAGAACCTATATATGTTGCAGCGATTCCAGTATCCGTCGCAGTCGTATTTGGACTACCTGGATTTACGCGACCGGAACCACAGCTTCGAGAGCCTGATTGGCTACAACATCATTGGTTCAGTGGGGGTCGATACCGGGGGGAATCCTTCAACGGCGTGGCCGTACGAGGCGACTGGGAATTACTTCGATGCACTGGGCATCCAGCCGTACCTGGGACGGTTCTTTCACCCATCCGATGAGCATGGATATAACAGTGCGCCGTTTGTGGTGCTGAGCTACGCGTACTGGCAGAGTCACTTTCAGGGGGATCGCGCGGCGGTGGGGCGGGTGGTCAAGATCAACAAACAACCATTCACGATTATTGGGGTAGCACCGCCGGAATTTCGGGGGACGGAGCTGTTTTTTGCGCCGGCGATGTGGTTCCCCATGGTCGACCAGCAGGAGGTAGAGGGCGACGAGCTGAAGTGGCGCGGGAACCACTCGATGTGGGTGGTGGGGCGGTTGAAGCCTGGGGTGACGGCAGCGCAGGCCGCGGCGGATATGAATTCGATTGGTGGGTGGCTGGCGAAGACGTATCCGGCAGACGACGATGGGGTGAAATTTACGCTGGCGCGACCGGGGCTGGTGGGGGATATGCTGGGCGGTCCGGCGCGGGCGTTTATGGCGGGGCTGATGCTGCTGGCTGGACTGATTCTGCTGGCAGCGTGTGCGAACCTGGGGAGCTTATTTGCGGCGCGGGCGGCGGATCGCTCGAAGGAAATAGCACTGCGGATGGCGCTGGGGTCGCGGAAGGGCCTGATCCTGCGGCAGCTGCTGACAGAGGCGGTGGTGGTCTCGCTGATGGGCGGAGTGGTGGGGCTGGTGGGTGGCATCATGATTCTGCGCTGGGTAAGCGCGTGGCAGCCGGTACCGAATATTCCGATTAATGTGCCGGTGAATCCAGACGTTTGGACCTATGTGGTAGCGTTCGCGCTTGCTGTGGTGAGCGGGCTGCTGTTTGGAATGGTGCCGGTGCGGCAGGTGATGAAGGCGGATCCGTGGCAGGTAATTCGGACCGGTGGCACGGACCTGGGGGGGATGCGGCGGTTCACGGTGCGCGATTTGCTGCTGGCGGGGCAGATCGCGATTTGCGCGGTGCTGGTGACGTCGTCGCTGGTGGCGGTGCGGGGACTGGCGCGGTCGCTGCGCAGCAACTTCGGGTTCCAGCCGGAACACGTGATGCTGGTGGATACCGATCTGCAGATGGCGGGGTACTCGGGCGATAAAACGCCGGAGATGCAGCGGCGGATGCTGGAGGCGGTGGGCGCGATTCCGGGAGTGGCAACGGCTGGCTACGTCGATCACATTCCGCTGGGACTGGGCGGGGGCGATTCATTTGTGTTCACGGAGGCAACGACGGATTTTCGACCGACGAATATGATTGCGGATGCGATGAATTACAACGTATCGCCGGGGTATTTTGCGGCGGCGGGAACGACGATGCTGGCGGGGCGGGACATCAGCTGGCACGACGAGAAGAAGGCTCCGGTGGTTGCGGTGGTGAATCGGGAATTCGCGCGGAAGGTGTTTGGGTCGGTGGACAAGGCCATCGGCGGACATTTTAAGTTCTGGGGTGGGGATCGGGCCGAAGTCGTCGGGGTGGTGGAGGACGGCAGGTACAGGACGCTGACGGAAGATCAGCAGCCGGCGATGTTCTATTCATTCCTGCAGCATCAGTCCAGCGAGACGTTTCTGGTGGTGCGGTCGGGACGCGATCCTGAGGAGATTTCCGCGGCGCTGGAACGGACGCTGCATGGGCTTGACCCGGCGCTGCCGCTGAGTGTCAGTACCTGGAATCGAGAGCTAGGTTCGGCGTTGTTTGCGGCGCGGGTGGCGAGTGTGGCGCTGGGGGTGCTGGGGCTGCTGGGCGGAATGCTGGCGGTGACGGGGATCTTCGGCATGGCTTCGTATGTGGTGAGCAAACGGATGCGGGAGCTGGGGATTCGCGTGGCGCTGGGCGCGCAGCGGAAGGAGGTGCTGCGCACGGCGCTGGGACGGGCGTTCATCGTGCTGGCGGCGGGTTCGGTGCTGGGCATCGTGTTTGGCTTGTTGGCGACGAAGGTGCTGTCGTACATCGTGTACCAGGCGACGCCGAAGGATCCGGTGGTGCTGGGTGGGGTGGTTCTGGCGATGCTGTTGCTGGGGCTGTTTGCGGCATGGATACCGGCGCAGAAGGCGCTGGGAGTTGATCCGATGATTTTGCTGCGGGACGAATGAGCTGGGGGCAGGGGATAGGGTGTAGGGTGTAGCGACCTGCACCGCGACTTTTGGGGAGTTGCGCGGGTTAGCTGGGAGAGGACAGACTGTCTCTGAGGATCTCCCTGTATGCCCACGGGTCTTGCTTGCGGAATTCAGCGTTCTCTTGCTGCTTTTTTGATCGCCCTGCTGGTTTTGCCGCCGGGCGAGCCGTTTGCTTTTGCGCGGAAAAAGAAGAAGCAGGAAGCGACGGCGCTGAGCGCGTCGCCACTGACGGCGGATCAGCGGGCGCTGCACGCTTTGAACCGGCTGACATTTGGGCCGCGGCCTGGCGATATGGCAGCGGTCGAAGCGATGGGGCTGGACAAGTGGATCGATGCGCAGCTGAATCCGGAGACGATTGACGATTCGGCGCTGGAGGCGCGGCTGGAGAGGTATCCGGCGATGCGGCTGAGCCAGCATGAGCTGATAGAGCGGTTCCCGTCGAATGCGATGATCCGGCAGGCGGAGCAGGGGAAGCGGGGGATACCGTGGAATCCGGTGGAGAAGGCGATCTATGAGGATCAGATTGCGGCGCTGAGAGAACGGCAGGAGCAGAAGAGGAGCACAGAGCTCAGAGCACAGAACGCAGGACAGGGTGCAGGGTACAGGGTGCAGGATACAGCGGGCGGTGCTGGGCAGCCTGGAATGATGATGGCTCCGGGTGCAGACATGCAGGGTCAGGGTGCTATGCCGTCTGGTTCCGCGTTGCCGGCGAATTCGATGGTGGCGAATCCGGGGAATCAGGGTGGGGAGACGGGGCCTCCGCCGGCTCCCGACATGATGCCGATGGCTGTGGAGAAGCCGGCTCCCCCGCCGATTGAGGAGACGGAGAAGAAGCTGTATGCGGATCTGGATGCGACGAACGTAGTGAACCTGCCGCCGGATCAGCGGGTGAAGAAGCTGATCGAGATGAAGCCGGAGGAGTTCCGCGATTTTGTGCAGCGTTTGAGCAAGCCGGATCGGGTGGCGATGTTCGCGAACCTGACGCCGGAGCAGAGTGAGACGGTGTTTGCGCTGATCAATCCCCAGCTGGTGGTAGGCGGTGAGGTGCTGGTGACGCGGCTGCTGCGGGACATCTACAGCGAGCGGCAGCTGGAAGCGGTGATGACGGATTTTTGGCTGAACCACTTCAACGTGTATCTGAAGAAGGGCGAGTTTGCGCCGTGGTATCTGGCGGATTATCAGAGCAAAGTGATCCGGCCGCGGGCGATGGGGAAATTTGAGGATTTGCTGGTGGCGACGGCGCATAGTCCGGCGATGCTGTTTTACCTGGACCAGACGGAGAGCGTGGGGCCGCATTCGCTGGCGGCGTGGCGGGCAGCGATGACGCCGGCGGGGCCGAATGGACGGCAGCGGCCGCTGGGTCTGAACGAAAACTACGCGCGCGAGCTGATGGAGCTGCACACGCTGGGCGTGGATGGCGGCTACACGCAGCGCGATGTGACGGAAGTGGCGAAGATTTTTACAGGGTGGGGGATCGACCGGCCGGATCAGGGCGGGGAGTTTGAGTTCAATCCGCGGCGGCATGAACCGGGGCAGAAGGTGGCGCTGGGGCACCAATTTGCGGGCAACGGCGAGTCGGAAGGGGCGCAGGTGCTGCACATGCTGGCGGTGAGTCCAGTGACGGCGCACCATGTATCACTGCAGATTGCGCAGAGATTTGTCAGCGACAATCCTCCGCCGGCGGTGGTGGACGCGATGGCGGCGACGTGGGTGAAGACAGGCGGGGATATTCGCGAGGTGGTGCGGACGATGCTCGAGTCGCCGCAGTTCTGGGCGCAGGACGCTTATCGCGCGAAGGTGAAGACGCCGGAGGAGTACGTGATTTCGGCGGTACGGGCGACGGGCGGGGAGGTGGTGCATCCGGCGGCGCTGGTGGAAGCGATAGGGCAGCTGGGGATGCCGCTTTATGGATGCCAGACGCCGAATGGGTATTCGTGGATGGCGGATGCATGGCTGAACAGCGGCGAGCTGCTGGACCGGATGAACTTCAGCCTGGCGCTGGCGGACAACAATGCTGGAACGGTGATGGGATGGGACAAGCTGATGGGCATTGATGGGCGGCCGGGCGTGGCGGCGGATGCGAAAGCGGACTCGAAGGAACAGAAGCTGGAGAATTTGCTGCTGGACGGGGTGGTGTCGGAGCATACGCGGAATGCGGTTCTGGCGCAGCTTGCGCAGCAGCAGGGGACGCTGGCGCAGGGACCGGCGGCGAAATTGCCTCCGCCGCGGCAGGTGAATTTCGTGCGGCCGCGGGAGTTTGGGCAGCTGTTGCAGAGTGTGGCGCCCCTGCCCCCGGCTGGGGATCGGGAGGCGGCGTTGCTGGGCGGGCTGCTGCTGGGGTCGCCTGATTTTCAGAGGCGGTGAGACGCGAGCGTGTGCCGGCAGCGTGGAGCGGCGCCGCTGCCTCAGCCCCTCGACAGCGCCACATTCTTTGCAAGCGGTTCCCACTCTTGCGCCCTCGCGGGCGTCTCAGTACGATCCAACTGCCATGTCCGAACCCCTCGAAACCGTAGCCTTCCGGATGAAGCTGTTGCCCGGCCAAGCTGCCGAGTACCGGCGCCGCCACGACGCCATCTGGCCCGAGCTTGTCGAGGCGCTCCAGCAGGCCGGCGTGTCCGACTACCGCATCTTTCTCGACGAGCCAACGCACTGCCTCTTCGCAATCCTCAAGCGCCGCCCCGACCACACCATGGACGCGCTCCCGAAGACGGATGTGGTCCAGCGCTGGTGGGCGATGATGTCGGACATCATGGAAACCAACCCGGATCAGTCGCCGGTCGAGCAGCCGCTTGTGGCGATGTTTTATATGGAGTGAAGGGTCGTCAGCAGCGGGTCGCCGAAAACCTCACGCCGGGCCACGCTGTCCGGTCGCCGGATGACCGTCCCCGCTTCCCAATACGCCACGACCGCCGCATCGTCGTTCGGATCGTGCGGTCCGTCTCCGGGAGCATAGGCGATCGGAGCATTCGCTTCTTCCTCGCGCTTCAGGCGATCCCAGTTGCTATGGCTCTTTCCCGGTGGTTGCAGCATAAAGTTTTCTCCTCCCTATAATAGACAAGCGAGCTAGCCCGGCTCCCCTCGATCCGCAATCTCACAGGTGAGCCGACTTGAAACCCGTAAAGCGAAACCGCGAAGGCGCCAAAAAGACAAAGCGCAAAGTAGAGGCAAAGTGGAAAGCCATTCGTCGCGGCCACGCTCGCGCGCCTGAAAACCAGACTCAGCCGCGGGCTGAAGAACGCGGCCGCCCCCGTGCGGCCCGCAAATCCAATCGAGCGTCCCGCCCTTCGCCCTATGCCGGCAATGACCGTCGTCCACTCGCGCGCGAAGCTGCTGCAGCGCGTCCGTTCGAGGACCAACAGCAAGCCCAGAACCTCGAAGAGTCCTTTGCGGCGAAGCCGCGTCCCGCCCTGCGCGAAGCAGTTCCGCCGAAGGCGGGGCCGCCTGGACGGACAGTGGCGAAGCCGCGTGCCGCCCAGGGCGAAGCAGTCATAGCGATCGTGGGCCGCCCCAACGTGGGCAAATCCACGCTCTTCAACCGGCTCACAGGCTCCCGCCGGTCGATCGTCGGCGATGAGCCCGGCATCACCCGCGACCGCATCTATGGTGAAGTCAACTGGCAGGGCCGCACGGCCCGGCTCGTCGACACCGGCGGCATCGTACCGGACGACGAAGCGCAGATCCCCGCGGAAATCTTCCGCCAGGCGCGCTTCGCTCTCGATGAAGCCGACGCCATGATCATGGTCGTCGACGGCCGCACCGAGCTCGCCGCCCCCGACATCGACCTTGCTCGCCTGCTCCAGCGCACGGGCAAGCCCCTCTTCCTGGCGGTCAACAAAATCGATACTGAAAGCATGGAAGCGGCGGCGGAAAATTTTCGACGCCTCGGCATCCGCAATCTCATGCCGATCTCCTCCGAGCACGGCCTCAACATCGGCGACCTGCTCGACGAGGTGTTCGCCGTCCTCCCGGCTGAAGAGCCAACCGCGGAAGCAGCGACCGAACCCGAAGCCGCACTCGAAGACTCGGGAACCCCGGCGCTTCATCGCACTCACGCTGCGTTCGAGCAACACGAAACGCGAGTTGCTATCATCGGCCGCCCCAACGTCGGCAAATCGACTCTCCTGAACGCGCTCACCGGATCCGCCCGCGCCATCGTTTCGCCCGTCGCCGGAACGACCCGCGACGCCGTCGACGAAATGATGGAGTACAAGGGACACGACCTTCGCCTCGTCGACACCGCCGGCATTCGCCGCAAGGGCAAGACCCACCTGATGGCCGAGAAGCTCTCGGTCGTGATGGCGCGCCGGCATCTTGAAGCCGCTGACGTTGCTCTCCTCGTCATCGACGCCACGGAAGGCGTCACTTCTTCCGACGCCACCATCGGCGGATACGCGCATGAGAGCGGCCGCTCGGTCATCCTGGTCGTCAATAAGTGGGATCTTGTCACCAGTGGCCGCACAGACGGCAAGCCTCCCGCCGATCGAGCGATCTTCGAGCGGCAGCTGCGCTCCGTCCTCAAATACCTCAGTTACGCGCCCGTGCTTTTCATCTCAGCCACCGAAGGCCGCAACGCTCCGCGGGTTCTCGACACCGTCCTCCGCGTCGCCGCCGAGCGGCGCAAGCGCGTCTCCACCGGCCAGATCAACCGCTTCCTCGACCGCGTCGACTTTCAACGCGCCAGCGTTCCCATGTCGAAGCGCATTCGCATTTACTACATGACCCAGGCCGCGGTCGCCCCGCCCACCTTCGTGCTGTTCACCGACCGCGCGGTCAAGCTCCACTTCTCGTTCGAGAGATTTCTCGAAAACCAGATCCGTGCGGCCTTTGGATTTGAAGGCACACCGATCTGGTTCAAAGTGCGACCGCGCAACGAAACCGAACCGGGAAAAAAGTCGGCTGGCAAATCACAAAAGTAACCCACCCTGGTCGGTTTCCCATGGCGCGCCGGCTCAGAAGCTGGCAACGTAGTCTCTATTGAGGCATCGAACCAGATAGAAGCGGAAACGCTTTGCAACCCGAAGAAGGAGGATGAATGTCCCCAGTACGGAGCAACATACGGACGCAACCAACTGAATCGGAACGAGAGCGCCTGCGGGCCCGGATGGGAAGAGTGACTCGAGCCGAGTTCTTCTCCACGGGGCCGCTGCTTGAATACATTCGCCCCTCGGGGGGTCACCTCAAATGGTGCAACCTCTATTTCGGAGGCGAATCGAGGGCGGGCTACTAAGCTTCCCGGTTCGCGCGCCGCAAATGGTCATGTCCGCAGGCCCATCCCTCCAAAAGATTGGCTGTGCGTGACCCGTGCGGGAGAGCGCGCCCTGAGGAAGCAGCAGAGAGGCAGGAACAGAACCTTCAGCCTGCCGACGCAATCGTGACCCGGGTGCAGCAAAAAATCCGAGCCAAAATCGAAGCGGGCTGTTCGGAAACGGACAGCCCGCTTTCATTTCGTGAGAATCCGTCGTTTTTCGGCTCGATTTCAGCTTGCAGTTCGCTCGAAGTTCCGTCGTTCCGTCGCACTTCCCTCGCCCACATTTCTGAACCGCCCCTACCCGCCCCGGAATCCAAATAGAAATCAACGAGGAATCACCAGGGAGCCTGTATCCTGAGTTGTTTCCTTCTCATTCGATTTCGGTCTTCATCGACCCTGGTTCGAGGTCCCGCAGTGAAAACGCATCCCATCCTGCCAATTCTTTCGCTGGCGTTGGTGCTCGCCGGAGCGGTCGGCTGCAACAAAGCCGAGCCCCAGCAGCAAGCCGGCGCCGGCATGCAAGCCCTCCCCGTTCAGACCCTCACTGTGGCCGCGGTCCCCGTGCCGCAGTCCGATGAATACGTCGCGACGATCAAATCGCGCCGCTCCGCCACCATCAATCCGCAGGTCGACGGGAATCTCACGAAGATCCTCGTTCAGTCGGGCAGTCGCGTGACCGCGGGCCAGCTCCTGATGCAAATCGATCCGATGAAACAGGAAGCTACTCTCGCCTCGCAGGCGGCTACCGAGCAGCAGAAGCTGGCCGTGTACCAGTACAACCAGCTCCAGGTGGACCGGCAGCGCAAGCTCTTCGCCGCAGGCATCATCAGCAAGGACGCACTCGATCAGGCTGAGCAGGCGTACGCGAACTCCAAAGCCGATTACGAATCCGCTACCGCATCGCGCAACGAGCAGGAAAAGGAGCTAGGCTACTACCGCATCACTGCGCCCTTCGATGGTATTGTCGGCGACATTCCCGTCCACGTCGGCGATTACGTCTCCTCCTCCACCATGCTGACTACCGTGGACGAGGCCAAAGACCTCGAGGCGTACATCTACATTCCCACCGAGCGCGCGGGTCAGGTCCGCAACGGGCTCGGGGTCCAGATTCTCGACAACAACGCGAACCCGGTCGAAAACACCTCGGTCGACTTCGTCTCGCCCGAGGTCGACAATCAGCTCCAGGGAATCCTGGTCAAAGCTCCGGTGCATTCGCCGCTACTGCGCACACAGCAGTTGGTCAAAGCCCGCGTGGTCTGGGGCATGACGCCTAAGCCCGTCGTTCCCGTGCTTGCCGTGACGCGTCTGGGCGGACAGGCGTTTGTCTTCGTCGCGCAGGACGCGGGCGGAGGCCACTTCATCGCCCACGAGCAGGCCATCTCCCTGGGCGACACCGTTGGCAACAACTACGCAGTCCTGGCCGGTCTCAACAATGGCGACAAAGTCATCGTCTCGGGCACGCAGTTCCTCCAGGACCACATGCCCGTGATGCCGCTGCCCTCCGGGCCGCCGCCGGCTGGTGCTCAACCCCACGCGGGCAGCTAAGCAAGAAACGCCGAGAACGAAATCATGATCGAATCAGGATTGGATCAGGATCAGTGATGTACTGCGAGGGCCACCTTGGTTGACTTTTTTATTCACCGTCCGGTATTCGCCACCGTCTGCGCGCTCCTCATCATCCTCGCCGGCGCAGTGGTGATTCCGTCGCTGCCGATCTCGCTGTATCCGCAGCTTGCACCGCCGCAGGTTACCGTAGCTACGGCCTACATCGGCGCGAACTCGAGCCAGGTGGAATCCGCCGTCACCGTCCCGCTCGAAGAGGCGATCAACGGCGTGCCTGGGATGCGCTATATCCAGTCCACCAGCGCGAATGACGGCAGCTCGATCATTACCACGACCTTCAATACCGGCTACAACCTCGACATCGCCGCCGTCGACGTACAGAACCGCGTGTCCTCCGCCACCGGCCTGCTCCCCGCGGAAGTCAACCAGACTGGCATCACGGTGAGCAAGGCCAACAGCAATTTCGTCTTAGGCGCGGGCGTCTACTGCGAACACGGCGAGTACAGCAATCTCTTCATGAGCAATTACCTCGACGTCTACATCAAGGACGCGCTCAAGCGTGTCAAAGGGGTCGGCGACGTCACCATCTTCGGCGTGGGGCAATATGCGATGCGGGTGTGGCTGGACCCGGTGAAGCTGGCCGCCCGCCAGCTCACCGCGACCGATGTGGTGGCCGCGCTCGAGGAGCAGAACGTCGAAGTCCCTTCCGGCCAGCTCGGCGCACCGCCTTCGGACATGAAGCAGGCCTTCCAGATCACGGTCAACGTGCAGGGCCGCCTGACCACGCCTGAGCAGTTCGACAACATCGTGGTCAAGAACACTCCCTCCGGCATCGTGCAGATCAAAGACGTGGGCCGCTCCGAGCTAGGCTCCAACAACTACGGCAGCACCCTCACCTTCAACGGTATCCCCGCAGTCGGCTTCGGCGTACAGCAGCTCTCCAACGCCAACGCCCTCCAGGTCGATCGCGACGCCAAAGCCGAGATGGAGCGCCTGTCGAAATCTTTTCCGCCCGGCATGAAGTACGCGGTTGCCTTCGATACCACCACGATCGTGGGCGCCTCCATCCGCGAAGTCGTCAAGACCCTGATTGAAGCCATCATCATCGTCATCCTGGTGATCTTCTTCTTCCTGCAGGATTGGCGCGCGACCCTGATCCCCGCCGTCACCATCCCGGTCTCCCTTATCGGAACCTTCGCCTTCATCAGCGTTTTCGGCTTCTCCATCAACTCGCTCACCCTGTTCGGCATCACGCTGGCCACTGGCCTGGTCGTGGACGACGCCATCGTCGTCATCGAAAACGTCCAGCGACACATCCAGGAAGGCGACAACGAGCCGCACCACGCTACGTCCGCCGCCATGGGCGAAGTGACCAGCGCGGTCATCGCCACGTCACTGGTGCTGATTGCCGTCTTCGTGCCTGTCTCCTTCTTTCCAGGAACGACAGGCATTCTCTACCGCCAGTTCTCGCTCACCATCGCCTTCTCGATCGCGATCTCCGCCTTCAACGCGCTGACGCTTTCGCCCGCACTGGCGGCCCTGCTGCTTCGCCGCGAAGACGAAAGGCATGGCATCCTGCACGCCGCCGAGCGTGGAATCAAAGCGCTCGGCCGCGGTTACGCCAGCACCATCCACGGCGTGCTCCGCATCCGCTGGGTGATTCTGCTGCTCTTCTTCATCGGCCTTTTCGGCGCGTACTGGGAGTACACGCACGTCCCCACCGCGTTTGTGCCGCAGGAAGACCAGGGCTTCCTGATGATCCTGGTGCAGGCCCCGCAGGGGGCTTCTCTGGCGTACACCACGCACATCGAATCCGAAGTCAGCGCGATTCTGAACCAGGACAAAGATTTCCTCGGCTCCTTCGCCGTAGGCGGCTTCAGTTTCTCCGGCAACGCCCCCAACTACGGGATGATCTTCTGCGCCCTCGCGCCATGGGATCAGCGGAAAGGCAAAGGCCATTCCGCGGCTGAAATTGTGACCAATCTGCGTCCGAAATTCTTCATGATCCCGGGCGCCCTCGTCATCCCTCTGGAGCCGCCCGCCATCCAGGGGCTCGGCACTTTCGGCGGCTTCCAGTTTGAACTGCAGGACCACGGCGGCAACACCCTCTCCGATCTGGACCGTACAGCCCACCTCATGGTCGCCCGCGGCGGGCAGCGCAAGGACATCACTGGCCTGTTCACCAGCTTCACCTCGAACGATCCGCAAGTGCTGGTGCGCATCGACCGCGACAAAGCCAAGACCCTCGGAGTGCCGTTCAGCCAGATCTCCGACGCCCTCCAGGTCTTCATGGGCTCGGAATACGTGAACAACTTCGACTTCAACAACCGCAGCTACCGCGTGTACGTGCAGGCCGAGCAGCAGTTCCGCCAGAACGCCTCCGACATCCGCCAGTACTACGTTCGTTCAGCGACCAACCAGATGATCCCGCTCGACAATCTCGTCGCGATCGAAAACACGTCAGGGCCGCAGGTCATCAGCCATTACGACCTGTTCCGTTCCGCAGAAATCGACGGCTCCTCCGCGCCCGGCTACAGCACCAGCGAGGGTCTCAACGCCATGCAGCAGGTCGCCCAGCAAAACATGCTGCATGGCATGGCCTATGAGTGGACCGGCCTCTCTCTCGAAGAAATCGAGTCCGCCGGCAAAGCCGTGGTCATCTTCGCCCTGGGCATACTGGTCGTCTATCTAACTCTCGCCGCGCTGTACGAAAGCTTCGCGCTGCCCTTCATCATTCTGCTCGCTGTGCCGATGGCTGTCCTCGGCGCGCTCCTCGCTCAGTCTATGCGCGGCTACGCCGACGACATCTACTGCCAGATCGGTCTCGTCATGCTCATCGGTCTCGCCGCCAAGAACTCCATCCTCATCGTCGAGTTCGCCGAGCAACTCCGCCGCAAGGGCCGCACCATCGTCGAGGCCGCGACCGAAGCCGCCGAACTTCGCCTTCGCCCCATTCTGATGACGTCCTTCGCCTTCATCCTCGGTGTGATTCCACTGGCGGTCGCGTCAGGCGCGGGAGCAGCGGGGCGACGCTCCGTCGGGACGACGATCATTGGCGGGATGCTGCTCTCCACCGTCTTAAACCTGGTCTTTATCCCTGTGTTGTATGTGATGCTCCAGACATTACTTGGCGCCTTCAGCGGGAAGGATAGCTCGCGCCGTCCATCCCAGCGCGCCGACACCTCGGACCACTATCAGCAAACTGCTGTCGGAACCCATCAGTCCTGAACTTCGTATAGAAGAAGCAAGTAGGCACTCATGATCGGACGTCTCTTCCTGATCCCAGTGGTGGGCCTGGCTCTGTTCGCCGGCCTGATCGCGGTTCGAGTCACGTGCGTGGTTGTGCCAAGAGTCGTGGGCACCGTTGTTCCGAAAGTCGTCGAGACCGTTGTCCCCATCGTGGTCCGCACCGTCATACAAGCCACCGACTGCAAGGCCGACTGATCGCCCTCACTGCACCGACTACGGCGCTGAAAATCCGGCAAGTAGCCCGCCAGCAACGCCGCCTCCCGATCTCCGGGTGGAGGCAGCGGCGATTGCTGCGGGTCGATGTGTGCTGAACAGATCCCCGGCCCATCCTGGTGCGGGGAAAAACGCCGCGCACCAGGAATGGATTCTCATAGCCTGTTTCTAGGTGCCGAGGTATTCGACGTGGATGTAGGTGCCGAGGCGGACGTTGTAGGCGAGGTACCAGCCATCGTCATCCGGATCGGGATAGAGGATGATGTCGTCGGAGTCCCAGAGCCAGCCATCGCAGAAGGCGATGTCGGCAGCGGCGACGCTGAAGTAAAATCCGCCGAACCAGAAGCGCGAGGGACCTCCGCCAGCGATGCGCCAGACCTGGCCAGCGCCGATGCGACCTGGGAAGCGGCCGTGCTCCCACGGATGGTCGAGGTGGTAGGCTGCGGGGTTAGGAACGTGGCCGACCCAGCGGTCGGTATCGGCGTCGACGTGGGGGACTGTCGGATGACCGGGGCGGTCGGGTTGGCCGCCAGGAGGCAGACCGATATGGCCGCTGGGGCCGCGAATGGGGCCACGAGCGGGAATGTGGCCGCCTCCGACCTCGGGCGGGCGTGCAGGGCCGACGGGGGCGGGGCGGCCACCTCCAGCGGGATGTCCGCCAGCGGGACGCTGTGCGTGTGTGGGGAGTGCCAGGAGGGCGAACGCGAGAACTGCGAGAACTGCCAGGGGGCCGATGAGTTTCTTCATGGTTTTCTCCTTCGATCTGGTCAGCTACGGCGGAGCCGATTGCGACAAAAGGGCCGTGGAGCCGCGGCACGTGGGAAGGATATTTCGCGGCACGCTCATCATACATGCGGAAAATGAGCGCGGGGTTGCTGCGCGATTATGAGTCGGGTGTGTCTGAACCGGATGCGTCGAGGAAATCCCAGGAGATGGCGATCTGTGCGCCGAGGCTTTCGGCGATGCGGACGGCAGCGGCTTCGAGTTGGTGCATGAGACCGGTGAGGTAATCGCGCGAGCCGGAGATGGCGGCGATGCCGAGGGTGGCGGACTGCCAAGTGGGCGCGTCGTCCATTTCGGCGATGGAGATGTTGAAGCCGTGGGCGAGTTTTTCTTTGAGGCTGCGAACAACCTGGCGGCGGTCCTTGAGGGAGTGGGCGTGTTCGATGCGAAGTTCGAGGAACATGGCGGCGACGGGCATGGGAGATTCATCTTAACGCTGTGGCCGCAGGGTGGCTGGAGCGGCGGTCGGATGCCGGAACGGTTGCCTGGGATGTGCGGTAAATACCGGCTTATTCGATGGAAAGCGGCCATCTTCCGCCGCGACTGGAAGCATCCCAGGAAAGTTGAGCAAAACAGCTCTAACTTTTTCGCCGATTAAGAGGAGACTGAAGACTATGAAAAAAGTTTGGATATTGACTGCGACACTGGCGAGCTGCGGTTTTCTCTACGCGCAGGAACAGAACCCGACGGCGACGGACCACTGGCCGCAGAACCAACAGCCCTCAGGCCAGACGGATGCGGGGATTCCGGTTTACAAGATTCAGGTGGTAGCCCGCGATATTCCCGCGATCAACTACTTCCATCGCAGCGGGGCGACGAAGATCGGGTTCGAGGGAACACCGCTGCTGCCGATGGCGAAGGGTTCGGCCGAGGTGAACAGCCTGAATGGGCGGACGGAGATCAAGGCACATTTTGAAGGGCTGGGGCCGGCGAATGGATTCGGGGTTGAGTATCTGACGTATGTGCTGTGGGCGATTTCGCCGGAGGGGCGGCCGGTGAATCTGGGTGAAATTCTGTGGAACCACGATCACGCCGACACAACGGTGACGACGGGTCTGCAGTCATTTGGGCTGATTGTGACGGCGGAGCCGTATTTCGCAGTGACCATGCCGAGCGATCTGGTGATCATGCAGAATACCGTGCTGAATGACAAGACGACCGGAGTGCTGGAAACGATTAACGCCCATTACACCCTGCTGCCGCGCGGGGCATACACGGATACAGCCGGGCGGCACACTGTTTTGAATCCAATTACGCGCAACGACCGCTCGCCGCTGGAGTTGTATGAGGCGATCAACGCGGTGCAGATTGCCGAGGCCGCGGGTGCGGATCAATACGCGCCGGAGAGCATGGCGAACGCGAAGCAGGATCTTGAAAACGCGCGGGACATGGACATCCACCAGAAAGAGATGAAGCAGGAAATCACTTACGCGCGCGAGGCGGTGCAGACAGCGGAGGATTCGCGGCTGATTACGATCCGCAAGATCAAGGCGGGCGACGAGGCGGCGGAGAAGGCGCGGATCGAAGAAGCGCGTCGCAAGGCACAGGAGGACGCAGCGACCGCGCAGGCTCAGGCGCAGCAGGCCAACGCGCAGGCAGAGCAGTCCGCGGCGGCGGCTCAACAGGCGGCCGATCAACAGGCGGCGGCTCAGGCGCAGGCAGCGGCAGCACAGCAACAGGCGGAACAGGCTCAGGCGGCTGCGGCACAGGCTCGCGCGCAGCAGCAGGCTGCCGAGGCAGCGGCAGCGCAGGCGGCGCAGCAGACCGCGGAGATGCGGGAACGCCTGAAGACGCAGCTGAATTCAGTGCTGCAGACGCAGGAGACGGCGCGCGGACTGATCGTGAATATGTCGGACGTGCTGTTTGACTTCAACAAATACACGCTGAAGCCGGATGCGCAGGTAAAGCTGGCGAAGATATCGGGAATTCTGCTGACCTATCCAAACCTGAAGATGCAGGTGGAGGGTTACACGGACTCGGTAGGGTCGGATGAGTACAACCTGAAGCTCTCGCAGGAGCGGGCGACGGCAGTGCAGGCGTTTTTGATTTCGCAGGGCGTGCAGCCGGGAAGTATTTCGTCGCAGGGATACGGGAAGGCGGATCCTGTGGCGGATAATTCCACGAATTCGGGACGGGCGGAGAATCGCCGGGTGGCGATGGTGGTGTCCGGGCAGTCGATTGGGGTGCAGGAGCAGGCTCCTACGAGCTCGATGAACCAGCCGATGGCGGCTCCTCAGGCAGCGCCGGCGCCGCAGCGGCCGGTGCAGAGCAGCTACGCAACTGGAACGGCGAATACCCCGCCGCAATAAACGACAAACGAGGAAAACGGAGAGGCCGCCTTCGGGCGGCCTCTTTTGTTTTGGACAGGAGAGCATGGTCGTCACAAATCACTTGCAATTCGCAAGTGAGGTTTGCTAGTGTGACGGGCGTGCCTCGAAAGGCCTTTGAGAAACGTCGGTCGGGATGCCCGGTCAATATCTCGCTCGAAGTATTTGGAGACCGGTGGTCGCTGCTGATCGTGCGCGACCTGATGGTACGGGGGTTCACGCGGTTTCAGGATTTTATGGAGTCGGGGGAAGGGATTGCGACGAATATATTGGCGGATCGGCTGAAGAGGCTGCGGCGTTCGGGGATTGTGACGAGCGAGCGAGACGTGAGCGATGGGCGGAGGATAGTTTATCGGTTAACGGAGAAGGGAATCGATCTGGCTCCAGTGATGCTGGAGGTGCTGATTTGGGGGGCGCGGCACGAGGAAACGGGAGCCCCGCCCGCGGTAATCGCGGAGCTGGCGAGAACGCGGCGCTCCGTAGTGGAGGAGACGAGACGGCGGTGGAGGGAGCGGGATCCGGCGCCGTTGTTGCCGTGGTTAGGGGGCCCAAAGAGACGGCGTTCAGCGTTCAGCGCTGAGGGTTCAGCGGACAGCAGTTGAAGCCCTTGCCCTCCGGGGCAGGCCATCGAGTTCAGTGGTCTGGTTCGATCCGATGGATTAGCAGGAAGTGGCCATGGAGGATAGTTCGTGACTGAGTCGACGATGGAGCGGAGGTGGTAACGGAGGGATACGGCCATCACGGAGAAGTTGACGCAAATGAGCACAGGTTCGGCAATTCACCACTAACCAAAAAGGAGAAGGCGAGATGAAGGTGACACCGTATTTGCTTTTCAACGGGCAGTGCGAAGAGGCGTTCAAGACCTACGAGCGGGTTTTGGGCGGGAAGATTGTGGCGATGTTCAACTTTGGGGACAGCCCGATGGCGAAACAGTATCCCCAGATGGCGAAGCAGGTGATGCATGCTCGCCTGGATATCGGCGACCAGATGCTGCTGGCCAGCGATTGTCCGCCGGAGCATTTTGAGAAGGCGCAGGGGTCGTCGGTGTGTCTGGAAGTGGATGACGTCGCGAATGCGGAGCGGATTTTCGCGGAACTGGCGAAGGAGGGCAACGTGAAGATGCCGATTCAGGAAACGTTCTGGGCGAAGCGATACGGACAGCTGGTGGATCGGTTCGGCACGCCGTGGATGATTAACGTGGCCGCGCCGGCGTACGCTGCGGCGTGAGGACAGCCAGTAGCCGGGAGCTGGGAGCCGGGAGCCTGGAGCCAGGAGCCAGATGCCGGGGGAACCCGCTGGGTTTGGTGGGAAGGCAAATCAAAAACGGGAGCGATGCATGAGTCGAGTGCGGGTGCTGGTGGGCACGAAGAAGGGCGCGTTCATTCTGAAAGCAGACGGAAAGCGCGAGAGCTGGGAGGTGAGCGGGCCTTTCTTCGCGGGCTGGGAGATTTATCACATGAAGGGATCGCCGGTGAATGGGGACCGGGTTTACGTTTCGCAGACGAGCGGATGGTTCGGGCAGATCATTCAGCGATCCGATGACGGGGGGAAGACGTGGACGGCGCCGGGGGGCGGCATGCAGAAGTCGCCGCAGGGCTGGCCGACGGGGGAGAGCAATCGGTTCGTGTACGACACGTCGGCGGATGGGGGCGCGCCGCTGACGACGCATCAGTGGTACGACGGAACGCAGCATCCGTGGGAGTTCAAGCGGGTGTGGCACCTGGAGCCTTCGCTGACGGATGCAGAGGCGGTGTACGCGGGCGTGGAGGATGCGGCGCTTTTTCATTCGATGGATGGGGGGCACTCGTGGCAGGAGCTGCCGGGGCTGCGCGGGCACGGTACGGGTCCGCAGTGGCAGCCGGGGGCGGGCGGGATGTGTTTGCACACGATTGTGCTGGATCCGAAAGATCCGCAGCGGATCTACATTGCGATTTCGGCGGCGGGGGCGTTTCGCACCGACGATGGCGGCAAGACGTGGAAGCCGATCAACAAGGGGCTGCGCTCGCAAATGATGCCGGATCAGGACGCGGAGGTTGGGCATTGCGTGCACCACATTGCAATGAGCCCGCGGCGGCCGGGCGTGCTGTTCATGCAGAAGCACTGGGACGTGATGCGGAGCGACGACGCGGGCGATTCGTGGCGGGAGGTGAGCGGGAATCTGCCGACGGATTTTGGGTTCGCCATCGACGTGCACGCGCACGAGCCGGAGACGATTTATGTTGCGCCGATCACCAGCGACTCGCTGCACTATCCGATGGATGGGAAGCTGCAGGTGTGGCGGAGCAAGACGGGCGGCAATGAGTGGGAGGCGATGACGGAGGGGCTTCCGCAGAAGGATTGCTACGTGAATGTGCTGCGCGATGCGATGGCGG
>CAZHTJ010000053.1:0-30525 GCA_964535525.1 uncultured Acidobacterium sp. | reverse complement strand
AGGGGACGCTCGATGCGGCGATGAAGGCCTTCTTCGGGTCGAGCGTGAAGACGCGGTTTTTTCCTTCGTTCTTTCCGTTCACGGAGCCGAGCGCGGATGTGCAGATCAGCTGCCCGTTCTGCGGCGGGTCGGGTTGCCGGAAGTGCAAGCAGTCGGGATGGATTGAGCTGCTGGGCTGTGGGATGGTCGATCCCGCAATCTTCGGCTTCGTCCAGAGCAAACAGCCGGGCTATGACCCGAAGAAGATCAGCGGCTTTGCGTTCGGCATGGGCATCGATCGGATCGCGATGATGAAGTATGGGATTGGGGATATCGGGCTGCTGTACTCGGGCGATCAGCGGTTCCTGGAGCAGTTCGCGTGATGATTCTTTCCAGCTGGTTGCGTGAATATGTTCCGGGGATCGCAGTTTCGGATCGGGAACTCGCCGATGATCTGACCCTCCGCGGAATCGCCGTCGAGGGTGTCTTCGATCTCGGCGCGCATGGTTCGCTGTTCGAGATGGACATCACCACCAACCGCGTCGATGCAATGAATCACTACGGCATTGCGCGCGAGGCGGCGACGATCTACGGGCTCGAGCTAAAGCCGCTCGATGTGAGTTTGCCCGTGCCTAAGCCAGAACTAAGTGCGGTGCCGGTTTCCATCGAGGAGCCGCAGTTGTGCGGGCGGTTCACGGCGCGGGTGCTGCGCGATTTAAAAATCGTGCCCTCCTCGGGCATTGTCGCGGAGCGGTTCCGGCTGCTGGGGCAGAAGCCGATATTCAACGCTGTCGATGCCACCAATTATGTTGTCCTGGCAATGGGGCAGCCGACGCACGCGTTCGATCTGGACAAGCTGGAGGGCGGCATCATCGTCCGCCGTGCGCATAAGGGCGAGAAGCTGCGGACGCTCGACGGCATCGAGCGCACCCTCGATCCCGACGACCTCGTGGTCGCCGATGAGAAGAAGGCGCTTGGCATTGCGGGTGTAATGGGCGGTTGGGACACGATGATCACGCCGGAGACGCGCAATGTTTTGGTCGAGGCGGCGTGGTTTGATCCGGGCGTGGTGCGGCGCAGCTCGAAGCGCCATTTGCTCCACACGGATGCTTCGCATCGCTTTGAACGCGGAGCCGATTTCAATGCTCCCCCGGTAGCCTCGGCGATGGTGAGCCGGATCATTCTCGAGGCCGGAGGGCATCCTGAGGGCGAGTTGGTGGATGTGGTCATCCCCGAAGCGGTCGAGCGCACGGTGAAGCGCCCCAGTGTCAGCTTCAGCCTCGGCGAAGTGCGGCGGATGCTGGGGCCCACCGAAGATGCTGAGGGAATTTTGGCTGGGACCGTGAACGAAATTCTGTCGGGGCTCGGTTGCGGGTTGGTGGCCACGGGTTCGGAAAGTTGGAGCGTGACGCTGCCGAGCTGGCGCCTCGATCTCGAGCGCGAGATCGACCTCGTCGAGGAGATTGCCCGCGTCTACGGATACAACCGGTTCCGCAATACGCTGCCGGCGTTCGCCGGAAGTGTGGTGGAGCTGCCGTGGGCCGAGAAAGAGGCCGCAGTGCGCCGGACGCTCCTGGCGCTCGGGTGGAATGAAGCGATCTCGTCAAGCTTTTGCGGCGCGGAGGATGCGGCACTGTTTGTGCGTGAACCAGGAGCCGCGGTTGCGATCGGGAATCCGCTTAGCGAAGAGGCGGGGATGCTGCGGCCGTCGCTGCTGCCGGGAATGCTTGAGATGCTGGCGCTGAATATCAGCCGCGACGTCGAGGGGGTTGCGCTATTTGAAATGGGGACCGTATTTAGCGGCGGCACGGAGCGCGTGGACGAGCGGCCGTCGCTCGCCATTGGCGCGACGGGACAGGCGTTCGGCAAACAGGCGGTCGATTTCTACGAACTCAAAGGGACGGTGGAGGCGCTGCTGGGCGTGTTTGCGGCTCGTTCCATTTACTTCGACCATTTCCCTGCCGCGTCAGGGCTGACCCCGGCATGGCTGCATCCGGGACGAAGCGCGCGGGCGGTGCTCGATGGCGCCACGGTGGGGTGGTTCGGGCAACTGCATCCTGCACAGGCCGAGCGACGGAAGCTCAAGCAGGCAGTGTGGATCGGCGAGCTGCGGCTGGATCGGCTGTACATACAGGGTCTGCATCAGCCGTTCGTCGAGGAGCTGTCGCGGTATCAGCCGGTGCGTCGGGATTTTTCGCTGATCCTGCCGGACAGCACGCTGTATGCGATGGTGGCGGAGGCGCTGGAGGGGCTGGCGATTCCGGAGCTGCGGAGTTTCGAGCCGAAGGAATTGCTTCGGGGGGAAATGGCGCCGATGGGGCACTACTCCCTGCTGCTTGGGGTGGTCTTTCAGTCGCACGAGCGGACGCTGCGCGAAGAAGAAGTGCAGGGGTGGTCGCAGCGGGTGGTCGCGGCGCTTGAAGCCCTGGGCGGCAAGCTGCGAGCTTAACGCTCAGCAAGTTTCAGCTTCCTGCTTCTTAAAGAACTTCGGCGAGACGGGGATAGAGGCCGGCGTGGCTGGTCCGATAAAGCGCGAGGAGACGCTGGCGCATAAGGTAGTACGCGGATGCGGCCTCGTGAAGATAGAAGGGAATGAGCGTGGCGGAGCGGCGGGCGACGATGTGGAAGGTGAGGGCGAGCTCGATGCGGCGGATGGAACTGCGCAGACGGATGGCGTCGCGGCGCATGCGCTCGGTAACGATGACTCCCTCGTCGAAATTCCAGCGCTGGGCGTGGGCGGCGAGGACGAGCATGAGCTTCGCATTCTCGCTCATGCGGCGCAGGCCTTCGCGCCCGCCAAGCATCAGCCACATGTCGGTGGGCTCGAGGGAAATTTGCCCCTCTTTTGGTTCAAGGTAGTCGCGGGCGACGGAGGTCACGCGCTCAAATTCGATGCGCTTTAACTGGGAGACTAAGTCCTGCCAGCTCCGCCGGTCGACACGAATAGCGGATAACTGAGACTTGATGGCGGCTGCGAGGAGACCACCTACAATTGCACCCAGGAGGAGGTAAGCCAGCACCGCGATGGCCTTTCTATGAAGGAGCCAGACAGCTCCCCGAATCCGGAGCGACGGGACAATTAATGTCGAGCGTCAAGTCTGCGAAGATCGTACTCGACGCGCCTGTGGAGCGCAAGGATATATTCCTGTAAATCGGCGGAAATTGGCATGCGCTCGGGTTCATCCCGCCAAAGTTGCAGAATCATCCAGGTAACTGCGGCGATATAGGCCAGCCCGCGTGCATGGTCGAGTCCGAGGTAGTAGCGCTTGGTTCCCAGGAAGCTCTGGAGCGCTGTGGTAACCACCATGATGCTGGTCCAGCCAGTTAGCCCCTGGCCGACGGCGATAACATGGTTGCGCCAGCCGAGACCCAGGCGATTGGCGGTCAGGGTCATCGCCACGAACAGCTCACAGATGACGAGGCTGGTGAAGAGGTCGCCGCGAATCTGCCAGGCGTAGGGAATACTCCAGGCCGGCGGGGAGACCAGCCAGGCGACGAGGGCGGCAAGGGCGGCGCCGGCTAATCCTGCCGCCGCAAACTGTGGCCTGGCGTCGCGGGCCCAGGTACCGGTGGGACGGAGAGCGATGTGGGCGATCTCGAAGACGAGGCCGAGCTGCAGGATAAAGTCGATCCAACCTCCCACGACGTAGACGCGGGTATACCAAAGCCACGCAGGGTACGAAGAGAGGTGCATCGGACTGCTCTCGTAGATGAGAAACAGCAGGATGGAGCGGAGCAGCAGAAAAGCCATCCAACTGGTGAGCATGGGCAACGCGCGCCAGCGATGACGCACCAGCAGCACAAAGAGGAGAGCGAAGTTCAGGAAGAAGACGGCTCCCCAAAAAATCTTGTCGACTACGGAGAAATGCATGCGCCCGCCCAGACTCTACAATACGACACACCTCAGGCTTCGGCGCAATTGCTGAAGCCTGAGAGGGTCGAACGGGCAAAATACGGAATTCTTAGAAGCCGAGGGAGGCCGGGGGGGGCGGCGGTGGCGGATCGTCGCCGCCGGGGCCGGCGAAGGCTGGGGCTACGGTAAGGGCGAACACCGCGGACAGGACGGCAATACGAAGGGCTTTGGTCATGGTTGGCGAGGGTCCTTTTGGCGTCAGTCGACGCAGGACCGAGCCTAACCCGGAAGTGGGAGTGCAATAGCATCAAAGATTTCCAGACTTGGTAAGCGCAAAATGGGTACCAAAGTCGGAAAACCGCGACCGAGATATAACTACTTGTAGGTTCAATCTCGATGTTACTTAAGTCGCATATCTATACTACTAACGGGTAGTCTGTCTTATCAAAACGATTTATAGGGCGACTCACCAGACTCGGCAACTTTTCACTGGAGCCATCGGCTGTCCGGCCTTGCAACCGAAAGCCTGAGCGAACTCCGGCATGTTCACGATCACCCCGCGGACGCGGATGGCATCGGGGGAGTGGGGATCGGTCTGGGCTAACATCCGTAGCAGTTCCGGGCGCTCGTTGGAGCACCAGTTCTGCGCGTAACCGATAAACAGCTGGCGCTGCGGGGATATGGACTGCTCCCGCTGTTGCTCAGTCGTCGATGCCGTCGGCGCACCGGCCGCGAGTCGCGCCATCATGGCCATGTAGGCGAGACGCAGGCCGCCGTTGTCCGCGGTGTTTTCGCCGAGGGTGAGTTTGCCGTTGACCTTGACGTCGTCGACCGCCGTGAATCCGCTGTATTCGGCATCGACGCAGCCGGTCTTCTCTTCGAATTTCTTCTTGTCTTCCGGTGTCCACCAGTCATGGAGATTGCCCTGAGCATCGAACTTGGCGCCCTGGTCGTCGAACCCGTGCGTCAGTTCGTGGCCGACAACAGCGCCGATGTGGCCGTAGTTGGTGGCGTCGGTCGCGTCCTTGTCATAAAAAGCGGGCTGCAGGATCCCGGCGGGGAAGTTGATATCGTTCATGGACGGATCGTAATAAGCGTTGACGGTGGGCGGAGTCATCTGCCATTCCTGGCGATCGACGGGTTTGCCGATTTTGTTCAGCTGGCGGGCCACCTCGAATTCGCGAGCCCGCATGGTGTTGCCGAGATCGTCACCGGCCTGGATGTCGAGCTTCGTGTAATCGCGCCACTTATCCGGATAGCCGATCTTATCGGCGACCGCATGCAGCTTCTCTTTGGCTTTGACTTTCGTCTCCGGGCTCATCCAGTCGATCTCGTCGATGTCCTTGCCCATGGCCGCTTCAATGTCGTGCACTTCGCGCAGCGTGGCGGCTTTCATGTCGGGAGTGAAGTACTGGGCGGCATAAAGTTTGCCGAGCGCTTCGCCGAGCGCACCGTCGGTGCTCTGGACGCAGCGCTTCCAGCGCGCCTGCTGCTCCGGCGTGCCCGTGAGCTTGCGGCCATAGAAATCGAAGTTCTCGTCATCGAAGGCGTGCGGCAGGCCCATGGCGAAGGAGTCGGCGAGGTGGGCACGCATGTAGGCCTCGAGGGTAGCGAGGTCGGTATCGGCGATGACCTTATTCAGCGCGGGGAAGAATCCCGGCGAAACGACGTTGAGGTCGGTGACCGAGGGTGAGCCGATCAACTCGATGTATTTCGCCGTGTCGATCCCGGGCGCGGTGGCGGAGAAGGCGGTGAGCGCCATCGGGTGGTAGATCGCCGCCGGATCGCGCCGTTCGACGTTCCCCTGCGAGGCTTTGGCCAGCGCGGTTTCGAGGCCCATGATCTTTTGCGCTTCGGCCTGGGCCGCATCCTGCGAATCGCCAAGAAGCTTCAGGATGTTCGCAAGGTGCGCGACGTACTGCTTGCGGGTCTCCACCGATTTCTCGTCCGTCCGGAGATAGTAGTCCTTTTCAGGCAGGCCCAGGCCGCTCTGGTCGATATAGGCGATCTCGCGGGTGGCGTCTTTGAAGTCCTGCATGGATCCGTAGTCGAAGAAAACGCCGACGGACATACGGTTGAGGCGCGCAATCAGAGCGGGCAACTCCTGTTTGGATTTGAGCGCGGCGATGCGGTCGAGTTCGGGCTGGATCGGAGCCAGACCGTGCTTCTCGATCGCGCCAGTATCCATGCAGCTGGAGTAGTAGTCGCCGATCTTTTGCTCATTGGTGCCGGGAGCGGCGTGGGCGGCGGCCCCCTTTTCGACGATGTCGTGGAGGGCCTGGGTGTTGAACTCAAACAGATTCACAAATTGATCGAACTCCGGCATGTCGGAGGGAATCGGATGCACCTTGGCGAAGTTGCCGCACGCGTACTGATAGAAGTCGGTGCAGGGGTCGGCTGAGGTGTCCATCACCGAGGTGTCGTAGCCGGGCATGGGCTTGTACTGCTGGGCGCCAGCGGCCGGTGCCGGCTTTTGCGCGGAACAAGTGACGACGATGGAGAGCGAAAGGCAGGCAGCGGCAGCCATTAGGCGGTGGCGCATGAATCCTCCGGGAAACACCCCATGATACTCGACGAGACGGGGAGGGGTTTTCGCGCAGCAGTGATTTTGCGGAGCGCTTGTCGCGAGTGATGCGGAAGAAGGGATCAAATGCCGCAGGGGCCTCGGCGGCCGAACCGGACTTCTTCGGGTTTCGATGCCGTTTCGGTTGCTGGTAGCCTTCTAACAGGATGAGCGAACAAGCCAAATTCGCGCCCGGGCAGACGCTGCTGATCGACGCCGACGACACGCTGTGGGAGAACAACATCTACTTCGAGCGTGCCATCGCGGCGTTCATCTCCTATCTCAACCACCAGGAGTACTCGCGCGAAGAGGTGCGCGAGAAGCTGAACGAGGTGGAGCGCGAGAACGTGCTGCTGCACGGCTACGGGCTGGGGAGCTTTCGGCGCGCGCTGGTGACCTGCTTTGAAGGGCTGACGAAGGGGCCCATCACGCCGGAGAAGCACGACCGCATCATGAGCTTCGCGCAGTCGATCGCCGACCAGGAGATTGAGTTGCTGGAGGGCGTCGCGGAGACGCTCCCCGTTCTGGCGTCGCGCCACAAGCTGATCCTGATGACGAAGGGCAATCAGACCGAGCAGGCCGGCAAGCTCGCCCGCTCCGGCCTTGCCGCGCACTTCACCGCCGTCGAGATACCGCGCGAGAAAGATCCCGACGCCTACCGCGAAGTCTGCGGCAAATACGAGCTGGCCCCGCACACAACCTGGATGATCGGCAACAGCCCCAAGTCCGACATCAACCCAGCCCTGGCCTGCGGCCTGCACGCCGTCTATATCCACCACCCCCACACCTGGGTCCTGGAACACGAAATCCGCGACGAAGCCCCCACCGGGCAGCACTTGTTGGAGGTGGAGAATTTTGGGGAGTTGGTCAACTATTTCTGACCTTCGTTCTAACGGTTGTTAGAATAAGATCGGGAGAGTCCTCATGGTCAAGCTCAAGGTCACAACGATTGGCAGTTCCGCCGGGATCGTCCTTCCGAAGGACGTCCTGTCGCGTTTGCGCGTGGCTAAGGGCGACACGGTCTTCCTCACCGAATCGCCAGACGGGTTTCGCATCACCTCCTACGATCCTGAATTCGAGGAACAGATGACGCACGCTCGGAAGTTCATGCGGCAGCGGCGTGACGCCTTGCGCGAGCTCGCCAAGTGACTCCTCCGGAGATTCACTGGATCTCCGAGGCGGCGGTTTTGGCCATCCATGATGCGCAACTCGCTGAACATGGAGGAGCGAGCGGATTGCGGGATGAGTCACTCCTCTTGTCCGCTCTTGCGCGTCCGCGAAATATTGCGACCTATGGCACGCCGGACTTGGCCGACCTTGCCGCGGCGTATGCGGTTGGCATCGCGCGCAACCATGCATTTGTCGATGGGAATAAGCGCACGGCAATCATCGTCGCTGCCGGTGCGTTTCTGCCCTTGAATGGCTATGAGATTACAGCCACGAACGAAGAGATGGTCAGAGTTATGCTTACCGTTGCCGACGGATCGATTTCCGAACCGGACATGGCAGCTTGGTTTCGTGAATGGATGCACCCTCTGAGACCTGAGTTTTAGTGACGTGGGATTCCACGTTCCTGCAAGACTCTTTCAGCGATGCCGATGCGTTGGCCCCAACCTTGCTGGTCCTGGCTTTTGGTCGCGTCGAGGCACTCAAGGGACAACTGCCAGAGCCGAATCGCTTCTGCTGGTGAGGCAGTCCGCATCATGTGTGTCCAGTCCTCTTCCGATGGCACGTTCTTGATTGTTTCAATAGTGACCATGGAGCTTAGTTTAGCCTTTCATCGCACTCCGTGAAACTCAAACCCGCCCCTAAACCGCTGCAGTCTGCAGGACCAGTTCTTCCAGCAGCGCCCGAACCTCGTTCAGAGTTTCTTCCGGTTTCGTAGCCGTGAGCGGGAAGCGCAAAACGCCCTGCGGCGTGAACTGGGCTCCTTTTTTGGCATTCTTGGCAACCAGCTTCATGAGGCGGCCCGGATCGACGGCTGCGGTTTCCGTGAAGCGAATATGGAGCTGGTCGCGCTTGCGGTCGACCTGGGCTACGCCGATCTTTTCGCATTCGATGCGGAGGCGGGCGGCCTGCAGCAGATGCTCGACGCTCGCCGGCAGCGGGCCGTAGCGGTCCTCCAATTCGGAGCGAACTTCTTCAAGCGCGCGGTCGCTGTCCACACCGGCGATGCGCTTATACATGCGCAGCCGCTGGTTTTCCTCCGATATGTAACTTTCATCGATACGTAATGCGATGCCGAGCGAGAGCTGGACCGACGGCCGCTCCACTCGCTCCTCGCCTTTCAGCTTGCTGACCGCTTCTTCGAGCATCGAGGTGTACATTTCAAAGCCGACCGCTTCAATGTGCCCGCTCTGCTCGCCCCCGAGGAGGTTGCCGGCGCCGCGCAGTTCAAGATCCAGAGCCGCGATCTTGAAGCCAGCACCCAGGTCGGAGAATTCCTTGAGCGCCGCCAGCCGTCGCCGCGCAACGTCGGTCAGTTCCTGCTCGGGCGGGATGAGCAGGTACGCATAAGCGCGCCGATTCGACCGGCCCACACGCCCGCGCAACTGGTAAAGCTCTGACAGCCCATGCCGGTCGGCCCTGTTGACAATCATCGTGTTGGCCAAAGGAATATCGAGGCCGTTTTCAATGATCGTGGTGGCGACGAGCACATCGTATTCGTGATTCATGAAGGCGAGCATGACTCTCTCCAGCTCAGCCTCATGCATCTGGCCGTGGCCAACGATGACGCGGGCGGCGGGAACAAGTTCCTGAATCTTGGCGGCGAGTTCGTAGATGGTTTCGACGCGATTGTGGACGAAGTAAATCTGCCCCCCGCGCTCCAATTCCACTTCAATCGCAGACCGGATAAGCTTCTCATCGAACTTGGCGACGACGGTCTGGATCGCCATCCGATCCCGGGGCGGCGTTTCGATCACGCTCATGTCGCGCAGGCCGACGAGCGACATGTGCAGCGTGCGCGGGATAGGCGTGGCGGACATGGCGAGCACGTCAATCTCCCGCCGCATCTGCTTGAGGCGCTCTTTATGGCGGACGCCGAAGCGCTGCTCTTCGTCGACAACCAGCAGGCCGAGGTCGTGGAACTTGATGTCCTTCGAAAGCAGGCGGTGCGTGCCGATCAGGATGTCGACGCGGCCGTTCTCCACCTTTTCGAGGATGACCTTCTGCTCTCTCGGCGTGCGGAAGCGGGAGATCATCTCGACGGTGATGGGGAACTGGCGGAATCGACTTTTGAAGGTCTCGAAATGCTGGAAGCTGAGGATAGTGGTGGGCGTGAGCACCGCGACCTGGCGGCCATCCTGCACCGCTTTGAACGCGGCGCGCATGGCGACTTCGGTTTTGCCATAGCCGACGTCGCCCACCAGCAGGCGATCCATGGGGAGGATCGATTCCATGTCGCGCTTGATGTCGGCGATGGCGGAAATCTGGTCGTCGGTCTCGGTGAAGTCGAAGGCGTCCTCGAACTCGCGTTGAAACTCGTTGTCCCCGGGGAAGGCGTGGCCGCTGGCGGCTTTGCGCTGGGCGTAGAGCTTGAGCAGCTCGTCGGCCATGTCCTCCATAGCCTTGCGCACGCGCGCTTTGGTCTTTGCCCATTGCTGTGAGCCCAGCCGGTTCAGAACCGGTGCGGGACCGGCTTCGGTGGAGCGGTATTTTTGGATCAGGTCGAGCCGCGTGAGGGGCACGTAGAGACGCGCGCTCTCGGCGAACTCGAGGATCATGAACTCGATGGAGACGCCGTCCTGCTCGATCTCGCGGAGGCCCTGGTACCGGGCGATGCCGTGCTCGACGTGGACCACATAATCGCCGACGGTGAGGTCGCGGAAGTCTGAAACGAAGGCGGCGGTCTTGGATTTCTTCGGCGCGGGGCGCGCGGTGACGTCGGCTTCGTCGAAGAAATCCTGCGCGCCGAAAAGGACGAGGCGCGCGTCCGGAAGGCTGACCCCGGTAGCGAGCGCGGTGCGCAGGATGACGGGCGTGCGCATGTCGCCTGCGAGGTAGCTCGATTCGTCGTAGATGTTTTCGCTGCCCGCGTGCTGGATGCGCGAGCCGAGACGGTAGGGGAGTTCGTATTCGCGGAGCAGGTTGGCGAGGCGCTCGACCTCGCCTTGGTTGGGCGCGACCAGCAGTGTGCGCGTGTCCTGGTTCATCAGGTTGCGAATCTGTTCGATCAGCGCCGGGATCGATCCGTGAAACCGCAGCGTGGGGCGCGAGGTGAATTCGATTTCGCCGAGGGTGTTGTCTTCGTCGAGGACGTCGACCACGCCCAGCTGATCGATGTCGAGGCCCGGATGCGAGGCGAGTTGGGCCTGGAGAATTTCCGGGCGGAGATAAATCTCTTCGGGCCTGATGAGGGAGCCAATGCTGGAGCGGTCGTGACGCTGCTCGACCTTATTCCACCAGCGGTCGACCTGATTGCGAATCATCGCAGGCTCTTCGACGAGGAGCGCTGAGCGGGGGAACAAATCCAGGAGCGAGCCGGTTGCGCTGCCAACACCCGCGAAAAATTCCCATCCAGGAAAAACGGAGACCCCGCCGGCGGCGATGGCTTCCTCGATCAGGTCGGGATCGTCGGAGGATTGGACGCGCTCGCCGCTGAGGCGGGTGTGGACGGCGGCGAGGAGGCGCTCGGTCACGGGAGTTTCGGTGAGAGGCAGCAGGCGCGCTTCATCAAGCGCCGCCGCCGAGCGCTGGGTTTCAGGGTCGAATTTGCGAATGGACTCGATCTCGTCGCCGAAAAACTCAAAGCGCACAGGGCGGTCGGCTTCGGGCGAGTAGACGTCGAGAATTCCGCCGCGGCGCGTGAACTGACCGGGCATTTCGACGATGTCGTTGCGGGTGTAGCCGATGCCGGTCAGGTGCGTGAGCAGCGTGTCGACGTCCACTTCTTCGCCGCGGCGGAGGATTTGCGCGAGGCCCGCGTAGAAGGGCGCGGGAAAGAGCTTCATCGCCGCGGCTTCGACGGGCGCGACAACAATGGAGGCTTCACCGGTCGCGATTTTCCAGAGAGTCTTGGCGCGCTGTTCCTGGATGTCGGGGTGCGGCGAGAGATTTTCAAAGGGCAGTACGTCATGCGCGGGCAGCCTCAGCACGCGATCGGCGGAAATGGCTCCGGTGAGGTCGCAGCCTGCACGCAGGGCAAGGTGCATGGCGTCGGCAGCCTTGTTATCAGCCACGATGACGACGGTGGGGACCTGCGCGGCGCGCGCGAAGAGCGGAATATAGAGGGCGCGCGCGGTCGACGTGAGTCCGGACACACGTCGACGCCCACGGGCAAGCGCCAGGTGCCTCCTTGCCTGTTCGAAGGAGGGAGAATGCTCCAGGTCCGCCAGCAACTCGCGGACAAAGGGGAGGATCATGCCGTGTTTAGTTTAGCAGTCGCGGAGAGCGGCAATTGGGTACGTCGGTCACGGTGCGATAACGTTGCGCGAAGCCCGGTACGCCGCAAGCTCTCGCGGTGCTGTTCATTCTTCTCCCTGGGTTTTGGCCGCCTATGTTTTGGAGCCGCTATTGAGCTGGAGGAGAAACATGCCGCGCATGTGTCTCGACCAGCCCGCGCTGCCCCGCAACTCTGTCACACGCCTATTGACATTCTGCATGGGGCGATTGCAGACTCACTCTTATAGCCATTCGATAGGAACTCGACATGCTCAACAGTGTCACTCCGTTTTTTATTGTTGACGATTTGAAGGCGACCCTCGCGTTCTACCTGCGTCTGGGGTTCAGCGTGCGGTATCAGGGCGGGGGGGACGCGGAATGCGAAGATTATTGGGCGTTCGCAGGGCGAGACCAGGTGATGCTGATGTTCAAGGCCATTGCGCCTGAGGTGCATCCGCAGCCGAACTCCTCGCGCCACGCATGGGCCAGTTGGGATGCTTATATCCACACCAGCGATCCCGACGCGCTGTATGCGGAATTTGTTGCGGCGGGCGTCCCGATGCATCGGGAGCTGGCGAACACGTCGGACAATCTGCGAGCCTTCGAGGTCGCCGATAACAACGGATATGTGCTGTGCTTCGGGCGGCCGATGGAACGAGAGTTGTCCTGAGGCTGTTTCGTCTTACTGGGCCGGAGCTGCGCGCTGGGCCGGAGCTGCGCTGCACAGGGCGCGGGCTTTTTCCAGTTGCTCCGGGGTGTATTTCTTGGGGATCTTCACATACTTCAGGTGGTTCTGCACCGACAATTCCTGCAGCGCGGCCAGATCCTCTTTCGTCTCGGCGTATTTCTTTTTGGGCAGGGTGGCCTTGACGGTGTCGAGGACCTCGAGCTGTTTCACGGTCCAGGACTGGTAGGCTCCGTTCTCCTTTTCGGTGGTCATCTCCTCGGACTCGCGGAAGATGACGCAGCCGTCGTTGCCCGCCTGCATGCCCCAGGCGACCGGCTCCTGATCGGCCGTCTTGTCCTTTGCAAAGCTCACGGCGCCGATCGCCGTTGCCACCGTCAGTGCTGCTGTCAGCCAGGCCGCACGTCTCACAACTATCCTCCCCGTTCGGATGAATTTTGTTTCGAGTTTAACAATTCCCGTGCGGCGCCCGGCGAAGCGAATCCACGGGCTCGTCGAGAATCAAGGTGCGGGATAATCGTGGGGGCATCCTCATGACGAAACGTTCTGCCGGCATTTTGCTCTATCGACGGTCTTCGTCCGGGCCGGAGGTTTTTCTGATTCATCCTGGCGGGCCGTTCTGGGCGAAGAAGGATGCGTGGTCGATCCCGAAGGGCGAGTATCACGAGGGCGAGCCGGCGCTCGAGGCGGCGCGGCGCGAGTTCGAAGAAGAGACCGGGGCGGCGATCGACGGCGAATTCACGCCGCTGGGGATCATCCGCCAGCCCAGCGGGAAGGAAGTGACTGCGTGGGCGGTCGAAGGGGATTTCGATCCGGCGAAGCTGGTGAGCAACACCTGTCTGGTGGAGTGGCCGCCGAGGACGGGGCGGCAGATCGAGATTCCGGAGGCGGATCGGGGCGCGTGGTTTGATCTCGAGACGGCGCGGAAAAAGATTTTCCGTGGGCAGGAGCTGCTGCTGGACCGGCTGGTGGACGCGCTGGGGTGAAGCCAGGTTGCAGGTCTCAGGTCACAGAAAGAGTGGCGCCCGACTATTGTCGATGCAGCTTGGCGCTTTATTCCAGCGCGTAAACGTTGCCGTCGGCGCTGCCGATGTAGACTGCGTGTCCGGAGATGACCGGCGAGGACAGAAAAGTTCCGACCGTGTGCAGCTTGCCGATGCCGACGATGATGTCGTCATAAAAGGGGGAGGCGAAGGCGGCTCTGTAGTTGGGGCTGCCGTCGGGTTTGGTGAGGGCGGCGAGGCTCTTGCGCGCGCCATCGGTCTGGAAGGTCCAGAGAATTTTTGGGGAGTTGAGGTCGATGGCAACGAGTCGGCCGTCTTGTCCGGCGAGGTACAGGATGGAGCCGGCGATGGAGGGCGAGCTGAAGATAGGCCAGTGGAAGTGGATCTCAGCGATGGGAGTGCCGTCCTGGGCGTTCATGATGTGGAACAGTGCTGAGTCCGAAGTGGCGAAGTAGACTTTGCCGTCGAGGACGACGGGCGAAGTGATGACCCAGGAGCCCTTGTTGGAGAAGGCCCAGCGCTGGTGTCCGGTGGCGGCGTCGAGCGCGTAGAACTTTGAGTCGCGGCAGCCGAAGTAGACCGTGCCGTTGGCGACGGTGGCTGAGGACTGGATGCCTACCTGGTTGTGGATGTCGGGGTCTTCGCCGGTTTTGAAGCGCCAGATTTCCGCGCCGGTGGTGGCGTCGAGTGCGTAGAAATAGCTGTCCCAGCTGCCGACGTAGAGTTTGCCGTCGACGATGGCGGGCGAGGCGTGGACGACGTCGCCGGTTTTGAATTTCCAGCGGAGAGCGCCGGTGACGGCGTCGAGGGAGTAGATGTTGCCGTCGCCGCTGCCAAAGTAGACGCTGCCTTTCCAGACTGTGGGAGAGGAGAGGTAAACGTCGAAGGGGTCGGGCATGGTTTCGTTGACGGGCAGTGATCCGTGGAGATGCGTGGCGGCGAAGCGGCGCTCGCCTGGATTGGCGAAGGTCCACTGCAGTTTTCCGGTGAGGGCGTCGATGGCGTAGAAACGACCGTCGTAGGAGCCAAAGTAAACGCGGCCATCGGCAACGGCGGGCGAGGCGGGGATGCGGGATTTTGCGGCGAAACGCCACTTCTGCGCGCCGGATTTTTCGTCGATGGCGTAGAGGTTGCCGTCGTTGCTGCCCACGTAGACGATGCCGTTGACGATGGCGGGCGAGGAGACGACTTCGCCGCCGGTGTGGAATGCCCACCGGACTTTGTGGAACTGCGGGACGCCGCCGGAGTAGAGGCCGGAGTGGGCGGGATCATTGCGAAACATCGGTGAATCCTGGGCGGTGAGCGTTGCGCACAGGCTCGCACAGACGACGAGCAGCGGGAGCAGCGCAGCGATTCGTGCTGACTTCATGGAGTGTGGTCTCCGAGGCAGGGTCATGGGAGTCATTTTTGGCGGGTTGCGGTGAAGCGGCCGTCGGCGCGCCCTTCGACTCTGACGCGGCCAGCGGCGGTGTCGCCGTCGACCCAACCAGCGAGGGCGGCGGTGACGGTGCCGGGCTGGTCGGGCCAAATGCCGCTGAAAGTGAGCTCGATGTAGCCGTCGCGCCAGGTTCCGTAGACGGGCTGATTGGGGCCGAGCGGGCCGGTGTAGATGCCACCGACGGAGGAATCCTGGCGGACGAGCCTGAAGGTGCCAGGGAAGCCGCCGGCGTCGGTGAGGAACTGAAAGTCCCATGTGCCTGCAACTTCGCCGCCGTTCTGGATGGGATCGGGCGCGGCGTTTTCGATTTTCAGGTTGGCGAAGTATGAATCTTCGTCGGAGTAGGTCCAGAGGGCGACGGGACCTTGCAGGTCTTCGCCCTTGAGCCCATCGACGATGAGGCTGGGCTTGAGCGATCCATTGAGGAAGACGGTGGCCTTTCGGCCGTGGACTTCGATGCGGAGGTGGGTCCAGGCCGTGGGCGTGAGCTCGGCCCAGGATTCGTAAATGAAGGGCCAGTTGCGGCGCAGCTTTTCCCAGCCGTAGTGCGGCTCGGAGGAATACTGGACGGAGTGATTGCGGCGGGCCTGATCCGGCGCGATGGAGTTGCCGGGGCGGAGGTAGAAGCACTCGTAGTGGGAGGGAACCGGGTCGATGCGGAAGGCGATGCCGACGAAGCCGGGGCTGGCTCCCTGAGGGCGCTGGACGGGAACGGTGGCGAGGTCGACGTCGATGGCGCCGTCGCGGAAGTTTGTGCCTTTCACGGTTGCATATCCGGCGCTGTCGGGGCGGTCGGTGGTGAGGCGGATGGCTTTGCGGCCCTGGTATTCGGCGGTCGTGGCTTTTGCGCCTTGTTCGAGGAGGGCATTCGCGTCGGTGAGGGCGAAGGTCTGGGTGGGTGGCGGGGCGGGCGGGTCTTCAGCGAAGGCAACGGCGGTGACGACGAGCAGGAAAGCGGCTGCGGCGAGAGCGGCGCGGAGGAGCCGGTTGGTGGGGAGACTCATGCGGACGACGGTAGAAGCAGGCGTGCGGAGGTGCAAGGGATCTGTTGTGAAGTGGCGCGACGGCGGGATGAAGGCTACCAGAGGGCGCGTGGGTAGGCATCCTGGATGCGGCGGTCGGAGGTGAGGAGCCAGGCGAGGGAGTTGGCGCGGGCGTGGGCGGTGATGAGGCGGTCGAAGGGGTCTCGGGTCCAGGTCTCGGTGAGTGCGGTTTCGGCGATGGCGGGAAAGGGAAAATCGCAGACCGTGATGCTGAGCTCGGATTCGAGTTTGCGGCGGATGTCGGCGGCGGGGATGAGGATGCGCTTGATCTCGTAGAGGAACTGCAGCTCGAGGAGGACGGTGGGCGAGAGGCGGCGATCGGAGGAGCGCGTGAGGTGGTCGAGCGCCGCGGGGCTGATGCGGTTGAGGGATTTTTGGGCGAGCCAGACGGCGACGCTGGTATCGAGATAGGTGATCACAGATCGGCCCAGTCGCGCTCCCACTCGCGAATCATTCCTTCCTTCCAGGCGGGATCGTCGAGGTCAGGGGCGGTGGGGTTGACGATCTGGAGCGGGGTGAGGGCGTCGAGGCCAGTGGCCGCGGGGGACTCGGGGACGATGCGAAAGCGGCGGCCGCGATGGGTGATGGTGAGGGGCTCTCCCTGGGCGGACTTCTCGATGAGCTGGAAGAGGTCACGGCGGAACTGGGAGATGGGGACTTCCATGTTGGAAGTTTAGCACAGGATGTACATGAAATTGCGTACCTGATGTACAACAGTAATAACAATTGCATAATCATTGCTTTAAGGGAGTGTAAGGATTTCGTTGCAGAAATATTGAACCCGTTCAAAAATGTCTTGCAATTCTGGCGCAGCGGAGGTATTGTTTTCTTGAACGTGTTCAAATCTGTACTGGAGGAGGGGATTATGTGGATCGCTGGGTGCTACTTGAGCTATTTGGCTATCAGTATTGGGGTGACCATTTGGGTGGCGCGGACGCTGCACGCAAGCGGACGGATTTTTCTGGTGGATGCATTTCACGGGAACGCGGAGCTGGCGGACTCGGTGAACCGGCTGCTGGTGGTGGGTTTCTATCTGATCAATGTGGGGTATATCGCGCTGGCTCTGAAGACCAGTGAGCCGCTGACGGATTTCCGGCAGGTGATCGAACTGGAGAGCACGAAGCTGGGGGTTGTGCTGCTGATTTTGGGAGGCATGCACTTCTTCAACATGTTTGTGCTGGCGAGGATGCGGCGGCGGTCGGTGGGGAGTGTTGCGCCGGGCTATGCCGCGCAGTGAGATGGAAGCGGGAAGTCGGAAGCTGCGGGAAGCTGGAAGCGGAAGCCGGAAGCGACTTCGAACTGGAGTCGGGGCTAAGACGACGGGCAGAGGAGGAGACGATGGGCAGAGTTCCCTATTCGATGTATCAGACGCACTACTACGTGCTGTACTCGATCGCTTGCGGGGTTCTGATTGCAGGACTGGCGATGATCCTGCACTGGGCAGGCGATGTGTTTCTCAACGAATCGTTCCGGGAGAGGCCGGAGCTGGCGCGGGCGGTGGAGCGGCTGCTGGATATCGGTTTCTATCTGGTGAGCGCAGGCTATGTCGCGGTGACGTTCCATAGCTGGGTGCAGTACGACACGGTTGGCGATGTGGCGTGGGTGATGGCGACGAAGCTGGGTTGCTTTTTGCTGTTGCTGGGATTTCTGCATGTTTTCAATGTGCTGATCCTGGCGATATTCCGGGGGCGTTCGGGGACGGCGGCCGTATCGTGAGGGCGATGACGCGAGGAGAGGCGCCGAAGCACAAGGGGACGGCGAAATCTGAGGAGACGCGGGGCCGCATCCTTGGAGCAGCGCTGGAAATTTTTCGGGAACGCGGTTTTGAGAGCGCGAGGATGCGGGAGATTGCGACGCGGGGCCGAGTAGCAACGGGGGCGGCGTACTACTACTTCGACTCGAAGGACGCGATTGTGATGGCGTTCTACGAGCGGGCGCAGGTTCAGATGCGGCCAATGCTGGAGCAGGTGCTGGAGGAGCGCCGCGATTTCGAGGATCGGCTGCGGGGTCTTGTCCAGGTGAAGCTGGATTATTTTTCGCCGAACAGGAAATTGTTAGGCGCACTGAGCGCGCACACGGATCCGGCGCATCCGCTGTCGCCGTTCAGCGAGGAGACGCGGCCGGTGCGCGAGGAGGACACGCGATTTTTTGCGCGGGCTGTGGAGGAGTCGAAGATCCGGCTGCCGAAGGATCTTCTGCCGTATTTGCCGCGGCTGCTGTGGCTTTATCAGATGGGGATCATTTTGTTCTGGGTCTATGACTCGTCGGCGGGTCAGAAGCGGACGGAGCTGCTGTTCGACGGGACGGTGAGGATGATTGTGCTGGCGCTGCGGGTGGCGGGACTGCCGTTGATGCGGCCGATGCATCGTCTGGCTGCGGATTTGCTGCGGGCTATCTATGGGGAGGGGTGAACTCGCGCGTCGGGCGAGTGGCTGGGTTTTCGGAAGGGATTGAACTGCTACGTCACCTTCAGCAGGTTGTTGCGGAAATCAAAAGACAGGCTGAACCTCGAGAAGAATCCTTCTTGTCCGAGAAGTCCGAGTCCCACGTGCTCTAAGGTCTCGCAAAAACCCGCATATAAGTCGAATGCAATCGCCGGTTCATTTTGATTGCCATTCCAGATGGACGCCCGGACGGTTTCGAAATAAGCGATTTGGGGCGAATCGGAGGTGCCGGAGAACGGACTTGCATTCTGATTCGGGGTATTAATTCCGAGAGCGCCGGCAATCGATGCAGGGAAGATGCAAAAGTCGGCGCCGGAATCGACCAGGGCCCATGTGGAGATTTTCCTGCTGTTTTTCTCCAGGGAAATCGAAACAATCGGGCGTCTTATCGATTTCCGGTCGGGGAAGGCGCCATCGGGTTTAGCTGGAATGACGAAGTATGGAAAGTCCATGCCTAAAGGACCAGCGCGCTGACCGGAGGGACCTTCATCATGACGGGATCGTTCTCGCCCTTTGCCTTTGCGGCGGCGATTGCATCCTCAAGATTTTTGGCCGTGGCGACGATTTTCTCCGCGTCTTTGGACAATGCTATCCATTCACCGGCGGGTGCATCTTTCAAGACCATCGTGAGATCGAGCGGAGGCATGAGTACCCCGTAGTTTCCGGACCGCTGCCCTCAGGAAAGGAGCCGGGCGTGGCCATGCTTCTTTGCTGAGCATACCTCAGTTCGGAACCCTGCATCCCCGCGGAGGCTCGATGTTCGCTGCGGTGATTGCCGGGTTTCGCAAAGTGACCGGATGAGAGTGGTTTTTCGGAACTGCGCCGCTTGCAGATGCGTATCATTGCCCATGAGCGCCGGAACCATCACGTGGGGGCCTTCCTGGAAGCTGGGAATGCTGGGTTTCCCGGCAAGGGCCGAGTCACGGACCGAGGTCGTCGCGCCGGGCCAGGACGGTCCGGGCCGGGGCCGGTACCGGACGCCTGGGGCGGATGAGCGGAAGCCGTCGGAGCGTTGGCAACGGCGGGATCAGCCGGGGACGCGAGCCGGGGAACGCATTGGGGAGAAGCCGTTGGAAGCCGAATGGCAGGTCCTGGTAGAGCGGTGCCTGAAGGGCGACAGCTTTGCCTGGACAGAACTCGTGAAAGCGCACCACCGGCGGGTGTATGGTTTGTGTTTCCGGTTTACGGGGTCGTCGACCGATGCCGAGGATTTGACCCAGGAAGTCTTTCTCAAGGTGTACGGGAACCTGGCGGCATTCGATCTGGCGCGCGGGACGTTTCAGACGTGGCTGACGACGATGACGCGGAACCTGCTGGTGGATCATTTCCGGCGGTCGCGGGCGCAGCGGGTAACGGATTCGATGGACGCGGGCTGGGACGGCGATGAGGAGATGCCGCTGCTCCAGAGGCTCGCGGATAAAGGGCCGACGCAGCACGATCGTGCGGTACAGAAGGAAATCGAAAAGATGGTGCAGGAGGCGCTGACGCGCATCTCTCCTGAGTTGCGGGAGGCGGTGATTCTGCGCGATCTGCAGGACATGGATTACAAGGAAATCGCGCAGGTTTTGCGGATACCCGAAGGTACCGTGAAGTCGCGGATCAGCCGTGGACGGGCGGAACTGGCTCGTTTACTGGAGCGTAGTAAAGGACAGGTGGTTTAGGTGGCGGACGAGAGCAAATTCGGGTTACAGGGGGGCTCGGGTTCTGGCGGCGCGATGCGCTGCGAGGAGTGGGAAGCTCAGCTGACGGATGCGCTGGACGGACTGCTGCCAGCGTCGCAGGAGGCGGCGTTCCACGCGCATGGGGAGACGTGCGCGAACTGCAGCGATCTGCTGGCGCATGTGAAGCAGGGGCAGGAGTGGCTGGGGTATCTGCAGGAGGAGCCGGAGATTCCGTGGGACCTGGTGGGGCGGATTCTGGAGAAGACGGTGGGCGCGGGCGGAGTGCCGATGCCGCTGGTTGTTGCCGGCGCGGGAGCGGGAGTTGGCGGTGGTGCGGTGGCGATGGCGACGCCGTGGCGGCGGAGCTTCCACGAAACCCGGCTGCTGATGACGGTGGCGATGGCGTTCTTCTCGATCGCGATGACGCTGGATCTGATGGGCGTGAAGCCTGGGAATATGCGGCTGGCGGATCTCAAGCCTTCGCAGATTGGGAACACGATTTCTCGGCAGTTCTACACGGGCTGGGGGTCGATGGTGCGGTACTACGATCATCTGCGGTTTGTGTACGAGCTGGAGTCGCGGACGCGGGAGCTGCGGAGAGATATTGAGACGCAGCCTCAGCAGCAGCAGCCCCAGAACCAGCAACAGCAGCAGAAGCAGCAGCCGTCAAAGCCTGGGAATGGGAGCGCGGAAAAGCAGGGCACCGGGCACCGGGAGCAGGGCGCAGAGCTCAGAGCGGGAAGCGGGAAGCCGGAAGCTGGAAGCGGGCGGGAAGCTGGAAGCGGGCTGGGAGCTGGGAGCCTGGAGCTGGGAGCGGCCTGCGGGGTACAGGGTACAGAACAGCGTTCGGCGATAGGCGAACGGGTAACCTTCCAGCTTCGAGCTTCCAGCTTCCAGCTGGAGTTGAGCATGAATAAGTACGAAGAAGCAGCGGTGGTGTTGGAGTCGGTGGAAACTGGCACGTCGATTTCCCTGGGTCAATCAGGAACCGGGCTGCAGGAAGAGGAAGTGGAAGGGAGCCTGGTATGAACTGCGTAAATCATCCCGAGGCGGGGGTAACCGCATTTTGTCAGCATTGTGGGAAAGGGTTGTGCGCGCAGTGCACGCGTGAGGTGCAGGGCAACGTGTTCTGTGAGCCTTGTCTTGCGGCGCGCGTGACGGGTGTGCCTGCGGCGGGTGTTCCGGGTGGGCCTGGAGCTTATCCGGGTTCGTATCCGGGAGGTTCATATCCTGCGCCGCCGATGGGCGTGCCGAATCCTGGGACGGCGACGATACTTGGATTTATTCCGGGCGTGGGCGCGATGTACAACGGCCAGTACATCAAGGCCATCGTGCACGTGCTGGTGTTTGTGGTGCTGATCTCGATCAGCGAACACTATGGGTTGTTTGGGATTTTTGTGGCGGCCTGGGTGCTGTATCAGGTGTTCGACGCGCACCAGACAGCGAAGGCGCGACGGGATGGACTGCCGCTGCCGGATCCTTTTGGACTGAACGAGCTGGGGAATGCGTTCGGCGGGCACGTGAGCCGGCCTTATGTGCCTCCGGTTCCTCCGGCTGGCGTAGCGCCGGGGACGCCGCCTCCTCCGGGAACTGGGCCTGGAATGGGGCCTGGAGCGCCGGCAGGATTTGCGCCGGGCGCGGGCCCTGCCGCGGGACAGCCGTATGCGGATTGGGCCGAGCAGGTGCGGCAGCAGGCGCATCAGTTTGGGCAGCAGAGCGCGGAGTGGGGCGAGCAGCTGCGGCAGCGGATTGTGGCGGAGGCGCATGGGCAGCCGTTCAATCCGGGTGGGCCGGGGACGTGGGGAACGCCGCCGCCTCCTCCGGGATTTGGGGCGCCTCCGCCCGGATATGTTCCTCCGCCGGGATTTGTTCCTCCAGCGGGATTTCCTCCGGGATTTGCAGCGGGTGGGGTTCCTCCTCCAGGATATGTGCCGCCGCCGAATGCGCCGCCGGGATGGGCGCCTCCGCCGATTGAGCTGGAGCGGGCGCGCCGGGAGCCGATTGGGGCGATTGTTCTGATCCTGCTGGGCATGCTGTTTTTGTTCAACACGCTGGGATTTTTTAACTTCGGTTGGGTGAGTCACGGGTGGCCGCTGATCATTGTGGGCATCGCGGTGTGGCTGCTGATGCGGAACGGCGTGGGGCGCTTTGGATTTACGGTGCGGGTCCCTCCGCCGGGTGGCGGGACGGGGACTCCACCACCGCCACCAGCGCCGGCGACGGGGAGCGGGAATCCGCAGGAACCGCAGGCGGGAGGCGGGCGATGAACCAGTACCTGTTTTTGCGGCGGATGCGCGGGCCGATCATGCTGCTGACGTTCGGGATCACGGCGATTCTGGATGAGTACGCGGGGATTTCGTATTCGCACAGCTGGCCGCTGTACGTCATTGTTTGGGGATTGCTGAAGCTGGCGGAGAACGCGATATTGGCGCAGAATCCGCCGGCGCCGGGGATGGGTTTTCCGGGTATGGGCAATTCGGGCTATCCGAGCGGGCAGCCGGGAGCCGGGCGCTGGGAGCCGGGAGCAGCGACGTACACGGGCGCGGTGCCGGGGAATTCGACGAGTACGACAGCGATTGTGCCGGCGGAGGAGACACCGATGCCGGATGAGGAGAGGAGGTAGAGAGATGGGGACAACACCTCCATCCTGGACATCGCGGGAAGCGCGGTGGCAGGCAAAACAGGCGGCGCGGGCGCAGAGAGATGCATGGAAGGCGCAGGCGCGGGCGCAGAGGGACTATTACCGGACCTACTGGCGGGGATGGCACAGGCCGACGTTTGTCGGGCCGCTGATCCTGCTGACGTTTGGTGTGATTGCGCTGCTGA
Source organism: uncultured Acidobacterium sp. (assembly GCA_964535525.1). Classification (GTDB taxonomy): domain Bacteria; phylum Acidobacteriota; class Terriglobia; order Terriglobales; family Acidobacteriaceae; genus Palsa-343. Next base: position 7,647 of record CAZHTJ010000053.1, on the reverse strand, counting down.
TTTCAACAAGCAGGCTGGACGCGGTGGAGTTCTGGGGTTGGTATGCGCGTTGGTGGCCGATGCTGCTGATTGTGATGGGCGGGCTGCTGCTGGCGGAGCATTTTCTGGACTGGAACCGCCCGTGGGGCGGGCGCCGGTCGATGGGCGGGATCGTGTGGCTGGTGATCCTGATGATTTGCCTCGGATGGGTTTCGCGGAACGGGCATCTGATGGGGCCGTTCTCGTGGGATATGTCGGGCGATGATGGCGACAACTTCTGGAGCTGGATGGGGGCCGAGCACGACAACGATGTGCAGATCGATCAGGTGCTGACGGCGGCGAAGCCCGCGGTGACGATCGACGATCCGGCGGGCGATGTGACGATTACCGCGTCGGCGGACAACACGATGCATGTGCGGGCGCACGAGATGGTGCATCGGGATTCGGATTCCGAGGCGCAGAAAATTTTCAATCAGTTGAAACCGAAGGTGGACGCGAGCGGCGGCGGTGCGGTGATCACGGTGCCGGAAAAGCAGGGGGCACGTGTGGACCTTACGCTGGAGCTGCCGGCGGCGGCCTTCGCGACGGTGACGGCGGGGCACGGCGATGTGACTGCGGACGGGCTGAACGGCGGCGTGCAGGTGAACGCGACGCATGGCGAGGTGAAGCTCGAAGATATTCACGGGGACGCGCAGGGGCACATCGATCACGGGGACTTCTCCGCACATAACGTGACGGGGCGCGTGCTGGTGGACGGGCACGGCGACGATGTGACGCTGTCGGAGATTACGGGACAGGTGACGATCAACGGGGATTTCTTCGGGGATATTCATCTGGAGCAGATCGGGTCGGACATTCACTACCACTCCAGCCAGACGACGCTGGACATCCCGCGGCTGATGGGCGCGCTGACGCTGGACAAGAGCGATCTGAGCATCGGGCAGGCGATGGGGCCGCTGCGGGTGATTGCGAAGTCGAAGGACATCGACCTGACGCAGATTGCCGGCGACGCGCACGTTGAGGATTCGAACGGCGACGTGAATATCGTGGCGACGAATCCGCTGGGCAACGTGCAGATCACGGATCACACGGGGAACGTGGTTGTGACCATGCCGGAGAATGCGAACTTCAGCGTGTCGGGGAGCACGAGCGCGGATGAAGCGGTGCGGACCGATTTTCCGCTGAAAATGTCGACCGACGGCGGGCGGCAGACGCTGGATGGTTCGGTGGGGCACGGCGGAGTGAAGCTGGAGCTCGAGACTGAACACGGGAACCTGGAGCTGCGAAAGGGCGACAACGGTACGCTGTCGTTGACTGCACCGAAGCCGCCGGCTCCGCCTGCAGCACCGGCTGCGCCCAAGCACTTCAAGGCGCCGGCGGACGCTAAGGCTGCGGAGCAGGAGCAGTAGGCCGGGAGATACGGGCCTGGTTACCGGGAGCCGGGCCAAATGTGTTGTGCATGAGCAGAGTCACCGCCTTGGTGCAGGCGATCGGGATGCCGTCGCTTCGCTCGGTTGAAAAAGCGCGTCGGCCATTCGCGCCGCCAAATACAGGCCGTTCCACCCTTGCCGAACGTCGCAAAGAGGCCCAGCGTGTCACAGTCCTTTGCGTCTGCGAAAATCCCGCACCACATCCGCCGGATCGCGATGTTGTCCATCCACGGCTTCATTCATCGCCCGCATTTCTTCCGCGCTCACCTTTCCAGCCAAAGCGTCGATGGCCTTGCCTATCTCCGGCCACCGCTCGAGAGCCTCGTCGCGCACCAGCGGCACCGCCTGATACGGCGGAAAATAATGCTTATCGTCTTCCAGCGCCGTCAGTCCCAGCGCCTCGATCGGCCCGTCGGTAGAATTCGCCGCGATCATGTCCACCTGATGGGCCTCGAGCGCCCGATACAGCAGCCCGAGATCCATCGTCCGCGGCGGCCCGGCAAACTTCAGCCCGTACGCCGCGCTCAGCCCGGGAAGCCCATCCGGCCGCTGCTCAAATTCATAGCCCACTCCCAGGCGCCATTGCGGAGTGTATGGCACCGCCTGGCTCAACTGCGTCAACTGCAGCCGTCGCGCATCGTCCCCGCGAATCACCATCGCAAACGTATTCTCGAACCCCAGCGGCGGCTCCGCCGTAATTTGATACCGTGACTGATACAGATTCCGCACCGTCGCCAGCACCCGCTCGGGATCCCGATCCACCGGCTGCTTCAGGATCGCCGTCAGCGCCGTTCCTGTGTATTCCACATAGGCATCGATCCGCCCCGCCACCATTGCCTGCTGGCAGAGGTAACTGCCGGCCAGATAAAACCGCCGCTGCACATCGAGAGCCGGGTTCTTCGCCTCGATCTCCTGAGCGAGCAGCTCGCCCAGCACCACTTGTTCTGTGAAGTTCTTCGCCCCAATCACCGGGTAATCCGGCCGCGGCGGCGAGCACCCCGCCAGCAGCACGCACAGGATCAAAGGAGCCGCGGCAGAACGCCGTCTCATGCCGCCCGGCCCGGACCCGGGACCCGCACCCACCGTTCCACCAGCCCCAGCGCGCCATCGCACACCAGCGCCAGCAGCGCCGCCGGGATTGCCCCCGCCAGCACCAGCCTGTTATCCACCGAAGCCACTCCCCGGAAGATGAGCTCTCCCAGGCCGCCGGCGCCCACCGCAGCGGCAATCGTGGCGATGCCCACGCAGGTCACCGTGGCCGTCCTCAGTCCAGCCAGAATGAACGACGCCGCCAGGGGCAGCTCCACCTTGAAAAACCGCTGCGTATTCGTCAGCCCCAGCGCCCGCGCCACTTCGATCAGCGTCGGATCGATGCCCCGAATCCCCGCATAGGTATTCCGCAGAATAGGCAACAGCGCGTAGGCCGTCAGCGCAATAATCGCCACGCGCGCGGCGCGCTCCCCCAGCCAGGGCACCGGCAGCAGAAATCCAAACATCGCCAGCGACGGAATCGTCTGCAGTATGTTCGCCGCTCCAATCACCGGCTTCGCCCAGCCCGGCCTTCGCGTGAGAGCCACGCCCACCGGCACCGCGATCACTGTCGCCGCCAGCATCGCCGCCCCCGTCAGCCAAAGATGCTCCAGCGTGAGCTGCGCTATCTCGTCTCCGGACACCAGGAACCCGTTCACGCCCGCTTGACCTCGGCCACACTCAGCTCCCCTCGATGAAACGCCCGTATGTACGCCTCGATTTCCGGCTGCCGCGAGTGCATGAATTCCTGCGGCAGCAGATGGGCCACCAGCTTCCCCTCACTCAGCAGCACAATCCGATCGCCGAGGAACAACGCCTCATCGAGGTCGTGCGTGACCAGCAGCACCGTCTTCCTCAGGCGCGCCAGCAAATCGCGGAGCATGTCCTGCATCTCCGCCCGCGTCAGCGGATCCAGCGCACCGAAGGGCTCATCCATCAGCAAGACCCGTGGCTCCGCGGCCAGCGCCCGCGCCAGCCCTACTCGCTGCTTCTGCCCTCCGGAAAGTTGATGCGGATACCGCGACCCAAACACCCGCGCCTCCAGCCCCACCGCATTCAGCAGCTCACGGCTCCGCAGCAACCGCTCCTTCTGCGGCGTCCCCTCCGCTTCCAGAACCAGCCCCACATCCCGCTCGGCTGTCATGTGCGGAAACAGCCCTGTCTCCTGGATCACATACCCGATGCCTCGCCGGAGCCGAATCAAATCGGCATCGCGCACGTTCTTGCCGTGCAGCAACACATCGCCGCTGGTCGCCTGCACCACCCGGTTGACCGTTCGCAGCAGCGTCGTCTTTCCCGAGCCACTCCGCCCCAGCACAACAGTAGTCGTGCCTTCTTCCACGGCAAAGGAAATCCCGTCCAGCAGGCGTCGTCGCCGCTGGGCCGTCCAAAAGCCCACATTCCGGAATTCAATCGCTGCGCTCATCGGATTTAGCTTAGGGACGCATTATCCGTCCCAGAGACGCAGAATCCAAAGAAAAAAGCCCGCATGGCGCGGGCTTTTCTGAATCGGACGAATCGGCTATGTATCTTACGCGGACAGGACCTACTTTCCCACAACAATCACCTCGAAACTGCCAGGCAGAACTGGCGGCCGCGGGCGAGGATTGTCCACCGTCGCTGCCGGTCTCGGTCCGAATTCCGCAGTTACGAGATACACGTGACTGCCGTCCGGATCGAGCGCCATCGTCCGCGCCCCACGCTTCGTCGCCACATCCTGCACCACACTGTAGTGGTCCGGGCCATCCTCATGCACCACGGTCAGCGTGCCGCTCTGGCCATTCGAGCTGAACGCAAACTGGTCGCTCGGCGAGAATCCGGCTGCATCCGGTCCATCGCCAATCGCCGGCGTCGCCACGACCTTGCCGCTCTCCGTATCGACCACCGCCATCTTCCCGCCGTCGCACACCGCGAACAGCCGGTGATGCTCGCGATCGATCGCCAGCCCCGAGGGGCTCTCGCACGGAGCCACCGGCCACGTCGCCGCCACCGTGTGCGCTTTCGCGTCCAGTTTCACAATGAGGCTCTTGTCCTCGATATTGTCGTAGACAAACCCAGAACCGTCGGAAACAGGAAACTCCGGCTTGCCCGGCAGCGCCACCGTCGCCACTACTGTATTTGTAGCAGTGTCGATTACAGTTGCATCGTGGCTGCGCCCGTTAAAGGCCCACACTGTCTTCGTCAACGGATCGAACACCGCGCCGTCCGGCCCCGTACCCGCAGGAATCGTCTTCTCGATGGTGTTCGTCTGCCGATTGAACTCCGCCACCTGATTCGCGCCGCCGTCGGTGATATACCCATGCACTCCATCCGACGAGAACACCACCCCGTGTGTCCCGTGCAGGCCCGTGATGTCCGCCACCTGCTTCCCGGCATTTGTATCAATCACGATTACATGATTGCCGCGCGTCACATACAGCAGCTTCGACTGCGGATCGACGGCCATGTAGTCCCACCCGCCGTCGCCGCCAATTTTCCATTCCTGTTGAACGTGGAAGGGGCCAGTGGCCGCAGGCTGGCCCCACGCGAGCCCGCCGGCCACAACAGCGCTGGAAATCACGACACCGACCCACGCAGGAACATGAGAAGACATTTTCATGGCAGGCTCGCCCTCCTGTGACGAACGAAGCCCCGCCAGACTACTCTCGATTCCTGAATTTTGGCTGAAGAAAACCGGGCGCCGAAGGCCGGTTTCGTGAATAACCTGAGAATGAACCACAGCAGAATGAACCACAGCGGATTATTCCGCGCTCTCGGCGATCGCCCGACGCAGCGCATCCCGCAGTCTCGCCACGCTGCGCGGAAACACCGCGTCGCCGGCCAGCCCGCTCGTCCCAAGGCTTGCATCGGCCAGATAACCGACGAATTGCCCGGCATTGCTCCGCTTCACGCGCAGCGCCGCCGCTACAGCCGGCTCAACGGCATGCTCTCCCGTCACTTCCAGCAGCACAAGGTCATAGCCTCGCGCCCGGAGCAGGGAATCCACGTGCTCGTAATCTCCGGCAAACTCAACCGCAAACCCATGTTCTTCAAGAGCGCGATGGATCGAACTTCCATGCCGTTCCGAATCGCTCGCGAGCAGGATCTTCGTCTCCGCGAGCGGCTCATCAGAATCTTTCTTCGCGAACGGCTCACCAGAATCTTTCTTCGATGGGGTCATCATAACGGGCATGCTTACTCCTCTCTCGTTGATGGACCACTTCCGTTGTCTGTCTTCGCGGCTGACCCGCCCTCGCGGCCCGGGCGCTTCCCATCAGCACCCGGAGTTAATCGCTGCGAGGCAATCTCCGAACCGCGTGCGGAATTCATCCATCGAGTTCCGCGTTGCGTGCGGGATAGGGAAAAAGCACGACGCCTTCCAAACGCCGACCCCCACGGGTAAAGCCCTCAGGGGTCATGGATTGTGGAAAATTGGGCTCGATACAACCATTTCCGATCGGAGTTCCTTACCCGGAAAACTCGCCAAATTTGCCCGATTGATGCGTCTCCGGACCCCCGCAGCCCTCCCCAGCATCGAATACTGGGATAACCTCAAAAAGTGCCTGTTCAGCCCCAATTGATTCAGCACCTTGCAGCCCTCGTCTCGCCGGCAACCGCAGCCGAGGAGGCCTTCAACTCCACCTACGTCAAATTCTCCCTGCTCGCTCTGAGTTCCATCTTCTTCCTCGTCGATCCCTTTGCCGCTATCCCCTCCTTCATCGCCATCACCGCAGGCGTCGAGCCGGCCCGCCGCCGCCGCATGGCCTGGAAGGCCGCCCTCACCTGCTTCATCGTCCTCATTTCCTTTGCCCTCGCGGGCCAGTTCATCTTCTCCCTCTTCGGCATCAAGCTCCCGGCTTTTGAGATCGCCGGCGGCCTCATCCTGCTCCTCATCGGCATCGACATGATGGAGGCCCGCCGCTCCCCCACCCAGGAATCGAGCGACGAAACGCAGGAAGCCGCCGCCAAGGAAGACGCCGGCATTGTCCCCCTCGGCATCCCGATGCTTGCCGGTCCCGGCGCCATCTCGAGCGTCATGGTTCTCGTAGGCCAGGCGCCGAATCACTGGCAAATGATGGCCATCCTCGTCTCGATCGCCCTCACGGCCGTCATCAGCTACCTGGTCCTGAGCGGCGCCGACCGGATCCGCATCTTCCTCGGGGAAACCGGCATCCGCATCCTCGTCCGCATCATGGGCCTGCTGCTGGTCGCCCTCGCCATGCAGTTTTTCGTCAACGGATTAACGGACCTCGGCCTCATCCAGCGCCATTGATGCGCTGTGCGTCAAGCCTCGTGAAGCGACGCGAAGGTAAAAACCGCGGCCTCCTCCGCATGACCTGTCGTCACTGAATCCTCTGCATTAGGCCTCGCGAAGCGAGGCGACGGTAAAAGCCACGGCCTTCAGGCCGTGGAACCAAGTCCCGCGGTTGTTTCGGCTTCAGCCCCGGGGGTTTTTCCACGGTTTTAGCTCGTTTTCCTCAACTTGCAGCCTCACGCCCGCTCCGGTACGATCAGCAAGTCGCTTTTCTGCTCTGGGATTTGCAGCAAGCAGCAAGGCATGGTACAGTAAGAAAGATTGATAGCAGTGGCACGGGCTTCGCTGGAGGGTGTTTTTGCCCCAGCAGTGATGAGCGAAGCGGCTCTGTTCGACAGTCGTCGCGCCTCAGGCGCACGGTAAGCCAGACAGAATAATCCATTGCACTACGGGAATCGGGTCGAACTTTCGTCCTGAAGAAATTCCCTCTGGGCGGTCAGCCGCCCACGCGAATCATGTTCGCGGAACGGTCTTTCAAATTTTGGCGCTCCCCGGGTTTCCTTCGATACAGGAGGGACACGGTAACACGCGAACGGCACGTCGGGTATCGAGCAAGTTAATCGCTTCACCTTGACAGAAGCCATCGAGATTGGATAGTCTCGAAAAGTTCGCGCAAAAACAGGGCGCAACAAGTTCGAGGACATGCAGCAGGCGTAAAAACCAGCTGCTCGTCTTCGATCCAAAGCGGTCCGCTCAGGCGGTCAACCGTTAAGGATCTTTGACAATCAGGATGAACATGCCAGTCGTGAGAATACGGAAAGATCAGGTTTGATCATTCTCACAATGTAGTGCTTCGCTCGCGTTTTCGAGCGCAGGCGAAGCTGGATTCCCTTCCGGAGACCTCCGTCGACGGATGGGAATCATCAGGTTTCAAACGAGAGTTTGATCCTGGCTCAGAATCAACGCTGGCGGCGT
>CAZHTJ010000052.1:0-30599 GCA_964535525.1 uncultured Acidobacterium sp. | reverse complement strand
CAGCGCACGCAGATCGACATTGCGCGCAGCCAGCAGGCCAGCGAAGCCGCGCGGGCGCAGGTGTTCAGTGACGTAGACACAGCGTACACGCTGGTGGGGAGCAACATCGCGCTGCTCAAGCCGTACAAGGAGAAATACAACGACCAGGCGCTGCGGGTGCGCGACACGGTGACGTACGCATGGCAGCACGGGGGCGCTTCGCTGATGGATTTTCTCAACGCACAAAGCGACTACCGCCAGGTACAGCTAGCGTATGTGCAGCTGATCGGCGCGTATCTGACGGCTACAGCGCAGCTGAACATGGCGGTAGGCCAGGAGGTGATCCAGTGAAACCGGTGACGTTGGTGAGATGCGCTGCCTGCCTGCTGTTGTGCCTGTTGACAGCGGCGTGCGGCAAGAAGTTCGATCCGGCCGACGGCGCGCCGCCCTCTTCGCAGGTGATCGACCAAAGCAACGAGTCGCGCGTCACGGTGGATCATCCGGAGCAGTTTCCGGTGGTCGCCGCCGAGAAGATTGAGGTAGCGGACGAGCTGAACGTGACGGGCTCGGTGAATCCGGACATTGCGCGCGAGATTCCGGTGATCTCGCTGGCCAGCGGGCGGATCGTGGATATCCGCGCGCGTCTGGGCGACCACGTGAAGAAGGGCGAGCTTCTGCTGAAGGTGCAGAGCCCGGACATCACCAATGCGTTCGACACCTGTCTGAAGGCGGCGAACGATGAGCTGCTGGCGAACAAGGCGCTGGTGCGCGCAAGGGATCTGTTCGAGCATGGAGCCATTTCGCAGGCGATGCTGGAGCAGGCGCAGGACACGGAGGACGATGCGAAGGCCGATTTGATGGCGGCGGAACAACAGCTCGACACGCTGGGCGTGAAGAAGGATCATCCGTCGGACATCGTGAATGTCTACGCGCCGATCTCGGGCGTGATCATTGCTCAAAACGTGACGAATGCCGCCGCCGCCGGCGTGACCTATTCGGGATCGGCCACCGCCTTTACGATCGCCGATCTGTCGGAGCTGTGGATTCTTTGCAACGTGTACGAGAACGACCTGCCGAGGGTCCACTTGGGACAAACGGCACAGATTCGGGTGAACGCATATCCGGACAAAGCGTTGACCGGGCACATCAGCGACGTCGGACCGGTGCTCGATCCGAATCTGCGCACGGGTGTGGTTCGTATCGAAGTTACCAATCCGGATAATCTGCTGCGGCTCGGCATGTTCGTGACGGCAACATTGTCCAGCCGGACCACGCATATTCACGCTGTGGTTCCCGCGTCGGCCATTCTTCACCTGCACGATCGCGACTGGGTGTATGTGGCCGCCGATGGCCATCTGTTCCAGAGGATCGAGGTGACGACAGGCCCGATGCTGTCGGGACGCCGGCAGGAAATCCTCAACGGAATTCTGCCTGGGCAGCAGGTAGTTGCCGACGTACTAGCGCTGGAAGAGAAGCTGGAGGCGCAATGATCCGGAAGGTGGTCGACTTTGCGCTGCAGAGCCGATTTCTCGTGCTGGCGATCGGGATCCTTCTGTTTGCGTGGGGTATTGTCTCGTTCATCCGGTTGCCGGTCGAGGCGTATCCGGACGTGGCGAACAACTATGTCGATGTGATTGCGCAGTGGCCGGGGATCTCCGCGGAGCAGATCGAGCAGCAGGTCACGATCCCGCTGGAGACGGTGATGAACGGCATCCCGGGGATCGCGCATGTGCGGTCGTGGTCGATCTTCGGGCTGTCGACGGTGGAGATGGTGTTCGGCGACGAGACCACCGACTTTGAGAACCGCGAGCGGGTGATGGAGCGGCTGTCGCAGGTGACGCTGCCGGCGGGCGTTGTGCCGCAGATGGGGACGGACTGGAGCCCGGTGGGACAGATTTATTTCTACACGCTGGAGAGCACGAATCCGGAATTCGACGTGATGAACCTGAAGACGATCGAGGACTGGGTGATCGAGAAGAATCTGAAGTCGGTTCCCGGGGTGGTTGATACCAATCCGTTTGGCGGACCGACGCGAGAGTACCAGGTGCGCCTCGATCCGGACCAGCTGATTGCGTACGGGCTGAGCATCGGGCAGGTGGAACAACAAATTGCGAACAACAACGGCAACGCGGGCGGCAGCTTCATCCAGACGGGATCGCAGCAGATCAATATTCGGGAAGTGGGTCTGGTGAAGGATATTCAGGACATCGAAAACACGGTAGTGACGACGAAGACCGGCACGCCTCTGCGGATGAAGGACATCGCGGTGGTGTCGCAGGGACCAATGATCCGGCTGGGCCAGTTCGGGCGTGCGATTCGACGCGACGACGGGAGGGTCATCGACAACGACGATGTGGTGTCGGGGATTGCGCTGCTGCAGAAGGGGGCGGACGCGCAACCGGTGCTGGACGGGATCCACGAAAAGGTCAAGGAACTGAACGATCAAATCCTGCCGGCGGGAGTGAAGCTGATACCGTTCATCGACCGCAGCGACCTGCTGAAATTCACGACGCACACGGTGCTGCACAACCTGGGTGAAGGCATCGTCCTGGTCGTAGTCATCCTGTTTCTTTTTCTCGGCAATTGGCGCGGCGCGCTCATCGTAGCCATCACGATTCCTTTTTCCCTGCTGTTCGCGGCGATTTGTCTCGACCTGAAGCATATCCCGGCGAATTTGCTGTCGCTGGGCGCGCTGGATTTCGGCATGGTCGTGGACGGCGCGGTGGTGATGGTGGAAAATATCGTGCGCCACCTGCATAAGAAGGACGATACGGGGCGGTCGACGCAGGTCCGGATCGCCGAAGCCGCGCACGAGGTGCAGCGGCCGGTTTTCTACGCCATCGCCATCATCATCACGGCGTACCTGCCGATCTTCACGCTGCAATCGGTGGAGGGTCGGCTGTTCAAGCCGATGGCGTGGACGGTGGCGTTTGCTCTGCTGGGCGCGCTGACCTTTTCCATGATCCTCGCGCCAGTTCTGTCGAGTCTGTTGTTTGCGAAGGGCGCGAAGGAGTGGGAGAACCCGGCGATGGAGTTCCTGCGGAATCGGTACCGCCGCGGAGCGAGCTGGTGCATTCGACACACGGGAATCACGATCGGGGTTGGAGTGCTGGCCCTGGTCGTCGCAGGCTTTCTGGCGTTCAGCGGAGTCATTGGGTCGGAATTCTTGCCGCATCTGGACGAAGGCGCGATGTGGGTGCGGGGCACGCTGGATCAGAGCGTCGGGCCGGACGAGAGTGTGCGGGTTGCCGACCGGGCGCGCATCATCCTGTGCTCGTTTCCCGAGGTGACGGTGTGCACCAGCCAGACGGGTCGGCCGGACGATGGGACCGATCACACCAGCTTCTTCGACACCGAATATTTCGTGGGCCTGAAGCCGAAGGAGGAATGGCGGCCTCTGTTCGGGGAGGACAAGGACAACGTGATCGCGGCGATGAACGAGCAGCTGACGAAGGCGTTTCCGGGTGTGATCTGGGGTTTCTCGCAGCCGATTGAAGACAACATGGAAGAGGCGGTGAGCGGGGTGAAGGGCGAGCTGGCGACCAAGGTGTACGGATCCGATCTGCACGTGCTGGAAGACATGGCGAATCGGATCGAGGGGGTCATGAGCCGGGTGCGGGGCATCACCGACCTGGGGGTTTTCCAGGTGACGGGTCAGCCGGACCTGGATATCGTCGTGGACCGGCAGAAGGCGGCGCGGTGGGGCATCAACGTGGCCGATGTGCAGGACGCGGTGCAGACGGCGGTGGGCGGCAACGCGCTCACGCAGGTCCTGCGGGGCGAGGAGGTCTACAACCTGACGCTGCGGTATCTGCCGCAATACCGGGACACGCGCGAGGCGATTGAGAATATCCGGCTGCTGTCGTCGTCGGGAGAGCGGGTCTCGCTCGCCCAGCTATGCACGATTCGCGAGGCCGACGAAGGATCGGAAATTTACCGCGAAAACAATCAACGCTATGTGGCCATCAAGTACAGTGTGCGCGGGCGGCCGCTGGGCGACGCGGTGAAGGAGGCGATCGGCAAAGTGGATGCGCAGGTGAAACTGCCGCGGGGCTATCACCTGGGGTGGGAGGGCGAGTATCAGAGCGAGCTGCGTGCGGAAGCGCGCCTGGCCATTATCGTGCCGATCACGGTGCTGCTCATCTTTGTTCTGCTTTATACCATGTACCGATCCTTCAAATGGGCCCTGCTGGTCCTGGCCACGGTCGCGATGGCGAGCATCGGAGGATTGCTGGTGCTGCTGATCACAGAAACAAACTTCAGCGTGTCGTCGGAGGTTGGATTTCTGGCGCTGTTCGGAGTCTCGGTGCAGACAGGCGTGATCATGCTGGAATACATCAACCAGCTGCGGGCGCTGGGGAAACCGGCGGCCGAGGCGGCTGTGGAGGGCGCGGTGCTGCGGCTGCGTCCGATCATGATGACGATGCTGGTGGCCACGCTGGGCCTGCTGCCCGCAGCGATGTCGCACGGCATCGGCTCGGACTCGCAGCGGCCGTTTGCCATCGTCATCTGCGGCGGCCTGGTGATGAACCTGATCATGAGCATCTTCCTGCTGCCCACCTTGTATGTATGGGTAGCGCGGGACACAGACATCCTTCCCCAGCCCGAGATGGAGTTTGAGAACTGACCACGGAGAAGCCGGAGGTTTGAGTACGCATGAGCGCACCAGGGAATACAGCCCCTCGCCGCCAGCGAGGGCCGAGCCTCGATCCGTTTCCCCGCCTGCTTTACTGGATTGGCCTCACCATTGTTTCCACTTTCGTACTGTGGGCCATCGTGCTGGTGTTTTGTCAGGCTGTCAGTCAGTGGCGCCGGTGAGCGAACACCAATGGAGTACACCGAACTTCCTCAAGTCGGGCCGCGCCGACCGGGACCTTTTCCCTCGCTTGGCACTTCGAGACCCAAAAGGAGCTTTCATCCGGCGCCGACGGTCCGCGAGCTGCGAAAGCAGCCATCCTTCCCCCCTGCCCACAGCCGACCCTCATGATCGAAGGGACGGTTTGTATCCAGCCAGCGAACATCAGGGATGCGGAGCGGTAGTTGTCCAGCAGTTCTCCTCCACTACTGAACCGGCTGATACCGTTGGGGTAGATGGCGACGTAGATTTTCTCCATGGGAGCCCTCTGCCAGCGAGGCGCAGAGCTCCAGCGGCCCCAGCGATGGACTTTCAAGCGCTCGTCGCCGAAAAACTGCAAGTGTTGGGATTCCAGGAACGGTGGAGCAATGATCTCGATATTGGTTGTCGACGACTCCTCGCTGATGCGCAACTGATTCGCTCGGCCGTGGCCGAAGTCAAAAAAGTCGAACTTTGTAGAACACGACCTGCACTCGTGCTTTCTCTTGACAAAGACTTACATGGATGCTGGCAAACCGTCAGCAAAGTGACGAGATGTGCTCGCGCCACTCAACGAACCCGGGAGCCTCCGTGCCAGGTCTCCGACTGTCAGCAGTATGTTGCCTGGCCTGCGTCGCCTTACGGCTTTGCTCCCGTCATCCCGCCAGCCGCAGCCGTCGCCAGCGGAGCCACCGGCGCTGCCGCTCCCAGAATCCGCGTCACGCTGCTGTTCCCCGTGTTCGCTATCCAAACACTCCCGCCCAGATCCACCGCGATCCCCTTCGGCGTCGACAACACCGACGGGTCCATAATCCCACCCGCGGGCGAAATCGCCGACCCCGCATTCGAGAACAAGCTCACAGCATTGTTCCCATCCGTCACCCAGACCTGCCCGTTGCCATCAATCGCAATCCCCGCCGGCGCATCGAGCCCGCCGCCTGAGGAAATCGGGTTCGCATGGCTGCCCACCTGGCTGGTCTCCTCCAGCAGCGGTCCCGCTCCCACGCTCCACACGTTGCCCGCGTTGTCGATCGCCACCGCCAGACTCGCCCCAGGATAAGCGCTCGACGAGATCCCGTATCCATTCCCCGCCAGCTCGCTCGTTCCGCCGCCGCCGTCCACAATCCACACGCTTTCCCCGCTGACCGTCAGCGGGCTGGTAGCGCTGTTGGTGTTGTACCCGTTCGAACTGGGATTGAAGGTCGCGGTTATGGTGTAGCTGCCCGCCACCAGCGTCGTCGTCGACGCAATGGCGGTCGGCGACCCGCCGCCCGGCGTCGCGGTGTAGGTCATCGTGCCGCAGCTCATGCCGCAGCTCGGCGAAGCATTCAGCACATTCGTCCCCGCACTGCCGAAGATGATCGTCGTCGCCGGTGTCCAGTTGATCGTCGGCGTAATCGCCGTGTTCGTCAGATTAAAGGTCGCCGTTGCCGATCCCGCCGTCACACCCACGGTGTACGAACCGCTGTTGAGATTGGCGGTGAAGGCCCCCGGATCCGCCACCCCCGAGCCATTAGTGTTCAACGTGATCGTCCCCGTGCTGTTGGAGAACGTTCCCGTCGCTCCCGAGCTGGCCGTGCTCGCGGTAAATGTCACCGACGAATAGTTAGCAATGACGGCGCTGTTGGCATCCTTCACGGTGACGGCGAGGCTGCCGAATGCCGACCCAATCGGTGTGGACTGCGTCTGGGTTCCATCGATGGCGATCGTCGCCGGAACCTGGACCACGGTTACGGTGTCGGTGTTGCTGGCTACCGCCGATCCTGGATTCGTATGCGTGACATCCCCGCCACCGTAGGCACTCGCCGTATTCTGGACTGAAATCGGCGAGGCGGCCGGCACATCCACAGTCAGCGTCAGCGTATTATACGACGCCCCCCCGCTCACCCCCTGCGACGAGGTGCAGCTGACATTAGCCGTTCCACCACCGGAACACGTCCAGCCAGTTCCGCCGTAGTTGTTCAGCGTGTAACCGCTCGGCAGCGTATCGGAAACCGTCGTCGCGCCCATGGTGATACTGCCGGAAGGGGCGGTGTTGCTGACCGTGATGTCCCACTCGGCGGTCTGCCCCTGCGTAAAGGTTCCGGTATGCGTCTTGCTCACGGCCAGCGCCGGGGCCGGCTCGATGGTGACCGAATCGGTGTTCGAGCTGGTGGGAGTGACTCCGCCGCCGGTCACCGAGACCTGGTTGGAGGCAGGGGAGGCGGTGTTCGCAGTCGGACTGACATTCACTTCGATGGTAAGCGGCGAGTAACTGCTGCTCTGGGCCACGGCGGAGTCGTTGGTGCAGGTCACCGTCTGCCCGACGGCCGAGCAACTCCAGCCCGTACCGGAGTAGCCCGCGTAACTGAAGGCGGTGTTCAAGGTATCGGTGACGGTCAGGGGATTGCTGCCGCCGGTCGGGTCGCCGGTGGGCCCGGTCCCGTTGTTGGTAATGTCTACGGTGAATTGCGCGCCCTGCTCGCCCTGCTGGAAGTTCCCGGTGTGCGACTTGGTCACAGTTACGGCGGGCAGATTCTGCGTCAGGTTGACGCACCACTTGGCGAGGGTCGATACCTCTCCGCCTCCGTTCGGGCCGCCGTCGTCCAGATACAGGCTCCAGGTTCCGTTTCCATTGATGCCGCCAAAAATCGAATCCAAACTGCTGCTGCCGGTTGGCGCGGCCTTGTTGGGGGTGGTCGCCAGCAACGGCGGTCCAACGTCTTCCGTGCCGCAGTCAGTTACGTTCTGCGGGCATTCCGGGTAAACGAACGACGTGTTATGACTCGTCGGCTTGTAGGTCCCGCTTGCGACCGGATCCGCAGTTACCTGCGAACTCGCCGAATCGGCAAAGATGAGGTTAACGGGCGAGGAAGCGAAAGCGCCAACCGTACCCGTCTCGGAGAAGAAGTCGAGGTTCGTATTGCCAGGGCCGACGAGCAGCGACAGCAGATCGTTCTCGTCCGGCGTGTCCAAAGAGTCGAGCGCGACCGTCACCGTGTTCACCGTGCCCGGCAGGTTCGTCACGAAGATGTTGGAGGGATACGGCGCGGCTGCGCCGCTGTTGTAATTCAGCCCCGGAACTGTGACGGCTCCAGGATTGCAATACGTGTACGGCCCGGCGCCCGATCCGGTGGCCTGAGTCGTGGCAGTGTTGACGCGCTCGTCGTATTTCCCGGTGCTGATCCCAAACTCGGTGCCCGTGTCGGTGCCGTTGTAGGTGGCCACGATCTGGTGCGTGCCTTCGCCCAGCGATGCCCCCAGAGTGGCGACACCGGTACTGGAAACATTGCTGGTGCCCAGCGTCGTGGCGCCGTCAACGAACGTCACCGATCCCGCGTTCACCTCCAGGCCCATGCCGTCGGTGGTAGTCACGGTGGCCGTAAGCGAAACGCTGGTGGTAGTTGCCGGGGGCGTGATGGTCGCCGGATTGGGCGTTGCGCTCGCCACCGTCTGCGTGGGGTGCGCATTGGCTTGCAGGGTCAGATTTACGCACCATTCGTTGATTTGCCCATAGGGAATACTCCCGTTGTTCGACGGGTTCATCGACGCCCAGTTGTTGAGATACAACGCCCAGTTACCGTTCGGGCCTGCGCCGCCGAACTGGTTGGCGAAGGTGCCGTTGCCGGCCGGATAGGCCCGGGTGATGGACGAGGGGGCCGGAGCGGGAAATGTGTCGTCATCGAATGACTGATTAAACTCGGGGAATTCGTCGGTGGACAGGCACGGAGCACTGGAGCAATCCACTGAGTTGTTGTCGTTGACCGAGTCGTCTCTGAGATTCCCCGATCCGGTGTCGGAGAGGGTTAGGTTCAGATTCGTGAGAGTCGCCGGGTTGTTGCCATAACCGCCATCGCCGTCCACCCAGGACATAAACTCAAACGCATTGCCATTGCTCGGGGCCTGCAGCAGCAATCCCAGCTCCTTCGGGTCCTGCACCTGCATTCCATTGATCGAGACGGTCAGGTCCTGGATGGTCCCCGTGAGGCCGCTCAATACCAGCTGCGACGGGTAAGGATACCCGCCCGTGCCGCTCGCCGCCCCTCCGTTGTCGTCCTCCACCGTGACCGGACCGTTGCAGTACGTATCGGTCGAGGGGCTGTAGGTATGGTTGACCGTCACCACGGTTGCGAAGCCCGAGGTGCTTCCCGCATCGCTGGCATCTCCGCTATAAACCGCGGATATGCTGCGCGAACCCTCTTCCGTACGCGGAAAAGTGACGGCTACCGCCGCCACGCCTGAACCGTTGACCGAGTTGCTGCCGAGATTGGTCCCGTTGCCGGCCGTCGTACCGGTGCTGTCATAGAAGGTGACGGTACCGCCGCTCGTGACGGGTTCACCGCCGGACGTCACCGTCGCGGTGAGGGTCACGCTCGTCCCGGCCAGGCTGTCGCCGTTCACGTCGCCGGTGGTAAATACATTCGAGGTCGAGCCGTTTGGATTGGCTGAAATCGATGTCGCGGTCGCCGCCGCCGAGACCGTCGTGAACGAAATGGACCATGACGTGAGCGTGCCCGACGGGTTGGCGAAGGAACCCTCGGTGTTTTGACTGGCGATATACAGCTTCCAGGTGCCGTTAAACGCAGAGGCGCCGGCGGGAAGTCCGAATGCGGTAGCGAAGCTGTAGCTGCCGCAGGTTATTTCGTATTCGCTCTCGCACGTGCTGTTGCCGGGGCCCGCGGTATTGAACGTGGAGGGCCCCGTCGAACCGCCCATATTGAAGTATTCCGTCTGATAGTTCGCATAGTAATCCGCAGCGAGGTAGGTGCCCGACAACGAGCTGGGGCAGGTGCCGCCCTCAGTGGGAGGGAGGCCATCGACGTTGTCTGTACCGTTGTCGCCTGTATCCGCCAGCGTAAAAGTAGCGCTCCCCGTGTTGCAGACTCCCCCCAGCAGATCGAATGCCGTGCCGGTTGGGGGCACGAGCGCGATCGACACGCTGTTGAAATTCGCGATGTTCAGGCCGCTAAAGGTCACTGAAATAGCGCTGACGGTTCCGGAAAGGCCGCTGACCGCTGCCGTGGTATCTACGCCATCCCCGTAGGTGCTGGTCACCGTGAGCGTCCCCGACGAGGTGCACGTCGTCACGTTACCCGAAGGCGTACAAGTGGCCCACGCCTCCCCAGGCAGCAGAAGCGCCGCGACAGCAAGAACCAGAAAGCCGAAATGCAGACGGACAGACCGGAGAGGCAACAACGAAACCGGGGTGGAACTCATGACGCTGACACCTCGCACGGTGGGCCCGATGGGCAGGTTTACAGAGAAACTGGCCCGGCCGGCCCACGTACGGGTCCGGAATCGGGCAATACACTGCCGTCGCAGAGACGAAATCCCGTCCGCTGCGCTTTCCAACGCGGTTGCCGACAGCAGGATCAACGTGCGCCCGCAATCTATTATTGCAGTGTGCACTCAGCACTATCGCGCCGATATCACAAGTGTCAAATCTATTGTGAGCTACCTTGCGCGACGCGATCCTGGCAAAATGAACACACCAAGGTCGCGGAGCCGTTCGGCCAGCTAAATCTGGGGTGAGAGAAAGGGTACTACATCGCGGAGGCTGATGTAACAAATTTATTCGACATTCACACGGGCTTCCAGGGCCGTTATCGGCAAGGCCACTTGCAAGCCAATCGCACCCGTGTTAGTGTGAGTCGCCGCTTCTTATCCTCCAGGCAAGTTGCTTTAAACACAAGGAGTCGTCACGAATGGCCAATCCTTACGTGGGTGAGATTCGCATGTTCGGGGGGAACTTTGCCCCCGCCGGCTGGATGTTCTGCCAGGGCCAGTTGCTCGCCATTTCCCAGTATGAGACCCTCTACAACCTCATCGGGACGACGTACGGAGGGGATGGACTAAGCACCTTTGGCCTGCCGGACCTGCAAGGCCGCCTGCCCATCGACGTCGGACCGGGATTTGTTCTGGCGCAGAGCGGCGGCGCTGAAACCGTCACGCTTACCACGAATCAGATGCCTGCGCATTCCCACACCGTCTCCGCCTCAACAGGCCAAAATTCAGCAACGTTGCCGGGCAATAGCTTCCTGGCAACGGGACCCGATATCTACGAGCAGAACACGCCCGGAAACACAACCATGGCCGCTACCATTTCAAGTGTCGGGGGAAGCCAGCCGCACGACAACTTCCAGCCCTATCTGTGCCTCAGCTTCATCATTTCTCTCTTCGGAGTCTATCCGAGTCCAAACTAATCCAGCAGGCGGGAGAAACAAGGATGGCTACACCGTTTTTGTCCGAGATCAGGATCTTCAGTTTCAATTTCGCGCCCAAGGGGTGGGCTCTCTGTGACGGAGCGCTCCTGCCCATCAATCAAAACCAGGCCCTCTTCTCTTTGCTGGGAACCACTTACGGAGGCGACGGACGGGTCAACTTCGGCTTGCCCAATCTGCTGGGCTCGACTCCTGTGCATATGGGGAACGGTCCGATCCTTGGACAAAGGGGTGGCGAACAGGCTCACACGCTCGTCATCGCCGAGATTCCGAACCACACTCATACGTGGGGAGCCACCAATGCGGCTGCCAATCAGCCCGGCCCCGGCGGCAATATGCTGGGCTCGGTGGCCGAATATAACTCCTCTGCGGCCAATCTCACGCCGATGTCTCTCGCGGTTCTGTCCACCGCAGGCGCAAACCAGCCCCATCAGAATATGCAGCCCTTTCTTACGCTGAATTTCTGCATCGCGTTGCAGGGAATATTCCCCAGTCCGAACTAGCCTCACGGAGGGCAAAGCATGGCAAACCCGTTTGTCGCGGAAATCAGAATCTTCCCGTTTTACTTCGCGCCGTCTGGATGGGCATTTTGCAACGGCCAGATCATGACCATCTCCCAGAACACCGCGCTCTTTTCGCTGCTGGGAACATACTACGGCGGCGACGGAAAAAGTACCTTCGGCCTTCCCAATCTGCAGGCCCGCGCTCCCATGTTTTATGGCCAGGGTCCTGGCCTCAGTCAGCACAATATAGGCGAAACCGGCGGTACGGCCACCGTATCCCTCATTGCTTCCCAATTGCCTCAGCACTCGCATGGAATCAATTGCCTCGACACACCAAGGACCAGGGGACAAGTCGGGAACCCGGCCAATGCCATCCTGGCCAAGACGGGAGGCAATCCTGCCAACGCCTACACTTCCGGCGGCGCGCAGAACCAAACCATGGCGCAGGGCGTGATTGGGCCGGTGGGCGGCAACCAGCCCCACAATAACCTGATGCCGTATCTCACGCTTAACTTCTGCATTGCCCTGCAGGGCGTATACCCGTCGCGAGGCTAGCCGACTCTTATTTCGGGGACCGGGCGGACAGCCCGGCCCCATCGACCTCGGAGCCATGTCTACTGTCATCGTTCGTCCCGCACTGCCTCAGGACGAGATTTTTCTCTTCGACCTTTATTCGGCCATTCGCGAACCGGAGTTCGCTCTCGCAGCCATCACCGCCGCGCAGCGCGTCGAGCTGATCCGCATGCAGTTCCGCGCTCAGTTATCCGCTTACACTGCGGCCTACCCCAATTCCTGTTATCACCTCGTGCTGCTCGATGGTAAGCCGGTAGGAAGACTGTGGGTCGCGCCCGGCGACGGCGAGTACCATCTGGTCGATATCGCCCTTCACCCTTCGGTTCAGAACAAAGGGATCGGAACCGTAGTGATCCAGCGGCTGCAGCAGGAAGCGGCAAAAGCGCACCTGCCTATTCGCTGCACCGTCTTCCGCTTCAATCCAGGATCGCTGCGCTTTCACCAGCGTCTTGGATTCCACATTGTCCGGGAAGATCAGACACAGTTCCATCTCGAGTGGCGGCCAATCGCGTGGCTATAAATCGGGTCTCCCCTGAACACAGCCTGCCACCGCCCTCTCCGCCAGTCCAGCTCCCTTTTCGGCCAACGGATCGATTCGCTACTTTCGCTGTGACACCAGGACCAACTCTGAAGTTAGCGGAGATGGCAACGCAATCGGGAGGCCATCCCGCATGAGTTGCGCACCCGACGCTGCGTTATCGGGCGAGCTGCCATCCTCATAGTGAAAGCGGTATCTCGATCGCGGATCAAGGCCCATAAGCCGGAACCGATGTTCTGCTTCACCGGATGATCCGCGAAACGCGAACACCACGCCCTCCCGCCGCTTGGGATCCCAATATTCCATCCCGTCCCAGTTCACTCCATCCGGGCGCGGAGATATGTGATGCAGCCGAGCATCGCGAATCAGGGGACGGAGTTTAGTTTTGTAAAGCTCGATAGCCCTCCGTGCCGCCGCGTGTTGCTCCGGCGTCCATTCATTTGTGTCCTGCATGACTGAAACCCAGCCCATCATCCCGCTGCGCAGCATATACAGGAAATTCCCAATACGCGGCGCTGGCCATTTATCGACGTAGGTTTCGAGCATGGCTGGAGGCAGCACAAAACTGGCATCGTAGAATGCGCGACGATTCGACAGGGGATCGTAGCTGTCGGTAATGGAGAAATAGTCGCCATGAGCAGCGCTCCCGAAGTCGACCATACGGCCGCCGTCGTTGCAGATCTCCAGCAGCAGACCCGGATGGTCGCGCCGCAACTCCTCCTGAATGCTGTAATAGGCCTCGACCGCGTGATAACTCACATCGGTCGAGTTAGAACTGAGAACGATGTCCTCGCCATCGTAGTGGCTCACACTCATCCGGCTGGAGTCCGGCGGGACGTGCGGATGATCGTCGCGCGTGCATCCCTGGGCAACCACATAGCCATCGTGCTCCAGCATGTCCACGTGGTAATCGGTGACGATGCGGTTCGCTTCCATCGCTGCATAATCGTGCGCAGGAGGATCTCCCAGGTCGATGGTCTGGCCCTTGAAGTCCTGCGGCTTCCAGCCGGGGGGCACGTCTGCCACCAGCCAGTCGCGTACTCTGGGATCGCGAAGGTTCAGCGCCCCGGGCGCGGTATCAAGGCCGGCCTGGGACCAGTCAACCCAGAGGCCGAAGCGCATCCCGTGCCGGTGGGCATCCTCAGCGACCGGCTCGAGGCCGCGGGGAAACTTCGTCGGGTTCGGATACCAATCCCCCACACCGCGAAACCATCCCGCGTCCATGTGAAACATCTCGAACCCAAGCGACGCAGCATCGGCGATCATCTTGCTTGCTGTGGCCTCATTCACTGTCATGCCTCCGCCCCAGCTGTTGTTCACGGTCAGCGGGTAGCGGGGGTCGCGCCACGTTTGCGCGGAGCCGAGCACCGTTCTGACCCATGGCCGCAGCTGATTTCCCGCGCCATCGGGCCCCCCTTCAAACATCCCGATGAAGACGGCTGGCGTGGCGAAACTACCCCCTGGCACGAGCCGCGTGAGCACCGGCCCGGGTTCCGGATCGAGACCCAGGTCGCTGACGAGGCCGTCTTTCTTGCGGCTCAGGGTGATCCTGATTCGGCCACTGAATTCGAGGCCAGCGTACCATCCGGCCTCTTCACCAGCCGGAGAAAATACCGCCTCCCAGGGAATGATCTCGGCTGGACTGCCTGCGACTGGATGTGCAAAGGTCGTGGACCAGCCTTTCCAGTTGTAGCCCGCGGTGATTTCCTCCAGATGAGTGCCAATGGCCGTAGGACCGCCCGCACCCTTATCTATATATATGTGGCGCAGCCTGGTCTTGGCGTCGGCCTGCACATCGAGTTGCAGGCTGTCCATTGCAGGCAGCCAGTATTCGACCCCGCTGAGATTCTGGATAACGATGCGGTGTTCAACCGGGCCCGTCTTCGCGCGCGCTCTCCATTCCCAGCTAAGCCTCAGATGGGGTTGCTGCGACTCATAGATGAAGGAAACGCAGTCGGCTGTTACATCCTCGCCTAGCAGGCGCCACGTCAGAGACAGGCGCTCGCCGTTCCGTTCCACATACGCCGGCAAGATCTCCTCTGCGCGATTCCGCCACGGCGTCTGGCCGTGACCTCCGAGCAGCACAAGCCTCGGGGCTCGTTCCTCGCTTGCCAGTTGAACAGTAGTGTCTGCGGTCGCGAGCTTTGCTGTCTGGCCGAGCGCAGGAAGAGCGCACACCAGCCAGCCGGCCAGCACCAGGAAATGCACTCCCCTCTGAAGAACCGGAACCGCTTTCATGGCGTTTGAAGCTCGAGGCTCATGGTGCGGTGCGCGTAGTGCGGCGTACCGGTCGCATCCACGTCGGAAAAGGTCAGGCGAGTCCAGCCGTCGTTCAGCGGCGCGGCGGATCCGCCTTGCACGCTCGCGATTGTCCATGGGGTACGCACTTCGATCGACGCCGCGTCCGGCGAAAGCACATCCGCGTCCAGCGTTAGCCGCCGGCCTTCAAGGCGTGCCCCGGTCAGCTTCAGCCCCTCACTGATGTCGCCGATCGCGGGCTCACGTATCGGCACAACCACCTGGACGCCGCCGGCATACGTAACGATGCAATGCACAGAACCGCCGGCAGGAATGTCCAGCTCGACCCGAGCGTGCTCATCCTGCGCGTGCATCTCCGCGGCAACCGGGATAGACCGCCCGTCGAGCGAGGCGCGCACTGAAACTGCGCCCAGCGGAATCTCCGGCGCAAAGCTCACGTGTACCGCGCCTCCGGTGGCCGAGACTGTGACGTCCAGTTCCCGCGGTTTCTGATCGATCTTCACGGCGACCTCGGCAACTTCCACCGGGATCCGCTGCAGCGAAACTTCACCCCACCGCGGGTCGAGGTGCGGAGCGAGAATCAGGCGGTGCTGCGACGCATCGACCTCGAGACCGAAGAGGCCGCGCACGGTTGCGTGGAGAAAACCGGCCGAGGACCATGTCTGTTCCGGCACCGACTCGACCTCGGGATGAAACAAGTTCCCTGCCAGCACCTCGTGCAGATGGCCGAGCGAATCGAGCCGGAACCATGGCAGAAGCGCGTTCCAGATGGACGCCGCAGTTTCGGGCCGGTGGTCGCGCCAAAAGGCTTCGGTCATCTCCTCCGTGCCTAATGCCCACACGCTGCCTGAGCCGTACAGGTCAGGGCTATAGCCCGCCGAGCGGGCGGACATGCTGCGTGTGCCCCAGTCGGTTTCGAAATCCGCCGACGCCAGGCGATCGAGCGCGGCGTCTTCCTGCGCGGTCGTGAAAAATCCCTCTCCCAACAGCTCAGCGTGACTGCGCTGGTCCGTCATCGCTTTGCCGTTCTCGGCAAAGCCGGCAATCCAGAAATCGTTCTTCGCGTCCCAGTAGCGCGCCGCCAGCGCTTTGCGTGCCGCTTCGCTCGCCAGCGCCGCCTGTTCCGCGTCGGTCCCGTGCCCAGTCGCCGTTGCAAGTTTCTGAAATGATGCCGCAGCTTCTGCCCAGGCTGCCGAAAGCCCGACATCCTCACGCATCCGGTCTTGTTCGTTGCCTCCTTCTTTGCCTGCGGGAATTTCAGGCAGCGCTGTCTTCGGGTTCACGGTCGACTGGCAATACGCCCAGGCCCCGGCGATCTGCGCCCAGTGCTCCCGGAGAAACTCAATGTCGCCGCTTTCTACATAGTAGTTAGCCAGCGTAGTTAGAAAGTCGAACGTGATATCGACATGAACATAGAGATAGGGGTACTTCCCGGCCCAGTCGATGAACCCGGCGCTCTGCGAGATTTCATGCCAGATCATCCCGTTCGTTTTGTTCTGATACTTCAGGATGAACTCCAGTTCCGCCCGGGCTCTCTCGTTTTCACCCACCCCCAGCAGCGCCCTGGTGGCCACCAGCCCATCCCCGCCGAAAAACCATGCATATTGCGGCCTCCTCATGCCGCGCGACGGTCCGTATCCGGCCACCATCCCGCAGCCGATGCGATCATTGCAGACCCAGGCCTGATCCAGCGCGAGCTTCGACCAGGTCAGCGCGCGGTTCAGCTCCGCATCCGGCGTGCGAATCTCGATCCCGCTTGCGGCGACGGTCGCTGCCTGCTCCTTCCATGCCGCGTGGAACTGAGATTCACCCCGCTCGAGCGTCTGCAGGCTCGATCCTTCAGGCGCCGAGATATCCTCGAGCGCGGCAAAGACCTGGGCGCGGCCTCCACTCGGATGGATGACCATCGATTGCGTTAGATCCAGTCGCAGAGTGCTGTTGACGAGTTGGCTATGTGCTGTCTCCTGTGGCGATGCAATCGTCCCGCGAAATCCGGTGCTGCGTTCCGAGATGACATATCCGGGGAGCGACTGATTCCAGGTCAGGTCCTGTCCACCGACTCCCGCCGGCCACATCAGATCGAGAACCGGCAAAAAAGTTGCCCGAAGATCCACCGGCCGACCCTCCAGCTTATAACTTAGGATGACGCCGGGTTGATCGAGAGGAACAAACAAAGATTCGCGCACCGTGAAGTCCGCGCCGACATAGGTGCGGACAATTTCATCGGGGTGATACTCGATCCGGCGCAGGATTGTATCTGCGTCAATGGCTCCGTCGCTTCCTTCGGGCAGGAATTGCACATGATAATTTCGGAAGAGTTGGAACGGGTACGCCCAGGCCTCGAGGCCCAGACCGGAATAGCCCATCAGCAGCGCGCGCTGGCCGTGGGCTGCGACAAAGCGATCCGCTACCGCATCCGTCGAGACTGCTAACCCCTGGTCTGTCGGCTGCTGGCCAGGAGCGCCCGCAGTAATGACGGCCAACAGCAGACCGGCAAAGATCCATGGTTGTTTCGCGATCTTCACCAGGACAAAGTTACCGTCTTTTCCATATAACCGGCCCCTTCGGGAAACTGCACCTCCAGCGATCGCATCCCCGATTCGAGGGAACCGAGCCTTGCATCGTTCGTCGTCAGACGGATGTTTGGAGCGTTCTCTCGCAATTCGAGCTTTTGTGTGCTCGCCCCCGGCGCCGAAAGGCGAAGCACAAGATTGTGTTCTTCATAGGTGTCGGAAAGCACTTTCATCTGCTGTGTCTCCGCTCCGAATTCCGGGAGATGCTCCTCGATACCGGCCTCCACGACGGGCAAAGGGATACGCAGTTCGCCGCTGCGGAAGGTTGCCCCAGGCGACCGGGATGCAAGGCGGACATTGCTGTCGCTGGCGCGGACGATCAGATCCTGGCCTTCACGCTGGAAATCGATATCGACGGTCTTTTCTGCGAAGGGCACCCTGCGCAACGCGGCTTTCGTCCAGCTTGCGGGCAAATGCGGCGTTACGGTCAGCGTATTCGCGGGCGCGTTCCATTCCACGCCGAACAAACCACGGAGTATGGGCGAGATGACCATTGCCGACGACCATAGCTGATGCGCCGTGCTGCGCCCCAGCGCCTGGTAGTACTGGCCGGACAATAGCTCCGTAACGTCACCCAGATCCTGGGACCAGGTCAGGTTCGCGTTCTGCATCAAATGCGCGTAACCCGACAGCGGATGTCCCGCGCGATACTCCGCCACCGATACCCACCCGGTAAACAACGGCCACACTGACCCCTGGTGATAGCTGATCGGATCGTAAAACGAAGTCTTTTCGCTTATGTCGCGCAAGCCCCAGTCTGTCGAAAACTCACTGCTCGCCCACCGTCCAATCATGGCATCGCCACGTTCCAGCTGATAGGTGCCGTCCCACCACGCAACCGAGGGATAAATGGTCGCCGTCGAATCGCGCTGCCCATTGCCATTCCAGCTGAACGCGTAGTTCTGCGCGTCGCCCAGATAATATTCTTTTTCGATGGTGCTGGCGATCGCGTCGGCTCGCTGGCGGGCTTGCGCCGCAAGATCGTCCTGACCGTTGACGCGGGCCAGATCGGCCATGGCGATGCTGGCCTGTTCATCCAGCGCAGCCTGGTAGATCTCCTGGTGCGGCATGGTCGGGACCCATGACTCGACCCAACCCGAACCCTGCGAGTTATCGTAGATACCGTCGCCGTCCGAGTCGTGCGTCGTCTCAAAGGTCCACGCCCGTTCCAGCCCGTCCCGGATCGAAACCACAAACTGCCGGTCGCCGCTGATCTTCAGGTAATCGTCGGCCGCCATCAGCAGAAGAGAGGTTGCGTCCGATGAAGCCCATTCGTAGGGCAACGACGACCAGTCCACCAGCCCCGCGGTTTGCGATCGCTCGTGCATGATCTTGCCGTCCGCGCGCTGGTGCCGCAGTAAGAACTGGATTTCCTGCCTGGCGGTGGCAAAATCTCCGTAACTATTCACCGCATACAGCGACCACAGCCCGTCGCGCCCAAAGAACCAGCCAAATCCAGGACGAGCTGCGTCGCCCGATTCCACAAAGCCCGCCGTCAGCGCCTGCTGGCTCCCGCCCGGCTCCGATTCGACGCGCAGTTGGTCGATCGCCGTCTCAGCCCACGCAAATGCCTCGTCCAGGTGCGCATCGGGCGTTTCGATCGCCGTGTGCTCGGCGAGAAACTTTCTGAAGTACTCCCGGTTCGCAGCGCGGATTGTGCCCGCCTCGTTCGCCAGAGCGGCAAGGCTCCTGCCGAAAGCCTCCTTCGTTGTAGCCGCGGAAGAATTGCCGATTTGGATCAGGAGCGGATAAACTCTGCCGGCATCTCGCCTCGGATCGAAGTGCAGGACAAATTGGAGAGGCCAAGATTGTGGGGCCTCCTGGTAAGGAGGCAGGATTCCAGGCTGCGCTCCGGGCATCGCCACTGCCGCAGCCTGCTCCGGCGTATTCAGATGAAGAATGTAGAAGCCCGATCCCTCCGGATTCGCAATCCACTCCGGGGACGGCCGGTCCGGTGAGGACGCCGGCCACATCCGCTGCATGACGGGATTGAAGCTCAGCGTCAGATCCATCGGGCGGATCGCCTCGATCTCGTAAACCACCATAGCGCCCGTCTGTTCCGTCGATTTCGGCGCTAGCATGATCTGGCGAATGGTGAAGTTTGCGTGCGCATAAGTGATAGTGGTGTGATCCGGCTCCACCTCGATCTCCGCCGCCTGCCGGTTCACATCGATGGGGACTGCATAATCCGACATCTTCACCGTCATGTGCACGTCGTTCAGGATCTTCCAGGGAAAGATCCACGCTTCGAACGATCCGTCCTGACGCCCGAGGAGGGCGCCGCGCGGCCCCACCACCGAGAATGGCAACACTGGGACTGCGAGGCGGCTGATCCTCATCGGCGCCGGCGCCAACCCATCGGTTAGCTTCTCCTGCGCATGGATCAACGCAGCTGCGAAGATGCCAAGTACCACGATGTACGCAACCCTGTTCCTGGCCAGCCTTGAGATCATGGCGGTGGTCCGCTCGCGACAACTCTCCATCGCCGGCAGTCTGCGCCCTTCACTCCCCTCGGTACGCGCGTGCCAATAAACGGCGGTCACCGAATCGTACTCCTCATCTCACCAGCGCAGCCAATTTTCGAGAAAATGGGGATGTCGGGCTCTGGGCCGGACATCCCCCGCCAGCGACGATTCAGAACTGGAACCGCGCGGCAAACTGCAGGCGCCGCATCGAGGTTCCATCCTGCTCGGAGAAGGTGCCTTGAATATAACCCGCATTGTTCGAGTCTCCACAGTCAATGCAGGTATTTGGATTTCCGTAGTTCGTGTGGTTGAAGACGTTGAACGCTTCGACGATCAGCTGCATCTTCAGGTTCTCGTAAATGGAGAAATTCTTCGCCAAAGTCGAGTCCACGTTAAAGAAGCCCGGACCCCAGAGTGCGTCGCGCCCGATGTTGCCAAAGGTATCCGCTGCCGGACGCGCATAGGCGTTGAATGAGTTATCCGCCTGTCCCGGGGGCATCAGCTCGTATGGGGATGGCTGCAGGTACGGCGTGCGCAAGGCTACCGGATCGAACTTACCTTTAGAGATTCCGAAGCTCTTGCCCGGCACCTTCACCAGGAAACATGCGTTGTCGTCGGCGGCAATATCGTTATCCTGGTTGCAGTCCTTGTAGTTCGTATTGAACGGTATGCCTCCCTGCAGCGTCAGGTTGCCGTTCAGCTGGAATCCGCCAATAATCTGATTCATCCATACGGGTACGGTCGAAGCAAACTGCTTGTCGTGCCCGAAGGGCAGATCGTAGTTTCCGGCGAACACCCAGGCTTGCCGGCGGTTGTAGTAGCTGTTGCCGCGCCCGATGATCGGATTGACGAGAAACTGGTAAGACTCATGATCGATGTCGTGCGACCACGTGTAGTGCGTCAGGAACTGGAGGCCGCTGGTGAATCGCTTATTCAGGACAACCTGCAGCGCGTTATAACTGCCCGTCGCCTGATTCGCCATGTAGTCGATGCGCTGCGTCCAGCCATGCGGCACACCATACCTGACCCCGAGCTCGGCCTGGGCGGTGCCGTCGTAGTACGGCTGACGCTCCGGATCCGTGTAGGGCGCGTTGGTCTTGGGATTGATCTGGTTGAATCCCTTATAAGTAATTTCATTGGCGTTGTAAGAAGGCGAGGAATCGAACATGTTGTGGTACGCCTCGCTTCCAACATAGGCAACCTGCACCGACAGACTCTTCGTCAGCTCATGCTGCACCGTCAGGTTCCAGCCCCCCACGGAGGGCAACCGCACCTGTGTGGGACGAGCAATCTGATAGATCCCGTCCGGTAACAGGTAGGCGCCGTTCGACGGAATCGGAGCGAAGGTATATCCCGGCGGACCCGGCGCAACCCCGCTTTCGGTTTGGGTCAGATTGAACACTGCGGCTGCATTCGATACTGGATTGACGCTCTGCTGGACCTGTGTCGGGAACGAAGAAGTCAGGACGTCGCCGAAACTGTCGCCAGCCCACCCCTGACCGTACACCAGTCCGTAGCCCGCGCGCACTACCGTGTTGGGCCGCACCTGCCACGCCACACCCAGCCGTGGCGCAAACATGGAAAAATTGTTCGTCACGTTCGCTGCGCTGTTGAACTCGCCCACGCCCGCGATGCCCAGAATGCCGGTCTCGAGGTTCAGCAAACCCCCTGCGCCGGATGCGGTCAGAGACTCGGGCGTGTAGAGCTCCCACCGCAAACCGTAGTCAACCGTTATGTTGTGGGTCGCTCGCCACTGGTCCTGCGCGTAAGTGAAGAACCGCGTCTGCCTCGACTGTGCGTCGACATTGGCCGTCTGCGTCCGCCAGAAAGTAGTGGTGTCGCCGATCAGGAACGTGGCAAAGCCAACCCCTGGAGACTGCGCCCCGCCCGCGCTGACCCCCGAAGTCCGAGAAGACGCGAAGAAGTAAGTCCCGGAGCGGAGGGCATTACTGGCAATCGTCACCGTCCAGTTCTTCCCATACCTGTAATCGACTCCGAACTTTATGTTGTGATTACCCAGCGAGTGCGACCAGTTATTCACGATTTGATATTGACTGGTTTGCTGTAACGTTGGATTCGCCGAGGTTCCGTATTCGACGTTCTGCCCACCATTGGCGCCGTTCGCGGGGATATCGATATTGAACTGCGGCAAGCCGCCGTTCAGTGAAAGGTTTCCTACGTTCGCATTCGGGATGCCCAGCTGGTTCCCCAGCGCCTGATTGCCGTTCGGGCCCTGCGTATTGTTGTAAATCCGATAGTAGCCAAATCTAAAATCGGTCAGCCAGTTCGACGAAACCACATAGTCGCCGCCCGACGCCAAACTTGAGTAGTGGAAGGCATCGGTTCCCGCGAATCCCCCCGAGCCAAACCCGAGACCGCCGGCTGCGCCAAAGAACGGGGCCCCGCTCAGAGCCCCGCCGAAGTAAGTGTACTTTCCAAACAGATGAAGCTTGTCACCGACTTTCGAATCGATGCGTACATCGGGCTGGTTAGTCGTAAAGACACCGGAGCCGGAAGCCGCATAGTTATTTTCGACCGCCGTTGTGGACACATTTGGTTTCGGCAACAGCTTGAAAAATGCCACGGCTGCCGCCGACAGATCCGAGGCCGGAATGATATTCCCGGCATAAGCCGTCCGCCCCGCATTACTGCCATCGGTCAGCGAATTCGGCTTATAGATCTGGCCCACGGAAAGATAATCGCTAAGGTCGCACGGGCCACCGGAGGTACAAGTCGTCTCGGCCTTCAGGGTAGGCACGGTCGTCAGAGTGGAAACACCCGTTTTCTCGCGCAAGCCCTGATAGTCCCCGAAGAAAAACAACTTATTGTGCAGGATCGGGCCACCTACCGAACCACCAAACTGATTGTGCAGAGTCGGAGCCAGGTTGTTATTCGGCGGCGCATTCGCAAATGGATCGCGCGCCTGCTGCGCATCGGAGCGCCGATATTCAAAGGCGCTGCCGTGAAACGCGTTGCTGCCCGAACGAGTCTGCGCGGTCACCAGACCTGCGACTGCCTTGCCGAATTCCGCGTCGTAGTTTTGCGCCGTCACCTTCATCTCGGAAACAGAATCGAGGTTCGGATTGATCACCGCCACGCCGTTCAGCGGCTCCTGATTGTCAGTGCCGTCCAGTTCGTATCCGGTGGCGAACGGCAGCTGGCCGTCAACTTCAATCGACTGGCTGCGCTGCGGATTGCCGCCGCCCTCCCCTGGGCCCCATCCGATGTAGGTCGTGCCCGGAGTCAGTAACTCAAACGCCGTGAAGTTGCGGTTCAGGTTCGGCAGATCTTCCACGGCGCGCTCGTTCAGAATCGTGGCCACATCCGGCCGATCCGTCTGCAGCAGCGTCGCCCCGCCCATCACCGTTACGTTCTGCGCCACCGTTCCCACCGTCAGCTGCAGATTCACCTCCGGAGAAGTGTCCGCATACACCACCACGTTGTCCACCGTCTCGGTTGTGAACCCTTTCGCTTCCGCCCCTACTCGGTACGTATCCGGAATCAGATGCTGCATCCGGTATTCGCCGCTCTCATTCGTCAGCGTCGTGGTCGAAGTCCCCTTCGAGACATCCGTGACGGTGATCGTCGCATTCGGAATCACCGCTCCGCTCTTATCGGTGACTGTCCCGTAGACCGACCCGTAAACCGCCTGTCCGCGTGCCTGCAACAAGCTTCCGCATCCAATCAGCAGGGCAGCGCACAGCATCGCCTTCCCCATGCCGCCGCTGACGCATTGCCGTAACAACCTGATTCCCTGACAAGATTTCCCGATCATCGCCTCATGCCTCCTGATGTGTACGGCCTTTTCCCGCGCTGAACGCGCTGTTGTTCGCAAACCTGGAGAACGGACCCTCTTCTAACGCCTGCGTGCGTGAGGCCGGAGCGCAGCGCCCAGCCAAACGCGCCGAGTATTCGCGCCCGCATACAGAGCTGACAACGTTTTTTACAGTGATTTGACCAGTCAATTACCGTGTGCCATACTTCATCCGATTGCAATGGTGGCCAGTAACGCACTGCCAGACGTCGATTCCTTAATCGTTGGCGATGAACGATGGACCCTGGCGAATCGTATCGCTGCAAGCCAGCACCTGAAATCATCCCCGCGTCTGTGCGAGTTCCTGTTTTACGTAGCTAAATGTGCAATTCGGGAAGCTCCCGAAGACGCCACTGAGCAGCAAATCGGCATCCGGGTCTTCGGTCGCCCCCCCGGCTACAACTCCAGCGAAGACAGTATCGTGCGCACTCACGCGCGCCTTCTGCGCCAGAGGCTCGCCGCCTATTTTTCTGAAGAAGGTGCCGCCGAACCCATCATCATGGAAGTCCCGAAAGGCCACTACCTTCCGGTTTTCCATATGCGCGCTGAGGCTGCCAACTCGCCCGATCTCACACTGTCCCATTCCACGACAGTTGCCGACCCCGTTCCGCTACGTCAAATTCCTGTTCCTTCTACACGTTTGCGCCTCTGGACGCTCGGCCTGGCCCTTCTCGCCTTTTGCCTCCTCTGCGCACTCCTCATCTGGCGTCCCTGGCACGCGACGGCTCCCGCTGATACTTCGGTGGAGAGCTTCTGGCGGCCCTTCCTCGCAGCCGATCCGCCTCTCGTCATCTACAGCAATGCGCTCTTCGAGGGCAATTCCACTCAGGGCCTCCGTTATGCCGCACCCGATTCGGCCAAAGAGCCGGAGGGTACCGGCTATGTCGACACCTACACCGGCATCGGAGAGCTAGCCTCCGTCTACACCCTCACCCGCCTCTTCGATGCCCATCATGAAACGTTTATCCTCAAGCGAAGCCTCCTCGTCACCTGGGACGAAGCCCAGCTCCGCAACCTCATCTTCATTGGCGCGCGCGTCGAGAATCCCTCGCTCCGCGTTTTGCAACCCACCAGCGACTTCACCATGGTGGCCAACCCCGACTCTGCCGGTGTGGTCAACGTTCATCCTCTCGCCGGAGAGCCCGCCGTCTATTCGCGCCCCGAGCGTCCCCTCACCACCGACTACGCCATTCTGGCCCTCGAGCCCGGTCTTCAGCCCGGCCGCCGCATGCTCGTCTTCAGCGGGCTCACGACCTTCGGCACCCAGGCCGCTGTCGACTATGTCTGCCAGCCCGATAGTGCCGCCCTGCTCCTGAAAAAAATTACGGGACCCAAAGGCGAGATTCGCCCCTTCGAAGCCGTGCTGCAAACGAATATCGGAGGCGGCGTTCCGCTCCAGACACGGCTGGTCACCATCCGCGTGCATTAGACCTCGATGCTCTTCCACGCACCGCCGGCTATTGCACCGGTTCCAGCTTCAGCTGGTTGTTCAGGTGGTTTTGCGCCGCCAACTCGTTCTCGCGCTTCGCTTCGTCCGCATTGCCCGCCAGCCGATAAGCCTGTGCAAGCGACGCGTGCGTGACGTAGTTAGCTGGGTCCATCTTCTCCGCGTGTTGCAGATACATGATCGCCGTCTGCGCTTCCTGTTTCCGCAATAACACCCGCCCCATCAGGATGAACGGCCCGGTGCTGCTCATGTCCAGCGCCAGAGACTTCGTCAGCGCCTGCTGTGCCTCGTCCAGCCGGTTCGCGCGCAGGCAGGCATCGCCCAGCCGCTCATAAACCGGCGCGTAGTTCGGGTTGATGCGTCGCTCCGCTTCAAACTGCTGAATCGCCTCGTCGATGTTCGAATCGACCAGGGCCACTTCGCCCAGCAGAAAGTGCGCCAGCGGCAGCTCCGGAGAAATCTGCAGAGCCTTCTGCGCCTCGGTTGCGGCCTGTCGCGGCAGATTCGCGTGATTCAGCATCGTGGCCAGCGTCAGCCAGGCCGCTCCGGAATCCGGCGGCTCGCCGAACTGCGCTGCAAACGCCTGGCGAGCATCGTCGTAGCGATTCGCGTTCAGGTAGCAGAGTCCAAGAACATAGTTCGCGTCCGTGCCCGCATCTGGCGTCCACTGGCGAACGCGTTCAAGATACGGAATCGCTGCGCCAGGCTGCCCCAGCCGATACAGCGTCAGACCCTGCATCTGCACCGCCTCGATGTCCTGAGCATCCTGCTTCATTGCGGCCGCAAACGCGTCACGCGCCTCGATGAGTTTCCCCGTGCGGTAGTACGCCAGTCCCAGCTCTCGCTCCGCACCTTGCGGTTGTGACTCGGGCTCGGTCAATTTCTTCAGGATTGCAATGGCCTCATCGGGATGATCGTGCTGCAGCGCTTCGTGCGCGCGAGCCACATCGTCGTTCGCAACGTTGCTGGACACATTCTGGGCGCGCAGTGTTGAAACCAGGACGAGCAGGAGCATCGCAATCATGGAGCAATTCATAACCCACCAGCATACTGCGCGTCTCACCAGTCGAGTAGTGTTACTATGACCCGCGTCATGAGATTTGGGGCTGTTGTTCCGGCGTTCTTCCTGATGGTCATCGCAACAGTCGCGCAATCCGGATCGAAGCAGACCGCGGATCGCCGTCCCACTCCCTGGCCCGCCGACAAGCAATATCCGCCACCCGCCTGGTTTGTGAATGTGGCTGCGCGGGCCGGCCTTGCCATGCACAATTACAACGGCGAAGCCGCGGCAAAGAATTACATTATCGAGACGACCGGAGGTGGGGTCGCCATCCTCGACTATGATCGCGATGGATGGCCGGATATTTTCCTCACCGGCGGCCGCACCCTCGACGGAGAACCCGCCTCGCCCGATACTCCCACCAGCCATCTTTACCACAACAACCACGACGGAACCTTCACCGACGTGACTGCTCAGGCTGGATTGGCCGAACCCGGCTGGGCGCAGGGCGTCTGCGTCGGCGACTACGACAATGACGGCTATGACGACCTCTACGTGACTTACTATGGCAAAAATCGCCTCTACCACAACGAACGCAACGGACGATTCAAGCAGGTGGCGGAGATAGCCGGAGTCGCGGGGGACGGCACAAAGTGGGGTACCGGTTGCGCCTTTGTCGATTACGATCGCGACGGCAAGCTGGACCTTTTTGTCGCCAACTATGTTCAATTCGATCTCAGGAGCGCTCCAAAACCCGGCGAGCGGATGAACTGTATCTGGAAGGGTATGCCTGTCGAATGCGGCCCGCGCGGTCTTGCCTTTACCAACAACCTGCTCTACCGCAATCTCGGCGGCGGCAAATTCTCGGATGTCACCAGCACCAGTGGCATCGCGAAAACCAACGGCCATTACTGCCTTGGAGTCGCGCCGCTTGATTACAATCGCGATGGCTGGCCGGATATCTATGTCGCCTGCGACAGCACGCCGAGCATTCTTTATCGCAATAATAAGGATGGCACATTCACCGATGTCGCCGTGGATAGCTCTGTAGCCTTCAGCGACGACGGCAATGAACAGGCGGGGATGGGAGCCACCGTCGCCGATTACGACGGCGATGGCTGGTCGGATATCTTCAAGACGAATTTCTCCGACGATACTTCCTCCCTCTATCGCAATAACCGGGACGGAACGTTCACTCCGAGCATCGTCGACGCCGGACTCAGTCTCAACACGCACTATCTTGGCTGGGGGGTTATGTTTGTCGATGTGGACAACGACGGGTGGCCGGACTTACTTCTCGCCAATGGACATGTATATCCCCAGGTCGATGCCGGTTCGGGCACAAGTTATCGGGAACCCAGGCTTCTCTACTGGAATCAGGGCAACGGCAGCTTCAAAGACGTCAGCGCGGCCTCGGGTCCCGGATGTACGGAGCCGATGCCTTCCCGGGGCCTCGCTATTGCCGACCTCTGGAATGACGGCCGTGAATCGGCGGTCGTCAACGACATGGACGAAAAGCCGTTGCTCCTCGTCAATCTGGCTCGAAATGCCAATCACTGGCTCGGCGTCCTTCTCGAGGGCACCCGCTCGAACCGCGACGGCATCGGAGCGCGAGTCACCGTCGCCGCTGGCGGCAAAACCTGGGTGCAGGATCTGCGTAGTGGCGGCAGCTATCTCTCTTCGAGCGACCTCCGCCTCCACTTCGGCCTCGGTTCCGCCGCCGCCATCGAGCATATCGATGTGTTGTGGCCGAGCGGCATCGAAGAACGCTTTCCGGGTAACTCTGCCGATCGCTACATCACGCTTCGGGAATCGTCCGGAACGCCGCTGAAGGCTATTGAGCCACCCAACCCGCATTAGGAGGCCCCTGCTATGCACTCGCGCAGATCATTTCTGGAATCCACTCTTCGGTGCGGCGCTCTCGCTGCTGTCGGCACTCGGTCGCCTTTTTCCTTCGCTGCGCTCGCCGAGGCGCCCCCCGATTTGCTTGGCGAGTTCGATTATGGCGATGTCGACCTCGCTCCCGGGCTCGCGCAGAACCAGTTCGAGCACACGCAGAGCATCCTGATGTCTCTGAATGAAGATAGTCTGCTTAAGCCCTGGCGTCTCCGCGCCGGCTTGCCCGCGCCTGGTCCCGAGTTAGGCGGCTGGTACGACGAGCTACCCCTGACCAAGACGGGTAGCGGCGGACATGGATTTGCTCCGGGTCACTGTACCGGCCAGTGGATCTCCGCCCTCGCGCGCGGTTACGCCATTACGCGCGATGCGCGCACCCACGCCCGCCTCGGCCGGCTCGTCGATCTTTACGGAGCCGCGATCTCCGGCCATTTCTATGCCAACTTCCGCTTTCCCGCCTATAACTACGACAAGATAGTTATCGGTTTGATCGACGCTCACCAATTCGCGGGTATTCCAAACGCTCTCCAGCTCCTCGATCGGACTACCGACGCCGCCGAGCCCCATCTTCCTCCCGAGGCTCTCGATCGCGGCGAGCCGCAAAGTCGCTGGCGCGCGTCCCGAGGCGAGAACCCTGGTGACAATTACGACGAATCCTACACGCTTCCGGAAAACCTCTATCTCGCCTGGCAGCGAGATGCCGGCGATCGCTATCTCCGTCTCGCCCGTCGCTACCTTCTTGATCGCACCTACTTCGACCCGCTCTCCGAAGGTATAAATGTCCTCGGCGACCATCACGCTTATAGCTTTTGTAACGCATTAAGCTCAGCCATGCAGGCCTGGATCGCCACCGGAAGCAACAAACACCTGCGCGCCGCCTCCAATGCCTTTGACATGATCGAATCCACCCAGAGTTTTGCCACCGGTGGCTGGGGACCCAACGAAAGTTTCAGTGCTCCCGGCAGCGGCGCCCTCTACGCGAGTCTGAGCGGAACCCATCGCGGGTTCGAAACTCCCTGTGGCAGTTACGCCCACTTCAAGCTCACCCGCTATCTGCTCCGCGTCACCGCTGATAGCCGCTACGGCGACAGTATGGAACGCGTCTTCCTGAACACCGTCCTCGGAGCGAAGCAGCTCCAGCCGGATGGCCGGGCCTTCTATTACTCCGATTACAATTTCTCCTCGCACAAGACATATTTCCCGGACGCATGGCCCTGTTGCTCGGGCACCCTACCTCAGGTCGCTGCGGATTATCGCATCATGACCTGGTTCCACGACCCCGAGGGAATCTTCGTGAATCTTTACCACCCCTCTTCGCTCCGCGCTGTCACGCCAGGTGGCGCACAACTGGTCCTCACCCAGAACGGTGACTATCCCTTCGACGGCAACATCCACCTCGGTCTGAGACTTTCGCGCCCCGATACCTTCACTCTGCGCGTTCGCATCCCAGCCTGGTCAATCGGCAACTCAGCCAGACCCGTCATTCGCGTCAATGGCAACCCCGTCGCCGCGCCCCAGAAGCGCGGCTTCGCCGCCATCTATCGCCGGTGGAACGACGGCGACAGCGTCCAGCTTCGGTTGCCGATGCCTCTCCGCCTGGAACACATCGACGCCGACCACCCCAACGTCGTCGCGCTCGTGCGTGGCCCGCTGGTCCTGTTCCTGCTTACATCGACCCCACCAGAGATCACGCGCCGGCAATTGCTCGCGGCACGTCAACTCCCAGGGCAATTTGCGTGGCAGGCAGACAACAACAGCGGCTCTCTCCTCAGGCTGCTCCCGTTCAGCCAATTCGAGGATGAGTCGTACACCACTTACGTTGAAGTTCATGCCTGATGGAATCGATCAAACGACCCCGGCACCAGCCGCGACCCGGTCTTGATACTTACTGAGCGTTGCAGCACTCTTTTGCGTCCACCAGGGCCGTTCCACAATCCCAGGTTGCCGGCCAGCCACCGTTATGGTTCGTCGCCGTCGCCGACGACGGTGCCTACCGAGCCGCCCTGCGCCATGGCGGGCGGGGCTGTCAGCGCTGCAACCACCGGCAGCAGCGCTGCTGCCGTCAAGCCGATCTTGCTCATCATCTCTCGTCGCGAAATCCCCTGCGGAAGAATTTCCACCGCGCCTGCCTCCACGAGCCCTTTCTCGCGCAACTCTTCGATCGTCAGGAGGACCAGATCCTCTGTAAATGGTGAACTCAGCTCTACAGCCGCCAGCCCCGCGATCTGCTCCACCGTGTTTTGCCCATTGCATAGCCGCCAGACACACGCCGAGCTGCGGTTCAGGCACCACGCCTTGTGGGTGCGCCCATCGTAAAGAAGCGTTTCCGTCTCCACATCCTGAACGGTGATCCCTTCACCCTGAATGCTGCGAGGCCGCAACGTCGACGTCATAATCAGGCTCCTCTTTCCCTCGATCCAGCTAAGTCAATTCTGCCGCATTGCAACACGCATACCCTTAATTACAGTCTGCGCAGTTGGCGTTGGCATTGCCGTTGATCGCGATCCCCGCCGGCGAC